>SXYX01000003.1 GCA_005788175.1 Acidobacteriota bacterium
AAATTCCTTCAGACGAATGCATCGAAAGGAGCTCAGTAATGGGTATTCCCGAAATAATCTGTCGGATGGGTATTAAACTGCTTGATCTCGATACTTTTGTCAGAGATTTTAAACCCCTGATGCGCTCTGATTGGGATATGGAGGCAGGAACGTTTCCCTTTCGGTTAGTCGATCGCCCTGTTCTTCGCAGGAAAGGACATCTTTGGAATGTGAATCTCCGGGACGACTTAGTAATTATTTGTCCGAGAGAGGAACCCGGTTAAACAGGCCCACGAGATGGCTATCCTTTTGGAAGTTGTATTGTGAGACCGAAACCGGCCGAAGCTCGTTTACCCGAAGTCTTGAGAATCGAAAAGGTTTCAGATATCAAGAACTTGATCTGGACCCAAGTGCCTCATCGGGGTGAATTTTATCAAGTCAAAATTCCGGTCTATCTTCCAACGCAGTTCGTGCTTAAAAAAACCGAGAAGCCTTGGGGGTCAACGTGGTGCTGGGACTTATCAGGTTAGTTATCGCCGCTCTTTAAAGAAATCACTCAGGAGTCCTGAGCATTCGATTCCGAGGACTCCTGATTTGATTTTGGGATGGTGATTCAGTACGGGAGGAGTTTTCAAATTAAGGCGATAGCCTCCCTTCGGATCCTCGGCTCCATAAACAATTCGGCTGACGCGAGCATGAATGAGGCTACCAAAACACATGAGACAAGGTTCCAGCGTGGTATAGAGTGTGGCTTCAGGAAGACGATAATTATCCTGATCTTGGCAAGCATCGCGGAGCGCTTCAATTTCGGCGTGGGCTGTTGGATCGGATGAATCGATGACCCGGTTACACCCCCGCCCAATGATCTGCCCGTTTTTCACGACAACGGCCCCAATGGGGACTTCCCCTAAGCTGCCGGCGCGACGAGCTTCCTCGAGAGCGAGGCGCATAAAAAAGAGATCGTCTTCATCCGTCATTTTGAGTGACATCCTTATATATAGACCTATGACTTTCAGTATGGCTTTAGCGGGCCTAGATTTATAGATGGCAAGCTACGACGCTTCTTGTAAAATCAATAAGGTCCCTGTAGGACCGTTTCATCTCCCCCGTTTCAGGGGGATTTCTTTGGGGCAAACACTTTCATGAAGGCGCACCTGATCCTTAAGGACGGGACCCTGTTCCGAGGACAGGCGCCCTTAGGATTTGGTGGACAGGGTGAAGTAGTCTTCACGACCTCCATGATGGGTTACCAAGAAATTCTGACGGATCCCTCATACGGGGGTCAGATGATCACGATGACTTTCCCGGAGCAAGGTATTTATGGAATTCATACGCATTTAAATCAAGGCCTCAAACCTTCTGCGACCGGATTCATCTGTCGGCGCATGACGTTGCGCCCTGACCACGGGCAGAGTGAACAAGATCTACAATCATGGCTCCGGTCCTTTCATATTCCGGTGATCACCGACGTGGATACCCGTGCGTTAACCCAGTATCTGCGCGATCAAGGCTCTCAGCCCGGCCTTATTTGGCTTGAATCCGAAGGCGATATCGCTCACGGCACCCAAAAAGCGAAGGAACTTCCCGATATGACGGGTCAATCGCTCTGTGGTCAGGCCAGTTGTCGAGATCGCTATGAAATCACTCACTCCGACGCGCAATTTCGTGTGAGTGTTTTAGACGGCGGTATCAAACAAAGCATTCTCGATCAACTGCATGCTTCAGGACTAACCCTCGAAGTCTTTCCCTGGGATACGCCTGCGAAAGAACTCGCAGCCCCTCGCTTTCATGGAATATTTTTGAGTAATGGACCCGGCGATCCCGCTTCCTTGTCCGGCATGATGAAAGAAGTCGAGCAGTGCATCGGTCAAAAACCTATTTTTGGGATTTGTTTAGGTCATCAGCTCCTTGGACACGCCTTTGGTGGCAAAACGTTCAAACTTAAGTTTGGGCACCGCGGAGCTAATCAACCCGTGATCGATCTTGCCAATGGAAAAATAGAAATTACGTCTCAAAATCATGGATTTGCGGTGAACGATACGAGTCTGCCTCCGGAAATCGAGATAACTCACCGTCATTTAAGCGACAACACGGTTGAAGGCCTTCGTCATAAGACCTTGCCGATCTTCTCAATTCAACATCACCCGGAAGCCTCCCCCGGTCCTCATGACGCTCGACACTCGTTCGGTAAATTCAAGCAAATGATGGAGGACTTCCATGCCTAAACGCGCGGACCTTCGTTGTGTGCTTGTGATTGGATCAGGCCCCATTCAAATTGGACAAGCGTGCGAGTTTGATTACTCAGGCACCCAAGCTCTCAAAGCTCTTCGTGAAGAAGGGATTCGTACCGTGTTGCTCAATTCTAATCCTGCGTCGATCATGACGGACATTAATCGAGCCGATGCGACTTATATTGAACCCCTAACGCTTCAGGTACTCGAAAAGATATTAGAAAAAGAAAAACCCGATGCCGTTCTTCCCACCGTAGGGGGACAAACGGCTCTTAATCTTGCCATGGAAGCGCATCACCAAGGGCTTCTACAGAAATACAAAACGAAACTTATTGGGGCCCAGCCAGAAGCCATTGAGCGTGGAGAAGATCGACAGATATTTAAAAAATTAATGGATGAGATTGGCCTAGAAACCTGCAAAGGCGGCTTCGCACACACCATGGAGGAAGCCCAAGAGATCCTCAAGATGACCGGGTTTCCCGCCGTCCTTCGACCAGCCTTTACTCTGGGAGGTAGTGGCGGCGGGATTGCTTACAACATGGATGAATTTAATACCATCATCACCCGAGGCCTTGATCTCTCTCCTATTAGCCAAGTCCTCATCGAAGAAAGTATCCTCGGATGGAAGGAATTTGAACTCGAAGTGGTTCGAGATCTCGATGACAACGTTGAAATCATTTGTAGTATTGAGAATTTCGATCCCATGGGTGTCCACACAGGCGATTCCATCACAGTGGCCCCTATTTTGACACTTACCGATCCTGATTATCAACGCATGCGCGAAGCCTCGAAGGCCATCATCCGTGCAGTAGGAGTTGAAACGGGGGGATCCAATATCCAATTCGCTCTTGATCCCGTTGACGGACGCATGATCGTCATCGAAATGAATCCGCGTGTGTCCCGTAGCTCAGCTCTGGCTTCTAAGGCAACCGGGTTTCCGATTGCTTGGGTTGCAACCAAACTTGCTCTTGGCTATCGCCTTTGGGAATTACCTAATGTGATCACACAGAAAACCAAAGCAGCCTTTGAACCCGTTCTAGATTATGTTGTTGTTAAAATTCCACGATTTACCTTCGAAAAATTCCCCACCGCTGAAAAAATACTTGGCACTCAGATGAAAAGTGTCGGGGAAGTGATGGCGATAGGGCGAACCTTTAAAGAAGCCCTCCAAAAAGCTGTTCGTAGTCTCGAGGAAGGCTATCTAGGACTCGCTGGAGCTCTTGATGGAAAACTCGATCTCGTTCAAGTGAGACAATTTCTCATTATTCCAGGTCCTCAGCGACTTTTTTGGATCTATCAAGCTCTCAAAATCGGACAAAGTATTGATGAAATTCATCGACTCACCCATATCACACCTTGGTTCATTCAGGAAATTGAAGGCATTGTCATTTTAGAAGGCCGCTTGCGAAGTTATCCAGCTAATTTGATCCCCCAAGAACTTTTAGAAGAGACTAAGCGCGCAGGATTCTCCGATCAACAAATTGCTCGGTTTGCGGGGGGTAGCGAAGAGGAAATTAAAGCATTACGTCATCACTACGGCATTCATCCGTCCTATAATCGTGTGGATACTTGTGCCGGCGAGTTTGTAGCGGATACACCTTATTTATATGGAACGTGGGAAGATCACAGCGATGCAGAGCCCACCGATCGTCCCAAAGCTATTGTGCTTGGATCGGGACCCAATCGAATTGGGCAGGGAGTGGAGTTTGATTGTTGCTGTGTCCAGGCAGTCGAAGCCATCCGTGCGAGTGGCGTGGAAGCCATTCTAATTAATTGCAACCCTGAAACCGTCTCTACGGATTTCGATACGAGCGATCGACTTTATTTTGAACCGCTGACCTTCGAGCACGTGAAGTCGATTATCCGTCGGGAGTCCCAAGGGGGAAAACTTTTAGGCGTATTCACTCAATTTGGAGGACAAACGCCGCTCAAGTTAGCCGCTCGACTCCACAGTTCAGGTGTGACGCTTCTAGGCACACCGCACCAAGCGATTATGGACGCTGAGGATCGTGAACGCTTTGGTGATGTGCTTAAAAAATTAAATATTCCAGCCGCAGAATGGGGTATGGCAACGAATTTAGACCAAGCAAAAGAAATTGTTGAAAATTTAGGGTTCCCTGTGATGGTCCGACCTTCCTTTGTTCTGGGTGGCAGAGCCATGGCTGTGGTCTTTGATCAAGAAGGCCTTGTCAAATATATGCATGAAGCCGTCTTAGTCTCCGAGGATCAACCCATTCTCATCGATCGTTATCTCGATGGAGCGGACGAACTAGATATTGATTTGGTTTGTGATGGAACCGATGTGGCTATTGCTGGACTGCTTGCCCACATTGAAGAAGCGGGCATTCATTCAGGTGATTCGTATGCGGTCTTACCGGCTCTTGGCGTTGATCCAGAGATGTTGAAGCGCGTGGGTGAACAATCCAAACAACTGGCTTTGACATTAGGGGTTCGTGGACTTATTAATTTACAGTGGGCGATCAAAGACGGTGTTGCTTACTGCTTAGAAGCAAATCCTAGAGCCTCTCGAACCGTGCCCTTCGTCTCTAAAGCAACCGGAGTGGACTGGGCAGGGGTTGCCGCACGCATTGGTTTAGGCCAGACCCTTAAGCAACAAGGTATTAAAGATGGCCAGCCGCGCCTTGTCTCGGTCAAGGGCGTCGTTTTTCCCTTCGCTAAGTTCCCCACGGTAGATCCTATCTTGGGACCTGAGATGAAAAGTACTGGTGAGGTGATGGGCATTGGAGATACTTTCGGCGAAGCCTATGCCAAGGCTCTCTTGGCAGCTGGAATTCCTCTACCGGTATCAGGAAATGTTTTTGTGTCAGTGAATGAGTACGATAAAGTTCGGTTGAAAGAGCTCGCTACGCGAATAACTAAACTTGGCTTTACGATGTGTGCCACGGAAGGAACGTCGGTCGCTTTACGCGCTCACGGATTCGATGTTCAAACTGTCTATAAGGTGAATGAAGGCCGCCCCAATGTTGTCGATCTCTTAAAAAATCAAGAAATTCAATGGGTGATCAATACACCATTAGGTCGGACAGCCTTTTTTGATGAGACTGCGATTCGCAAAGAATCTCTCCGTCTCAAAATACCTGCGCTTACGAATATGAATGCGGCCATGGCCGCTTGTGATGCCATCGAGAGTTTTCAAAACAGCATGAAGATCCGAAGTCTTCAGAGTTTAGTACCTTGAAACCAGCCTTAGTCATCATGGCGGCCGGAAAAGGTAGCCGTTTCGGCGGACTCAAGCAATTAGAAGCGCTGGGACCCAATGGGGAAACCTTGATGGACTTTGCGCTTTACGACGCGTATCGGTCAGGTATTCGTCATGTGCTATTGGTCATTCGTCCGGAAATCGAAAAGGAATTTAGAGAACAATTACCTCGTCACTGGTTTGAGAAATTCACACTCGATTTTGTTTTTCAGCGCCTCAAAGGCACACCTCAAGCCACGGGGAATTTTTCTCCACGAACGAAGCCCTGGGGAACAGGCCATGCCGTACTCGCAGCAGCTCCTTTGATCAAGGGACCCTTCATCGTGATGAATGCGGATGATTTTTATGGCCCCTCGGCTTTTCGAATACTCTCGCGCTGGCTTGATGAAGCCCCTCAGGGTTCCCCCTCACGCTTCGCCATGGTGGCTTATCCGTTAGAAACTACCTTATCTGAATATGGGAGTGTCTCCCGTAGCATTTGCAAGATTGACGAGGGTGGATCACTAATCAACATGCAGGAGCATTTAGATTTAAGGAGAGAAAGGAATACCATTCATTCAACACAATTAGCCCCAGAACAAACCCTGAGTGGCCAAGAGTTAGTTTCGATGAATTTTTGGGGCTTTCAAGCCGATATCATGAATACTTTGCAAGAGGGATTTATTAATTTTCTCAAAAAACAAGGACAAGATCCTCAATCCGAATATTCCTTGCCTGCACACGTCGCCGAGAGAGTTCAAGCCGGATCGGCTCGCGTGCAAGTTCTTAAGAGTGAGGATGCTTGGTTTGGAGTGACTTATCGCGAGGACAAACCTGTCGCAATTACAAAAATCCGTGCATTAATCGAACGGGGTGTTTATCCTAACTCACTTGAGTTACCTCATGAATGATGTACTAACATTAATTCCTCATATTTTTAAGCGATTTGCCATGAGAGGGACTTATGTTTCTGCTCGGCCTTATGGTTCAGGCCATATCAATGAAACGTTCTTGGTGACTTCATTCGATGGGAACACTCACCGTCGCTATCTCATGCAACATCTTAATACATCCATTTTTGATCCCCATGCCGTAATGGAAAATATACAGCATGTCACTCAGCACCTAAGAAAAAAACTTAGTTATCTTTCTTCGGTAGATCTTGAGCGGCGAGTCCTCACCCTCATTCCTACCCGAGACGGAGGCGTTCTAGCCCATGACGATACATTCGGTTATTGGCGAGCCTACTTGTTCATTGATAATGCCAAGACCTTTGATATTTTAGAAACGCCCCAACAGGCTTTCGAGGCTGCGCTCACCTTTGGGTCTTTTCAGCAACTTCTCCTTGATTACGACGGACCTGCCCTGATTGAAACTATGCCCGATTACCACCATACGGTAAAACGCTTTCAAGCCTTTCAAGCAGCAGTGAAAGCAGATCCCCTGGGTCGTGCCTCTGAAATAGCGCCCGAGATTGATTTTGCACTTCGTCACGAACCTCTTGCGCATAGTTTGATTGATCTCAAGGCCTCCGGAGATATCCCTGAGCGTATTATTCATAACGATACGAAACTCAATAACGTTTTACTCGATGCCGAAAGTGGACAAGGACTCTGTGTCTTAGACTTGGATACAGTCATGCCAGGTCTTTCGCTCTATGATTTTGGCGATATGGTTCGCTCAGCCTGCAACCCTGTAGCTGAGGACTGCCCAGATCCCCAACAAGTGATAGCTCGAGCAGATGTCTTCGAGGCTTTAGTTCTGGGTTATCTAAAAGGGACGGCGGGGACACTTCTCCCTATAGAAAGAGAACACCTATTTAGCTCTGGCCAATTATTAAGCTTTGAGTGTGGTCTTCGATTTCTTACGGATCATCTTTGTGGAGATACCTACTTTAGAACCCAACGTTCAGGCCAGAATTTAGACCGCGGACGCACACAATTCGCCCTTGTTGAGAGTCTCGAGAAGCAACGAGATCGCTTTAGGGCGCTTATCCCTAGATCCTAAAAGATAGCTATATCTTATAATCGTGATACCGGTAATCAAATGAGTTTAGGATACAAAAAAAATGAACGCGGCTTCACCATGGCACTCGCCTTGGCTATGACAACGGTCATGGGAATTGTTTTAATGATCGCGATACCTAAGGTCGCCACCGAAGTTCAGCGTGAACAAGAAATGAATTTAATCTTTAGGGGTGAAGCAATCGCAAATGCGCTTCGCCTCTACAATCTCCGTATGGGTAAATACCCCAACCAGCTTGAAGAATTGATGAAAACTAAACCACGACTACTCCGTCAGATTTATACAGACCCCATGTCTGATGACGGTTCCTGGCAATATATTTATGCCGTTCAGCCGGGCCCAAGTGGGAATACAGAGGGATTACCGATTATGGGAGTCCGAAGTCGCTCAGAGAGAGATAGCATATTGATCTATCAAAAAAAATCACTGATTAGCGACTGGACCTTCACGGCCATACCTAATTATATAAGTCCCGCAGTTCCTGAAGTTAGATGAACTATTACTTACATGATTTGTATATATTTGATCAAATGTTGGTTGTAATAACTTCACGCGTCTGCAGAATGCCATGAAAAAAAAGATTTTTATTACGGCTATTTTAATTCCAATCTTTTTACTAATAGGTTGTACAAAGTCCGGAGATCGTATAAGTGCTACATATATAGATCCAATTCAATATCATAATTATGACTGTGAACATCTTCAAGGAGCATTAATTAGAGTTAGTCAAAAAGTAGGTGAACTTATTGGTCAACTTAATAAAGCATCTAGAAA
The DNA here is from genome assembly GCA_005788175.1 of Acidobacteriota bacterium. Lineage (GTDB taxonomy): Bacteria > Acidobacteriota > Holophagae > Holophagales > Holophagaceae > Acidiparvus. Next base: position 8,209 of record SXYX01000003.1, read on the forward strand.
TGACAAATGGTTAACTGCTGCAGGAGTAATTATTTTGGGACCCATGTTGTTTGCTTTAGGAGGAGACGACGAAAAGGAAGCTCAATTAGCTAGGCTTAAGGGAGAATATGATGCCCTGCAGGTGATAGCAGCTGAAAAAAAATGCTCCTTTCCTAAAACCTCAGTTCCTTATGAATCCAAATAGATTAATTGATACCTAGTTCGATTCTATTTTTAATCTAAAATCAATAAATAATCTTATGTGATCAATTCTTTTTTGAATCAGTACGCATTTTTTCTGCAACCCATCTTCGTTGTATCTCGCGACCTAAATTATCGTGAAAAGCTTTATACGCCGCTAACTCGATAACATTTTCCGTTGTCAATTTCGGAGTATCAGCAAGCGTGATACTACCTAATTGATATACAGCCGTTGCTCCATCCTCCCAGCTTGCATTGGCATTCACACGTATTGTGATATTAGTCTCATCAATTTGGTCGAAAAAAATAGTCAGTGTAACAATTGAATTTTTTCGGAAATCAAATATTGAATTCTTTTTTAGGATAGCGATTGGCAATTCCTCCATATTGTCACGGCCTGATACCTTTTTTGAGGCGGTGATAACAAGGCTTTCTTTATTCGCTTGGCTTAAATCGTAGTAATTGTCTTGAAGGAATCCAATTGTGGCTTGCCAAGCAATGGCATAACTCACTTCATACTGCCTAGTTTGAGCTTGCTTCAATGCCAACCTCTCCTCGGGAGAGATATCCGGTGGGATACATGACACTAGCGTGAGTAATAAAAAAGATAGGATTATCTTATGGACCATAAAAACCCCCTATCAAAATTTAGAAAGCTGTTTGTATAACGCGGTTATCAATGACAATATCCTTATTGTCAAACCTTATAAAAAGATCAAAGGAGTAGCTTGAAGTTTTCCCAGATGAGTTATTTGAGTACCCAGATCCAATTAATAACCATGCGCCAACACTAGAAGTAGCTATTTGAGTAGATGAACCCTGTCGCGTGTAATTCCATACCTCACCATCTTTATCTTTGGTGGCCACATTAGGAGATCCAAACCACTCTAATATTTGAGCTTTTGTTGTTACAGTATTTTCAATTTTTATTTGCACGGCGCCCAGGGTTAAATTACCTTTATTTTGACGAATATCAACCTTTTGGCATCCTAGACACACAATCAAACTAGCGATCAAGATGTGTTTCATATACTACACCCCTTATTAAGCGATAAGTCTTGCGGAAAACTACTCCTAAGGAAAACAACCTTATTCTTAAATTATATATTACATATTCAGGTTGAATTAATAGAGAGTTTATTGATTCATAATGAAGGTTGTCAGGGGAGCGACATAAATGAAATACCTATTTCGTCTTGTAGTCATTCTTCTATGCCTTTCGGTCTCTTTAGGAGCCCAAATACCTGAGACAATAAATTCTGGTCTTAATAGTTGGGCCACTCGCCTAGAAGATAAGGGCGTTCGGGTGTCTGCGGGTATTTGGGATATTCAAACGGGGACTTTTTTGGAAGGCCATCAGGAAACCCGACCTCTTATTCCGGCAAGTACAACAAAAGCGGTTGCAACTTATGCGCTATTGAAATCTTTGAAACCTGAAGCAACCATTGAGACGGAGATTCTAGGTGACTTTGATGGTGATTTCACAGTCAATAGTGATTTAGTTTTTGTAGGGAGTGGAGATCCTTTTCTTGTGAGTGAGCGCCTGTGGATGATGGTTCAAGAGCTTAAAGAAAAAGGCATTCGACGAATTCGTGGATCTCTTGTTTTTGATCAAACCGCTTTTGATTCTCAAAAATACAATCCTGATTGGGCTGGAACGAGTCGCGATACCATGCCTGTGATACAACCTTTTTCGGTTAATTTCAATCGCGAGGGCAGTCGATTAGTTACGGATGCGAATAAATTGGCCCGCCTCACGCTGACAAAGATTTTTAAGGATAATGGAATCGATATTTTAGATGATTCACGAGCTAAATCTCCTACACGAAAACTTTTGACGCTTACTTCTCCTCCCCTACGGGAACTTGTTGCAAGTATCAATAAATTTTCTAATAATTTTATGATTGAGATGCTTGTCAAGCGCTGGGGTGATGGCCAGTGGCCTGCCGGAATCAAAAAAATACAAAGTTTTTATAGTACACAACTTAAATTACTGCCCAGTCAGATTTCTATTGCTGACGGATCAGGCCTTAGTAAAAACAATCGACTCTCCGCAAAGACCCTAGGGACTATTTTAAGAACAGCTTGGTTTGACTTTGAGGTGGGACCCGAATATATTTCAAGTTTAAAAATTGAAGGGGGTGAGCCCTTTAAACTTCGCCGAAAAGATCCGGAGCTGGCGCGCAGATTGCGAGTTAAGAGCGGCTACCTCAATAACACACGCAGTCTCACAGGTTATCTTCAGTTAAAAAATGGGGATATTCGTGTGTTTGCTGTAATCTTAAACGGCCCTTCAGACGATGAGGATCTGTGGGATCAAATCGAACGATGGGCAGATCAATAATGACCCAAGATAAATCTTCTATTTACGGTCTGAATGGCATCCTGCTCGGCGGTCTTTTACTTGGATTCTCAGGAATCTTTACCAAATGGGCACAACAGGGTGGAGCCGGCGATTTGGGCGTTGGATTTTTTCGTATGCTTTTTGCACTCCCCTTTATATATCTATTAGCCATCAAGGATCCGCACCCTCGGGTGAGGGTCTCATACTGGTGGGCTTGGCTTGCCGGAGTTATTTTTGCCATTGATCTGTCTATTTGGCATTTATCTTTACACTATACGACTGCAGCCAACGCAACGCTTCTCATTGGTCTCGCCCCTTGCTGGATTATGCTGATTGAATTTTTCTTTAAAGGTAAACGTCCTCATACATTAGCTTTTTTTGGAATCCTTTTCGCTTTCATGGGAGCTGCTTTATTGGCTATCTCAAAAGGTGCGCGATTTGGTTTAGGCTACGGTGAAATTTTAGCGAGTATCGCTTCAATATTTTATGCTCTCTTTATGCTTAGTATGAATCAAGCGAGAAAATATCTTTCGGCTCGACGAGCACTCTTTAATGTCTCCATAAGTTCCATGGTGGTCTTCGGGTCCATCGGATTATTTTTAGGAGAATCCTTCACGACCTTCACGCCTCATGCATGGAAATCTCTTTTAGGCCTCGGTATCGTTGTTCAATTTTTCGGATGGTGGGCCATAAGTTGGGGTATGGGCTATATCAAACCAACGCTATCTTCTATTGGACTTTTAGTACAACCCATAGCGACGATCGTGATTGGTTGGTGGTTACTCGCAGAAAATCTTAAACCGATTCATGCCCTAGGTGCATTTTTTATTCTCCTAGGTATTTTTCTCGGATCTCGTACGGATCAAAAAACTGATCCGGTTTCTACTCGTGAGTAAGAACACCACGGTCCTCACGATAAGCAAAGAGTTCTCCGAAGCGACCCCAGGTAACAATTGTGTCAAAAGTTTGTTCTGGATTTTCCATAGGCAGACGCTGCTGAATCTCTAAGATGAGATCTTCGCGACTTAATTCGCCATCATGCATGTTGATCATGTCTTGAACCACGCGGAATAACTTCAGTTCAAGCAATTGGGCTCGCCAAATATCTTTTCGATCATCCATGGAAGCATTAATAAACTTTTTTCCTAGTGGCGAAAGGACAACTTGGCGCTTGGGCGTATCGACTAGGTCCATCATTTCTGCCCCTTTAACAGATGAAAGAACTTCTTCGAAAGGAACATGGGTATTAGCCACCACCTGGAAGAGTTCACAGGTTCCCCCTTGAGTATCCAAATATTCAAGGAGTCCTAGGACATCGTTACTTTGAGATCTAGGAAGAGGTTCAACAATATCATTAGGTAATTGGACGGCGGTAGTTACCTCTTCATCGGGTAATTCTACGCTGGTAATAATGTCGTGTAACTGATCCACAAGTCGGTTGAAGGCTGACGTTCGTGTATCGCGAGGTCGGGGCAAGGGATTATCGACAATGGTTCGAATACGACCTGGATTAGCAGTAAGAACAACGATGCGGTCAGCCATGAAGGCGACTTCTTTAATATCGTGGCTCACCATGAGAATAGAAGAAGGATTACGTTCACGATCTCTCCAAATATCAAGGAGTTCAGCGCGAAGCGCTTCGGCTGTTAGAGAATCGACATGCGAAAAGGGCTCGTCCATGAGTAAAATTTCAGGATTTACCGCCAGTGCACGAGCCATCCCAACACGTTGCTTCATACCCCCCGATAATTCCCGGGGAAAAGCTTCTTCAAACCCCTCGAGCCCGACCATTTGAATAGCTCGCGAGGCTTTTTCTTTCACTTGGTCGTCAGTGAGGCCTAGGGCAGACAACACCACGCGAACATTGCCCTCAACACTCATCCAAGGGTAGAGCGCAAACGATTGAAAAACTACTGCCACACCCGGATTCAAACCACGCAGAGGTGCATCACGATATTGCACTTCACCTTTATCTGTATCGAGAAGGCCCGCACCGATACGAATAAGGGTAGATTTACCGCAACCAGAGGGTCCAATGAGAGCGACTACTTCATTTTCATAAATCTTAAGATTGAAATCTTCAATCACGCGTAAAGATTTACCCTCTCCGCGTTGGAATGATTTTTGAATGCCTCGGTATTCACAAATAATTTTATTCATCATCAACTCACTTTATCAAGGAGTAGCGGGTTTCGGCTAATTCATAGAGACGCTTCCAAACTACCCGATTAAATAGCACCACGGTTGTTGCTAAAACTAAGGTTGCGGCTGCTAGCTGTGAACTATTCCCACTTGCACCGGCCATACTGAGGACCGAGCCGAGACCGAACGTTGAAAAAGTTTGATTTTGAAGCGTCACGTATTCGCAAACGATACTAGCGTTCCAGGCTGCCCCTGCAGCTGTCAAACAACCCGTAACAAGATGGGGAAGGACCGCAGGCAAATAAAGACTCTTGAACGTTTGCCACCGACCCATATTGAATGCCGCCGAAGCTTCACGAAGCTCAGAAGGAATCATCGAGGCCCCAGCAATAACATTAAATAGGATGTACCACTGAGTGGCCAAAAGCATTAATAGGACACTGCCAATCGCCAAGCTTATTTCTAAATAAGCAAATAAAGCAATCATGATGGGAAATAACATGGATGAAGGGAAGGAAGCGACGACCTGGACAACCGGTTGGAAGATCTTGAGTGTTCGAGGCGAGAGCCCAATCGCCAATCCTACCGGTAGAGCCCAAAGAAGCCCTAGAATGGTTGAAATAATGACACGGCCTAGCGTCATGGTGTCCGCTTTGATAAGCAGAAGCCAGTCTTGAGAGGTGAGAGGGGCAAGAAGTCTAAAAATTTTGATACTTCCGATACCTATCGTGATGAGGACAGCTAGTAAAAAGAAGAAGCTTACTCTAGGACCTACTTGTTCTACAAATCTCATGAACTTTTCGAAGCGAATTGTATTGGGCGTGTTGGTCGACGGATTCAAGAGTCGACGTAAAGACACTTCTTTACGCCATTGTTGAAATTGGCGAAGTAAAGTCGATTCTTGGAGAATTTTTAGAAACCAATGCTGTTGAAGAGATCCGTTCGATGAGGCGTCATTATCAAAGCGTTGTGTCCAAACAACAATGGGGCGCCATATAATTTGGTCAATGATGATGATCATTACGATAGTTGCGAGTAAACCAAGAATGATAGCAGGACGATTACCTTGTTCAACGGCCGCAACCATGTAGGATCCTAAACCTGGAAGACGGTAATCGTTATCGCCTAATCGGATGGTCTCGATAACCATGAGAAAAAACCACCCTCCTGCCATGGAGAGCATTGAATTCCACGCAAGACCCGTAGCTCCATAGGGGAGTTCGATCCATTTGAATCGTTGATACCAATTAAATCGATATATTCGACCCACTTCATTCAAATCTTGAGGAACCGTCTTAAGAGAATAGTACAAATCAAAGGTCATATTCCATACTTGCGAGGTAAAAATCGTAATGATCGCTGTTAATTCCAACCCAATATTGTTGTTAGGAAAAATCTGAACGAAAGCTATAAGAAGAGGCAACAGAAATGCAAGCGTGGGAATACTTTGTAAAATATCGAGAAGAGGGATAAGAAATTTTTCAGACCGATGATCTTTTGCAACCCAATAAGCATACACAAATGTAAAACCTAAAGAGAGAAGATAGGCAACCAGACCTCGCGTCATGGTGTAAAAGGTGTAGCGAGGAAGGGACCAAGGAGATAAATCAATCTCAAGACGGGGTCGCATAAACGCCGTCCACTCTTGACCCACTTGAAGGAATCCAAAGAGGAATCCGAAGATACCTAAAAGCAAAAGAATATCTAGCCAACGCCGAGAGCGAAGGGAGGAAGCGAGAATTTCTACGGGTTCCCAAACTGTATGAATCAGTCGGTTAATCATAGGTTGTCCAGTGAACAAAAAAGAGGGCAGTGAAAGAGGGCTAGGCTCAGGATAAGGCTAAATAACGTAGAGCCCAAGTGAAGGCTCCGCAAAGGATA
>SXYX01000004.1 GCA_005788175.1 Acidobacteriota bacterium
CAAAGCAGATGCGCGACCAGGCTGCGCTACTCCCGGGTAAAAAACTAGTGTATCAAGAAGAAGTGCTGGTGCAGAGTGAAACCGAGCCCGCAACTACTTTTCAAAGCTGGGGGGTTAGTCTATCGTTTTTATATTGGCCTTTCTTTATCAGAATTGCTAGACGGATTTGACACTTTATTTTTAACCGTAGCCAAGACTTTGTCGATCGTACGGCCATCCATGTCGACGATCTCTAGGCGCCAGTTCTCCCAATCCACCACATCGGTCACTTTGGGTAAAGCGCCTGTCAACAACATGATCATGCCGCTAAGTGTGTGGTAACGGCCGAATTCCTCTTCAGGAACCGCAACAAGATTGAGGCGATCCTTTAGTTCCGGTACGGGAATATGCCCGTCCAACAACCAACTGCCGTCATCTCTTTGCACCGCCCAAGATGTCTCAGGGTCACGTGGCTGGAACTCTCCAGTAATCGCTTCGATCAAATCCTGTAAAGTGATGATGCCTTGAACCTCGCCATACTCATCGACCACAAATGCCATATGAACATCGGATAACCTGAAGTTGTCTAGTAGTTCCATGCCTGTGATGGTTTCTGGTACATACAAGGGTGTTTGTAGGGGTTGACTGCGCAGTGAGTAAATATTAGTTTTAAATGCCTTGGCAAACCATTGACGAGCATTGATGAAACCCACAATATTCTCAATGCCACCCTGCACAACTGGAAAACAGGAGTGATCTGACTCCTCAATGATTTGGATGCACTCTTCAAAAGTGGCATCCAGGTCGAGACACACCACGTCTGCTCTGGGAACCATCAAGGATCCGATTTGCCGGTCATCCAGACGGAACACGTTGCGCACCATAGTGTGCTCGTGGGATTCAATCACACCTGCTGAAGTACCCTCCACGAGCATGGCGTGGATTTCTTCTTCAGTGACCGGTGTACCCTTGGTTTCTTTGACCCCCATGAGACGGAGCAGGGTTCTAGTAGAGGCTGAGAGTAGAAGCACAAAAGGCTTTGTGATCATGGCCAGTAGGTTGATAGGCCGAGCCACCAAGCGCGCAAAGATTTCTGGGTATGACTGACCAATTCGTTTAGGTACCAGTTCGCCGATCACGATTGTGAAATACGTGATTACGACTACCACGATACCTGTAGCCACATAATTGCTGATGGGGGCGGACACACCCAATGATGCAAGCCAGGTCGACAAAGGCTCAGCAAAGGCCGCTTCACCAACAATACCGTTGAGTACACCGATGGATGTGATACCAATTTGAATAGTAGATAGGAATTTGGTGGGATCCTCGCCAAGCTTAACGGCCGCAGCGGCTCCACTGTCGCCTTCATCGATCAGTTTTTGAAGCTTAGCTTTTCTGGCAGTGATAAGAGCGATTTCAGACATGGCAAAAAGACCATTGAAACAAATTAGTGAAAAAAGTATAGCAATTTCCATATAAGGTTTCCGGGGGGTGCTTTCTGTTTTAATGGATATTTGTGAGAAAAACCACACTGTCGATGGCTAGGCATCGTCAAGTTCAATATGGTGGCCCCGACAAGATTCGAACTTGTGACCGCGAGATTAGAAATCTCGAGCTCTATCCATCTGAGCTACGGGACCTTATCCATCTTCTATTTTAACCGATCCGACTTGAAAGAGTTTAGTGGTGCAATCTTATAGATAATGAGTGGGGTTTAAATATATGAGCCTCTTTTGCTGCGCGGCCCCATGCATCGGAGTACTTTCTCTTTTCACGAAGCGCGGGTGTGCAGCGACACTCTCCAAAGGGACAATATCCAAGACCTAAAGATTATATTAGCCCGACATCTTCAGCAGAAGTAAATATTGGGGCGGCTGATGGGATTTGAACCCACGGTACCCAGAATCACAATCTGGTGCCTTAACCACTAGGCGACAGCCGCCATAAGAAGTAAGTTTATCGTAGGTCATCCATAAAGCCTATCCTTATCATCCCAAAGATATATCCATTCCCCCTTCGTTAATCCCAGATGAGGGTACGATAAAAAAAAGGTCGAGATTTACTTTAAACTAAGAAAAATAATGTGACTCTAAAGCATACATAATTTATGGGAGATACAACATGAACTTAGACATCAAAGGTAACAGGCTACAGCATCTCAGAAAATATTTACCTTCATTCGCTCTTGGGGTATTAGTAACGATATTTGGTATATCTTCTATTTTGATTTCTCAGGATGCAAAAACCACTAGGGGATTACAACTAGTTGAGGGTTCGCAAAAAGATACCTTGCCTTCAATCGCAGATATTGCCGACAAATTAGTCCCTACTGTGGTCTCGATTCAAACTACTTCTTATGTCCAATCAAGACAACCCGATATGTTCAGTGGAGATCTTTTTGAGTTTTTTATGGGCCCCAATTACAATCGGCGTAACCCCAGGCCCGACAATGAAGAGAAAGCTGTGTCAGGTGGTTCAGGCGTCATTATTTCGTCTGATGGAGAAATTATTACTAATAATCACGTCATCGAGGGCTATCGCGGTTCCTCGGGGAAATCTGAAGTCGAGGTCACACTCACAAATGGAAAAAAATATAAGGGGAAAATATTGGGTCGAGATCAAGAACTCGATATTGCACTCATTAAAATTGAAACAAAAAATCTTCCGTACGCGAAGCTTGGAGATTCTGATGCTATTCGAATTGGTCAGTGGGTCGTAGCTATTGGAAACCCTTTTGGACTTGACCATACGGTAACGCAGGGAATACTCAGTGCACGCGGCCGAAAACTTGATACAGGTATCTCATCTTTTCTGCAAACAGATGCAGCTATCAATCGTGGTAATTCAGGTGGTCCCCTTATTAATCTTCAGGGTGAAGTGATTGGAATAAATACAGCTATCTCAGCCCAAGGTCAAAATATTGGATTTGCTGTTCCATCTAATAGCGTCAGTAAAATACTCAAGGTACTTCGATCTGGTAAACCAGTGAGTCGTGGTTTTCTGGGTATCAGTCCAATTCTTCTCGATAGTAATTATCAAGAAGCCTTGGGAGTTGCTGAGGGTGTCGTAGTAGGTTCAGTCGAAAAAGGTCGAGCAGCATCAAATGCAGGACTTCAGCGCTTAGATATCATTACGCATATTGATCGTCAAGCAGTCAAAACTCCTGATGAGTTAATTGCTATAGTTTCCTCTCGGAGTGCGGGTGAATCCGTTGAACTAGATATAATCCGAGATGGGAAAAAAATGATGATAAAAGTCACTTTAGGTGACCGTAACCTCATGTCGCAAAATATTCCGAACCCTTCGCCTAATGAAGATTCCACCGATCTTCGAAATAAGAGCACTATGGATAGTGAAAAAAATTGGGGCTTTATGGTAGATAGTTTATCGCCTGCTCTTCGTGCTAAATATCGTATCGCTGAGGATCTTCAAGGAGTCGTTGTAACCTCTGTCGTCGCCAGGTCGGAAGCCAGTGAATTATTAAATCCTGGCTTAGTGATTACCGATGTTGGACGAAATGCGATTAAAAATATAACTGATTTTCAAAATCAATTACAGAAAAATCCAAAAGTCCTACTTGTTTATGTAACAGACCCAAGGACAGGCCAACGTTTTTCTGTAGCAGTTCCGCGTCGCTAGTTTGGAAGCTTTAAAATTTGCCAAAATAAATAACGTACTCATTGCGTGCAGATGGGAATGATGTAATGTTGCCCTTAGATGGTTTTTGTTTAGCGGCTGGTTTGGGAACCAGGATGGGGGTACTTTCACAGGTACTTCCTAAACCTGCTTGGACCCTAAAACACAAAACCCTGCTCCAGTGGGGATTCGATCTTTTATCTAGCGAAGGGTGTCGCCACTTAGCTGCGAATACCCATTTTCGGTCAGAGAGTTTAAAAAATATCCATCCTAAGAGTGAATTAATTTATGAACCCAGACTTCTGGGTTCAGCTGGCTGGTTTCTGTCAGTGGCTCCACGTGTCCAAGAAGCTCTTATGGTTTGGAATGCTGATTCAGTAGCCCGGCATATTCCTTTTCAACAACTCAGATCACATCATCTTTCTTTGAAGGCAGATTTAACGTGGTTACTTATTCCTCATCCTGGGGGCCCATGGACACAAGTATGGATGGACGAAAATGGTTGCATCCTGCCAGTAGGGGAAAGTGGTCGAGGTCCATATCATTTTGTAGGAGCTTCCATTTGGTCTCCACGAATAGCAGACTTTATTCCGAAGGAGCCTCTACAGTTGAGCAATATTCTTCATCGTCTTAATCATCGAGGTTTAGTTATTCCCCCCTTTATATGGTCGGAAATTGGCAGTCCCCAAGCCCTTATTGAGGCTGCTTCATTCTGGGCTCCTGATAACGAAGGCAGATCTTTTTCTAACTATGTCCATCCTTCGGCTCAGATTGATGGCAACTTTGAAAAATGTATCTTCGGACCCGACGCAGCCCCCCCAAAAGGCCACCAAGATCGCCTAGCTTTATGGTTTAAGGATGGTGATCGTCAAGTCAGGATTAATCTGTAGTCTATGGATCCTCGATTATTACAAGCCTTAGATCAATGGCATCTCAAGTCCCCGCAACGTTTGGGTGGAGATGCAGGAGCGCGGCGTTATTTTCGCGTTGAACATGCTTCTCTAGGCACAGCCATTGTGGTGATTTATCCCTTGGGACCTGGGGGCAAAGCCCCACATGCATACAATGATTTTAAAATTCTACAACAGTATCTCGATCCCGTTGTTTTAGTCCCCACTATTCTTCAAGATGATCCAGAGCAAGGAATTTTGCTGCTCGAAGATCTTGGGGATACCACTCTAGAGCAGCGGCTCATGGAACACCCTGAGGAAGAAATTAAATGGGCTCACCAGATTGCATCGATGAATAAGAATTTTCTAGGGATTTTGACCGAGGGGGCCCCTGAGGGTGTGTTTTTTATGAATCGTAGCTTCGATATAACTAAGTTCGAATATGAATGGATCTATTGTAAAAAACATTTTTTTCACGAGTTTTTGCAAGCTGAAATTCCTAAATGGCTAGATAGAATTTTAGATGATGTTCATCAAAGCCTTTCGCAAAGAGCCCGTTTTTTTGTCCATCGAGACTTTCACGTACGAAACCTGATGGTTCGTGGAGATCGTTTAGTTTGTATTGATTTTCAGGATGCTCGACGGGGAGCAGCGACCTATGATCTTGCCAGTATTGTTTTCGATGGGTATTGGGATTGGTCCAAGGAATCCCGAAGGGTTATCCTCCAAAAAACTCAAGATGAATTGGGTTGGAGTCAACAAGATCTTTGGGAAGAACTCACTCTAAGTGGTATTCAACGAAATTTCAAAGCACTAGGGACTTTTGGCTATCAGTTCTTGCATCGTAAAAAAAATCAATTCGCTCCAAGTATTCTCCGGACACTCACTCATTGCAAATATCATTTCGAACGTCTCAATTTGGGCGAAGGAGTGTCCTTAATGCAACGACTTACGCGTCAGTCAGAAAACCAACTCTCTAAACTTGGTGGCCTTGGAGGAGATGATAAAACAGGTCTCGCTAAATAAAAGATGAATTCTACTTTGGGCGCCACTCAATATCAGCGATTCCGGCAGCTGCGTTTTCGGCCCGTGCAACAGCAAAGAGCCAATCGCCGAGACGATTTAAATATTCGACGACATGGGGGTCGATGATTTCTCCATGACTAAGTAAAACAACTTGCCGTTCAGCTCGACGACATACAGTTCTTGCTACATGAGCAAATGCAGCTCCGGGTGAACCACCAGGAAGAACAAATGCGGTCATAGGCCCAGCTATTTCCGTAAGTCGATCGATGTCTTGCTCTATATCCGAAATCATCCATGTAGTTTTTTTCATCTTATTTTCAAGTAAATCTTTTTTTTCTTCGGGGGTTGCGAGTAGGGCACCCAATATAAACAGGTCATCCTGAACTCTCTGGAGATTGGTTCCGGTAACTACCACATCCTGTGTATAAAGACGCAGAACGCCCAGTGAACTATTTAGTTCATCCAAAGTTCCATAGGCCATCAAGCGAGGGTGGCTTTTGGTAACGCGCACTCCTCCAAAAAGATCAGTGCTGCCATTATCGCCATGTCGGGTATAGATCTTCATAATTTAGGGCCTTAAAAGGAGACTATTTAATGTTAAGGGCTCATGCGCTTATCTACCTAGAAAAAATATTCGCCCAGAAAACAACTGTTAGATAGACGTCTTAACCCTGCCTTGCTGACCAGGCCTGAGGATCTTGCTGCCATGATTGTAAACTCGCTAAGGCCTCCGGAGAAAAAGTGCCCATGGCTTTTTTCAAAAGATTTTCAAGGTTTCCCAATGTCTTAAGAATAACTTTTTCATTTTCAAAAGCCATCTGAGATGCAGGGAGCCCATAATTAAAAATTGCTACAACAGAAAGGACCTGACCGCCCTCGCGTCGAAGTGCTTCCACGCATCGCAAAGATGAACCTCCTGTAGAAACTAGATCTTCAATAAGAACGATGTTTTGTTCTTTACAGGATATGCCCTCAACTTGACGACCTAATCCGTGAGATTTGGGCTCCGGGCGGACATAAACAAAGGGTAAAGATAACTGGTGAGCAACTAATACGCCCCAGGGGATTCCTGCTGTTGAGGTTCCTGCAATCAGGGATGGGTTGAATTGCGAAGCCAGGTGCCCTAATCCAAGAGCAATCTGATTTCGAGATTCTGGGTAACCCAGAAGATTCCGGTGATCGCAATAAATCGGCGCTTTGAGTCCGCTTGACCACTGAAAGGGATTAAGTGGATTCAATTTAACAGCACCCAATGCCAAAAGTTGTTCTTCTAGATTCCAGGTCATGGAAGATCCAATTCAGCGACCGGCTGTTTACTCATGTAGCGTTCTGCTCCGTCACAAAAAAGCGTTACGATACGGGCTTCGGGGCCTAATCTTTCAGCTAACTGGAGGGCAGCAAAAGCATTGGCACCACTTGAGCCTCCCACTAGACAACTTTCCTTTAGTATCAATTCTCGGACTGTTCTAAAGCTGTCGGTATCAGGTACGTCGATGATTTCATCACACAATGACATATCAAGATTTCCAGGCATGAAACTATTGCCTACTCCTTCAACTTTCCACTCTCCCAAAGGAGCGCCGCAATAAACTGAACCTTGGGGTTGTACGATCACGGCATGACACTTAGGATTTTTATTTTTAATATATTTCGCTACGCCAGTAAATGTACCTCCCGATCCAGCACCAAAAACTAAACCATCGACATGCTCTTCCATTTGTTCCCAGATTTCTGGACCCGTTGTTTGTTCGTGCGCCTCGGGATTATGTGAATTCTCAAACTGTTGTGGGACGTAGGAATTAGGAATACTTTTTGATAGCTCAGCACATTTTGCAATTGCGCCCTTCATCCCTTCTTCTTTGGGTATAAGAACTAACTCGGCTCCTAGAGCTTTCATCAACATCATTTTTTCACGTGAATATTTTGTGGGTACGCACATGATGCATCGATAGCCCATTTGACGGGCAGCAATGGCTAACGCGATCCCTGTGTTACCCGCTGTAGGCTCAATAATAGTGGTGATTCTTGGTTTAATTTTGCCCTCTAGTTCAGCAGCAAGAATCATGTTGATACCAACACGATCCTTGACACTGCCTCCTGGGTTAAGATATTCAAGTTTTGCAAATATGGTATGACTAGGTGCAAATTTATTAAGCCTAAGAAGAGGCGTACGTCCAATAAGATCTAAAACAGAGTTCACTGTATGGAGAGGTCGTAGAGGTTGGGTCATCAAAATCTCCATCGGCTAATAGACTAGAATAAATTAAAAAATAAAGAAGCTATATGTCTTTTACAACTACACTTACTATTTTTCCACCTGGAGGAACAATCACTTTGACTATAGTCTTGTCTCGAAGCCACGGTTGAATTTCCTCACACTGAAGAGCTACCGTATGCTTATCCTCATCGGTAATATCAGCCGGAAGTATTAGACGAGCACGAACTTTACCATTGACTTGCACCACAACTAAAACTTCCTCTGCGATCAATAGTTCATGGATTATAGGCGGCCAAGGGGCAAGAGCTACAAACCCTGAATGACCCAAGCGCGTCCATAGATGTTCCGCGAGATGGGGTGCCATAGGGGCTAATAATCGGACAAAAACATCCCACACATGTTGGCGAATGGCAGTTGCGTTGATGGAATCAAAGCGATGCTCTTGAATGGTGTTGAGCAATTCCATGAGGCTACTGACCAACGTATTAAAGGAATACCGAACTTCTAAATCATCAGTCATCCGATGAAGGGTTTGATGGACTTTATTGAGTAGTTTTTTTTCGTCTAGAGAAAGAGAGGTTAATGGAGGTAGGTCCATATGGGTCGGAGAATGTTCACTCGATAGACGATCCACTCGTTTTAGAAAACGCGCAGCTCCCTCAATGCCTTCAAATCCTATCCAATCTATTTCTTTTTCAATAGGTGCAGCAAAAATCATGAAAAGCCTCAGGGCATCTGAGCCATATTTCTCAATCACTTCGTCAGGGTCAACTATATTCCCTTTCGATTTACTCATCTTGAATCCATCTTTCAGAACCATACCTTGACAGATAAGACGCTGAAAAGGTTCGTCAGTATGAGCCATGCCTAAATCCCTTAAGACCTTCTGAAAATAACGAGCATAAATCAAATGCATCGTAGCGTGTTCGACGCCTCCAATATATAAATCGACAGGTGTCCAGACCTTGGCTTCTTCAATAGCAAATGGTTCTGTTTGGTTTTTTGAATCTAGATAGCGAAGCCAATACCATGATGAGTCTACGAAAGTATCCATAGTATCTGTTTCGCGACGGGCATCCGTTCCGCAATTAGGACAAGTTGCCTTTAGAAAATTTTCACTTGTGGTTAAGGGTGAGGCACCGCGTCCTGAAAATTCGATATCCTCCGGTAAGAGTATAGGGAGGCTATCTTCACTTTCTGGAACTACGCCACATTTAGGGCAGTGCACAGTTGGAATCGGAGTCCCCCAATAACGCTGGCG
The DNA here is from genome assembly GCA_005788175.1 of Acidobacteriota bacterium. Classification (GTDB taxonomy): domain Bacteria; phylum Acidobacteriota; class Holophagae; order Holophagales; family Holophagaceae; genus Acidiparvus. The sequence continues at coordinate 9,014 of SXYX01000004.1, forward strand.
AGACAGCCCCCAATCTTTCAACTTGAAAGATAGCATCCGTTCGGCATTGGCTGAGTTAGCTAACAACTTGATCAATGCGTTACTGGCAACTTCAGAAGTTAGTCCGTTGAATTCGCCGCTATTGATAAGTATGCCCGGCTCCCAAGGTGATATGGAGTCGATAACAATTGGAATGGGAATATTATAATTGGACGCAAATTCATGATCTCTCTCGTCATGACCAGGTACGCCCATCACAGCGCCCGTACCATAGTCCATTAAAACGTAATTGGCGGCAAAGACAGGAATCAATTCATCGGTTACAGGATGACGAACTTGGAGTTTGGTTCGATGACCTAACTTCACATCAGTTGTCAATCTCTCTTCCCTAGACTGCTTTGAAATAGTTTGGCAAAAATCTTCCAGTTCGTGATCCATCTGGGATGCTTCTTGAATAACTGGATGTTCTGGAGAAAGCGCTAAGAAAGACACACCAAATAACGTATCCATGCGTGTCGTAAAGACTTGAATTTGCTCACCCGTATTCAACTTGAAAGAAAATCTCACTCCTTCTGAACGACCTATCCAATGTCGCTGCATGGCTTTGATATTTTCTGGCCAATCAAGAGATTCGAGGCCTGAAACTAATTCATCGGCATATTTGGTAATTGCAAAGAAATATTGTTCCATTGGTTTTTGAATAACAGCATGTCCAGTTCGCTCATCCTTACCATCTACAACCTGTTCATTAGCTAATACGGTCCCTAGGGCTTCACACCAATTCACATTGCGAAGAGCTCGAAATACATCACCACGTTTCCACATTTGAAGAAAGAACCACTGGTTCCACCGATAGTAATCAGGCTCAAAACTAGCTAATTCACGATCCCAGTCATAACTTATACCGAGACGGTGTATTTGTTTTTTCATATCGGCTATATTTTTACGAGTCCATACTGCTGGATGTATACGGTTTTGGATTGCAGCGTTTTCTGCGGGAAGCCCAAAGGAGTCCCAACCCATTGTGTGCATCACTTTTTTACCCTGCATACGTTGGTAACGTGCAACGACATCTCCCAAAGTATAGTTGCGCACGTGACCCATATGAATACGACCGCTTGGGTAAGGAAGCATTACCAGCATATAAAAAGTTGGTGTTTCAGGAGTCATTTCGCGAGCAAAAGGGGCACGAAAAACCCCTTCGCTCATCCAACGATTTTGGATGAGCACTTCGTGTTGTAGGGGATCGAAAATCATGAGGGGCTCATTGGATATCAACTACACTTCAGATTAACGGACACCTTGCAGATCTATGCGAGACCCTCATCGATCCAATCGCTTTCCTCTTCATTAGGGTTTTTTTCGGCTAGTCGATAAGATTCATCTGACCAAGCCCCAAGATCTTCGAGGCGGCAACGCTCTGAACAGAAAGGGTAATGTTGATTGCCCTTTCTGTAGGTTGATTTTTTACACTTTGGACATGGATTTAAGTTGTTTATATTCATATGATTAAGATATAATCTACATTATATCACTCATATTTAGTGAGTGTGTTTATATAGATGTATTTGACGACTCTAAATAATGAGGGTTAGCGTGAAATATAGGGCACATTTTGAGTGCTCGCGAAGGAGAAATATATATGAGCAAAATAATTGGAATCGACCTAGGTACCACCAACAGCTGCGTAGCTGTCATGGAAGGTGGGCAACCAAAGGTAATCCCTAATCCCGAAGGATCCAACACTACCCCGTCTGTAGTTGGATTTAACCCAAAGACAGGAGAGCGTTTAGTGGGAGCCTCGGCTAAACGACAAGCTGTTGCCCAACCTAGAAGTACTATTTATTCCATCAAAAGGTTTATGGGTCTACCCTTCAATGATTCTGAGAAGGAACAAAAACTTGTTCCTTATTCTATCAAGAAGAACTCCAAAGGAGGTTGCGCGATTGGGGTTAATGGTCAAGACTTATCTCCTGAAGATATCTCGGCTGTGATTTTAACAAAAATGAAAGAAGCTGCTGAAGCTTACTTGGGGCAAAAAGTTACCCAAGCTGTCATTACAGTTCCTGCCTATTTTAATGATGCACAACGTCAGGCCACAAAAGATGCAGGAACCATTGCTGGCCTTGAGGTAATGCGAATCGTCAACGAACCTACGGCAGCCGCTTTAGCTTATGGCCTTGACAAGAAAAAAGAAAGCACCATTGCTGTCTTTGATTTTGGTGGGGGAACTTTTGATATTTCGATTCTCGAAGTCAGTGACGGAGTAGTCGAGGTTAAGTCAACCAACGGAGATACTCATTTAGGTGGAGATAATGTTGATCAAGCTATTATCGAGTGGCTTCTGGAAGAATTTAAAAAGTCTGAGGGTATCGATTTGCGTCCTCAAGCTGAAGCCATGCAGCGCTTAAAAGAAGCGGCGGAAAAAGCTAAGATTGAATTATCCAGTACGACTCAAACAGATATTTCAATTCCTTTCATCACTGCTAATGCAAGCGGGCCCAAGCATATTACCCAAACTCTCAGTCGGGCCAAGTTTGAATTGATGATTGACTCAGTCATTAGTACATTACGCCAACCTTGTGAGAATGCACTTAAAGACGCTGGACTGACAAAAGATCAGATCCAAGAAGTCGTAATGGTGGGAGGATCAACCCGCATACCTAAAGTCAAAGATCTCGTGAAACAAATCTTTGGTAAGGAGCCTAACTACAGTGTGAATCCCGATGAAGTTGTAGCTTTAGGCGCAGCTGTTCAAGCCGGCGTCTTAGCTGGAGACGTCAAGGGAGTTTTGCTTCTAGACGTCACTCCTCTGTCCCTTGGTATCAATGCCAATGGTGGACAAATGAGTGTCATCATTCCCCGTAATACGACTATTCCAACAAAGCGATCTGAGGTCTACACTACCGCGGTTGACAATCAACCTGGTGTAGACATCGAGGTTTTCCAGGGAGAGCGTCCTTTGGTAGAAGCAAATAAACTCTTAGGGCGTTTTCATCTAGGTGGTATTGCTCCAGCGCCGCGAGGAATCCCTCAGGTTGAGGTTACGTTTGATATTGATGCAAATGGTATCGTACATGTCACAGCTAAAGATAAAGGTACGGGTAAAGATGCTAGCATCACCCTGACGGGCTCCACCGGTCTTTCGAAGGACGAAATTGATGCCAAGATTAAAGAGGCTGAAGTCCATCAATCTGAAGATGAAGCGCGTAAAGCTGTTTTGGAGACCCGCAATCAACTAGACCAGTTGATTTATCAAGTTGAAAAGGTGATTAAGGAAAATGGGGATAAATTACCTGAGGCTGACAAAAAAGAAGCCGAAGAAGCTCTAGCGGAAGGCAAAAAAGCCCTTGAAGGACAAGATGCCGCCGCTATTAAATCAGCCTTAGAGACCCTCACGGCTAAATCACATAAATTAGCTGAGTCTATTTATAAGGCGACGCCACCACCGAGTGATCCCGGAGGCAACACTACAGACTCAGGCCAATCGGGAAAGCCAAAAGATGACACTGTTATTGATGCGGAAGTTGTCTAAGAACTCCATCTAAATCCTAGAGTGCAATCACTCTAGGATTTCGTCTTTCTCAATGAAAGTACCCAATGGCTAAACGCGACTACTATAAAGCACTTGGAGTTCCCAAAGGAGCAACGGATGAGGAAGTCAAAAAAGCATATCGAAAACTTGCACGTAAATATCATCCCGACCTAAACCCTAATAGTAAAAACGCTGAAGATCGTTTTAAGGAAATTTCCGAAGCTTACGAAAATCTATCTGATCCAACTAAGCGATCAAACTATGATAACTATGGGGATCCACAAGGTACGAGCGGGGTACCTGCTGGATTTCAGACCGGGAGCTTTTCAGGTTTTGATTTTGG
>SXYX01000005.1 GCA_005788175.1 Acidobacteriota bacterium
GATAGTCACAAGAGAAGATGTCCTCCATTGTGCGAGATTGACTCATGTTATGTTGAGCGAAGATGAGATTGAACCCATGCGTCAATCAATGGAATCCATCCTGACTCGTGTTCAGCACCTTGGAGAATTAGATCTCTCTAATGTTCAGCCTATAACTGAAGCTATGAGAATGGAGTTACCCCTTCGTCCTGATGAAATCCACCGCGCTTTCACTCAAGCCCAAGCCTTAGCTAATGCTCCAGACCCATTGGAAGGACAATTTCGAGTTCCTAAGGTTTTATGAACTTTCGGCTTCCGATCTCTCCCGGAGGTCTTTGGCATGTCGTCGGCGTTATGTCGGGAACGAGTGCCGATGGCGTAGACGCAGTTTGTATCGAAGTTGATCCCAATCAATTTACCTCAGGAAAGCCATTTCGCTCAATCATCGCTCATCACTATGAAGCCTACCCTGCCTCACTTCGTACTAATATTCTGCAGGCCACACAAGATATTTTAAAAATATCTGAACTGACTATTTTGCAGCGTGCTTTGGGTGACTTCCATGCTGCTTGCGTTTCAAATTTACTAAAAAAACAAATACTGCCTGTTAATTTAATTTCACTGCATGGGCAGACGGTCCAACATCATCCAGAAAGTGGAGCCTCTCTTCAGCTGGCAGATCCTTATGTGATGGCGAGGGTAATCGGAGCGCCGGTCGTTTGGGATCTTCGTCGCGTCGACCTTGCATACGGTGGTCAGGGAGCTCCACTGGTACCTAAAACGGAACAATGGCTTCGAGGGACCTCTTCGTCTTGGCTAGCCCTCAATCTTGGAGGCATAGCGAATGTAACGGTTTGGGATCAAATACATTTACGGGCATGGGATACAGGTCCAGGTATGTCCCTTTTGGATTTAGCTGCTTCATGGTGGCTGAAAAAGACATGGGATGAAGCGGGATCCCATGCAACCGGACAAATAGATCAGGGGTGGATTGAAGAAGCTCTTCAAGATTCTTATTTTAAAAGATCACTTCCAAAATCAACGGGTCGTGAATATTTTGGTACCGCATGGCTAACGCTTCGACGTACAGCTTTAGAAAAATTAGCACTTAATGATCGTTTTGCAACGCTCGCTGCTTTCACAGCTGAAAGTATTGCCCATGAACTCAAACGCGAAGGGATTTATAAAGATCTAAAAGCCTGGGTTAGCGGTGGTGGAAGTGCACATTCGCGCCTACTAACAGAGTTGAAACGCGTCCTACCTGAGATCGATTGGAGAATCGATACTGCCTTGCCCCAAGGCTCTCGCGAAGCCGTTAGTTGGGCCCTCCTAGGAGCCGCTAGTGCAGTAGGTGAAACCGGAAACCATCCCGAGGTCACAGGAGCTAGTCAGCCTTTGGTTCTAGGAAGTTGGGTTTTCCCTCAAGAGGGTTGAAGTGTTCGCTGAATTTGTTGATGTCTAAAGCGAAATAGATTACGCACATCAGCTCGGATAAAAGCAACTGCAATATGCGATAGCGGGGCGAGAGGTAATTGAAAATAAATTTCATCGACTAACTGTGATCCATAGATGCCAAGATCGATGAAGCGATGGTGGTGTGTCCATTGGGCAAAGGGTCCTGAAATCATACGATCTGTGAAGCCCTGTGGGCTCACCGACTCATTACGCGCATGCCACGGTAGGGTCACACCCATTTTTTTGACATAGAGAGTCAGTTCTTGACCTTCGTGTAGAGGTCCTAAATCGCCGGTGACTTTTTTTAGGGTTCCAGGGGGCGTCAAAATACGAATAGCCTCGGGGGACCCGTGAAAATCTCGCAAATGTTTAACGGAGACTCCGGGTAGATCCAAAGTAAAAATCAAATGCTGCAATTTCATTGAGAACCTTTCTTTTCGAGGGATCCATATTTGGCCACAATACGTTTTTCTCCGTGACTATGAAACATAATGGTATAGGTCAGCATGTCGCCTTTCCCTGTAGAGGATGTGATCAGTCCATCTCCGAAGCGTGGGCTATTGACTCGAGTACCCAAGGGCCACCCATCTTTAGAAACTTTAGGCTTTGAGGGTCGTTCCTCGGTTTTTTTATTTGCGTAAAAACTTCGATTTGTTTTGTAACTTGATTTAGATGGAGGAAAAGAGGTTGAGTCAGACCATTCTTCATGGGCATTAGACCAGTCGCCTTCTCCTGATTGATAGACTTCTACGCCCCAGCGAATGGGTTGATCGAGTACATCTTCAGGAAGTTCGCGAAGAAAGCGACTGGGAAGCCCTAGTGTATTCATGCCCATCACCCGTCGGTGCCGAGCGCCCGTTAAATAGAGTTTCATCTGGGCTCGAGTGATCGCCACATAGAAAAGACGTCGTTCTTCCTCAAGTCCATTCTCATCATCTTTTGCATTTCGATTGGGGAAAACATCTTCTTCCATGCCAGAAAGAAATACGGCACTAAATTCAAGCCCTTTGGCGCAATGAATCGTCATCAAACTCAGTCGTGAAGCAATATCGACAGAGTCTGCATCACTCACTAGAGTGATGCGATCTAAAAATTGATCGAGTGTTGAACCTAGAGTCTCTTCATCGGCGGCTGCATTGAGAAATTCCTCTAAATTTCTAAGGCGACTTTCTGATTCAATGGTATTTTCCTTTTCAAGCGCTTGAATCAGGCCACTTTCTTGGAGCATCCACTGAACTAGAGAGGCTAGGCCTCTCAACTCCCGCTCTTTACGCCCTTGCAGGATAATTTCAGCAAATCTAGTGACTTCTCGACCCGCTTTACCCTTCACTACTCCTGCTTTAAGGGCTTGAAGAATACCTTCGAGCGGATGACCTCCCTGAGGAATGGCAGCTTCTATTTTTTTAAGCGTTGTAGGTCCCACTCCGCGACTGGGTGCGTTGATGGCGCGACGAAAACTGACGAGGTCATAAGGGTTATAGAGCAGTCTTAAATAACTTAGAAGATCTTTTATTTCTTGGCGTTCATAGAATTTGACACCCCCAATGAGAAGATAGGGGATATTTTTTGCGCGGAGAGCCTCTTCAATCTGTCGTGACTGCCAATTGGCTCGATATAGAATAGCGACCCGTGCTTCTGAGGATCTAAGTAATTCAAATTGAGCTTGATCGGCTATCCAATTACCTTCACTTCGTCCATCCTGACTCAATCTAAATACGACCTTCTCTCCAGTACCCCGATTAGTCCATAAATCTTTACCGATACGATCTTGGTTGTTTTTAATGACTAGGGAAGCGGCATCGAGGATCGATTGGGTGCTGCGATAATTTTGTTCGAGCTTAATTTGAGTCGTATGAGGAAAATCTTTCTGAAAATCCAGGATATTTCTGATGTCTGCCCCCCGCCATCCGTAGATACTTTGATCCTCATCGCCGACAACGCATATATTTCTATCCTCACCCACTAAATGTTGAATTAAGCGATATTGAGCTCGATTGGTATCTTGATATTCATCAACCATAATGTACTTAAATTTTTCTTGGTATTTAGCCTGCATCGCAGGATCACGTAAAAGCCGTTCTGTAAGCAGCAAAAGATCGTCGAAGTCACAGGCATGATGGGTTTTAAGCCCTTCTTGGTAGAGCGCGTAAACATCTATAAGGGTGGCGAGAGATCGTTCGGAGGGGCTGTGATCAATTTCACTCGGAAGGAGGCATTGATTTTTGTATTGTGAAATTTCTGCCAGCATACGCTTAGGGTGATACTGCTTTTCACTGAGATTTAATTCGGAAAGGACATGCTTCATCAAGCTTTTTTGGTCGCTCGGATCAAAAATGACGAAATTTTTTCCGATGGGAGTCAAATCACCTTCTGTTCGAAGTACTCGAGTGCAAAAACTATGAAACGTACTGACCCATAATTGATAGGCGGGGACAGTTACCAAATGTTGCACGCGCTCAGACATTTCCTGAGCTGCCTTATTAGTAAATGTCATCGCAAGGATCGAACCTGGCAAAACGCCCTCAGATTCAATGAGCCAAGCGATACGACGGGTGATCACCGTAGTCTTTCCCGAACCTGCACCGGCCAAAATTAATAGGGGTCCATGGGTCGTCACCACGGCCCTTTGCTGGGGCTCATTCAGTCCCTCTAAAAGGCGATGGGTAGAGTCAAGGTTCATATGAAAAGCATCTCAAGAAATTAGGAAAGCACCAACTTTCATTGTCTTTAGTTTTCAGTTTTATTTATATGTGAAGTAATCTAGAAAGTGGGTCCCATGGCGGAACAGGTAGACGCAGCAGACTTAAAATCTGCCGTTCGTAAGGACATGCCCGTTCGATTCGGGCTGGGACCACCACCTCTTGTCTAGATCCTCAAAATCTAGTTGCGTAGCGGTTTGCCTTTCGTAAGAATACTCTCCATGCGAGCCTGTGTTTTTTCATAGCCACAGAGACGAGCAAAGGCCTGTCGCTCGAGTTCGAGAATGCGTTCTTCTGTGACGTCCTGAACGGGGCTTACATCACCTCCGGAAAGTATATAGGCGAGTTCTTTCATAATGAGAACATCATGATCACTGGCCAAACCCTGGAGTCGGAAGTCTTTAACCGCTGAAATCAGCGCCGTCACCCCTCCCAAGCCTGGAAGCCTTAAAACACGCGGCACAATAGGTTTAAACGAAGGGACCATCGATAAGACTTCCTTTTTAGCTTCATAGAGAAGGTGTTGAGAATTCATCACGCGACGATCACTACGCCGGAAATAGCCAAGCCGTTGAGCCTCGTCAAAACTGGTATTAACATGGGCTGTTCCTATGAGTTGAAAAGCAGCCTTCACTTTTGGCATGGGGCCCCGTTCACCTCTAGTATTTAAGGCATCCTCGAGACGCAAAAGCATTTGAAGACATCCACCACCGGCGGGAATAACACCGACTCCAACCTCAACTAGGCCCATATAGGTTTCTGCTTGGCCAACGACACGTTGACAGGCCATCGTAACTTCACATCCGCCACCTAAAACCATTTGGAAGGGTGCAGCCACGACGGGAAAGGGAGCGTAGGTCATCAATCGACAGGCATCTTGTAAACGCTTGCAAGCTTGTTCGATCAGATCATAGTTTTTATCCCGTGCTGCATTAAGAACAAAGACTAGGTTCGCCCCAGCGCTAAACATTTTCCCTTGATTGCCCACCACAAGACCCTTAAATCGGCCCGGGATATATTTTTGTATGGCATCTTCCATCATGAAGACAATCTGATCATCGATAGCATTCATCTTTGTTTTGAATTCTAGGCAAGCCACATCGTCGCCAAGATCAATCAGACGCGCTCCTTGATTTTCAGCAATAATTTTGGAAGTACCCTTAGATCGTCTTAATTCAATTTGTTCGTTAGGGATATTAATAGGTTGATAATGCAACGTGACCGGATGGATTTGCGCAACAGGAACGCCCTGATCCCATTGATAAAAAGATGGTATATCTTTGGCCAGCATATTTTCTATGAGAGTTGGAATTTTTCGACCCTCGTAGCGTAAACGTGAAACCACCCATTTAATACCAAGGGCATCCCATAATTCAAAAGGTCCTAGTTCGAAATTAAAGCCATTTTTGATAGCTCGATCTATGTCCCAAGGCATTTCAGTGACTTCACCTAGCCGGTTGGCTGCGTAAATTAGGTTGGGAGCCACACACTCCCATGCCAAATGACCGGCATCTTCCGGAGAGGTCAAAAGAGTGCGGACACGTTCGGTTGGATCATCGATACTTTTAAGTTCCTTGAGAAGCGGCCAATCTTTCTTAACTTGGAGACGGTAAGTTTTGGTCTCAGGATCTAATGAAAGGAATCGTTTTTTACCATCGGGGCCTTTATCCTTCTTAAAAAATCCTTGTTTAGTTTTATTACCTAAGAGTTTATTGGATAGCATCCAATCGAGGAGTTCGGGAAACTTCAAAGTATCTCGGTCCTCGTCATTAGGGAAAAAATCATAAATATTTTTCGCTGTAGCGGCCATGACATCGAGCCCTGCAATATCAGAGGTTCTAAAAGATGCTGATCGGGATCGAGCCGCGGCCTCCCCAAGGACCGAGTCTATGACCTCAAAGGGGATTTTATGCTTAAGCGCGTAGTGAAGAATGGACATAATCCCATGCACCCCAATGCGATTAGCAATAAATGTTGGGCTATCAAGAGCCGGAACAACTTCTTTGCCCAACGCGGTCTCGAGCCAGTGGGAGAAATCAGCGAGATCCTGATTGTTCGTGTCCGGGCTCTTAATGAGTTCTAAAAGACGTAAGTACCGGACTGGATTAAAGAAATGTGTAATCGCAAAATGAGATTTGAAATGCGCATTACGACCTTCCACAAGGAGTCGCAGAGGAATGCCGCTCGTATTGGATGTTATCCAAGCATTTGCTTTGAGATAAGGTTCAATACGGGCATAAAGAGCCTGTTTGACAGTTAAGTCTTCCTTCACGACTTCTATAACCCAATCGCAATCTTTTAATCGCTCTAAATCATCTCGTAAATTGCCAGGTCTAATCTTTTTTATGAAGGTAGGATGCATCGCGAGAGCAGGTTTACTTTTTTTGAGCTCTTCGAGGGCATTTTCTGCCAAAAAATTATGTGGTTTGCCATCCAATACGATGTCAAGTAGCTCAACCATACAACCGGCACTTGCTACATGCGCGGCAATACCGCGACCCATAACGCCCGACCCAAGAACTCCAACTTTTTTTATATTGGCCATGGACGGTGCCTTAGAGTTTTTCGATCAGGGTTGAAATACCTTGCCCGCCACCGATGCACATCGTCGCAATACCAAAACGTCCGCCGTCAGTTTCTAAACGATTAAGGAGTGTGGTCAGAATACGCGCGCCTGATGCACCCAAAGGGTGTCCGATAGCAATAGCACCCCCCCAGGCATTTACTTTCTTGATATCAAATCGACCTTCTTGAATAACCGCGAGACTTTGAGCTGCGAAGGCTTCGTTGAGTTCGATGGCATCAATTTGATCGAGGGTCATTCCCGATCGCTGAAGTAATTTTTGAGTGGAATAAACTGGTCCAAGCCCCATGCGATCCGGCGAACAACCTGCAACGGCGCCCATGAGGATTCGAGCTCTCGGTTTTAGTCCGGCAGCCCGAGCCCAACTCTCCTCAGCAAGCAGCAAAAAAGAGGCTCCATCCGTTATGGGAGAGCTATTACCTGCCGTTACCGATCCTGACTGAAGGAAGGCAGGTTTCAATTCGCCTAATTTGGTTTGTGTAGTATCAGGACGTACACACTCATCTATCTCTAGAGTTACCTCTTGATTCTCAAGATTTGTGGTCTTAAAAAAGACTGTTTCTTTTTTAAATTTTCCACTTTGCCAAGCCTTTGTTGCTTTTTGGTGACTTTCGTAGGCAAAAGCGTCTTGAGCCTCTCGTGAGATTTTGTAATCACTAGCTAAATTTTCTGCAGTGACCCCCATCGAACAGAATGCTTCTGGATAGCGCTCATTCAACTCGGGATCTAAACTTGGATTGAACCCCCCCATAGGCACCTTGGACATGGATTCAACACCACCGGCCAAAAATAAATCTCCGGCACCGGCCACAATAGCATGTTGGGCATTTAAAACTGTCTGTTGTGACGAGCCACAAAAACGATTCACAGTTGCAGCACCGGCTGTAATAGGTAAACCCGCTCGGAAGCTGATGAGTCGAGCAATGTTCATACCTTGTTCGCCTTCGGGCATGGCGCAACCGACTAAAACATCTTCTAAGTCTTTCCAATCATGGAGTTGAGATTTCATGGCTTCCAATACAACGGACCCAAGCGTCTCAGGTCGTGTAGCGGCATAGGCTCCTTTAACTCCTCGTCCAACAGGGGTTCTTTTGGCATCAATGATCACAGCTGATCTCATGTAAAGTCCTCTCGATACCTTACTAGTATATGTTATGCATTTCGAGGGTTGACGAGAGGATACGAGAGAGGGGACACTAAAAAGAATGAACCATTAGAGAGAGGAGGTTGCGTCGATGACATCAAATGAATCCGCTGAACCTCCGTCTTTGCACCGCTAAAGTATCCTTTGCGGAGCCTTCACTTGGGCTCTACGTTATTTAGCCTTATCCTGAGCCTAGCCCTCTTTCACTGCCCTCTTTTTTGTTCACTGGACAACCTATGATTAACCGACTGATTCATACAGTTTGGGAACCCGTAGAAA
>SXYX01000006.1 GCA_005788175.1 Acidobacteriota bacterium
CGACAAGCGCGGAGCATCCTTAAAGGGTCCTCCGAAAATCGTTCGGTGGGTTCACCTACACACCGAATAATCTTTTGATCGATGTCTTGCCTACCCCCAAAGGGATCGATCAAAAAATCATCCCAGGATGCATCCGACATACGAGCGAGGGGGATGGCGAGAGCATTCATCGTGAAATCTCTGCGGGATAAATCCTCTTCTAGGGTTACATTGAAGACCACTTCATCGGGATGTCGAAAGTCGCTATAGCCCTTTTCAGATCGAAAACTCGTAATTTCATATTTTCCATCGCCGATGAGCACGGTGATGGTCCCATGTTTCCAACCCGTGGGAATAACCATCATCCCAAGCTGTTCGAAAGCGTTTCGCATCGCCTGTGGAGACAGCGAACAGGCTAAATCTACGTCTCCCACTAACCTCACCATTCCGTTCCCCGTCAAAATACGGTCACGAATGGCTCCTCCTACTCCATAAAGTTGATCTTTAAGAGTGGGTGAAAGTTTTTGTATAAAATTTTCAAGAATGTTCAAGGTAAATGCTCACTATGCTGATTCGCTAATTGGAAAAGGGACTCATTATCGACCCGACAAGTTAACCATGCATCCATGGTTTTAGCTCCCATTTGACGATAGAAATTAATGCTAGGTTCGTTCCAGTCAAGAACTTGCCAGACGAATCGTGTGCAATTATTTTTGACTGCTAGGCGAGCTATATGGATCAGAAGCGCTTTACCAATTCCATTTCGGCGATATTCAGGCCGTATAAAGAGATCCTCAAGATAAATACCTGCTTTACCTTCCCAAGTACTGAAGTTATAAAACCAGAGAGCAAACCCTGCAGGCTTCCCCCCCCATTCAGCCATCACAACATAAATCAAAGGATGATCGCTAAAGGCGAAATGTAAAATATTATCCGGCGTCACAACGGCAGCTTCGGGATCCCGTTCATATTCGGCGAGTTCTTTAATGTAAGAGACGACCAAAGGAGCGTCTTCAGGCGTCATTGGGCGTAAAATTAGCATTGATCTATTCTATCTACAAGTTCTCCTATCGAGGGTCCATGCAGCATACATTTCGAATCAATGCCAAGGTGCTTATTCCATCTCAGGCTATTCGTATCGAGACCACTCGGTCCTCGGGTCCAGGAGGTCAGAATGTAAACAAGCTATCAACGAAGGTCAAAATATATATTCATCTTTCGTCAATTCAGGGGCTCACAACCGAGGAATCCATCCGATTACATAAACGACTTACCGGTAAAATCTCTCTTAAAGGCGAGGTGCTTGTCGTCAGTCAGCGGACCCGAAGCCAACTGAAAAACCTAGAGGATGCAAAAGAAAAAGTCATTGCGCTCATTGTTAAAGCCATTACTTCTTATAAAACTAGGATTCCCACTTCGGCTTCAGCAGGGGCGTCGCAGCGACGAATTCAATCTAAGAAATTAAGATCTGAGATAAAAAAAAGAAGATCAGCTAAAAATTGGGATTGAGGCATCCCGTCCCTTAAATTGGTGCTCCCGACCGGACTCGAACCGGTGACCCGCTGATTAAGAGTCAGCTGCTCTAACCAACTGAGCTACGGAAGCCCCTCTAGTTTCTCAGTTTTTTACCAATTCTCAAGCAAAAAAAAAGTAGGGTTAGAATTTTGGTAATTTAACGACGTCTCTAACTTTTTCCATTGTACCTTCGGCAACTTTTCGAGCTTGGGTATTCCCATGATCGAGTACTTCATCTAAAGACTTAGAATTTTGTAGACTAGCCTGAACGCGTTCTCGAACTGGTGCGATTTTGATGATTAGTTTTTCGGCTACCTTCATTTTGCAATCAAAACATCCTATTGAAGCACCTCGACAGCCTTTATTGATTTCATCTTGCGTCTCTTGAGATGAGAATATTTTGTGATAAACGAAAACGGGACACTGATCGGGATTACCTGGATCTGTTTTTTTGACTCGATTAGGGTCAGAAATCATTTGTCGTGTGCACTTTTCCTTAATTGAACTGTCCTCATCCGATAAATAGATGCAGTTATCGTAAGTCTTTGACATTTTTCGGCCATCTAGACCTAATACTTTTGCAGTGGGGGTTAAAACAGCCTGAGGTTCTTTAAAGAAGTTCGTATGGTAGATATGATTGAATCTTCTGGCAATTTCACGAGTGAGCTCAAGATGAAAAAGCTGATCTTCCCCCACAGGGACTTTATCAGCTTGATACATCAGAATGTCGGCTGCCTGCAATAGCGGATAACCTAAGAAGCCAAAACTATTGAGATCCGCATTGGCATTCACTTGTTTTTCTTTATAGGTTGGGACCCGCTCGAGCCACGAGAGGGGTGTGGTCATGCTTAAAAGTAACTGCAGCTCTGCGTGTTCTTTGATGGCACTCTGGACAAAAATAGAGCTGGTATTCGGATTGATACCTACGGCTAAAAAGGTAGCTGCCAGCTCATAGACTGAAGGCTGTATCACTTCTACCTGGTTGTATTTAGATGTGAGGGCATGCCAGTCGGCAATCATGTAGAAAACGCTATTGCCTTTTTGAAGTGAAACGAAATTATCAAGGGCTCCCACTAAATGGCCAATATGCAAGGATCCACTTGGTTGAATGCCTGATAAAACTATCGACATAACCTTTACCCCAAGAAGACGGTTTGCAATAGTCCGAGTATACCAATCAGGAACATAAACACTGGGTAAAGAATGAATTGAAATAATCCGGTAAAGACTAGGATCAAAAGGACACCTGACATATAAGGTTGGACACGATCATAACCAGGTAACCATTGATCGGGAACAAATGCTCGCAGAACCGAAGAACCGTCGAGGGGTCCTAAGGGGAGAAGATTAAAAATAGCCAAACCCATATTAATCAGAATGCATTGTCCCGAGAGTGCAATTAAAATCGTTTGATTAGATACAGTTCCCAATCGCTCGATTCCTGCATAGCCCGTAAGGGCAGATTCGAAAAGAATTTTTCGTTGATCGACATCGACAACATTGATCTTTACCAAAAAAACTGTGATAAAGAAAAAAAGTAGACTAAGGATGATATTCGAAGCGGGACCCGCAAAAGCTACCAGCGCATAGGATATCTTCATTCGTAATCGGCGCGTGAGGTTTACAGGATTAACGGGAACAGGCTTAGCCCAGCCAATAAAAGGAATACCTGTAGACATTCCGATAAGTGGGAATAAAAAAGTGCCGATAGGATCCATATGTGCCAGAGGATTAAGCGTCATTCGTCCCATACGCTGTGCTGTTCGATCTTCAAGAAGGAAAGCTGCAGTTGCGTGGCTCGCTTCGTGAACACTTAGAGAAAAAAGAAGTGCTACATATGAAATCAAGATGGCGGGAAGTGAAAAGTTATCGAACATTAAATGACAATCGTCTCCTTAACTAGTTTACCTTCTCTAAATCGACTCCACCTAAGGGGACTACAGTCTATAGTCCGATATGCCCCGAAAAAGATGAGTTCAGCCAAGCAGAGTCCGACGGCTGGTGACTCCATAGCTCCATGGCCACTGTAGCCCACCTGGAGCATGAGGTTTTTGCAATTATCGTGCCAACCTACAATGGCATTATGGTCGAGTGAATTCGTGTCATAAAGGCCGCCCCACCCTGATTTCAACTTACAAGATGCTGCAGAGGGTATTCTCTCTTGCATTGGAAGATTCACCTCGTTGATATAGTAATCATGCTCAAATGTAGTATCGAAACTATCGGGTTCAGCTTTTCTAGCTTTACCAATCATGAGATTTCCGCTTTCGTACTTGAAATAAATACCTTGATCAATAATCGTAAGGGGTATGTCTTTCCATCGAGAATCCACATTCGGATACCCTGGGAATTCTGTTATGAACATCATTCTTTTTTGGGCAATGACGGGTGTAAGATCCTCTTCCTTCATGCCTGATCGTTTTAGCAACTGATTAATCCACGGGCCGGTACAGAGGGCAACCGTACCTGCACTAACCGACTCCTCGATACCCTCGGAAGTTTTCAAAATGATGCCTGTGGCAACTCCATTTTTAATAGATATACTCAAGACTTCCGTATTCAATTCAATGACGGGGGGATTGGGATAGTCATTCAAGGCCCTTTCGAAATAACCCACGGCTGCTTGGCTTGGGTCAAAACTTCCGCAGTCTTTACCAAAGATGCCCCCTACGATAGGTTCAAATTCAAGGGCCTCAACAATTTCAGGATCCATGTGGTCGACACCGCAAAGAAGCCCGGGAATTTTATTTTCAATATCAGCGGGTTTAAGGATTTCAAAATTAACCCCATTAGCATTCCATTGATCAAAAGCTTCGGGTATTTTATCCCAAGCTTTTTGATAATAAGTGAATAGGTATCCAGATCCTTGATACGCACAACTCACTCCCATATCTTGTGAGAAATTCTTCAAGAGGCGCATCGAGTAAGAACAGAGTTTTTGATTAATGTCTGTTGTCCACAGATTACGAAAGCCTCCTGCACTGAAAGCGGTGGGGCCACTTGCGATCTTATCCCCTCGGTCTAAAACAAGGATGCTTCCTTTGAAGCCAAGTTTGAGGAGGTTGTAGATCAGGGAACCAGAGCTGATTCCTGCCCCCACCACAATAAGATCATATTTACGCATTGTTAGATTTAATCATACTGAAGAAACATTAGGAATTCTTGATTACCCTTTTGGCCCAAGAGAGGGGATCGAATGATCTCGTGAGGTTTGAGTTTGGTTGTGTTGAAAAACAAGAAGAGCTCATCGCAGATCCTTTGGTGAATGAGAGGATCTGTTACGATACCCCCTTCACCGACCTCTTCCTTTTTCGCTTCAAATTGTGGTTTGATCAACAAGATGGCCTTAGATTTTGTTTTAAGTGACACAAGAACAGAAGGAATAATTTTTTTGAGGGAGGTGAAGCTTAAATCTGCACAAAGGAAATTGACTGGATCAGGAATCCATGAAGGATCCCAAAAACGGGCGTTTGTATTCTCCATAGAGATGACTTTGGGATGATTTCTTAGTTTCCAATCTAGTTGGTTAGTTCCTGAATCAACGGCATATACTTTTTGAGCACCGTGTTGGATTAGGCAATCCGTAAAGCCACCTGTGCTCGAGCCTAAGTCTAAACAAATCTGCTCATGGATTGAAAGTTTCCAATATTCGAGGCCTGCTTTTAATTTAAACCCCCCGCGACTAACAAAAGGTATTTTTTCTTGCTTTACTCGGATATGAGCGCTGACAGGAACCATTAGGCCAACCTTATCGGCGATTTGGTTATCTACTAATATCTCTCCAGCTAAAATAAGACCTTGAGCGTGATTCAGATCTCTTGCTAAGCCGAGCTTCAATAGAAATTGATCAAGCCTCATGGTCATTTATTGAGCTTCCTGCTTTATAAGTTTATTTTGAGCCTTTGTCTTTCGGTAAGCCTGGACAGCCTTGAGATGATCCTCGAGATTAGATGAAAATATGTGATATCCATTCCCATCCGCTACAAAATATAGATCCTCAGTTGATAAGGGATTGGCAGCCGCTTGCATAGATCTCAGACCGGGTGAAGATATAGGACCCGGGGGGAGTCCGGAAATACGATAAGTATTGTAAGGATGTGATCTCTCTAGATCCTTTCGGCCAATTTTTAAAGGGTTTGATAACGCTAACTTAAACTTAACGTATTGAACGGTCGGATCACATTGAAGGAGCATGCCCTTCTTTAATCGATTGAGAAATACACCCGCAATATGTTCACGTTCCGAATTCATAGTTGCTTCTGACTCAACGAGGCTTGCGAGTATGAGGGTTTCGTAAGCCGTAAGTCCATTCAAGGACTGGCGAGGTGGGTAGTATTTTTTGGATTGCCCCACAATCATCTTGATAATGTCTACAGGGTCCATAGCGTGATTAATATAATAAGTATTGGGGGCTAATAGGCCCTCGAGATTTCTGGCGAGCGGCTCGCCGGTTGAGAGAAGGATCTCGGGATCTGTCCAAAGAGCCCAAAATTGATCGCGCGGGACGAAATCTGCCAGGATTTTCTCAATCTGCCAACTATTTGAGCCTTCAGGTATAACAACCGGTACAAAAGTACTGCGACCACCCCAAATAATACTTATGACCTCGAATAAGGTGGCTTGGGGTGGAATACGATATTCACCCTCCATAACTTTGCGGAAATCTAATTTAGCCCAAATTCTGATCGGTAAGTCAGATTTGATGATTCCAAATGTTTTAAGTTGACGGATAACCTGAAAAGCCGACATGCCCTTTTTAACAAGAACAACTTGAGGTTCGTTTAAATCGCTTCGTTGTCTCAATAAAAGCACGCTCGCCGATACAGCAAGCGCTAGGCTGATCACAAGAGCTTTGGTTAATTTAGAGACATTTAGAGACATAATGCTTTATTATCCCTTAGATAGATCTATGGGGCGACGACGAGAGGTATCGGATGGCTAACAACACTTACCAAAGGCATATGGGTCTTTTCTCATCGGTCATGTTGATCGCAGGATCTATGATTGGCTCAGGTGTTTTCATCGTTGCAGCGGATATGGTTCGCATTGGGCATACAGGTAGTTCATTGCTTCTTGGATGGCTTCTGACAGGCATCATTACAATTTTATGTGCCTTGTCCTTCGGCGAACTTGCCGGTATGTTCCCAAGAGCTGGGGGTCAGTATTCCTATATCAAAGAAATTTATGGGCCGATGACAGCCTTTACTTTCGGATGGACTTTTTTCACTGTGATCGAATGCGGAACTATTGCCGCAGTGGCGGTGGGTTTTGGAAAATATTTGGGGACATTCTTTCCAGGTATATCCGACACAGTATGGCTAGGTTCACAAATACACATCGATCAATTCAATCTCCTTAACATCAAAGATCAATTCATAATTAGCCTCGGGCCTTATGATATGGGACTCACGACATCAAGGCTTTCAGGCATCTTTATTATTGCCTTACTAACGGGTATCAACCTTTTGGGCGTCAAAGCAGGATCTTGGATTCAGAACATCCTAACCGTCATTAAGATTGGAAGTTTAGCTCTACTAATTTTTTTGGGACTTTACCTCAAACCCCAAGTTGCTCCGAGCCCAAGCCCACTCCCCTTTACACAAGATTCTATTTATCATGGGTTTTTAATCAGTTTATTGATCATGCAGACAGGGAGCCTCTTTAGCGCGACGGCCTGGGAATCTCTTACATTTGTTGCTTCTGAGGTCAAGGACCCAAAGCGTGTCATCCCATTGTCTCTTTTCATTGGAACAACCTTGGTTTGTGGAATCTATTTCATTGTGAATTTCATTTATATCAAATTCCTCGGACCCGTAGGTATTGCGACCGCTCCGAATGATCGAGTTGGTAGCTTGGCGCTTCAGGCCATGATCGGATCTTCGGGAGCTTACCTCATGGCGGGCGGTATTTTGATCAGCATGTTTGGCTGTGTTAATGGCATTGTCCTATCTGGTGCTCGAGTCTATCAATCGATGGCTGAAGACGGGCTTTTCTTTAAAAGCGTTAAAGCTTTGAATAATAATGGTGTCCCGGCCTATGGATTAGCCTATCAAGCAATTTGGAGTTGTATCCTTACGCTTACTGGAACGTATGGACAACTTCTCGACTTCGTCATGTTTGCTGCAATTTTATTTTTCTTCATTACTGTACTAGGCGTGATCCTTTTGCGTATTCGAAAACCAGAATTAGATCGACCCATCAAGGTGATTGGCTATCCTGTAACACCACTTTTATATCTTGCTTTAGCGGGTTCTGTGATGATTGCTCTACTGATTTATAGACCAAGCTATACCTGGCCAGGGCTATTGATTGTTTTAATGGGAATTCCAATATATTGGCTAAGACCCCATAAAGAACGGGTCTAATTTTCCGTATCTAAGCCACCTGCATTAAACCTTAGGATGCGTTTAACTTCATTCTGTAATTGTTCAGATGAAAGTTCATTTGTCCGACGCTTAGGAGCCTTTAGCTTAGGAAGTTCTTCCCGTGATTGTTCTTCTTGTGGCTCAATACGATAAAGATGAGTGATAATTTCATCTTCAAAGCCATACCGCATTTCCTGAAAATAATCAAAACTCTCTCGTTTGTATTCAACCAAGGGATCTTTTTGGCCATATCCCCTGAATCCAATGGCCTCCTTGAGATGATCCATAACTAGAAGATGGCGTTTCCATGCTGCATCAATGATTTGAATGATTGATATCTTTTCATGCCATCGCAGCATTTCTGGTCTTTGAAAACGAAGTTCTTTTTGGTCATATCTTTCTTTCATTGCTTGGTTAATCTGAATTACAGCTTGTGCTGAATCTACTGGCAGTGTTGCTTGATCAATTGAAGGAGATCCGAAAAGTTGTATTAAGCGATCAGAAAAATGCTGGGGGTTTCGTGTAGCGACAGTGGCACACAACTGATGGTGTAGGCCCTCTATAATTTCGAATGAAATCTGTTGAATATATTCCTTGGTATTCCCTTTGAGAATGTCATTTCTCAAATTATAGAAAAAGATACGTTGTTTGTTCATTACGTCATCGTATTCAAGTAAATGTTTTCGAATCTCAAAGTGATGAGTCTCAACTCTCTTTTGGCTCTTTTCAATGGAGGAGCTGACCATTCGACTTTCAATGGGTTCATCGTCGTTGAGACCAAAAGCACCCATGAGAGTTTTAATCCTCTCCCCACCAAATATGCGCATTAAATCGTCTTCTAGGCTCAAAAAGAATCTTGATGAGCCCGGATCGCCTTGACGACCTGCACGGCCTCGGAGCTGGTTATCAATTCGACGACTTTCATGACGTTCGGTGCCTAAAATATGTAAGCCTCCGATACCAATAACCTCTTGCTTTTCTTTTTCAGTCTCGACTTGTAGACGTGCGAGAGTTTGCCTATACTCGGGGGTTTCTTGATTATCTTGATCATAAACATCTTTTTTAGATTGAAGATGTTCATTTTTCGCCAGCGCTTCAGGATTACCACCAAGTAGAATATCTGTTCCTCGACCCGCCATATTGGTTGCAATAGTTACAGCCTTCTTGCGTCCTGCTTGCGCAATAATCTCCGCTTCTTTTTCATGATGCTTAGCGTTGAGCACTACATGCTTAATACCAGATTTCTTCAATTCTCTTGCAAGCATTTCACTACTTTCAATACTGGCGGTACCGATAAGAATAGGTTGACCTATTTCATTGAGTTTTTGAACTTCCCCAACAATCGCCTTGATCTTAGCAGCAGCTGTTGCAAAAACCATATCGGAGTAGTCACTTCGAATCATGGGCTGATTTGTAGGGATTACAACGACTTCAAGTTTATAAATTTGATAAAATTCCTTAGCTTCTGTTTCTGCTGTTCCAGTCATACCGGACAGGCGCTTGTACATTCGGAAAAAGTTTTGAAACGTGACGGTTGCTAAAGTTTGGTTTTCAGCATTAACTTCAACACCCTCTTTGGCTTCAATGGCCTGATGAAGACCATTGGACCAACGGCGTCCTGGCATAAGACGACCTGTGAATTCATCAACGATAACCACTTCTTTGCCCTTGCCTTCAGTTTTATTTGACACCATGTACTCTTTATCTCGGAAATACATGTGGTGGGCTAATAATGCTTGGCTAAGTCCGTGAAGACGCTCGATATTATTCGGATCATAAAGATTACCGACTCCTAGTAATTCCTCGGCGCGTCGAATACCTGCATCGGTTAAAACAACTTGCCGATCTTTTTCTTCGATTTTGAAATCTGTATCGCGACTTAATTTAGGGATAATCGCATCTATTTTATGGTACTTAGACGTATCTTCTTCACTCGAGCCCGCAATAATAAGAGGGGTTCTAGCTTCATCGATCAGAATACTATCTACTTCATCAACAATAGAGAAATGGAAGCCGCGCTGACAAAAATCAGCGAGGTCCCATTTCATGTTGTCGCGCAAGTAGTCAAAGCCGATTTCATTATTAGTAGCGTATGTAATATCTTTTCCGTATGCCTCGCGTCTCTCGTCGTCGCTGAGGCCATGTTGAATTACCCCGACAGTTAGCCCTAACCACGAATAGAGGCGCCCCATCCACTCTGCATCTCGACGTGCAAGATAGTCGTTCACCGTTACTAAGTGGGCGCCCTTACCTGCTAGAGCATTTAAATAAAGGGGAAGTGTCGCAGTTAGCGTCTTACCCTCTCCAGTGCGCATCTCAGCTATTTTACCTTCATGGAGGACAATCCCGCCGATAAGCTGAACATCGAAGTGACGCATACGGAGGACGCGTTTGGAGGCCTCACGCACCACAGCAAAAACTTCAGGTAAGATGTCATCTAGCGTTTGTCCCTGGCTTAATAAATCTCTGAAGTAAGGTGTTTTGGCCCTTAAATCCTGATCCGACAAGGATTGTATAGTAGATTCAAACTGATTGACTAATTGGACAATTTTCCAAAGTCTTTTAAGTTCGCGGTCATTTTTTGACCCTACAATTTTTTTAATTAGGCTATCGATCATTATGTACTTAGATCCAATAAATAGGATCTTTAAGTGTATCGCTAAACTGTTCATGGGGCTCGTTAGAAAGCCATGGATTGCCCTTCTTCTGTTGATCTCAACCCTCAAGTAGAACTTCCTTTACTAGGTGAATTCTGCGAAAATGAAATCTATCAACTGGAGAGAGAATAATGGCTATCGAGCGAACTTTTGCCATCATTAAGCCGGATGCCGTTGCATCTCGTTTCTCTGGACAGATCATTCAAGCTATTGAAGACTCTGGTTTACAAATCATTGGCCTTAAAAGAGCCCGTCTGACCCCCGGTATTTGTAAGGGTTTCTATCATGAGCACGTGAGTAAAGGTTTTTATGCTGAATTAGAAGCATTCATGACAGAAGGACCTGTCATTCTTATGTGTCTCTCCGGAGATGATGCTATAAAAAAATGGAGAGATTTAATGGGGGCAACGAATCCTGCTAATGCTCAAAATGGATCACTTAGAAAAAAATTTGGAACGTCTATCGGGCGAAATGCTACCCACGGATCAGATTCACCTACGAGCGCAGCGTTTGAGGTTTCCTATTTTTTCGATTCTTCAGAACTCAATTAATCAAACGTTTTATTAATATCATAAATTACGGATTGAAGTTCTTTAATTGGGATTTTAAGTACATCTTTGGTTTTACGATTTCGAATTTCTACGAGTCCATCTTTGAGTCCCTTAGATCCAATAGTGATTCGATAGGGTAAGCCTAAAAGATCGGCATCCTTGAATTTTGCTCCAGGACTGAGGGCAGACCTATCATCGATAAGAAATTCTATTCCCTCATTTCTTAGGAAAACCTCAAGATCCTCAATGACGGCTGAAGTTTCCGCATTATCAGCATCCAAATTAAGGATATGAAAATGATAAGGTGCAATCGATTCTGGCCAGATAATTCCATCTTCGTCATGATTTTGTTCAATGGCTGCTGCAACGGTCCGAGTGATACCAATTCCGTAACACCCCATAACCATTGGTTTTTCTTTTCCGCTCATGTCTAAAAAATTACATTTCATAGGCAGCGAATATTTAAGGCCTAGCTTAAATACTTGGCCAACTTCAATTCCCCTGAATGATAAATATTTTCCTGCTTCACATCGAGCGCAGCGATCACCAGCCTCAGCATTATGAATATCTCCCCAGTGTATATTTTTTATATCGCGGTCGGGGGTAAAGCCAAAATGATGAAAGTCTGTTTTATTGGCACCACAAGTTAGTCCTGTTTGACCCTTTAATTTAAGGTCGACGATGAATTTGACTTTCTCTAGTCCTACCGGGCCCATGAAGCCTGATTTACATTGAGTCAGGGACTCTGCTAATTTGAGGTCTAGAGGTTCGATAGATTTAGCCTGAAGTGCATTTTTCATTTTTACTAAATTCAGCTCATAAGCCCCACCGATCACGGCTCCCCAAATTGATTCCTTATCCGAATAATCTAAGATTTTCATCAAATAAAGTTTAGTCGTTTTTTCAAGGGGTACTCCTTGGGGGTGATCGGTATCAACCATATGATGCGCTTGATCAACTAGTCCCACAATTCCTGGCGTTGAGAAATGACATTGCTTTAGAGCAACAGGAGCCTCGGGAGCAGAAGAAATAGGGCGACATTCTGTTTTCTCTAAATTCGACGTATAGTCGCAGTGACTGCAGCTGAGGATCGCATCTTCTCCGCTATCAGCTAAGACATGGAATTCGTGGGTGAACGATCCCCCAATCGCACCACTATCAGCTTCTACTGGCCTAAAAGCAAGACCTATGCGGGTGAAAATGCGCTTGTAGGTCTCGAACATATTCCAGTACTCTCGGTCGCAATCTGTATCATCGACATGAAAGGAATATCCATCTTTCATAATGAATTCTCGGCCCCTTTGGAGTCCGAAGCGTGGTCGAATTTCATCTCTAAATTTGGTTTGAACCTGGAACACATTGATAGGAAGTTGTTTGTAACTTTTGATGGTCTTACGAACCATATCAGTAACCACTTCTTCATGAGTGGGCCCTAGGCAAAAATCATTATCTTTACGGTCCTTAAAACGTAAGAGCTCTTTACCGTAGGCCCCCCAACGTCCACTTTCAATCCAAAGGTCGGAAGGTTGAACGAAAGGCATGAGCAATTCTTGACAACCTGATTTTTCTAATTCCTCGCGAACAATAGATTCAAACTTCTTAATAGCCCTGAGGAGGAGAGGAAAATAGCTATAAACTCCCGAGGAGAGCTTTAAGAGCATGCCCGATCGCATCATTAATTGATGACTAATGACTTCTGCGTCTTTAGGAATTTCGCGGTGGGTTTGGAATAAGAATTTAGATTGGCGCATAGGCTTTAAGAATTCAAAAGCTGTGCAACGAGGGAACTTGCTAATTTTCCATCGTAGTTTCCAGCGTGCTCAGACTGCAGATACTTCATCACTTTGCCTAAATCTTTAATATTGTGGGCCTGAGTAGCCCCCATGGCTACTTGAATAGCTTGGTGAAGCTCTGATTCCGTCATTTGTTTAGGCAGGTAGATATGTAGAAGATCAATTTCAAGTTGTTCAGCGGCAGCGCGCTCATGTTGTCCAACTGACTTGAATTGATCAATGCTGTCTAGTCGAGACTTAACAAGTCTTTTAATAACAGCTAAGCATTCAGGAGAAGTAAGTTCTCCTTGGGGGCCCAAGCCTTTCGCTATACTTTCATTTCTCAGAGATGCTATAGCCATGCGTAGGACTTGAACATGCATAGTCTTTTTTTCGAGCATCGCCTTTTTTAAATCAGCTTGGATTTGATTCAGCATAGAGTTCCTTACGCAACCTAGAGCTACGCTTTCTTAAGATTATCCCCAAACCCGTAAATAAGTGTCTAATTAACTGAGGTTCTTAGATTTTATTGTATTTTATGACTTCAACAGGGCATCCTGCCGCTGCAGCAATAATGCTGTCTTCAAGAGAGGTTTGAAGATCGGAATTGAGTTCAGCTTTTTCATCACGGTTTTCGGATTCCACACCATCTTGACGAACACCATCACGAATCGTGCAAGTGGTATCAGTCACATGGAACACGTCTGGGCATTCTGCTTCACATGCATTGCAAACAATACAACCTTCTTCGATCCAAACTGAGGTTATGGGCATATCTACTCCTGAGACACTATTATTTTATCGAATTTTAGATTTTTTTCTCATTAGTTTTTTATAGATCGAGTCAAGATAACATCATGGCATTGTGGACTGAAAACTCTATTATCGAGAAAGCGAGGCGACTTCTGCCTGGCGGCGAATTCTTAGTAGATGATTGTGGCCTTCTTGCATTGGAATCTAGACAAAGGCTAATTATCTCCACGGATTCAATGCAAGAGGGAACGCATTTCAATCTCAACTGGCACCCACCTCGTCTGCTTGCACGAAAACTATTGAATGTTAATCTTTCTGACATTGACGCCTCGGGGGGTGTTCCCTTGGGTTTTACCTTCAACTTTGGGCTCTCTCCCGATATCGCTGAGGGATGGATCGATACTTTTCTTGAAAGCTTAGGTGACTGTGCCCGAGGCCACGCCATTAAAGTATTTGGGGGAGATACTTTTAGAAGTTCTCAAGGACTACATTTAACGGCTACTGTTTTGGGACGAGTAGATCGCCATTTAACTCGATCAGGAATCAAGATGGGAGACAGTATTTATATTGACGGTCAATTGGGCCTTAGTCATGAAGGGCTGTGTGCACTCCGATCAGGTGAGCGTTGGAACGATCAGAATATTAGCCCTGCCCTTTCCCAACACCTTGATCCTAGAATCAATATTGGACTAGGCGTAGCCTTGGCACAAATTCCAGAAGTACATGCCTGTATGGATCTTTCTGACGGCTTATCAAAGGATTTAGCTATACTTGCTGAAATCAATCAAACAACTATTCGTATGGCTCGATCCTTTATTGATTCAGAACTTCATGGCGGTGAAGATTATCTTCGTTTATTCGCTTCCTCCCTAACACTAGAGGAACTGAGCAAACGCTTTCCTTTTGGTTTCGAGCGAATCGCACAGGTTGAAGCGTTTCAGGGCTCTTTTTTGATTGATTCATTGGGGCAAAGGATCGAAAACCATACCTTTAATCATTTTTAAAAAGGATAGAGGCTTTAAACTTTAAAAACATGTGCGTCATTTTCTAGAGGCTCCTTATATTTTATGAAACTACCTAAAACACTTGAGTCGGTTGTTGAAGCTCTACAATCCCTTCCAGGGGTAGGTCGAAAATCTGCTCAAAGAATGGTGATCTCTCTCTTAAAAGATGGTGCTGCATCGATGAGTAATCTTGGATCTGTGTTGAGTGACGCTTCGAGTAAATTATGTTTTTGTAGTCAATGCGGAGGTTTTTCAGATCAAAAAGTTTGCACGGTATGCTCCGATGAAAAACGTGACGGTACCTTGCTGATTATTGTTGCTGAAGCTTCTAATATATTAACGATTGAAAAATCCGGAAAATATAATGGTCACTACCATGCATTAAGCGGGCTAATTTCTCCCCTTAAAGGAGTGGGGCCCCAGCATCTGCGTATCAAAGAACTAGAAGCGCGAATCTCAAATAAAGCTTTCAAGGAAATTATTATTGCCACAAATCCCACAGTTGACGGAGAAGCCACCGCTTCCTGGCTTTTAAAAAATCTAAAAACCGAGGGTTTTATTGTGAGCAGGATTGCGCTGGGGCTTCCTTTCGGAAGCGATATTGAATACGCCGACGAATTAACCTTAGGTCAATCGATACAAGGCCGCACTAAGTTATAGGGTTCGTTTAAACCTAATGCTGGATCGAGCCATATTTTTTCGAGTGTGAGACCATGCGGTGGGGCTGTAGGCCCTGCTTTAGTCCGATCCTTGAATACAAGAATAGAACGCAGGTCGTCTGAAGTAAATTTGTTTTTCATGAACTCAACGAGAGTACCTGTAAGAATACGAATTTGATGCATCAAAAATTGATTGCCATCGAATAAAATGCTAAGGCCCTGACTATCTTCAATTAACTCAAAACGATAGAGAGTTTTAATAGGCGATAGAGCTACGCATTCAGAGGCACGAAATGAACTGAAGTCGTGAGTTCCTAGATAATATTTAAGGGCTTTATTCATTTCAAAAAGGTCTATCTGAAAAGATCCTGGAAGGTACCAGCGATGAAAGTTTTCCTTAGGATTTCGTTGAGGCCCTGTGGCTAAACGATAGCAATAACGCTTAGCGACAACGGCCTTTTTAAAAGTGAAATCCTCAGGCACAGCGTGAATGGTATTAATTTGTATATCGTCGTGTAAATAGGCTTGAATAGCTTTTTTTAAGATAGTTAGATCCCATGGTTTTTCAGTTTTAAAAAATACTTTTTGGTCCTCGGCATGAACGCCTGCATCTGTTCGACTAGCCCCTGATGGTAGGCCGACCATTGGATCGATATTTTTAAGAGAATTCCAAATAGTCCCTTGTATGGTTGGAAGGGTTGATTGGATTTGAAAGCCAGAATATCTAGTTCCGACGTAGGAGACAGAGGCTAAATAGAAAGAGGTCATTTAAGA
The DNA here is from genome assembly GCA_005788175.1 of Acidobacteriota bacterium. GTDB lineage: Bacteria > Acidobacteriota > Holophagae > Holophagales > Holophagaceae > Acidiparvus. Next base: position 16,030 of record SXYX01000006.1, read on the forward strand.
AGTTTACAAAGAAGCGGTCACAATACTATATATGGTTGCTCGTAAACACACTGCTCTATGTTTTAGCGGTCTAGACCCTTCGGGGGGCGCTGGACTCCTTAGGGATCTATCTGTCCTCAATGACCATCAAATACACGTTATGGCCGTTCTGATGTCCGAAACGGTTCAAAGCAGCGACGAGTGCAAGGAGATTCAAGGCCCTACTTGCGCTCCGGCGACTATATTCTCTACCCTCGTGCCCTTTTTGCCTGAGGTTTGGGGAGCCAAATTTGGTCTACTCTCGATTCCAATAGATGAATTGCATCAGTTGATGAAATTACTCAAACAATTTCCGCCTCGATTTTTAATTTGGGATCCCATCATGGGCCCTACGCAAGGCGTCGCTCATCATAACGCAGAAGATCTCAAAGAAATCGCTAAGTCAATTGGTTCGACTCATTTTTTTGACCATGATTGGGTAATAAGTCCCAATTTGAATGAATTTAAGTTTCTGGCTAATCCCATTGATTCTATGAACGCAGAAGATCTGATCCGTGCATCAAAGCCTATTTTTGATTCTGGATTTACTAATGTATGGCTTAAGGGTGGGCATGGATCGAGCGATGTTATTGATGATTACTGGATCTCTGACAAGGAGTGTCATTTAATCGCATCACATCCTCGAAGTCAGATCAAACCTAGAGGAACAGGATGTTATTTATCTTCATCGTGGCTTGCCTATAGACTTGGGGGGCTGAGCGCATTTGAATCTGCTCGTCAGGCCACTCTAGATCTACAAAACATATGGACACTTGCAGACACGCTACCTAAAAGTTCAAGACCTATTTTGGGGCTTAAAAAGAATTACTCCTGAAGAGCTGGCGTATGTTTAAGTTCTTCAATATCTAAAATTAATTGCCCAGCGTCATGACAACTATTTAATTTTTGCCTGAACTTTACACCCCCTGGTAAGCCCTTCGTGAACCATGATCCTATTTTTTTTATCTTATGCAAAGCTTCACGAGGCTCCAGGAGTTCGGTAAGAATATTTAGAAAGCGAGTCATGGCTTGGATGCGCATTTCAGAAGTGACTCTTAGGTTTGGATTGAGAATCTGCTGAAATATAAAAGGATTATAAAGAGCTCCGCGGCCAATCATAACAGCTTGGCATCCTGTTTCTTCATGCATTCGATAGGCATCTTGCGGAGTGATCACATCGCCGTTACCAATGATAGGAAAAGTCAATTTTGATTCAACCGCAGTTCGGATCATAGACCAATCGGCTGAACCTTCATACTGCTGTGCTTTTGTTCTTGGATGAATGGCTACTGCTTGAACACCCACAGATTCGAACATTTTCAAAAAATCAATAAACTCTGCACGATCTTTTTGGGATTGATCCCATCCAGCTCGCATCTTCACTGTGACGGGAATAGATACAGATCGTGTCATCGCTCTTAAACATCTCTCGGCTAACTTGATATCCTTCAGTAGTGCTGATCCTGCCCCTCCGCTAGTCACATTACTTGCCGGACACCCCATATTGAGATCGACAAAATTAGCACCGGATGATTCGCATATTTGAGATGCTATTTCTAAAACTTCTGGCGATCCGCCTGCAATTTGCATCGAAAGGGGCCGATCCTCAGAACCTGCCATCATGCGCTCAGCTTTGCGTGCTTTGCGGATCAAGGCCTCAGAACTAATCATTTCGCTGACAACCAAACTGGGTCCGCCGATCTCGCGAATAAAACGTCGAAAGGGCTGATCTGTTATTTCGTGAAGAGGTGCCATCACGAGTTGCGGAGATAGAGAAGTTGTCGCAATTTTAAAAGAATCAAAAGGAAAGGCCACAAAGCACCAGAAGGATACTAAAGATTATTGTTGCAGAGCATGGCAACTTTTAACAATGAGTCATCGGAGATCATGCTTTAGACTTTAACGTTAGGTAATTGGCTAATACGTGAGAGACTAGAAGTAAGCAGCCAAGCTAAATACCTGACACTAATGTATAGGATTAACTTGGATGGGTTGGAGTTGAATTGAGCGGGATTACGTTTAGCGAATTAGGCTGTAAAGAGCCCTTTCTGTCTATATTGAATCGACGAGGATTCACGAACCCTCTACCCGTCCAAGCTTCAACCTTCAAGATGGCATTATCGGGTCGAGACGTCCTTGTGCAAAGCCAAACGGGTTCAGGTAAAACTCTAGCTTATGCCCTGCCTCTTCTCCATCGAGGACACCCGGCTTCTAAACCTCAAACGATTGTTTTAACGCCCACTCGGGAACTAGCACAACAAGTTCATGCAGAGGTCAGAATACTCCAGCCCAACATCCCGATTGCTCTTCTGGTCGGCGGTGTTTCTTATGTCCCCCAACTCAAAGCACTTTCAACCGGTGCTTCATTCATCGTTGGAACGCCTGGGCGTGTTCTCGATCACGTTGAAAGAGGAACTCTAAAACTAGCAGATATCAAACATATCGTTTTGGATGAGTGTGACGAAATGCTTAACGTTGGTTTTTTAGGTGATGTTGAGAAAATTCTTACCAAAATTAAGGGCAAACCACAAATCCTTCTCTTTTCAGCTACGCTTCCACTACCCATCAAAAAACTCTCAAACCGTTTTCTCAAAGATCCTTTTCTTTTTAATCAAGCAACTGAATCCAGCACAGGAAGCCATATAGATATTGAACATACTCCCATTCAAGTAGAGGATCGCCAGCAGGTTCATGCCATCGTAAACCTGGTAGCTCATGATCAACCCCATGCCGCTCTTATTTTTTGTAAGACTAAGCACAAATGTGAGCAAGTGTCTGATGAATTGAATGCGTTGGGACTCAGTGCTGCGTTTCTTCACGGTGATCTCAAACAAAACTCTCGAACTCGAGTACTGGATAAATTTAAACACCGTAAACTCAAATATCTTGTGGCAACCGATGTAGCAGCAAGAGGTTTAGACATCAGCGGATTACCCATGGTTATACATGTAGGTGTCCCCAATCAAATGGAAAATTATATCCACCGAAGCGGACGTACTGGCCGTGCTGGAGCTAAAGGCGTTAGCGTTGCTTTGGTGAACAGAAAGGAGTCCCAACTCCTGAAATCATGGTCCAAGCGATTGGGTTTTCAACTTCAATGGAGAAACGTCCCCGACCCTATCGCAGTCATGAGATCCAAATCAGTTGGACTTCTTGAAAGAATACAGGCCAAAATATCCCCGTCCATGCTCGAGAGTGCTCGAACTCTTCTTGAATCTGACACACCTGAAAATCTAATCGCTGGCTTACTGGGAATGACTGAAATGAATGGCGTGTCCTCCCTTCCTGCGATCGAGAGACCTTCCGAAACTGATTACAAATCGGATCGAAAACGACCCTTTCGCTCTCATGACAAAAAGTTTGATCGAAGGAAAAAATTCGGCGGAAAATCCTCAAGGTTTAAGAAAAACTTTAGCGGCTCTTAGTTTTATTTACTTATTAGGTGTCCAAATCATCATTTGTGGTTTTTGAGATGAAGCTTTGGCCCTAGTCTGTTTAATGTTCTGAATCGACGACGTGTTTGCTTTCAAAGTAGGTTGTTGCCCAATCGGAAATGCAACTCCATTGATAACTTTTTCGCTCTGGTCAGAGGCAAGGTTGCCTGTTGTTTGATCAATATCCACCGAAACCATTCCCTCTGGTGCCAAGAAATCTTCCTTAAGAGTTGTTGGGAGAATAGATTTTGCAAAGTTAATCCAAATAGGCAGCGCTACTGTAGCTCCATCAGCGCCAGCAAAAATCTTTTTCTTTTCATCGAATCCTACCCAGGTTCCGAAGGCTACTTTGGTTGAAAATCCGATGAACCAACCATCCGTATAGTCATCTGTCGTGCCTGTCTTACCTGCCACTGGCCAACCTAGCTCATTGGTCTTGGCTGCGGTTCCGCGTTGGGTTACTCCCTGGAGACTTTGTATAATTTGAAATGCAATTTTAGGATCTATAACAATATCTGCCGTTGGAGGTTGCGCCTCCTCAAGGATATTTCCTTGTCGATCTTTAATCCTGAGTATTAAAAAGGGTTTTGGTGATTGAATACCGCGATTTGAGATCGTTGCATAACTCCGAACTAATTCAGCCAAGGATACTTCGGGGCTTCCTAGAGCTAAGCTTGGTAGCAAAGGTAGGTTACTTTCTAGTCCTGAGCGTTTAGCAAAATCAATTACTTTTTGGGGTCCCACTTGAGTATAGGTCCTCATTGCAGGTACATTTCTAGATTCGACTAAGGCTTCCCACATAGTGATTGGACCAACGTAATCGTATTTGTAATTTTTAGGTTCATAAACTTTTGAAATTTCAAAAAGAGGTTTGAAATCGAAGGTTCCGTCTGACCGAATTGGGCTAATCGAAAACTCCTGAGTACTAATAAAGCGCGTAGGCATATCCATCACTAACGAATTGGGGGCAAATCCATTTTCGAATGCAGCACCGTAAATAAATGGCTTGAGGGTTGAGCCTGCTTGTCTCTTTGCTTGGGTTGTTCGATTAAATTGAGATCGATTAAATTCGTACCCCCCAACCATGGCACGAATTTCACCCGTTAACGATTCAACAGCTAAAAGTGATCCCTGTATGATGGGGTTTTGATCCAGCTCAATCTGGGTGGGGATACCACCGTCTGCCTCAATGACCAAAAACTTAGCCACAGTCCCTCGAGTTAACACCTTATCAATTTTTGATCCCGCCCATTCTAGGGATTCACGAGCCAGAGAAATTTGTGTCTTGTCAATCCTAACTTTAAGTTGATCACTTTCCCAACCCAAGACGATACCGTCGACTTGCGAGCCTTTGGATATATATTGATCCCAGCTTATGAAATGACTTTTCATAATATTTTTTACCCGCTTTAGGTTTTCTGTACGATAACCTAAACGGCGATCAATATTTTTGAGACCTTGGCGTACGGCGTCTTGAGCTGCCAATTGCCAGAGAGAGTCGATCGTTGTGGTTATTTCTAGTCCTCCATTTAGGACCATTTCTTTGCCATATTTTGCATAAACATACTTACGAACTTCTTCTATGGCGTAGGGGCCTATAACTTCACCCAATGTATTTTCTCTAGCAGTCACAATAGGGCGTTTTTTTAGAATATCGGCTTGGAGTTCCTTCAAGTAACCCTCGATGACCATGCGATCAAGCACATAGTTTCTCCGATCGATAACGACTTGACGATCTTTGGCACTTTTACCAAGAATCATTTTGGAATATCTCTCGGGAGCCTGAACAAGACCAACCAATAGGGCGGATTGCTCGATACTCAACTGTGACGCACTTTTTGCAAAATAATATTGCGACGCAGTTTCTATCCCATAGCGACCGCCACCAAAATAAACTTCATTGGCATATTGTTCAATGATTTCCTTCTTGGTATATTTTTTTTCAAGCGCAAGGGCTAGATTGATTTCCTGAATTTTTCGACTTATTTTCTTTTGCCTTTTTTGGGTCACATTTCTTACTAACTGCATCGTGAGGGTGGAGCCTCCTTGTTTTTTTGACCCTAGAGATAAAACAAAGTTTTTACCTGCTCGCAAAAGTCCTTTTACAGAGACACCGTTATGCGTCCAGAATCCTGCATCTTCAGTAGCAACAAGAGCATCAATAAAACTTTTAGGAATATCTCCGTAGGGAATAATGATCCGGTTTTCTTCGGAGAATATTCCGAGCGTATTTCCTGTATGATCTAAAACTTTTGTAATAGTCTTAGGAGTTCTAAGAGCAAAAAGTTTTAAAAATTCTTCGGTGTCATCATAAATTGATAAGCTTGGACTCAATGGGGGCATAAAACCAAACGAACACATCAATAAAATGGGGATAAGGTGCCGTTTGACTCGCATTAAAATCGTTTTCCTTTGTACTATAGCGATCTTTTTATGATACCTCAAAGACAATCGCGATCTTGTTAAACTAGATGTAATGTCCCAGCCTCTCCTAGCTATCATCGCAAAAACTAAATCCGACCTGTTGCCTCAAGTTTTGTCCAATGTCATCCCTTTGTTCGAATCAAAAGGATGGAGATTCATGTCGGAATCTACGATTCGGGAAGCATGGCTGAAATCCAAAATATCTAGCACTTTCGTGGACCAATCTCCTGATCTAGAGAAACCCTCTTTATGCTTAAGTTTAGGCGGTGATGGCACCCTGCTAGCAGCTGCGAGAACATTTGGCACCCGTGGCGTCCCTATCTTAAGTATCAATCTGGGCTCACTAGGCTTTATTGCTTCTAATCCAGCCCCTGGAGCCCATTTACTCATCGAACATTATTTTCAAAACCGGCTAGCCTCTAATCAACGACACACTCTTGAAGTTAGGCTTTTGAGATCCGGAAAAATGATCGCCGGGGGAAATGTCCTAAACGATGTAGTTATTTCTAGGGGATCACTTTCTCGTATGATAGAAATGGATTTAAGCGTTCAAGGATTCGAAATAGGTACTTTAAGAGCTGATGGTCTGGTCATTTCAACCCCTACCGGATCGACAGCTTACTCCTTCTCGACGGGAGGTCCTATTGTCCAACCTGAATTGGACGGGTGTATCCTCTCACCTATATGTCCACATTCTCCCTCTTGGAGACCCATTGTCCTAAGGGGTGAAACAGCTATTCAAGTCGGACTTCGATCTTCTGACGAAGCTTTTCTGACGCTAGATGGTCAGGTAGGCTTTCCGTTACATACTGCAGATTTAGTTCAAGTAGAAAGAAGTGAAAAAAAGATAACGCTACTCCATGAGCCAGATCAAAATTATTTCTCTCTTTTGCGAGACAAACTTAAGTGGGCCTCGCGCTAAAGACCACCTCTTAAGTTTGCGAATGCTTTTAATTTGCCTTCTTCATATCGCAATAGGGCAACTAGGCGATTCTGGAATATGCCTCTTATGACAAGTGGTACCGGCGAAAATCCGTCTGGAAGAAAAAACTCTGGTTCAATGTAAGTTCTACTAGCAATCTTTTGACCAAAGGAAAGAGCCGTGAACTCGTCTTCTTTTAAGTCGATATGGGGGTACCAAGGTAATAATTGGGGACCTTCTATGTGAACTTCAACCCCTTTGGATGGACATTTCCAAGGTCCGATAAAAGTCCGATGTAGCTCTTGAAGATGGGCTGCAGATCCAAGCCCTTGTGCAAGATCTCTAACAAAACTTCGAACATAAAAACCACCCTTGCAGGTAAGAGAAACATATTTGAGGGAGTTAAGATCTGAAAGTTTAGCTTCATGAAGATAAACTACGGATGGTTGAAGATCAACCTGTTCACCTCGGTGCGCTAATTTATAGGCTGAAACGCCTTTAATTTTTTTTGCACTCGTTGCAGGTGGTACTTGATTAGTCCATCCTAAAAAGGAATCAAGACCTTTTTGTACCTGCTCACATGAAGGTATGAAATTGGAATTTCGAACGATAACTCCATGGTGATCACTCGTATCCGTTTCGCTTCCCCAACTAATAGTTGCGTTATAACCTTTGGGTAAAGGGTGAAATAGTTCCATTAAACGCGTCGCTTGACCAACCATAATTATTAAGAGCCCGCTTGCAAAAGGGTCTAGTGTGCCGGCGTGTCCAACCGGAAGGTTAAGTCCTGCATCTTTTATTTTCATCTGAAAATCACGAACTAAAGATGCACTGCTGGGTCCCACAGGTTTATGGATGAGATATAGACCTGATTTCATTAGTCCTCATTGGAAGATCGCGTATTACGTTCCTTTTCAATTTCAGTAAAAAGGGTTTCTATTTTATTTCCTTCATTTATACTGTCGTCGAAAATGAAATATAACTCTGGAACTCTACGGATAGTTAGACGCGCAGCGACACGAGACCGAAGTAATCCCTTTGATTTATTCAAAACAGAGAGAGTTGAAGCCACCTGTTGTTCCTGTGGCTGTCCATTCATTGGAAGTACCGTAAAGTAAATTTTAGCTTGGGTTTTATCGGATGAAAGACGAACTGCCGTCACTGTTAGAAAGCCTAAATCTGGATCACGAACTTCCCTCTGTATGAGATTAGAGATGAGAAACTGTATTTGATCTTCTAGGCGTTCTGGGCGGTTCATAATGCCATCATTGTATCGCGTTAGAATTGAACATGGCTCAATGGTATGAAAATTGGTTTGATGAAGACTACCTCGAACTTTACCCTAATCGCAACCAAGATGAAGCACGCCGTGCAATCCACTCCATCCTGCCACTGATGTCATCTATGCCTAAAGGACCCATGCTGGACTTAGCGTGTGGGCAAGGACGCCATCTAACTTTGTTATCTGAAATATATGCTGATACTTTTGGAATAGACTTATCTTTAATTTTATTAAAGAAGATTCCATACCCCTATAGATCCCAAGCAATCTGCGCAAACATGCTGCAACTTCCCGTAAAGCCTTCTTCGCTTTCAGCAGTTTTTATGTGGTTCACCTCCTTCGGATATTTTGATGAAGCCGATAACAGAGCTGTAATTAAAAAAATTAGTAAAACATTAAAACCAAATGGTTTTTTCTTAGTTGATCTCTTAAATGAGAAGCTAATTCGACAATCCTTAATCCATGAAGACACCATAGAAACGGATAACTACCGATTTTTTAATCAGCGACGCCTAGAGGGTTCAATACTAACGAAAGATGTGGTAATCACTCGAAAGTCTACAGGGTCCCAGCGACGTATTCAGGAGCGCCTTCGACTATACAGTCCTGAAGAAATGACTAACCTAATGAGTTCTAGTAATCTGAGATTAAAATTAACCCTAGGGGACTATGATGGCAATAGCTTTCATCCCTCATCGCCTAGGTGGATAGGCATCTATCAACACTCTTAGACTTATTTTTTAAGGTAACTATGGATTTAAGGCTCCCCCAAGATTTACCCTTGAGAAATCAAAAAGTTTTTTTGAGATGTGATTTTAATGTTCCACTTAAAGATGGCTGCATTCAAGATCCAAGCCGAATTCATGCGGTACTTCCGACCATTGATTACCTTATTCAACATGAATGCTCCATTATTTTGGCTTCGCATTTAGGTCGACCTAAATCTAAATTTGATTCCGAATTATCTCTCAAGCCAATTGAAATCTACCTAAAAAGCAAGGGATACGATGTTCAACTCGACGATTTTCACGATAGAAATGCAACACGTATTAAATCTCAGAAATTACTAAAGGGGCAAATTCTTCTTCTAGAAAATGTAAGATTTTATGAGGGTGAAACGAAAAATGATCAATTCTTAGGTCAATTTTATGCATCCATGGCTCCCTTTTTTATTAATGATGCTTTTGGTGCCGCTCACCGAGCTCATGCATCGGTTGTTTCAACGCTCAAATATTATGAGCCCAACAATATAGCTGCAGGGTTCTTAATGGATAAAGAAATTAAGGGACTTAATCAAATCCTTCAACCCAAAAAGCCTTTGATCTGTATATTTGGTGGTTCAAAAATCGCTGACAAAATTTCATTAATTAAACACTTTATTAACCGAGCCGATCATATTTTAATAGGTGGGGCAATGGCTTATGCATTTTTGAAAGCTCAGAATATCTCTATCGGACTGAGTTTAATTCATGAAGGAAGCATGGAGCAGGCACAAGAAATTATAAACCTCATAAAATCTAGCTCTACGCAACTTCATTTACCAATTGATCATATAATTTCTCCGCCTGAGGGTAGTGAGGTACTTGCAAGTATCACTGATGATGTTCAAATTCCAACAAATCAAAAAGCACTAGATATTGGCCCAGAAACTATCGCGTCATATAGCGAAGAAATACAAAAAGCGTCTACGATTCTTTGGAACGGCCCTATGGGTTGGTTTGAGGAGCCAACATATGCGACTGGAACCCTTGCTATTGCAGAACAAATCGCTGAGCGGTGCCAGGCCGGAGCCTATGCAGTCGTAGGTGGCGGTGATAGTTTAGCGGCCATCAATCTTGCAGGTGTAGCAGGCAATATTTCACATATGAGTACTGGAGGAGGGGCAAGTTTAGAGTTTCTTAGCGGAGTTAAACTGCCGGGTCTCGTTAATCTTATTAAAGCTTGAATTCTAGATAAACTGTAAGCATATGATTCATCAGCATCTTATCGCCAATTTCAAAATGAATCTCTTAGATTCAGAAATTCGCGAGTATGTAGATGGTTTAGGCCAATCGACCCTCTTAAAAAAGCCCCGACCTGATCATATACATGTCGGGATAGCGCCCTCCTTTCCTTATTTAATCAGTTGTAATGATCAAATTTCGAAGCAGTCCTACACCATTGATTTGTACGCTCAAAATGTATCTCGGGCTATGGAAGGTTCATATACGGGAGAGATTAGCGCGCAACAAATACAAGATTGTGGTGCTTTGGGATCCATTATTGGGCATAGTGAACGACGAACTTTACATCACGAATCTTCTGAAATCATAACGGATAAGATGAAAATCCTTGCAAAATTGAATATGCGAGCCATCTATTGCCTAGGTGAGGAGTCACGGGATATTCCCGATAAATATCTACAACATCTAATAGAGGACCAAATAAGTATCTTAAATGATTTTCCACCCGCTCATTTAATTTTGGCATACGAGCCCAAATGGGCTATTGGCACGGGCCAAGAAGCAGATCCTCAACATATACACAAAGTTTCTACTTACATTCGTCAGTACTTAGAAAAAATTTATAGCCAGAAACAGGCTAAAAATATCCCCCTCCTGTATGGGGGAAGCGTGAACGCTAAGAACCTTCCTCCTATCCTAGAAATTTCTAATATCAATGGGGCTCTAGTAGGATCATCAAGTCTAGATTTAGAGCATTTTATTGCTTTGATCGAACTCTTTATTAACGCTAACCTATAAAATAAATCGATATCTACTATTTTGGGATTTTATGTTGATCGTTCTAGACGCCAAAGCTTCTATCGCATCCGTCAAACAGATTCAATCATTTTTGAAGGATCATGGTATCGAGAGTCAAGCGCATTCCGATCTTTATTCACAAACAATTGTTGCGCCTAATGCTTCAAAGAAATTCACAATTAGCGAATTGGAGTCATTTGAGGACGTCGTTAGAGCAGTTCCAATCACTAGTCCATACAAATATGCCTCCATACAGGGGGTCAATGCTCCTACAGTCATTGATATCGGTAGCATTAAAATAGGCGACGGCTCACTGTGTATTGTCGGAGGTCCTTGTGCCGTAGAATCCAAAGAACAACTCTTCAACATCGCTCGATACGTAGCAGAATCCGGTGTCAAATTATTCAGAGCAGGTGCCTATAAGCCTCGCACTAGCCCTTACGCTTTCCAGGGGCTAGGTCTCGAGGGCCTTGCCCTACTTGAAAAAGTAAAAAAAGAATTTTCGCTTAATATAGTAACTGAGTGCCTAGATAACATGACTTTTGATGAAGTCGAGGAAGTCGCTGATCTTATTCAAATCGGTGCACGTAATATGCAAAATTTTAGTCTGTTGAAAAGAGCAGGACGCTCTACAAAACCGATTCTCCTCAAACGTGGAAACTCGGCATCTCTCAACGAATGGCTTTTGGCTGCTGAGTACATCTTAAGCGAAGGTAATTCGCGTGTAATCTTGTGCGAACGCGGTATTCGAACATGGTCTGACCATTCTCGTAATACTCTAGATTTATCAGTAATTCCTGCAGCTCGAAAGCTTACGCATCTACCAATTTTTGTTGATCCAAGCCATGCCGTAGGGCGGCGCGACAGCGTACTACCGTGTGCTCGAGGTGCTGTTGCTATAGGTGCGGATGGTTTATTAATCGAAACCCACTGCCAACCTGAACAAGCGCTTAGTGATGGTTCTCAGGCACTCTTACAGTCAGATTTTATTGATCTCGTTGATCAATGCAGAGAAATTCATAAACTTCTTCAGGGAAAAACGACCCTTCATTTAGGTTTCTAGTTATTAACAAACTCACATTTAGTCAGATTCTTTAAGAATCTGATATTCTAGGTGTTGGAGAATGCAATGTCGGGTCTCATATTAACTTTTCATATTTTAGTGAGCATTCTCTTGGTCGCATGCATTCTTTTGCAGCCTGGATCAAAGGGTCGCGGAGGCCTTGGATCAGCCTATGGGGGGGGATCTAGCGGTGCTTTTGGTCCCCAAGGTGCCACGCCATTTTTAGCTAAGGCTACCTATTGGTTAGCTGCGGGCTTTCTGACTACATCCTTCGTAATCGAACTGTTAATTGTGAAATCTAATCAATCAGTTTTAGATACAAAACCTTCCCTCAGCACTCCTGCTCCGTCTAATATACCCACAAACACCCCTTCCCGCTAATCTGACATTGACTCTAGACTTCGTAAAGGTAATATAGAAAGACGTAGCCCGCGTGGTGAAATTGGTAGACACGCCATCTTGAGGTGGTGGTGGCCACAAGCCTTAGCAGTTCGAGTCTGCTCGCGGGCACCACGTTAAGATAATAAACGAGCAACATCATGATAACAATCTTGGAATCTAAGAGCGCGCCAAGAATATTAGCTCCGTTATCCCTATGGTTTGATAAAAACAAGCGATCTCTTCCATGGAGATCGGAAAACCTAAAGGTAGAACACGCAGATCCATATATCGTTTTAGTATCTGAATTTATGCTTCAACAAACTCAGATCAATACTGTTATTCCTTATTTTGAACGATGGATGAAGCGCTTTCCTACCCTAAAAAAATTAGCTAGCGTCTCTCCAGAGATCGCAATGAAACATTGGGAGGGGCTCGGCTACTATCGACGATGTCGTAATCTACAGAAGAGTTGTCAGCAAATTCAACAACATGGTTGGCCGAGAAATCGCGATGAGATGAAATTACTTCCTGGAATCGGGTCTTATACATCCGCTGCGATTGGATCGATAGCTTTTCAGTGGCCTACGCCCGCAATAGACGGTAACGTTATTCGTCTCCTATCTCGTCTCCATGCGAAGAATTTTGAGAATCAAAAAGAATTAATGATCGTGGAAGCTTGGCTCGAACCAGCTCTTCGAAAACATGGGCCTTCTAGGTTAACGCAAGCACTAATGGATTTTGGAAGTTTGATATGTAAAAAAAATAATCCTTTTTGTATGCAATGTCCATTGAAGAAACACTGTAAAGCTTATAACTCAGATCAAATTAGTTCTTTTCCTAAAACGAAAAGTAAGCCTAGTCCTAAGGAAACACACCAAGGCCTACTTATTATTTTCAATCAGGACCTCATATTGATACAAAAGCCAAAAATAGGGGGGCTTTTAGATAGTGTCTATACCTTTCCTTCAGTGAGATTGTCGGGAAAGGAACGAATTGGAATTTCCTATCTCCATCGTTATACGCACATTAAGGAATACACATATCCACTAGCTATTCATGTGAAGAACAAATCTATCCGTTCGCCTTATCTCTGGGTAAATCGAAAAGAATTGTCAAGATTACCACTAGGGAATAGGGATAAACTAATGCTCAAGCGAATTAAATCACTTAAGCCTATAAAAAAACTTCCTAAAAATATCCAGATTTTGATCAATAAGGATATTTTCAAAGATTGCTATCAATTCCCTACTGACTAGCCTTGTTGCTTTAGGAGACGCCTAGATCATCAAGCTCTTGTCGCGCAATAGATGCTTCTTGTGTACCCGAAAAACCTTCAGCGAGTTCGCGGAATGCTTTAATGGCAGCAGGCTTCAAATTTTGGCGGAGTAAACATTGGGCTCTTTTGAGCTTGGCCGGCAGAAACTGGGAAGAAGAGGGGGCTTCGCGAATGATCTGATCGAAGACGATCTGGGCAGTGTCGAATGCTTTCGTATTGTAGGAACATAGTCCCAAAAAGAAGAGGGCTTCTGGTTTCTTAGAGCTAGTCGGATAGGCTTCAATAAAATTCTTAAGGGCAGTCGATGCAACGATGTAATTTCCTCTATTATAGTCAAGTACTGCCGCATTAAAGCTAGTTTCATCACCCTTCAAATTACTCGGAGATGGTTTATCGGATGATAGAGCAGCATTTTGTTCAGAGGACTGATCATCGGACTTTGACGAGGATAAGATCCGAGAGGGGGCTGCAAGTCGAGCATTGATCACCTTGACGGCCTCAGAAATCTCATCGAGAGATGATTGAAGATCTGACTGAAATCGTTTATCTTGAGTTCTATTTATCACCATTTCATTTCTTGATACTCCATTACTATCCTCAATCTGACGGCGAAGTTTAAAGACTTCGATCTTGAGATCTCCTACTTCACGTTCAACGCGATTTAATTGCTCGGGCGAATCACATGCAATATTTAATAGGACAGCGAAAACAAAAGGAGTAAAGAGTTTCTGCATGCCTAATTCTCTAATGATCAAAAGGAAGATTTTAGTTTATTGCTATGAATTCAGCACGTCGATTTTGAGACCAGCAAGATTCATTACTTTCGGTGCACAAGGGCTTTTCCTTCCCAAAACTAATTGATTGCAGCCTTGATTCTTCAATTCCTAGGCTTTTAAGATAGGATAGGGTTGCCGAAGCACGTTTATTACCTAAGGCCAAATTATATTCATTCGTTCCTCGTTCATCAGCATGTCCGCTAATTTGTATTTTTATTTGTGGATATTTAATTAGAAAACTAGCAAGCCCTTGAAGAGAGTCTTTATCTTCATCGCGGATTGCTGATTTATCATATTCAAAATAGATATTTGACATAGCTTTAACTTTAGCTTCTTGGAATTCTAGTTCAGATTTTTTACGTACCTCATCAGCTAATTTCAATTTCGCTTCAGCTTCTTCTGCGACTTTCATATCAACTACCGCTTCTTGAGCAACTATGGGTTCGGGGACTGGAACTGGCTTTTTACACGCTTGTTGCAGCAAGAGGCAAAAGATTACAATAGCGTAGGCTTTGCGATTAATAGGCATAATTGGCTCCTTGTCTGTAATATTAACTCATTTATTTTGGTTAAGGGTACAATTTCGCTCGATCAAATCAGTATTTTGATGACCATACAGGACTTTGACATTGCCCCAAATTACTTACTTGAAAAAGAGAAGCCCCTGAGATATCGGATCGATATAACGTCCCGCCAGAACTGCGCGAACCTATGAAAACGAGGCTTCTCCCATCGGGCGCCCATGAAGGTGATTCGTTTGAACTAATGCCAGTTGTAATTTGGTAGGCTTTACCTTCCGCAAGTTTGAAAATGAAAAGGTCAAACTTTCCCTCAAACCTTGAAACGAAGGCAATCATATCACCCAAAGGACTCCAGCTTGGCGAGGCATTGAAAGTACCATCGAAAGTTAATTGGCGTACATTGGTACCATCATCTTCCATTAGAAAGATTTGAGGTCCTCCGCTACGATTCGAAGTGAATGCAATTTGAGTCCCTCCTGGATTCCAAGTGGGTTCAGTATTAATGCCTTGGCTAGATGTCAATTTACGAAATTTTAAGTTTGTAAAATCGTATAGAGCTATATCACTTCGTCCTTGAGCGTCGCCCATTACAAAAGCAAAGCGTTTACCATCAGGTGACCATACGGGAGAAGAATAAAAGGAGGATCTATCCCTTGAGTCATTGGGAAAGATTCTTACCTGAGGGCCTCCAACGGATTTTTGGCCCCAGATTTCAGGCATTCCTGCTTTATAAGTGACATATAGTAGTCTCCCGTCTTTGGCGACTGATGGCGCGAGAGTAAGACTACCCCATCTGGTCAATTGGATGATATTTTCTCCATCTGAATCCATTTGAAATAATTCTTTGACACCTGGTTTAATTTGACGGGCAAAAGTAATCTTCGAGAAAGCGCTTCCTTTTTCACCGGTTAACCACATAACTATGTCATCCGCCAGTATATGCGCATAGTTGTGAATTGCTAGAGCTCCGAATTGATACCTACCCTCATGAATCACCTTGAGGCTTCCTGCATCCGTAATTTGAGCTTTGACTTCAAACCCACTTGGAGTTTCGATAATAGTATATGTAAGTAACCAATCAATTCCCTGATCCTTCATGTCTTTTTTATCGATTAATTTCGATGAAGACATAAGAAAAACACTAGAGTTTTTGATATTCATCGCTAGGGTGACAGAAAAGTCTTTGACGGCACGCTCTATACCTGCTCCAACAAATTGTGGCTCGTCGATATGTAAAACAATCTTTGAACTAGCACTTACTTTAAGACTAACTTCGGTGGGTACCTGGGAAACAAGCAGTGAGGTTAACGAAATAGCGATTAAAAAAGAAATTTGGCGCATAGGGCTATCTTAACTTATCCGTAAGCTTCTGGGTGGGGGGCTTCACAGTATGAGATTAGAAACGATCTCTTGAGTTACAACTGGGAGCTTGAGACGAAGAGCCTCCAATGGAGAAAACCAGCCCCATGATAAAGACGTAATCAAATCGCCTTCAAAATTAGTACCATATACATACATAAGGGTACCTATTTTCCCCCCTTGATCAGCCGATGCAGGAATAGGTGCCCACTGAAGTCCCGAAATCCCCAGTTCTTCAAAGATTTCCCGTTCTAATCCCTCTATGGGCGTCTCATCCATTTCCTTTTTGCCTCCTGGAAGTTCCCAGTAATTTGGCATTACAGGATTTTCTGCATGACGCTTTTGGAATAAGAAGCGCCCCTTATTATTTCCAATTAAAGCAACAACGATCTCAGTCTGTTTCATTCTCAAGATTCCCTATGAAAAGATACTAAACGTTCGAGATAGATATTTCTGAGTAGACTAACGCGCTCTATCTTGATTTTTCCATAGTTGTGAATAAAAATTTCATGGAACCATGACAAAAGATCTATTTGATTCTCAGTGTCTTGTAGCGTTTCTTCGAGCATTTTGAAAATACCAAGATCCTCTTGAATGCGTTGTGTGACAGGCCTAAAAGTTAGGCGATGGATAGGCGATGCCCCATGTAGATCGAGGGCTCGCAGATGTTCTTTGGTTCCGTAACCTTTATGTTTCTCAAACCCATACTGAGGATACTTACCGCCTAGATCATGCATGAGTTTATCCCTATATACCTTTGCCAAGATACTGGCTACAGCAATAGAGCAACTTGTATCATCCCCTTGGGGAACCAAAACTTCATTTTGGCCAAGTTTCGGCGATATTGTGCCATCAATATAGTAATGGTCCACAGGGATCGAGATATCATCAGCTGCTTGTTTCATGGCAGCGAGAGAAGCCTGGAGAATATTATCTCGATCTATGCCTATAGAATCAATAATTCCATAACTATATGCTGGAAGAATTTCATGGAAATTAGCAGCTAAATATTCCCGTTTTGTCTGTGAAACCTTTTTGCTATCTCGAGCTTGATCAAAAATATCACGATGTATTTCAATCACTTCAGAATTGATGACGATACAACACGCCACCACGGGTCCAGCCAAGCAGCCTCGTCCAACTTCATCGATTCCAGCCCAACTATGAGGGGCTTGGTTATGATTTAAATCCCATGTGATCAAACGTGACATTCGGTGCCTTGAAATTATTGACCAAATGGATGGCCCGACCAATTAGAAAAATTCTTTTGCGCTTCGGGGGATGCTGTTTTCGAAAAAGATAGTTTTAGATTTTTCGAATTATTCACAACAGCAGTGAGGAATATCATTTTTTGACGGCCCCTCTGTGATGCAATGATTTCAATCTTTGTGCCTACTTTAACTTCTGCAATTCGTTTGTTAACCTCATTAGCATTAGTTGTTCTCCATCCATTTACAAAGAGAATCTCATTACCATTAGATAGTCCAGCTTGATCCGCAGGTCCTCCCGGAAAAACCGAGCTAATGATATTCGTTCCGCCCGAAGTATTGACTGCAAATTTAATCCCTGAGTAAATTTTACTTCGCTCTACAATTTGTGGATTCTTTTTATCATCCTCTGATAATCTTTCATCGGGAGATTGAAATTTAAAGATTAGTCCGAAAACAGAAGCTAATGTTTTGCTATCAGGGGCGCTCGAGCTACGAATGTAGCGGTCCCAAAAAAGTGATGCCGATTTTCCCGAGACCTTCTCGTAAGCTTTTTGCACATCTGCATCAGTAATCCCTTGGGTTCCGCGACTATTCCATAGCTCCTTGAATAGATCTTTAAGCCCTCGTTTACCCATACTGCCATCAACTATTTCGCCCTCCATGAGCCAGGCGGTTAACTCACCGTGAGCGTAATAGTTAATCGATGTGACTTCAGTCCATTCATTTTGTTTATAGTAACGAATCCAAGTATCAAAACTAGCCTCTTCAAGATTTTGACTTAATCGACCCGGATCCTGTGAGACTGAATTCCAAAGATTTTCGTAACCCTTCATAGAATGTTTCCAAGGAACAACCCCTGCCCGGTTGACTATCTGATGTTCCATATAGGAAGTAAATCCCTCGTGAAACCAAAGTAGTTTGGTGTAATTTTCTTGAGAGTAATCAAAAGGGCCAAGCACTACATCCTTAATACGTTTTACATTCCACGCATGGAAGAATTCATGGGCGACTAATTCATAAAGGGCATAATATCCCTCTTCCTTATCAAATACAAAAGGATCCATCAATAATGAGGTACTTTGTAGGTGTTCAAGACCGCCGCGTATATTAGGAGAGAACCCTAATAGAAAAATATACTTCTTAAAGGGAAAACTGCCAAAAATTGCTTTTGTTTCATTCGCAATCTTGGCAAAATCCTTAACGAATCGATTTTCATCTCCATTGTGGTCACCAGTAACCGCTAGTTCGAATTGAGTATCTCCACTTCTCCAAGTATGTGAACGAAAAGTGCCGAGCTGTATGGGTGAGTCGACAAGAAGGTCATAATTGGGTGCGCGGAGTACGCCATCTTCATCCTGAAGATTACAAGCGATCTTCCAGGTCGAAGGGAAGCCCTTGAACCTTATTTCATAAGGAAGATCTAGATGCCCAGGTACGTACATAAAGGTGTTAGCTCCCATAAGATGTGCCTGAAATTCATCGATATAGTTTTCCCGGACCGTCATGAGATTGCCGTAAACACGGTAGCGAATTGTAAGAGCGCCTTCATGTGGGGGGACTTTCCATTGTTGCTTATCAACCTTAATGAGAGTGCCGCCAGAAGGGATACGGACCTGATCTATGAACCTTGCGTAATCTCGAACCAAATAACTCCCTGGGGTCCATGTGGGTATGGCTATGGTGCCACCTTGATTCAAGAGGCCATTTGGAATCACTAACTCAACTTCAATTTGATGTTGGGCTAAATTGATGGGCGTGACCGTGATTTTGATAGGAGTGATCATAACTGAATTAGTTGCAGACAATATACAACCCAGGGCTAAAAAAAAGATATATCGAATCATAAAGACTCCAAATAAATTGATGATTAAATGCACGAAGATCAGGGATAAACATTATCATTATTCGTACTCAATGGTGGCAGGTGGTTTAGAGGTGATATCGAAGGTAACCCGATTAATGCCTTTAACCTCATTGACGATTCGTTGAGCAACCTTTTCTAAAAGATCGTAGGGCAATCGTGCCCAATCGGCTGTCATGAAATCTTCACTAGTTACCGCACGAAGAGTACATAAATACTCATAAGTTCGTTCATCCCCCATAATACCAACGGTTTTAACCGGTAGTAGAACCACGAAAGCTTGAGCCGTTCGTTCGTACCAACCGGAGATCATTAGTTCATGAATAAAAATAGAATCTGCTTCCTGCAGAATGCGTACCTTCTCCCGATCCACGTTCCCAGGAATACGCACAGCAAGACCTGGTCCGGGAAAGGGGTGTCTGGCTACCATTTGAGGATGTAGACCTAGAGTTCTACCAACCGCACGTACTTCATCTTTGAAAAGTTCTCTAAGAGGTTCTACGATTTTGAGATTCAATCGCTCGGGGAGTCCACCGACATTATGATGCGATTTAACTAATACAGCTCCCCCAATTCCTTTACTTTCTATCACATCTGGGTAGGTAGTGCCCTGAGCTAGGAATTTAGCATTTAGTTTTTTTGCTTCCCGCTCAAAAACTTCTATAAAAATTGCCCCAATTTTTTTTCGCTTAGTCTCGGGATCGGAAATTCCAGATAGCCCATGAAAAAATTCTTCGGAGGCATCAATCCAATGGACATGAAGAGCAAAAGGCTCGAAGCTCTCTTGAACTTGTACTCTTTCATTGAGCCGGAGAAGTCCCGTGTCAATGAACATACAGTGCAATCGCGATCCAATCGCCTTGTGGAGGAGTAGCGCTGCAACACTCGAGTCAACACCACCGCTGAGCCCTAAGATTACAAGATCCTTACCGACTTGATCGTGTATTTTCTTTATTTTTTCCTCAATAAAATTTTCGGAACTCCAGTCGCAATTCATGCCTGAAAAGTCACAAAAATTCTTGAGTATTTTTAGGCCTGACTCAGTTTGGGTAACTTCTGGATGGAATTGAATAGCGAATATTTTAAGACTTTCTGATTCCATGGCGGCGACGGGGACAGAAGCGGTCCGTCCAACAACCTTAAACGTGTTTTGTATGGATTCTACGTGGTCTCCGTGGCTCATCCATACTTGTTGGGATGATTGAAGTCCCCGGAATAAAACTGAATCATCGCTTAAAACATCAATAGAGGCCTTGCCATACTCTCGAGCTTTGGATCGATGAACATTCCCTCCAAATTCTTTGGCAATGAGTTGTTGACCATAGCAGATACCTAGAATTGGTGTGCCAGATTTTAAAATTTGAGGATCTAGGCGCGGAGCTCCTTCCTCGAATACCGAGCTAGGACCCCCGCTTAAAATAATACCTTTAAGGTCTGGGCCTTGAATGTCCTCGAAGGAAACATTAGAACTATAAACAAGCCCAAATGCTCCCACCTCTCTTAATCTTCGAGCAATTAAACGAGTGTACTGACTTCCGAAGTCGATGACAGCAATACGTTCGTGATGGAAACTATCAGACATATTTAAGATTACCATTTCGAGAAGTCTGCAATGTAGTCGAATTGAGATCTTAATTTAAAGAGTAAGTTTAATCGTTGTTTCCTAATATTGATATCTTTGTCTAGAACCATCACCTCTTTAAAAAATTCTTCAAGAGGCTCGGCTAACTCTGCAAGTGCTAAGCAAAAAGCATCAAGTTGGTCATTACCCATTAATCCATCGATCAGATGACTTTTTTCTAACAGTTTTTTTTCAGAGGGGGTTTCGAGAAGATCATACATTAATGGGTTAGCGATCTTTTGATCAACTAAAATATTATTAATACGCTTAGCATTTTCAATTAATTGCCCGAAATCGGCGCGTACTATGACACGCTTAAGCGCCTGACATCGCATTATCAATTGCAAATGATCATGCCATGGTGCTGCCATAACAGACCGAAGTAACTGCTGTTCAAATCCATCCTGTGATAGCGCAAAGGCCATACGTTCATCCCAAAAAACTTTCAGGGCCGGTTCAACTTTTTCAATGTCTTTAACGGTGAATTGGTTGATGAAAATATTGAGAGACTGATGAATCGCTTCTACTGGAGAAAGTGGAATATTTTGATTTTTCAAAATACGAACAAGGCCCGAGCCTGCTCGACGGAGACCCAAAGGATCCTTGGAGCCTGTTGGTATTTGACCAATGGCAAATGCTGCAACGAGTGTATCTAATTTGTCGATTACTGCCAAAAGAGAGCCGAGGGGAGTTGATGGGAGAGAACCTTCGGCGGAGACTGGAGCATAGTGTTCCTCAATAGCCTTACAAACAGATTCGGGTAGTCCCTCATTCCTGAGATAATCCGAACCCATTTTGCCTTGCAGCTCTGGAAATTCCACTACCATTTGAGTCGTGAGATCCAATTTGGATAAATGGGCAACTAAGCGAGCTTCCAAAGGATCAACGCTGAAGAGTGGGGCAAAATGACCCGCCAATGTGGATAGTCGTTCGGTTTTTTGTAAGTACGTACCGGCACCACGGATAAAAGTCAACTGTTCGAGTCTAGATCGTCTACTTTCAAGAGAAGTTTTAGTATCTTCATTATAAAAAAACTTGGCATCGAAAAGCCTGGCATTAAGAACCCACTCATTCCCCTTTGTAATAGTTTCTCGTGCCTTGTGGTCTTGTGATAAATCTCGATTAGCAATAGATAAAAAATATGGTAGGAGTTTTCCATCAGAATTTTGTATACAAAAAGATTTTTGATGCTCACGTAATGAACACGTAAGAATGGATTGAGGAAGGGTGAGAAATTCTGGCGAGAACTGACCTAGTATTACTGAAGGGTATTCAACAATCTCCGATACTCCTCTTAATAAAGATTCATCCGAAATCAAATTACCGTTTATCGAAGAAGCTGCGGCTGTCAAATCTTTTTGTAAAAGGGTTCGGCGAGCTATACAGGAGACAATTACGTGATGATTGGCTAATTTTGATTCATACTCGCTAGGTTGAGTGACCTCAATTGGCCCTGGACTAAGACGATGACCCAAAGTGGTAGATGAACTTTTAACGGTATCCACTTCAAAGGGAACCACTGTGGTGCCTAACAAGCATAAAATATTTCTTATGGGACGAACAAAAACAAAAGAGGAATGACCCCATCTCATTGCTTTAGGGACAGATAGTGATGCAATCAAGGCAGGTAAGGTTTCTGATAAAACTTCTACAGCAGGAAGTCCCTTTACCGCTCTTCGCAGAACGGCGTAATCGCCTTTCTTGCCTTTGACCTCTTCATAAACAATTTCCCCAAAATTTGACTTCCATTTATCAGCAAAACGGAGACCGGCATCTGTGGGTTGTCCTAGACTATCGAGGCAAATTGACTTTGAAGGACCCACCTCAAGGGATTGTGTGTCGGGCTGTATTTCATGAATACCGGGTAAGAAAACTGCAATTTTTCGCGGAGAATACCAATCCGGACTCCGTGGGCAAGTACCTCGACCAACAAGTCCCTTACCTTCGAATAATTGGATTAACTTATCCTGAAGTTCCAAATGGAGTGGTGCCAAAAACTTAGCCGGTATCTCTTCACAGTGGATTTCTAATAAAAAATCTTTCGACATAGGCTAGGAAGAAGCAGGAGGAAAATGATGATTAAGGTATGCTTGTGCACATCCAGACGCTAAATCTCTTACGCGCTTAATAAGGCCTGGGCGCTCACTAACACTGACAGCACCTCGGGCATCTAGAACATTGAATGCATGGCTCATTTTGAGCATTTGTTCATAGGCTGAAATGAAATGCTTGTGTTCATTGAGAAGGAACGTACCTTCTTTTTCATGGAAATCAAAAAGACTCCGATGAAATGGAATATCGGCCAAATTGAAACTGTAATGAGACATTTCTAATTCCTCACGGTGACGGAGTTTTCCGTAGGAAATTGGCACGGAGCCTTTAGAATCCCCAATCAAACCGTAGGTTGTATCGAATATATTACTAGTGTCCCCAAGGAACATGCATAGACGCTCAATACCGTAGGTAATTTCAGCACTAACCGGTTTACAGTCTACACCTCCCATTTGTTGAAAATAAGTGAACTGACTTATTTCCATTCCATCCAACACGACTTGCCATCCAACGCCCCAAGAACCCAATGTGGGGGACTCCCAGTTATCCTCTTCGAATCTTAAGTCATGATTTTTGAGATCTATCCCAAGACTGGCTAATGATTCAAGATATAGATCTTGAACATCGGCAGGTGAAGGTTTGAGTAGAACCTGAAACTGAAGATGTTTATAAACACGAAATGGATTATCGCCATAGCGACCGTCTGCAGGTCGACGACTAGGCTCCGCATAGGCTACACGCCATGCATCAGGTCCAAGGGCACCAAAAAAGGTGAGCGGATTCATCGTCCCTGCCCCTTTTTCGATGTCGTAAGGCAACCCGATTAAACAGCCGTTTTTCAACCAAAATTCTTGCAAACTCAAAATCAATTTTTGGATCTGCATCTTGTCCCCGGCTCTTACGTTTCAGTTTAGCAGTGGGCCTCCCTCTATCCAACCCAATGGAGTTGCAACTTGATCATTTTCATAGGTATCCCGTATATCAATCCATCGCTATGATTAACTCTAGTGAGGCTACATGTTTGGGAAAGTCAAGTCCATCCACTTTGTAGGTATAGGCGGAATTGGAATGTCGGGAATAGCAGAGGTTCTCTGTAATCTTGGCTTCAAAATTTCAGGATCAGACTTGAAAACTTCCCCAATAATTGACCATCTGACTGATCTTGGTATTAAGTTTTCTTTGGGACATAGTCCAGAGAATGTTCAAGGTGCCGAGCTTATTGTCACCAGTACGGCTGTAAAGATTCAAAATCCAGAAGTTCAAGCAGGTCTCGAACTTGGAATTCCAATGATTTCAAGAGGCGAAATGCTAGCAGAATTGATGAGATTAAAACGAGGGATCGCTGTTGCCGGCTCCCACGGAAAAACATCAACAACCAGCATGGTAGCCCAAGTCCTATCTGAGTCTGGTTTAGACCCCACCATCGTCATAGGAGGTAAACTAGCCGCTCTTGGATCAAACGCTAAATTAGGTCAGGGAGATTATTTGGTTGCCGAAGCGGATGAAAGTGATGGAAGTTTTCTTATGCTACGTCCATATCTGGCAGTTATCACCAACATTGATCGAGAGCACGTAGATCACTATCCAGATATGGAGGCCATTAAGCAGGCTTTTGTTATTTTTGCCAACAGTCTGCCTTTCTATGGACGCCTATTTGTGTGTTTAGATGATCCCCATCTCGCATCGATCTTGTCCCAAATTAATCGCCCCATATTGACCTACAGCACTGAAAATCAAGCCGATATCTATGCTACTGACATTCGCCAAAAGGGCTTCGATACCTTTTTCAAGGTCCATACGCGTGAAAATTCTCTGGGGGATTTTTCGATTCGCGTACCGGGTACGCATATGGTTGCTAATGCTCTAGCTGCGATTGGAATTGCTTTAGAACTTAACCTATCAACCGAGAGTATTCAAAAAAGCCTCGCCTCTTTTCAAGGAGCTGATCGTCGCTTTACCCTTCGAGGAGAGCGTGATGGAGTTTTAGTAGTAGATGATTATGGTCATCACCCGACGGAGATTCAAACAACTCTTAGGGCTGCAAGAAAGGGTTTTCCAGAACGTCGTATTGTTGCTGCTTTTCAGCCTCATAGGTATACGAGAACCCAGGCTCTCATGAATGAATTCATGGCTGCCTTTGATGATGCTGATCTTGTTTTTCTGACAGACATCTATCCTGCGGGAGAAAAACCTATTCATGGTGTCGAAGCTAAGATTTTATCGGAAGGTATCAGCAAACAAGGCACAGAGGTCCGCTTCATCAAAGAAATTCAAGATCTTCCATTTGAACTTAAAAAAATCCTGAAAGCAGGTGATTTACTAATTACTTTTGGTGCCGGATCCATTACCCAAGTAGGTCCAAAATTTTTGAATATATAGGTGTCTAAATCCCTAGAACATCGTGCCAACATTTTTAAGTGCATACTAAACTGATGTCTGAAAAATACACGCTAGCAATTTGTGGAGCCTCCGGGTCTGCCTTTGGCGTCGCTATTTTAAAAAAACTGATACAAAAAGAATCTGTTTCTCAAATCAATTTGATGGTCTCCACTACTGGAAAACGATGCTTGCTGGATGAAACGCAACTCCGGCCAGAAGATTTAGTGAGCCTTAGCCCTAAGATTTCTTTAAGATCTGATCAAAATGTTGGCGCTGATATTGCCAGTGGTTCATACCGACACAACGGGATGATCATAGCCCCATGTTCAGCCGGAGCTCTCGGAAGGATCGCTTGGGGTGTCAGTAATAACCTGATTTCCCGAGCCGCTGATGTATGCCTTAAAGAAAGGAAGCCTCTCGTCCTATGTCTCAGAGAAACACCTTTGAACAGAATCCATCTTGAAAACATGATTCGACTCCATGATGCTGGAGCCATCATCATGCCTGTCATGCCTGGCTTTTACTCAAATCCAAAAGACTTTGAAGATCTTTTCGATACATTTGCTTTACGCGTTCTGGATCAGCTAGGTTACTCCGATCAAGACCCACGGCGCTGGAAAGGATAGTATTCAATGAGCCAAAGCTCCTTGCCTATTCATGCCATTTTCAAAGATACCCTTCGTTTTGAGTGGCCAAATGACCAAATGCTTTTTGTGGGTATGGGCTGTTTTTGGGGAGTGGAGCGTCTTTTTTGGAAACACCCACTCGTAAAAAGTACCTCCGTTGGTTATGCAGGAGGAATCATTGAATTCCCGACCTATGAACAAGTTTGTAGCGGTAGAACCGGTCATGCTGAGGTTGTGCAATTAGTTTTCGCTCAAGGGGAACAGGCCCTAAAGGAAATGTTAAAGCTCTTTTGGGAAAATCATGATCCCACCCAATACCATCGTCAAGGACCCGACATCGGTTCTCAGTATCGATCAGTGATCTTCACTTTGGAACCCAATCAGATGAAATCGGTCGAAGAGAGTCTGGTTATAGCGAAGCAAGCGCTCACTAAAAAAGGGCTGGGTGTCCCCACTACAGAAATATTACCCTTCAAAAATTATTATTTTGCGGAAGACTACCATCAGCAATATTTACACAAGAATCCTCAAGGATATTGCAGCTTAAAGGGTACCGGTATTCAGTGTGTTATCGGCTGAAGTGTTTTGGCCAAATCGAACCACAATACCTCAGATCCATTTGTATGGGAATGAAGATTGAGAACACACGCTTGTTCTACGGCGATCCCATCGCCAGCAAATAAGCGCTCTTCCCCAATTTGTATTTCTCCCCTAGCTACCTGTATCCATGCAGCGCGATTTGGTTCAATAGATACCTCTAGATTCAGATCTAAATCCAGCCTAGCTATAGAAATATGAGCGTCTTGAAAAATCTTGAGACCTCCCTTTAGGAGATTGCAAGAAGCCAGTACGGCCCATCGATTAGTAACTTGGATGCGGGAGAGTTGAACTTGGTCGTAACGAGGAGGTAATCCTTGATGACTAGGAGTAATCCATATTTGGAGTAAATGAACATGGTCCTCAGTAGACGCATTGAACTCACTATGGCGAATACCTGTCCCCGCACTCATGATCTGAGCCTGGAGGGGAATAATGCTATCTCGATTGCCTAGCGAGTCTTCATGAGATAAGCGACCTTCGAGAACCCAAGTAATAATTTCCATGTCTTGATGTGCGTGTTCACCAAATCCATGATTGGGGGAGACGAAATCTTCATTGATCACACAAAGAGATTCGAAGCCCATAAATTGTGGGTCGTAGTATTGGCCAAACGAGAAAGTGTGCCGAGATCTGAGCCATCCATGGTCAAAATAACCACGCTGATTACTTCGTCGAATCCACATCATAGGATTTGATTATATCGTTTCTTAATTGAAACCTACTTCAACTGAGAGATATCATTAGGACACTCTAAGAGGTGCTTATGTCGGTGGTCGAAACTCAGATTGAAAATCGTTTGGGACGAATTATTATCAATCGGCCCGATAAATTAAATGCCCTTAATAACGAAGTCCTAGAAAAACTAGAATCATCCATTTTAGATCTACAACAAAATTCATCTATTGGCGTGATCGTTCTTCAGGGGGCAGGTGAAAAGTCATTTGTCGCAGGGGCCGATATCGCAGAATTTAATGGCCTCACAGCAGATCAGGCGCGTGTCCAATCTCTTCGAGGTCAGTCCGTATTTAATCTCATCGAACAGTCCTCAAAGCCTGTCATCGCCTCTATTCAAGGCTTCGCACTAGGCGGCGGATGCGAACTAGCTCTAGCCTGCCATATACGAATTGCCTCTGAAAATGCTCGCTTAGCTCTCCCCGAAGTGAGCCTAGGTCTGATCCCGGGATACGGCGGTACCCAGAGGCTGGCAAGACTAGTGGGAATGGGCGTAGCCCTGGATATGATTTTATCGGCCGAGATGATCTCAGCAGTCGATGCCCTTCGGATTGGATTAGTAAGCCGTGTCTATCCGGCAGTTGATCTGGATGGACAGACAATGAGACTTGCTGAAACGATACTGAGTAGAAGTCCTCATGCTGTATCGCTAGCCCTTAAGGCTGTTCGTGACGGCCTTCTCCTGCCCCTCGCCAAAGGCCTAGAACATGAAGCCAGTCTATTTGGCCTAATCTCTCAATCTGCTGACGCCCAAGAAGGTACGGCTGCGTTCTTAGAAAAAAGGAAACCTAATTTTCAGACCAAGGATATGTAGTCTTATTTCTGAACCACGGGTAATAAATAACTGCTGATTGATTCATTTGTATGACCATCCACAGTTCTAATAAATAGTTTGGATGAAAGAGGAATGGATAGTTTTAGTCGTAAAGTAAATTCTTCGGTGGTCTGGTCAAAAATACCGTCATCCGGCAGGATTTGTTGCCAATCTTGGCCGTTAAAACTTATAAAGCAATGGCTAATAATGGAACGAAGATCTTTAAGAAGAAAGCGAGCCAGTAGGGTCTGCTGGTCAATATTCATGGTAATTTGATCGACCTTTGGAGCCTCATGGTCAATGGTGAACCGAGAGCTTAAAATTCCATCCTGCTGAGTTGAAGTTATCGTTTTCCATCTATCAAAAGCAGTAACCTGAAGTTCATAAACCCCTTCCTTATAGGAAGTTGTATCAAAGGCAAAGTGGTATGTATTAAATTGCTCCTCAAGCAAAATCTCATTTCCCTGTTCACCCCGAAGAGCTATGCGAAATAATCTTTGGTCGGTATTTTCAGTATCTGACTTAAATATAAAACCCTGAATTCCCTTTCGAAAGTTCCTCGATGTATCCCCTTGTTCTTCATTGTCATCCTCGAGAAAATACAGAATTTCAGATGATTGAGGTGGTGCTGTTAATGTATTAGTATTTTTACTAGATAAATAAATACCCGGAGGTAGAACTTCGATGGATTTAACTTGCGAAGTTCGTGCTTGAAGTGCCCAAAAAAACTTCACTTCTTTGACCTCCGGAGTCAACCCATCGACAGTGCTCAGCATTTTGACTCGAAACTGAGCAAACTTAGCGACAGGAACCCCAGGGCGTTCTCCTGATTTCATCAACGGAGACCATGGCGACCAAGTTACATCAGGCCTACGAGTTTGACCTGAGCGAAATTGAATAGAGACCGAAGTTCCATTTGGTGTCTTGGATTCTATGTAAGGCCTACCCCAACGGGTCAGGCCCGGTGAAACCAATATTTCGGATTCCAAGTAACCTTCAGTTGAATTACTATCTGAGAGCGTATAAATTTCACCAGGATTCGATCCAACCACATACATGATTGATCCCTGAGAAATAAATGCTGTTGCTTGAGCGCAATTCAGTTCTTGAATGAGCGCAAACGATGGTTTTAAGGTAGGGACTTTTTGGATATCAAAAGAAAATATTCTTGATCGGTCTCCGGTGCCCAAAAGCAAATGATTTTTCCATAGCGTGAGAGCAAAAGCAAAACTTTGCTGACTCTGCCAAAGAGTCCTAGAAAACTTGGAGTCTAGATCGTACTCGAATAAAATGCTTTTGGTTTTCAAATCTGATTCGCTTGGAAAATAGATATCCTGGGGAGTCACGGTCGGTATCTCTTTGGAAATATCGGGCAGGATAGGTCTTTCAATATTGGCTGATGCAAAGACCCGATCTCCAGAGACCACTATATTTCGAACTTCGTCCATACCGCTATCGAATAGAGTCTCAAGGCGGTCAGTAGCTCGATTGTATTTGACTACTAATCCGTTTCCATGCGTACCTAATAGGTAACTGCCTCGCGCATCTCTGGCAAAAGACGTGAAAGCAATTTCTTCTGCCATTTCTGCCAGCACACGGCTTGATCCTTCGCGAGCAGATATAAGAACGGCGCCTCGTTCTCCAGCACCTAAAGCAAGTATTTCTCGATTTTCGGATTCTAACTGCCAAACGATACGCGCATTGATAGCGGCATAAGTTGAGCTCTCTCCAAGAGAATTGATACGAACCAATCTCCTTTGTCCACTAGGTGCAACGATTAAATCCTCTCCTAGTCGAGTCATCGCAAAAACAATTCCACCTTTCATCTGAGCAAAAGGCTTCAACTGACCTCCCGATAGGCGAAAAATTCTTCCATCATTTCCAGCAGAAATAAAGCCTCCGTCACGACCATCGGGAAGAAAAGCCCATATGATCCCTTCAGGGACCTGGATAATGCGTCGAGAAGTCGGACCAAGCCTTAGTATTCCTTCTGCATCAACTTGGAGTCCTTTAAATTCTGAATTCTGCCAATCAATAAACGAATTATAGTTCTTGGTAACTTGTTGACCATTTAATGAAATAACGGTGAAGAGAAACATAATAATTCGACACTGATGTAAAAAAAGTCTCAACATTACTCAACCTCGATTTCGAGGGTAACCAAACCCTGAACTTCGCGTTCAAGCGGTATCAGAGAGCGTCCAATAATTCTTCGTTTCAGACTACTGTTTTTAGAGCCATCCTCCGGATTTACGAGACTAGCAATAGAGGGAGGGACGCCCTCGATTCGATCTCCACGAAGGCCCGCTCCTTTTGAGGATTGAACCAAAAGCCCATAGGCAAGATTGTTTTTTAAAGAGCTGTTAAGAATTTGGACCACATCACCCAAACTTCCAATTTGAATAGAGGATTGATCTGGATCTGCCGACATGATGGACAGACCATCTCCAACAAGCAGATAGGTTTTCCCTTTTTGCGCCGACGTCGGGATAAAGACCGAAAAGTTATATGATTCGCGGAGGCCTTGAATATTCTGAACAGTCAGGGTGACAGGTAAAGATGACCCTCTCTTGGGTCGAGATGTCAGAATACGAGCAGATACTACTGCGCTCAGATCTAACCGCTCCTCGGCCTTAATCGTTAAAGAAATCCCTTCAAATTTGGGTTTCTCAAAAGGATTAAAACAGATGGCCTGAAGAACGCCGCCTAAATAGTCAGAGAGTCTTTTGGAGTTAAGATCAGCAACAAAACTTTCAATCTCAATAGGAGGATAACCTGCAAGTTTAATATTTCCCTGAAGACTCAAACTTTGCATTCCTAATCCACGAATATTCGATTCTAAAGATTGAGATAAAACAGTAGCGGCAAAATACGGAGTTAATACAGGATGATCAATCATATTAAAGCTTAAATTTAAATTTTTTCTGCCGCCTAAATTAATTCCCAGCCTCAAAGGGATCATCTTAGATTCGACTCCTAAAGTTCCGCTTACACCGGAGCTTCGGTCAAGCATCACCGATCCTATGGTTCTCCCTGGAGCGGTCAATTTGAAAGAAGAATTGAGATTGGAAACAACCCCTAAAACATTGCCAGATCGCATTGGGACCTGAAGCGACCCTAAATTAAAAAGCGGGTGCCCATACATTAATACGCGTTTGCCCCTGATATATGTGATGGTTCCGGCGCTAGATAAATCAAGATCTCCTTCAACTAGACTAGCTACTACAGTGCCTCCCGGCTCAATAGGGCTAGAGATTTGCTCTTCGTTAGTCATCATGAATGAATTGTTGGCGTCTAGGAAGCGAACTCCTGAACCTTGCCAAAAAGAGGCTGCATCTGATGATAAAGCCGTGCCAGTGAGTACGAGGCTATACGAATCTTTAGAGCCCTCGGGCCAAACTTCACTTAACGGAATCATCGTTCCACTTATTGCAGACTTCAAGACTTTAGGAGGATCCATTTTAGGGAGTATTAATGGGGTATTCTGAACGGACTCATCTGGAATTTGTAAGAGCTGATCAAGCATGTATTGTATGGGAGTTATGCCGGCTATCGGCTCTTTGGAGAATGTGAAACCTGTACTTAGGGCACCAATAAGCTTTCCGTTGATGTAACAAGGGCTACCGCTCATTCCTGCGAAAACTCCCATTTCCTTCATTTGGGAGCCGAGCAGCTTGATAAGGATCGTTGATCGGCCGGGTGACGTATTCTTTTGGATGCCTAAAACTTCAAAATCAAATTGATCGATTTTAGAGCCCAAAAAAACTGTCTTACCTTGCCCTCTCATACCCGATCGGATATCCCCTAAAGGCAGGATTTCTTGGGATACTAATAATGAAAAAGCCACAAAAAATAGTGTTAAAACCTTGAAAATATTGGACTTAGACATAATTATAGGTGGCCTATTTGTAGTAATGATAGAGATTTTAATAAGATTGGCTTGGCAACTCCAATAGCATAACTCCACAAATGACTTATGCCTAAACAGTACTTAAAAAAACCTAGAATTGTCGACTTTTGAGTGCTTTAGTCTTTAAATAGGTATTAATTAAGTCCCATTGAATTTACCTCTAATTTGATACTATACCAATATACGGGAGGAACTTTTTATGCGTAAATCGCACGTCACTTCATCTGCCATCATGGCGCTCATTGTTGCCTCGGGAGTACCCGCTTTCACACAAAGCGCTCTGTCGCAAATCATAGTAAGCGTTACTGATGCTCAAGGCAGGCCGCTTACTGGTGTTGCCATTACTCTTCGAAATGCTGAGACGGGATTAGTTCGAGCTTCTCTCACCGAGTCAAACGGCCAGTTTCAATTTGTTAATTTGCCCGTGGGTCCTTACGTAGCGTCTGCAAGCAAAGATGGTTTTCAGTCCGCAATTGGTGTGAAGTTATACCTGAGCTTAAGTGGCTCTGCCCCCCTCAATTTCCGATTGGCTTCTGTTTCTGAAACCACAATTGAAGTTCTTTCGGCGGTCTCCTCTATAGATCCAAATCGTAGTTCAGCAACAACTTCAATTTCTCCCGAGAACATGAATAGACTTCCAGTCGCTGGTCGTTCATTCTTAGATTTTGCTACATTGACCCCTCAAGTTATCGTTGAAGGAAATCGCGGCAATTTAGCCATTGCAGGTCAACGAGGCGTCAATACCTCGGTCAATTTAGACGGCGCTGATAACAACGAATCCTTCTTTGGGGGTGCCCTCGGTAGCGCTGAAGGCAAGACTCCATTCACGGTATCGATTGAAGCAGTTCGAGAATTTCAAGTGGTCACTGACGGCGCTTCGGCTGAGTATGGCCGCATGGGCGGTGGATACATTAATGCTGTCACTAAATCTGGTACGAACGACTTTACAGGCAGTGCATTTTATTACAAGCGTCCGCAACGTTTTATTGCACTCCGACCTGACTTCGGTGTTCCAGGATCAAATGCGATTATTTCCAGCCCTAATTCTCAACAAGGTTTCTCCTTTGGTGGTCCACTCATTAAAGACACTCTATTTTTCTTCGTAGCTTATGACGGTCAACGAAGAAGCTCCACCAACAATTTTACTTGGGGTACACAATCACTCCCCTTGGCCTTAGACCTGACCCAAGCGGCTGATCTAGTACTAGCAAACAGAGGCGGTTCATATGCGAGTCCTCAAAATTCAGATGTTTTCTTCGCTCGTGTCGACTGGGTTTTAAACGCTGATAACATTTTCACTTTCCGTTACAACAAGTCTGACTTCACAGGCATATACAACGATGGCTCGAATGTTGCTTTTGAAACCACCACCCCTGATATTGTCAATACTGAATCCCTAGTGGGCCAGTGGAATTGGTCGATCGCTCCTAACTTGCTCAGCGAATTTCGTGTGAGCAAATCTGGAAATGATCTCCCGCGTAGACAACGAACCTCCAGGCCCCGTGTAGCCATCAGTAATGTGGGAAGCTACGGAGGCAATAACTTCTTTCGTGAATACGAACAGGAGCGTTTTCAAATTCAAGAAACTCTAACCTACGTTGCTCCTGGTTTCACCATCAAAATCGGAGCTGACTACAACAAAACTAGTATTTACGAAATCTTTGCTGGAACCGCAAACGGTTCCTACAGCTTTAGCAATATAACGGATTTCAGAGCCGGTAATTGGTCTTCGTACGATCAAAGATTTGGATTGGGCGGTCTCACGGCTCTTCAATCAGGTGAATTTGATAGCACCTCCCAAGAGGAAGCCTATTTCATCCAAGGCGACTTCAGATTGAATAACGATCTCAAGTTAGGTTTAGGATTACGACAAGACCAACAAAAAAATCCTTCCTTCCCTATTGCAAATTTTGCCAATCCCACAACGACAACAGCCCCTTTAACTGAGACCATTCCTGGCAGTAACACATGGGATCCGCGTGTCAGTCTGACATGGACACCTAGTGCCGACAAAGGTAAAACGATCGTGCGCCTCAATGCTGGTACTTATACTTCCCGTACCCCTGCTGTTTTCCAGTACCAAGTCTATTCAGTGAATGGCGTTAGAGCGACTTCAATTAGATTTACATCTGCCTCTCTAACTTCGGCTTTTGTCGCTGCTAATCCTGGATTAGTGCGGGGATCTACTTTTAATTGGAATAATCCTTATGCATTCCCCTCATTACCAGTAGGATCTTCTGTTCCTAAGGGCGATATTTTCACCTTCGATCCTAACTTTGAAAACCCTCGTACCACCCGATTTAACGCAAGTGTTGAAAGAGCTTACGACTCAGGTTGGGTAGTAGGTATTAATTCAGCTTATGCCGTTGGAAGCCGCTTAGAACGCCTTAAGGATATCAATCTAGGTATACCTGTAGCGAACGTTGATACCCGGCTTGTTTTTCCTAGTACGCGGCCTAATGCAAACTTTTCTAAGATGATGATGTACACATCCGATGCAATTAGTAACTATTCCGCAATCACGCTAAGCGCCAAGTATGACAAATCAGATAGCCCTTTCACAGGTCAATTTTTCTACACTTGGAGTGTCAACCGAGATAACGATTCCAATGAGCGTAATTTCTCGAGCTACGGTGTCCAAAATACCCAAAGACTTATGGATGACTACTCATACGCCGACACGGATCGCCGTCATGTATTTACGGGATTTTTCAGTTACTTCCATGCCGCTACTAAAATCATGAGTGGTGTCAATATTCGTTACTCATCGGGTACGCCCTACTCTGCGATAGCTTCTGGCGATCAAAATGCTGACGGTATCAGCGGCAACGATCGTGTCTATTATCTTGGACAAGATACAGGTCGCAATGTGTTCCGACGATCCAGTTTCACTACGGTTGATGCTAAATTCAGTCGTGATTTCAAATATGCTGGAACTGTCCTTACCTTGTCAGCTGAAGTCTTTGACATCTTCAATCGAATGGATACGTTCAATGCCATTCGGGGTGGAACTGGGAACACATTCCTTGCTCCTTCTCCAACCTCAGTTGGCCAAACACGGCAGGTACAATTAGGAGTCCGGTTAGCTTTCTAATTTTTCCAGACTCAATAAAAAAAGGCAGCCCTGGCTGCCTTTTTTTAGTTAGGCTAAATGAATGACAAATTTTATGATGATTGGAGATGTTTTTGGCGAACCTGGCCGACGCTTACTAGATCAGCATATTCAACAACTCCGCAAAGAATATGATTTAGATTTTATTGTGGTTAATGGCGAGAATGCTGCGCATGGTCGTGGGATTCATTCATCCATTGCTAACCATTGGTTAACTGATCTTGCTATCGACGTGATCACAACTGGAAATCACGCCTTCGACGTTAAGGGCATCGAATCTTTTTATGATCAAGAACCTCGACTACTTCGACCTCTTAATCTTGAACTACCAAAGGCGGGGCATGGGTACTGGAAAGGGAGCGTCAATGGGGTATCTTTTTTAGTTGTCAATATCATGGGACAGGTCCACATGCCGATTTGCTCAGATCCATTTCGGGCCATAGATCTCCTACTTTCTGAGGTATCGGCTGATGTAACGATCGTTGACATGCATGCCGATGCTACTAGTGAATCTCAAGCAATGGGTTGGCATTGTGATGGTCGCGTCACAGCTGTTCTTGGAACACACACACACGTCCCTACTCTGGATTTAAAGATCTTGCCCTCTGGAACTGCCTACGTTACAGACATTGGCATGACGGGCCCCTACGGCGGCGTTATAGGGATGGATCGCGAAACCAGTCTGCAGCGATTCTATACTGGCAAACGAGCGTCTATGGCTGTAGCTCAAGATCAACTTGAACTCCATGCTGTCATCGTCAGTTGTAATGGCCAGCAAACTCAACATGTGCAACGCATCTGCAGGACGCTTTAGGAATTATTTAAACCAGCTCCCAGAGTGTGTTGCATAGAAATCAGATAGTTTAATCTGCTCCTGATTAATAAATCCCCTTTGAGGTAAGACCTTAGAGGCAACCAGTTCTATTGCAGCAACTAAACTACCAGCAGTTGTCCAGCTAATCGCATGCCAAGACTCTCCAAAAATAGTCATGGGGTAATAAAATTTTTCAATACTTTCCTCTTCTCCCGATTTATTTTCTAGGAATGCTTTTACTACCACAAGGTCATCTTGGGCTTTTCCTGAAAGCCATTGGAGTCCCTTTTTGAGAAGACTGGGGTAGGCGTTGATAAATGGATTATCGAACATTAGCTCAATACGACCGAAATGGCCCTCATATCGTACAGATTTATAATCGATATTAGGGACCAGATGTTTCATAGTTTGACATAGAGTTCCGAGTCCTCCGCTAGTAGCTGCAGCTTCGTAAATATGACCATTGATAGTGATCTTTTCAAGACCAGATCGAGCCGGGACCAAAATGATTCGACCATCTTGGACTACTTCGCAAGGGTTGAGGTATTCATTGACTAGTCCTTCAGGACTCCAAGTTGTTGAGTAGCGAAGAAAGCCCTGAGAAACTTGATCGATTGCCCCTACTCTAAGGCCGAGGCGATGGAAATCTTTTTTGCGCTCAGAGACTAGATGCGCCCCGAGTATACAAATAAATCCGGGCGCAAGACCACATTGGGGCATTAAAACAGAACGCGAGGTAGACGACCACTCCATAATCTTTTGAGTAGTGACTCGGTCTTCCGTTAAATCAAAATAATGTAGACCCTTGTTATAAGATTTCTCGGCGAGTGCTAAGGTTAAATTGTGAGGTAAACAACTAACAACCGTATCCACCTGATCGAGTGTAGTTTCTAGATTTGACGTGTCACTCAAATCAATGACCTGTATAGGTAAAATAAAATTTTCTAACCTTGCTTTATCAACTCCGATAACATTGAAACCCCGATCGGCTAGAAGTAAAGCAGCCAATCGTCCGACTTTACCTAGTCCAAATACGGCAATATTTTTCAATTTGACCTCTATTGCAAAGATTATCAATAATTAACCAGATATAAACAAAAAACCTCGCAATTAAGCGAGGTTTTTGTCTTCCTTGCCAGTAAAGCCTAGTACATATCATCCATACCAGGTGCCGCGGGTGCCGCGGGAGTTTTAGGTTCAGGTATTTCAGAAATAACCGCTTCGGTCGTGAGCATCATTGAAGCTACTGAGGCCGCATTACGAAGTGCTGATTTAGTGACTTTTGCAGGGTCAATGACACCAAATGAGACCATATCTCCATACTCACCTGTGGCTGCATTAAATCCAAAATTACCCTTCTCTTCTCGGACTCGATTGACTACAACCGAACCCTCAACACCTGCATTGTTAGCAATTTGTTTAAGAGGTTCTTCAATAGCGCGAATGACGATGTCAACTCCGCTCTTTTGGTCGCCTTTAAGTTTCAAGGCTTCGATACTAGCCAAACAACGTAAAAGTGCTACGCCACCACCTGCGACAATACCGTCCTCTACGGCGGCTTTCGTCGCATGCATTGCATCTTCAACACGAGCTTTCTTTTCTTTCATTTCGGTTTCGGAAGCTGCACCTACCTTGATAACAGCAACACCGCCTACTAATTTGGCTAAGCGCTCCTGTAATTTCTCTTTATCGTAGTCACTTGTTGATATATCGATTTGGCTTCGAATCTGCTTGACTCGGCCTTGGATAGCTTCGCCACTTCCTGCCCCCTCAACAATGGTGCAGTTTTCTTTATCTATGACGATTTTTTTGGCGGTTCCAAGTTCAGTTAAAGTTAAATTTTCTAACTTTAATCCCAAATCTTCAGTAATAGCCTTTCC
Organism: Acidobacteriota bacterium; assembly: GCA_005788175.1. GTDB lineage: Bacteria > Acidobacteriota > Holophagae > Holophagales > Holophagaceae > Acidiparvus. The sequence goes on from SXYX01000006.1 coordinate 53,839, forward strand.
GCCAGTAAGAACTGCGATGTCCTCTAGCATTGCCTTACGACGATCGCCGAATCCTGGGGCCTTAACAGCTGCTACTTGCAGCGTGCCGCGTATTTTATTCACAACTAGCGTGGCTAAAGCCTCGCCATCTACATCTTCGGCAATCAAAAGTAGCGATCGACGACTGTTCACTACTTGTTCAAGTAACGGCAACAAGTCTCTCATGTTTGATATTTTCTTTTCGTAAGTCAAAATGTATGGATTTTCCATTTCAACTTTCATTTGATCTGGATTTGTAACGAAGTAAGGGCTCAAGTACCCTCGATCAAACTGCATACCTTCTACAACGGTTAATTCCGTCTCTCTACCCTTGGCTTCCTCGACTGTGATGACTCCATCTTTTCCTACTTTGGCCATTGCATCAGCAATGATTCCTCCGATTTCAGCATCTCCGTTTGCAGAAATGGTACCCACTTGGGCTATAGCATTACCTTCAACTGGCTTTTTTAGGCTATCAATAGTTTTGACAATCGTTTCAACGGCTATATCAATACCTCGCTTGATTTCCATCGTATTAGCGCCACTTGTTATGGCTTTAATGCCTTCTCTATAAATGGCTCGAGCCAATACAGTCGCCGTCGTGGTGCCATCTCCAGCAATATCTGAAGTTTTAGAGGCTACTTCGCGGACCAATTGGGCACCCATGTTCTCATGTTTGTCTTTGAGCTCAATTTCCTTAGCGACAGTCACGCCGTCTTTGGTCATGAGCGGCGAGCCAAATTTCTTTTCGATTAGAACATTACGGCCCTTGGGACCAAGGGTTACTTGAACTGCATCAGCCAGTTTGTTGACGCCTCTTAAAATAGCTTGACGCGCTTCTTCTGCATAAATAATTGATTTAGCCATGTGTTAATACTCCTTGTGAATAAAGTTAGTTGAGAATGGCAAGAATTTCATCTTCTCGCACGATAACGTGATCTTCGAGATCTAGTTTCACTTCGGTTCCACTATATTTACCGATGAGGACTTTTTGGCCTTCCTTGACCGACATCGGAATACGCTTCCCTGCTTCATCGTATTTGCCATCACCAACAGCAACCACGATAGCCTCCATGGGCTTCTCTTTGGCAGTATCCGGGATAACAATTCCACTTTTGAGAGTTTCGGCAGGATCCAGTCTCTTCAAAATAACTCGATCGTGAAGGGGAGTGATTGATTTCATAAAGGTAAAACCTCCTTAAAATATTGATGGTGGGCAAACGGGCGAGTAGCACTCAAACCCCTAGAGTGCTAATTTACCCTAAGTAGTAAAAGAGTCAAGTCTGTTTTTTTCAACACTAGCAACGATTTTAGTCTTCACATTTAGATTATGTGAACCTCAACATAAACAGGCTAATCACTAAAAATAGGGATTATTACACTTAGATTTAAATTTTTGACAAAAGCCCAAGATCATAAAATATTGATCGAGTACGGCAGGACGCCAGCATGAGCCTAGCCTACACCCGTCGCCGTCGCCCGCCTATCTCGAACGTTGATTCGGGTATAACCTAAATTTAAATGAACATAAAACAAAACCTTGAGCACCTCCATAAGCGTATCAGTCAAAGCTGTGAACTTTCCGGTCGAGATCCTGGATCTATCGAAATTCTGCCAGTTACCAAATCGAAGAATGTTGATCTCATTAAACAGTTACAGGCACTTGGATTTAAAAAATTTGGAGAAAACTATATACAGGAAATTGAGAAAAAATTTCCCCTTTTACCTTCCGTAGATTGGATAGCTATTGGTCATCTTCAAACAAATAAATCTGCCTTGGCTACTCGACTTTGCCATACAATTCTTTCATTAGACTCGATGCGCTTAGCCAAATCATTGGATAAGGAAAGTCAGCGGATAAAAAAAGATTTAACGGTTTGGATCCAAGTCGATTTATGGGAACAAAGCCCCATGAAGGGTTGCCTAAGGGATGAGGTTGAGTCAATTATGGACTTTGTTCGTGAGACACCTAATCTGTGTTTTGGTGGTTTGATGATACTCCCCCCCATAGGTGACTCAAAAGCCTTCTCGGATAGTCATAACTTCAGATTAGAGATAGAACAAAAAATGCAAAAAAAAGTCTTACTAAGTATGGGCATGAGTGAAGACTTAGAATTAGCAGTAATGAGTGGGACTGACCAATTAAGAGTGGGTTCTGCCCTATTAGGGGCCAGATAGTTAAGCTTTGTCCAAACTTGAATTGGTGCCGGCGAAGGGACTTGAACCCCCACTACCTTGCGATAAACAGATTTTGAGTCTGTCGCGTCTGCCATTTCGCCACGCCGGCTAGGACTTTATAGATTAACGCAAACTCAATTGGAAGCTCTAGAATCTTAAGAAGTGAGTGGAATCTGCCGTCCTGACCCAAAAGATTTAGGGCTTATTTTGAGACTAAAAGGCATTTGCTTACGCTTAAATTCAGAAGTCTTCAATAACATTCGAGTTCGGTCAATTTTGTGTTTCATATCGGGGAAACTGAGTCGGGAACTAATGAGTATTTCTTCAATCGAGTCGAATGGAATATCCGATTCAAGATACATAGAAAGAATAAGATCAAGTTCACGATAAGGCATTAGGGCTTCTTCATCTGTTTGATTAGGACTCAATTCTGCCATAGGAGGTCTTACGATAATTTCTTCGAGGATTTCATCTTTCATGGTGCGTGCTAAGTCAAAGACTCGAGACTTCAAGCAATCTCCGAGAGGGCTTAAAATTCCCACTGTATCCCCATAGAGAGTACAGTAGCCCACTGCAGCCTCGCTTTTATTTGCAGTATTGATAACAGCCATCTTCTCAGTTTGTAGAAGCTTGTGGACCGATGCCTCGGTTGTAAGACCCATTAAAATCTGTCCGCGAATTCGGCTTTGTAGATTTTCTTGAGTTCTAGCGGCTAGGGGTGTTCCTGTTTGGGTTCGAATTGCCCTTTCTAAAGAGGCGTGGATCTCGGCTATTGGAATCGTTCGAAGTTGGATACCCAATTGTTTACATTGATGCTCAGCTAGACGAATACTTTCGGTTGATGTGACAGAAGAAGGAAGAGCGACGCCTAATATTTTGTCTGAGCCCAGGGCTTCTTTTGCTAGCGTTGCTACCACTGCACTATCTAAGCCCCCACTCATACCAATGACGGCTCCTTCTATGCCCTGCTTGAGAAAATTGTCACGGATTCCTGTTACTAAGGCTTTCCTTAACCAAGTCATATCGTCACAAATCGTCCATAGATCTCCATCTTTATCGGTGTCAACCCAAACTATCCCTTCCCAAAAAGCTTGAACACCTTGCCACTTGCCTGCCGAAGAAGCCATCCCCGATAAACCATCATAAATGAGCGAAGAGTCAGCTCCCACTCTCGAAGAAAATACAATCGGAACTTTATAATGTTGCGCTTGATTCACTAGAATTTTTTTTCTGAGGTCTGCTTTTGAAGGAACTAATCCAGCGTAGGGAGACGACGGAGACCATGCACCTAGATTTGCAGGACTCACTGAGGCATTAATGAGAAGAGAGGCGCCTTTCTGAACTAGGTCCTCGATGGGGTTTAGAGCATATCGAATAGTCCCCTGCCCCCATGGGTTCGCCCATAGATCCTCACAGATCGATAAACCTATTTGTTCTCCCCTGTAAGAAACCAGAGGCTGCGGTGAAGGGTCTGGCTCAAACCAACGATGCTCATCAAAAACATCATAGGTAGGCAGCACGCGCTTACGAATACGATGTTGAATTTGGCCTTCTACGCACCACCATAATTCATTCCAAAGTCGACCACTAGGAGCAGGACTGACAGTACCTAATAGTAAAGGGGTGGAACCAGTCAGCCGGACTAATCTTTCAGATTCCAATTGTATTCGGTGCCGAAGGGAGGTATCCCAGAGTGTGTCGTTAGGAACATATCCGACAATGTGCATCTCGGGAGTCAAGACGAGCTGAGCACCGCCAGCCACAGCCTCATTGTATCTCTGCTCAATCACCGAACTATTAAATTCAGGATTTGCGAGTCTTGGGTTTATCTGGAGGATCGCAATCTTCACAACTTTAGGATATTCTCTTTACGGCTTCGCTAAAAGATATCGTTTAATGGACATTTGTGGAGGCTAATATTCGTTAACTAATTCTTTAGGATTGACTTGTTTTTCGAATGGTAAAAAGGGATCTGCCCCAAAAGATTGTGCGATCCATTCGGCTACCCGAATCCCATCCACAGCAGCCGAGGTGATACCTCCCGCAAAACCTGCTCCCTCCCCGCACGGATAAAGTTGAGGATGACTAATCGATTGGCCCTGTGGATCTCGAAGTAATTGGATCGGACTCGATGTACGACTCTCCAGGGCGATCAAAATAGCTTGAGATGAAGTGTAGCCGTGAATTTTCTTATCAAAAGTAGGTAGTGATTGTCGAATTTGTTCTTCAACGAAGGGAGGAAGACACTGAGTAATATCGGCAGGGACTGTAAAAGGCTGAAAACTCGACGTGGGCAATTTGCCGCTTGGTTTCTTCGACATGAAATCTTGGACGCTCATCGCGGGAGCACCATAAGTCTCTTGTGCACATTGAAAAGCTTTATGCTCCCAGAATCTTTGAAAATACATTCCTCCTAGGACATGGTCACTAACAAAATCTGAAGTGTTGACCTTTGCTACCAGGCCTGAATTTGCAAATCCGGAGTCTCGAGCTTCGTTGCTCATACCATTTACTACGCAAGCTCCTTCCTCGGACGTGCACTGTGTTACCTCACCTCCTGGACACATACAAAACGAGTAGGTGGCTCTATTAAGCCCCAAATTACATACCAATTTATAGTCGGCGGGTGGAAGACTTGGATGACCTCGGTGGGGTCCATATTGGGCCTTATCGATTAAATCTTGGGGGTGTTCAATGCGAACACCCATGGCGAAGGGTTTTTGCTTCATGGCAACACCTTTACGATGAAGCATCTCAAATGTATCTCGGGCGCTATGCCCCGGAGCTATAACCAGGGCATCACAAGGAATAATTTCGCCATTCTCAAGAATCGCACCAGTAACTTTGTCGTTTTCAAATTCAAGATCAACTAATTTGGCATTCCAGCGATAAGAAGCTCCTCGTTTTTCAGCATCTTTTCTAATAAGAACTGAACATTTTCTGATTACATCTGTACCTACATGCGGCTTCGCAAGATAGGCAATCCTAGGATGCGCTCCATAACGTACAAAAGTATCAATCACATAACGTGTTGCAGGATGACCGATACGAGTCGTTAACTTTCCGTCACTAAAAGTACCCGCTCCTCCCTCTCCAAACTGAGCATTAGCATTAGGTTTAAGTTGGGCATCTTTCCAAAGCGCATTAATTCCTGCAACGCGATCGCTCATGCTTGGACCTCTTTCGAGGATGACTGGCTGCAAACCATAGTCAAGACAACGTAGGGCGCAAAAAGTCCCGGCCGGCCCGCTTCCAACAATAACAACTCTACCCTTATAGTTAAGTGGCTTTACGAGAAAAGGTAGATTTGAAGGAGCTAAGGTAAGTTGCACTCCGATAGGGATAGTATCCATAGGAATCTCATTGCTTGAATCAAAAGAGATAGCAACTAAGAATCTAATTGAGCCCTTATGGCGAGCATCTAGACTTCGTCTTTCGAGACGAGTCTGACTGAATTGATCTTCTGGCAAATCTAAGGTATTACTGAGTACTTTAGCCAACGACCATGATTCACGGCCAATAGGTAGGGGCAAGTTTGAAAGGAGATATCTCATGAACTCCGGCGAGGGGGACACTGTGTCCAAAGCCAACCTTATTTTAACTTGGGTTAACGACTATTCTAGATTTTTATCTCTACGCCATTACTCAAACAGTCCTTATTCTTTAAGAGGGGGCATTCAATGAATGAATCTAGCGCAAAGCACATCCTCGTAGCCGGTGGAACCGGCCTTGTAGGTAGTCGATTATGCCAAGAACTTCTCAACAGTGGCTATCGAGTCTCTATCCTTTCTCGTCGCGAAGGTGTGTCTAAAGAAGGTATCCCTCTGCTGTCGTGGAATGCGCTAGATCAGATAATCCCTTCGGTTTATGCGGTCATTAATCTAGCCGGTGAGGGCATTGCAGATAAGCGGTGGAGCTCTCAGCGCAAGGCAGCTATTCGGTCAAGTAGAACCGAAACGACTTCGCGTTTGGTCGATGCTTATCGTCGCTGTAGCGATCGTCGTCCTGGAATTTTAATCAATGCGAGTGCTATAGGAATCTATGGATCTCACGATGGAACTCCTATCGATGAGAACAGTGGCGTCGGCTTAGGATTTCTATCTGAAGTTTGTCAAGACTGGGAGGCTGCTGCAGATCCTGTTTCAACACTTGGAGTTCGATTGGTGAAAGTGAGAATTGGTATTGTTCTTGCACGATCAGGAGGAGCTCTGCCAAAGATGAGTCTTCCGATTAGATTTTTTCAGGGTGCCAAACTTGGGAATGGGCAACAAGGATTTAGTTGGATTCATCTCGATGATTTAGTTTCCATCCTTATTCATTGCATTGAAAATGATCAATATCAAGGCGTACTTAACGCCACCTCTCCCTTCCCTACTACAAATGAAACATTCACTCGCCTGCTGGGTAAACAATTAAGGCGTCCGATTCTTCCAGTTCCAGCTTTCGTGACTCGATCCGTATTGAATTTACTTATGGGAGAAATGGCAGATGCGATGCTCTTAAAAGGAGCATTTGTTTATCCCAAGATTCTACAAAACTTGGGATTTAGGTTCAAATTTGCGAGACCAGAAGCTGCAATGAAGGATCTCTTGGGATGAGGGAGTACGTTCTCGAGCGAACTCAAATTATTCCTCAATCTCGCAAAAGGGTCTTTGATTTTTTTAGTGATCCAAGAAATTTGGAACTAATTACACCACCATGGTTACATTTTAAAATCCTTACAAACCCCTTACCGCAAGGGGCTGGATCGATTTTTGATTACACGCTAAGAGTCAGAGGGATACCAATACGATGGCGCACGCTTATTGAAGAATGGGTATCAAATGAGTACTTTGTGGATCGACAGATTCGAGGACCTTATAAGCTCTGGCATCACACACATACATTCAAAACATTACCTGACGGATCAACAGAAATGAAAGACCGAGTGAGGTATGTTATCGGATGGGGTTTTCTCGGGCAAATTGCTCATTGTTTATGGGTCAAACGCGATCTCCAAGCGATTTTTGATTACCGCTTTGCGATCATTGATACCTATTTCAAAAATTAAACTAATTCTGCCCCTAAAAAATGAGGGCTTGCTGCCGTAATCCGAGCAGAAACTAATTCACCCATTTGGGGTATGTATCCAACCTTTTCTTTTAGGTGTAGCGTCTTCGAACTGCCCATTCTACCTACCCAGAATCCATTTTCATTTAGAATTGGATTTTCAATGCGTGCATCCACAACTTTTCCAATCATATTTTGATTATCCAAGAGGGTCCAATGGGCCTGACGCGACTGGAGTCTTACTAAGCGTTCTTGTTTAACCTCTGCTGGTAAATCATCTTTGAGGCGAACAGCAGCCGTTCCTGGTCTTAGTGAATAAATAAATGAAAAAGATGATTCAAATTGAACATAATCAAGTAAATCTAGTGTTTGCTGGAAATCAGATTCGGTCTCACCGGGAAATCCTACAATAAAATCTGTACTGAGACAGATACTTGACCGACTAGAGCCAAGATAATCGAGGCGTTCAAGATACTCTTCGATTGTATATTCACGAAGCATCCTTTTCAGGACTGCATTGGAGCCACTTTGGACAGGTAAATGTAAAAAAGGTGCGATGCGCGGATTCGTCACGATTTCGTGAGCTAATTCCTTTGTAAAGTTCATTGGATGAGATGTGGTGAAACGGAGCCATTCAAGCCCCTTTAGAGCACTTACCCTTCGGAGTAACTCTGTAAAGTTGCAACCTCCCGCATAAGAATTAACATTTTGGCCTAGAAGCTCAATTTCTCTATATCCCTGATCGATTAATCGTATTACCTCATCAATAATGGATTGGTATGGACGACTCCTTTCAATCCCTCGAGTTCTAGGAACAATACAATAGGTACAAGCATGATTACATCCCTCGATAATGGTCACGAGAGCTTTAGCAGTAGGTTTTCTCTTAGCGATCTCAGTAGGAAATAAGTGGTTATCTGGATAATGTTCCACATCAATCCCCTTTTCACCTTTTATTTGAGCCTGAGAGAGTATATGAGGAAGTTTTTCTAAAGCCATTGTTCCAAGAACAAAATCAATCTGAGGTGCTCGAGTGAAGAGATGCGACTGTTCCTGTTGCGCTAGGCAACCCGTCACTCCAATAGTAAGAGGTCTTTGTAGTTTTTCTTTTTTTAGTCGTCCTAGCTCTGAAAAAACTTTATGAACGGCCTTTTCGCGAATGGAGCAAGTATTAAGAATTACAACATCCGCCTCTTTACTCGAATTAACCTCTACATACCCCTCCTGAACCATAACTCCAGTTAATTTCTCGCCATCATGATCATTCATCTGACAGCCCCATGTCTGTATGAAAAATCTTTTAGTCATGAGTGGTTTCTCGGCGAGAATCTGGGACGATCTTTGCTTCAAAATAAGCTTTGATTTCGTCCATCTCCTGCTGTTTTATCACCTCGGATTCAAAACTACAAGGCTCGCCTTTGAGGTCTTCGTTGGACTGTAATCCCTTCCAAATACCCTCACGATTCTTGAGTATCCAAAATAGCACCGCTAGCGATATAACCCAATACAAATTGAACCTCGTCTTCAAGTTTAATGCAGAGGAACAAGAATATGGAAGTTCGAACACATCATTTTGTTCACACAAGGCTAAAATTAGAGGGGACTAGTCTATGAATATTGCAAATTCCATAACCATCTTAAGGGTCATTGCTATTCCCTTCTTTGCGATAGCAATTTGGTATGGTCGTTTATGGCTGGCTTTAGCTATTTTTATCGGCGCTGGGCTAACGGATCTATTAGATGGGTGGATTGCTAGGCGATTTAATCAACGATCATACATTGGGGCCATCTTGGATCCAGCAGCCGACAAACTCATTATGCTTTCAGCCTTCATCTTTATGTCCCTTACCAATAATACGAGCCTTAACTATCAAATTCCTGTATGGGTATCGATTTTATCCATTAGTAGAGATATTATCATCGCAACCGTCTCACTAATGTTCTACATAAGTGACGAGTATTTGAATACAACTCCTTCATTTATTGGTAAGTTTACTACTGGAGCAGAATTCGTAGCTATTAGTATATGTCTTTTGATCAATGCTATACCTCCACGTCAATGGTTTTATAATTTAAATCTTCTTATATTTTATCTGGTCGCCTTGTTCGTTTTCTCCTCAGGGGTGCATTATTTGCTGAGAGTTCTTAAGAGCAGTTCTCAGAGTTCCTCGTAATATCTAATCTTATTGAAAGAAACGATGTCTCCTAAAAAAATTCATATTAAAAAAAGAGAGAATATTGCTATTTCCTCGAATCAACCCGAGCGCTTGCAGAAAATTATGGCTCAATCAGGGATTGCATCCCGTAGGGCTTCGGAGAATTTAATTCTCGAAGGTCATGTCCAAGTCAACGGCAAGACTGTAACAACACTTGGGACTAAGGCTATTTTGGGTAGGGATAAAATTACAGTCAACTTTCAACCAATCCAAAAAGAAAAACATGTGTATTTACTTCTGAATAAGCCTAAGGGCTATGTTACGACCCTTAGAGATCCTGAAGGGAAGCCCACGGTGGCTGCGCTCATTTCAGGCATTCAAGCGCGCGTGTATCCAGTCGGACGGTTAGACTTCAATTCTGAAGGACTATTATTGATGACCAACGATGGAGATCTTGCCTATCAATTGACGGATCCTGATCATGAAATTCCCAAAATTTATGTTGTCAAAGTGTATAGAATACCCACTCCTGAACAGATTAAGGAACTTAGCAGCGGTTTTAGATTAGATGGTCGTAAATTAAAGCCTTGTCGTATTGAATTATTAGATAAAGCTCTTAACCCTTGGCTTCGAGTAACTCTGACTGAAGGAAAAAACCAGCAAATCCGACGGATGTTTGCCGCGATCGGTCATCCTGTCAGCAAATTGAAACGCATTCAATTCGGCCCCATTAAAGACGAAAGACTAAAGCCCGGAGAATGGCGCCCCTTAACTGCAGGGGAACTTAAAGCGCTTAAAAGTTTAAATTAACGAGCGTCTTCAATAAAATCTAGTAAGTGGCCAGATTTTTCTGCTTTAGTTCTTAAGTATTTGGAATTTTCGGGATTAGTTTTGGCTTGATGAGGTATGCGCTCTACATCTATGCCATATTCTTGGAGTGCAGATATCTTTTTCGGGTTATTGGTCATCAAGGCGATACGATTGATACCGAAAAACCTTAAGATCTCGATTGCTGCGTGATACAAGCGGAGATCATCAGGGAAACCTAAAGCGAGATTTGCATCTACGGTGTCTAATCCTTGCTCCTGAAGGGCATAGGCTTTAAGTTTATTTACTAAGCCAATGCCTCGGCCTTCCTGGCGCAGATATATGACAATGCCATTTTTCTCACTAATGGATTTGAGTCCTAAATTCAATTGGTGACTGCAGTCACAACGCAAACTTCCCAGTACTTCTCCTGTCCAGCACTCACTGTGAATTCGAACAAGTATCCTTTCTCTTGCGTCAATATCTCCATGGACGATAGCTAAATGATCCTGTGAGGTTTTGTACTCAGAAAAAGCATAAACAGTAAATTCCCCAGAACGTGTGGGGATATTTGCTTTAACTATGAATGGTACGGTATCACTAGAGAGAATTTTAAGCATTTCTAGTTTCTTTACCATAAAATTATTATTCTCCCTCCTAGACATACTAATTCAATTGGGAGAATATGGTCTCGCTCAAATCTCGACGGAGTTGTTTAATTGTCATCTGGACCTTGGCCCCTGCGGCTAGACGATGCCCTCCCCCGTTGTACATTTGACATATTTTATGGACATCAACTTTTTCTCTGCTTCGAAGAGAGATTTTAGTAGTGCCTTCTTCAAGTTCAATAAGCAATACACTAACTTCAACCGTTGGGATTCGCATGGGCTGCTGAACTAATTCATCTAAGTCCTCATAACCTGACTGTGTCATTTTAAAATCTTCTAATTCCACATCAATAATTGCTACACGATCTTGGTATAAGAGGTCCATTTTTTGTAAAACTCTCGACCAAAGCTTTATTTTGAAGTGGGAGTCGCGATGGTAGAGATATTGATAAGTTTTAGGAGGCTCGGCACCTTGCTCGATTAGAAAAGAAGCGATTTGATGTATCTCAGGAGTGGCATTAGAAAATCTAAAATTACCCGTATCCGCCACAATACCAAGATAAAGAGCGGGAGCAATGTGTTTCCAAGGCCCTTTATATTCCTGTTTAATTAATCGAAAAATCAATTGCGCAGAGGCACTTGCACGCGGGTCAGTGAATTCGAAGTCAAATCCCTGAGGTGCCTCTTTCAAATGGTGATCAATGCATGCTTTGACGGCCAGACTAGACTGAAAGACGGGATATAAGGCGCCTAACCTTCTAGGATCTGAAGCGTCAACTAGTATCCAACACTTGGCTTGACCTAAAAACTTATCGTGTTCTTCGGGACAGTACACCTCAATAACACTCTCTTCACTAAACCAGTCCCGAGAACCTCCTATAGATGGGGTAACCAAGATACGTGCCTGTTTGCCCAAAGAAAGAAGGAAGTATTTCAATGCAACCATGGATCCAAGACCGTCTCCATCTGGATTTTCATGCGTAGTAAGAACAAAGTTGTCATGTGTTTGAATAAATTGATACAAATTTGAAATTTTCATTGTGTTAAAGTTGCTCTTTTTTTGATTCTAAACTATCTGGTTTAAAATTTTTCAGTTCCGTTACGATGTCGGCAAGCATGCGCCGCTTTTGATCATATGGGAGAAAAGAGCTCTTGAATCCCATGATGATAACTTCTTTAATCTCATCTAAAGTAAAATTTAACTCTTTGTGGATGAGATAAAATTCATCGGTCATAGTTGTGTTGGTGACAAGCCGATTATCGGTATTAACTGTGACTCGAAGACCTTGATCAAAAAAAAGTCGAATCGGATGATTTCGGATATCTTTGACCGCCTTGGTTTGTATATTTGATGAGGGGCAACACTCAATGGGAATACGGTGATCATTAATATAATTCATCAAATCTCCGTCTTCGACTAATCGAACTCCATGCCCAATGCGATGAGCACCACAAGCGTGAACAGCTTGATGAATACTCTCGGGACCATAAGCTTCACCTGCGTGTAATGTGCAATTAATATTGTTTTGTAATACACGACTAAAGGCTTCTCGGTGTTTTTTTGCCGGAAAATTCTCTTCGGCACCTGCGAGATCAAAACCTACAACGCCTTTATTCTTGAAAGCAACAGCAAGGTCCGCAAGTTTTAGCGAGATATCCGGGGAGATATGGCGGATACCACATATAATTACTCCCGTCTTAATTGGGTATTTTTTTTCTGCAGCTCGTAATCCGTCAATTACTGTTTGAACGATTGCCGTGAGTGAAAGTCCTTTTTCTTGATGTAGCATAGGGCAATAACGAACTTCGAGATATCGTACATTTTCCTTAGCCGAATCCTCAGCGAGTTCATAGGCGGTCCTGAAGAGTGCTTGCTCGGTTTGCATCACTTTTAATGTGATATCGAATGATTTAAGGTATTCAATAAGGCTTTTACAGTCGTCACCAACCTGAACTAAGGGCGCAAGTGTATCTGGGGTCATTCCTGGGAGAGCAATGCCTTGAATTAGAGCAAGGTCTATTATGGTCTGCAGCCTTAAAGAACCATCCAAATGAACATGGAGATCCGTTTTGGGCAGTCGTTCAATGTCATTTCTAGTTAGCTGTGCCATAGATCAGCATAACAACTATACGCTAGATATTCTAGTCTATTAAGCCATTCTTCTTATTGAATACTCTGAACTATGCTTTTAGGCGTGAGATTTTTTTTGAGAGATCCGACTGTGTTGATTCTACTGATCGACAATCAACACAGATACCAAATATTTGGTGACTGTGATGCATGGGGATGAATTTATAATGATGACAAATCGAATCTTGTAATTTTTCAAGATCAGCTCGATAGAATTCAATAACTTTTTTACATTCAATACAAATTAAATGGTCATGGTGTTCATTTTGATGAACTATCTCATAATTAGCATGGTCTTGGCCAAAGGAACTCTTTCTCACTAGCCCACACTGCACCAACAAATCTAAGGTTCGATAAACAGTACCCCTTGAAATGCTCTGATCCTTATTTTTAAGACGTAGGTATAAATCATCTGCATCGATATGTTGATTCCAATAGACCAAAAAGTGTAGAAGCAGTCTCCGTTGCTCAGTTACTTTTAAATCTTGGGCTTTGAGAAAAGCTTGAAATTTTAACCATAACTGGCTGAACTCTTCTTGCCTGATTTTACTTTTGGTAGTCATCGCCCCTAACGCCATTTAATCTTTAGATTTAAGGAATTTTTCAATTTCTTTAATGCTTCGGGGTAGTTTCTCTGATAGATTTTGATACCCTGCAGGTGTAACAAGCAGATCGTCCTCGATCCGAACTCCAATACCATGCCACTTTTCGTCGATACCCGGTGATCCAATGGGGATATAAAGCCCCGGCTCAACGGTCAAGACCATGCCCGCTTCGAGGATGCGACCATTCGGATGAGAGCCTTGCAGATCAAGATATGAACCCGTGTCATGAACATCCATACCTAACCAATGAGATGTTCCATGCATCGTGATATTAGCCCAGGCACGTGAAATAAAAACAGCTTCCTTATCGCCTTTCAATATTCCTAGGTCAACTAATCCATCGCTTATGTATCGCATAGCGGCTATGTGACCATCGCGAATACGTGCCCCTGGCTTGACTGTTAGAAAGGCTGCTTCTTGAGCGCCCAAGACTAAGCGATAAATTTGAGCCTGCTCATCTGAATAGGTCCCATCAACTGGCCAAGTTCTTGTAATATCTGCCGTATAAAAGCCAATTTCAGCGCCTGCATCCATCAGAAAGAGTTGATCCCGAGAAATTTTTTTATCATTTTCTATGTAATGAAGAGTGCACGCATTTCCATGGGATCCAGCGATGGTGTCATAGCCTAAAAATCGAGCTCCCAAGGAGCGAACACGCCCCTGAAATGCTCCAGCTACCTGGCCTTCATTGGTTGCATTAAGTGATCGCTTCATGGCTACAAAATGCCCTTCGATAGTAGCGTCGACAGCTTTTTGGATCATCTCAATTTCGATCGGCTGCTTTATGAGCCTCATCTCTCCTACTAAGTTTCGACCATCAACAAGAATTTTTTTCATACCTGCTGATGAATTATCTGAACCCAATGGATATACTATATCGAGAATTTTCTTTCTAAATTCATCATCAAAATTATTAATAAAAACAATGCGCTTGGCATCACGAATAGCTTTTTGAATCACCTTGTCGGCCTCAGGAAAGCGTTCAGCCCTATCTGCTCCAAGAGCTAGCGCTCCATTGACTCCCAGACGCGCGCCATCGTATCGTTCGCGACGAGCATCTCCTGCGCGTACAAGCAGAGTGTAAGGTTTATCGCTATCAGTATTTATAAGAGCTACTGACTCAGCCTCCTCGACTCCTGTTAAATAATAAAAATCGGAATCTTGACGATATGCATGAGTTGTGTCCCCATTCCGAAACTGTAACGGCATCGATTTGATAACAGCCAAAGTGCCTGGCCCCATTTTTTTAAGTTCTTGAATAAGTCGCTGGCGATTACCTGCAAAAAAACTTATGGGTAAACGATCACCATGAAATTCATAACGTTTTTGACTGAAAATCGGGAGAGCCAAAAAGATGAGCAAAAACATAATTTTGATATGAAGCATAATTCCCCAAGAAGATAAAGATATAACTAGTTTAATCTCGGTTTAGCCCTTAATTGATAACTGAAAATTAAAAGGCCAATACAGAGAAGGCTAAGAAATCCGAGGCTTAGCTTGAGGCCAAGGGGTCCGATGAGAATCCCCCCTATAAGAGATCCCACAAACATTCCGGCAGAATAACTAAAACTAAGGTATGAAAATCCAGATGCAAAAGCACGACTACCCATATTTTCTACTTCCGCTGCAACACCAGGACTACAAGGAGAAATGATAAAAGTCGTTGTTAAGCCAATGGCTCCCAAAAGATACGCCATGGCTAGAGGACTCAACATCCATGGAGGGAGTACGATAAGGATTGTCATGGCAAAAAGACCGAAACGCAGCACATTAGCTCGCCCAATACGATCGGTTAAAGAGCCAATAATTGGTGAAGTTAATGCGTGCATCAGGGCTAATAGACCAAAAATCAAACCAATCTCTTTGGGTGTTAGTGAAAATTGACGATCTAAATAGACTGGAAGAGTACTTTCTAAAAATGTTAAAAGCGTCGTAGCGAGCATCATGGCCAGCAAAAAGATTCGTACTGGCCGATGGGCTAGAAATTGACGAAATGGAATATTCTTTGGTCTTTCTATAGTTGGAATATCCTTTACAAAAAATAGACGACCTATCGTATCGATAACAATAAGAATGATGCCAAGGTAGAAAGGGCTCTGATAGGAAAAATGAGTCACTAAATAACCAGCAATGGTCGGACCCAGAAGAACACCAAGATTTGCTCCCATAAAAGTAAATCCCAAAGCTTTCCCTCTTTGTTCATTCGGGAAATGGTCTGCAATTAGTGCCATACCTGGAACCCAAGTCAATGCTCCAGCTGCACCTTGAAGAGTTCGTGCGATGAGTAACCATACAAAATTCGAACTCCAGGCAAAAAGAGCGGTCGAAATGATGAGTCCAAAGAGCCCCCAAAGCATCGGTTTTTTGGGGCCGTAACGATTTGTTAGGCGACCAGCAGGATAAGTAGCTACTAATAGGGCTAAGGCATAACTACCAAAAAGAACTCCTATTTCAAAAGAGGTGAAACCTAAATTGTTGGCATAGTAGGGTAACAAGGGAACTAAAAAATAATAAAGAAGCGTATCAATATGAAACGCTAAAAAAGTTACGATAAGAGCACGGTATTTAGGAGGCATCTGAACACTAATATTCACACCTAATTAAAAATGCACAACCCCCCAAAAGGGGGGTTGTGGTGAATCGTTAAGCCGGATTCTGTCGTGGGACACCATTCCTCTGGGATGATTGTTGCCAATCACCTCTAGCGACCTACCCGCTGACGACATTGGGACAATGCGGTCTTTTTTCAAAGACGTGCCAGCCTATTTGGTCTTGCTCCATGGAGGGTTTACCGTGCCCGAGCCTGTTACCAGTTTCGGCGGTGAGCTCTTACCTCACCTTTTCACCCTTACCTCACATCCGAAAATCTGAGGCGGTATATTTTCTGTGGCACTATCCATCGGGTCTCCCCGCCCAGTTGTTAACTGGTCCATTACCCTACGGAGTCCGGACTTTCCTCTACCGAAATAGCGGTGTCCTGATCCACCTTTATAGAATAACAGATTAATGATTTACAAACCGGATGAGCGAAAAAGTACATCGTAGCATTTAGGTGACACTCCCATTTCCCCTATGAGCCTTTGTCTTAAAAGTCTCGAGATTGTTCTAAATGTTTCAGAATTGAGGTTTTGCCTTTGAAGAGACATTGGAGTTGCTAATTTTAGATGATTTAAATACTCTTTAGTTTCATTGGGGAGGCCCTCCCCTTTATTAATGGGGTGGCAGCGTTGACAAAGCCAGCCCATTTCTTCGGAAAGGATCGTGAAAGGTTCGTTAGTCCCCTGGCAGTGACCACAAGTTTTGGGGTCTGGGAGCCAGCCTAGTAAAAATAGGACCCAGAATTCAGCATAGGCCAAGATGAGGTCAGCTTCGTCTGGACGGGATTTAAGCCCATCCGTAACCGTTTTAAGAAGACGAAAAAGTCTTGGATCCTCAAGTCCTTCTTGGGTCACTCGATCGAAGAGATCAGCTAGGCAACCGACTACTAGATTAGATTCGAGATGTCCGAGTAGCATAGGGGATGAAATCAATTCACAAGATGTAATTCTCTTTAGGTTTTGATTTTCTTTACCAAATAGAGAAATATTGACTAAATTTAAAGGTTCAAAAGAAGATACCCATCGAGCAGTAGGTCGCTTAGTTCCTTTTGCAATACCAGAACCACGAGTCCCTCTTTCGGTAATAAATGAAACCAGGGTTTCGTTATCACGATAAACCATCGGTTTAAGAATTAAAGCATGAAAGGTATCGTACATGCCTTAAGTCTAAAGCGGCAAAGATGAATCTGAGCTTTATTTGCGAAGATAACTAATTGGAACTTTAACATCGCCGCCGTCTAAGCCTTCAAACCTAGGATTTTCCCGCGTTTCTTGCTTTACTCTTTCCCCCGCTAAACGAATGCGGTCTAGGGCATCGACAGCGTATTGAAAACGTGCATCTTCATCGACCTTCAAGATCACTCTGCGGAGATTAAAAGGTTGCAAGCGAACGACCTGGTAAAGTTGTTCAGCCATATCATTGATTTGGATTTCTTTAGTTTGAAGGAAGAATCGCCCTTCGACTGTTACGGAAATCACAATAGGGACTTCCTTCGTCTTCGGCTGATTGACCTGTGTATTAACTTGTGGAACAACGACCTTTGCTGCTTTATTTAAGGCAGGAATCATTGCAATAAAGATAATTAAAAGCACCAACATGATGTCGATGAGTGGGGTGACGTTGATGTCACTTTTAATCTTACCTCTCGAACTACCTGAATCCATACAGTACCCCTAAATCTTATTTAGAATTAGATTCCTTAAGTCTTGCATCTTCGCCCTCATTCGTTACGATGGAGGCTTCATCAGCGCCATTCTTGCGTGCAAGCTGGAAAAGCTTGTTCATGTATTTGAAAGGTATTTCAGCATCGGCTTTAACAAAGATTCTCTTATCTTCAAGGCCACTTACACTCTTGTTGATCCAATCACCTAATTCCAAGGCAGAGGCTGGGTTTTCTAAATTAAATTCTTTCTGCCGTGCAGCATTATCATCAATGGTAATGGGGCCAGGTCTGAGAAACTCACCATTCGGACCTTTGATCGCCCCGTAGTATACGGTGAGATAAACGGCACCTGATGCCTTATCTACTTTGGGACTATGTTTAGCCAAAGGTAATTTGACCGAGTTATTAACGGCGGGGGTCACGATGATAAAAATAATTAAGAGAACCAGCATGATATCAACAAGAGGAGTAACGTTGATATCAGACTTTACGCCCCCTTGACTACCGACTGACATACCCATAACGAATCCTTAAAAGTTTTTGTTGCATAAAGATTTTCAAATTTTTCAGTATCTTTAGTTTTCTCGACGAATGAATTCATCAACCATTTGCGATGAGGCACTGTGAATACCCATTACAACTATTTCTTGTTTTCCAGTGAAAAGGTTATAGATCCAAACAGCAGGAATAGCGACCAAAAGGCCAAGGGCGGTTGCAAATAAAGCCTCGCCAATAGATCCAGCAAGGACATTGATATCTCCAGCACCGGTACGCTTTAAGTCAGAAAATACCCGCATAATTCCGATAACTGTTCCGAGCAGTCCGATAAAGGGAGCTAATGCACCGATGGTGGCTAAATTAGCGAGTCCTTTCTTTAGTAATTCGGTAACTTCGGATGTGCCACGATCGATTGCTCGTTGGACGGATTCAATGACATTATGGTTTGGATTTTTCATGCGTAGAGTTAATTCGAATTGATAAATATCTAACGCGTGCTTCAGCACGAGGGCAACATGGCTCTTGTTATGAGTCATAGCTGCTTTTTTGGCACCTTCAAAATCACCTTTTTTCAAGGACTCCATAAATAGCTTAAGAAATTTTCCTGTGGCTTCCTCGCTATCACGATAGGTTACGTAACGTTCCATCGCTACATAAATTTGATATCCCAAAAGGTAAAAGAGGATGAGGATGAGGATTTGATTGGCAATCGATGCCTCAAGAATGGAATCTACAATAGAGAAACCACCTTCGTCCAACATGCCTAGAGGTAAAAGAATATTCATAAAAGTTCCTTTAAAAAAGTTAGAGGGTTATTTACGGGGAGAAGAGGAGGGAGAATCGAGAAGAGGCATGATGCGGGAGAGATCCGCATCTTGAACTAATACATCCTGATTAACTTGGGGCTGAGTAGGTGATACCTTTGGAGCAATGAGCAACAAAAGCCCCATCAGCCCGAAAGCTAAAAGTGATCCAAATAGATAGCGGCGATTCGTCATAGCATGGGATCCAAGTGGTTAATTAAGCCTAAAAGGCATGATGAGTTTAAAACGGGCATACTGCGGCTGTCCATTGAGGGTTGCGGGTTCGAAGCGCCATTTTAGGGCATAGTCGACAGCATGTTGGCGTAATTGAGGGGGGCCTTCTTTGGCGACGGCAGAGGCAGGAATACCGTCTGGACCAATCGTTATTTCAACGATAACTGTCCCTTGAATACGAGCCATCTTAGCCATCGCAGGATAAGCCGGGGCGGGAGGTTGATATTTGATGTTTACCTGAGAGAAGTCGAAATCAATCACTCTTCCTGCTCCACCCACTTGGCCACCCGCAACTCCCCCGAGCATACCAACAGCACTACTCCCAACTCCCGTATTAGACAAATCTTGCTTCGGTAATTCTTTTGGTGTTTCCGGAATCGAATCTTGATCTGGCGTGATGGGGGATAAATCTTTAGCTATAAATGAAGGTGCGGGGGGGACATTAGCCGGTGGAGGTGGCGGTGGCGGTGGCGCATTCGAATCATCAATTTCCATCAAGTTGACGGCGGATGTAACAATCTTTTGCCCGACCTCAGTTTTGGTTGCTGCTAAATAAAATGTTACAAGACCAATAACGGTATAAGCACCTAGGGTTAGGGGGATAGTTACTTTGGGATCAGCTTTTTGAATCGCCGCATTACCATCTGCAAGATAAGGTTTGTAAATAGAATCCACTAAGGACTCATTAGGTATCCCTGACGTGGCAGCTTTTTGAATTTCTGGAATCATGTATCTCCTAAAACCATGAGGAATTATGAGAGTTATAGAATACATCCTCAGAGCGGTATTGCAGGTATTTCAAACCTCAAGATCACAAAAAACCCCCTGTTGGTCAAGGTCATAATTACGTGATACTTTGCAGATTGCACATAAAATATAGCGATCGAAGCGCTCGCGACTTTTACAGCGTTAACCCATAATCTTTAGTGAGGCTCGTAAAATATGGAAACAAACAGTATACAAGCCGACCCGCCTTCTCTATTTGATTTCGCTGTAGAGGCTCAAGAAGACCAAGCAAGAGCCGGACTATTTAATACATCTCACGGCATGATATCGACCCCCGCCTTTATGCCAGTCGGAACACAGGCTACTGTTAAGTGCTTAACGCCCGATCAACTCAAGATTATTGATCCCCAAGTAATTTTAGGTAACACCTATCACTTACATTTGCGACCTGGATCTGATGTAATCGAATCCCTAGGGGGGCTCCATCGTTTCATGAATTGGGATGGACCCATTCTCACTGATTCCGGTGGCTTCCAAGTCTTTTCTCTTGCAACCATGAGAAAAATATCAGAGGACGGAGTAACCTTTCAATCTCATCTCGATGGATCTTCATGTCATCTCACTCCTGAAAAAAGTATTGGGATTCAAAAGCAACTAGGTTCGGATATCGTCATGGCTTTTGATGAATGTCCTCCTGCAGGACTCGATCGAATTTCTCTAGAAGCCAGTGTTGACCGAACCACACGATGGTTAGCTCGATGCCGACGTACTCCCCTGGGGACACACCAAGGTCTTTTCGCCATTAATCAAGGGGGGACCCATCTTGATCTTAGAAAAAAACATTTGGACGACATTTTGACCTTAGATCGCGCTCATGCCTTTGAAGGATTTGCTATCGGGGGCTTGAGCGTCGGTGAATCCAAGGATGTAATGGAATTAACCCTTCAAGATCTAGTTCCAAGGCTTCCAAAAAATCGGCCAAGATATTTAATGGGTGTAGGTACTCCCGAAGATATTTTGAAGGGTATTGAATTGGGTGTTGATCTTTTTGATTGCGTTTCGCCATCGCGCGAAGCGCGACATGGTCGCCTTCTCACTTCACGCGGTCGAATTAATATTAGAAATGCCGTCCACCGTGAAAGCGAAGCAACTTTAGATCCTGATTGCAATTGTTATACTTGCCGTGGGTTCTCAAAAGCCTACCTTCATCATCTAATGAAAGCTGATGAATTTTTGGGGTTAACACTCAATACGATTCATAATTTAAGTTACACTGTAAATCTCACACGATCTGCACGAATTGCCATACAAAAGGGACGATTTGCCTCTTTTGCTAGAGCAACTCGAGATCATTGGAAACCAGAATCTAAAGATCAATAAATGGAGTTAAAAATGTTAGCTTTTCAAATGGCAGCCGCCCCTGAAGCAACTCAACCTGCATGGGTCTCCCTGATCCTTCCTCTTGGTATGGTCGTACTTTTTTACTTCTTCTTAATTCGACCTCAAAGCGTAGCTCGCAAGGAGATGGAGGCGCGCTTATCCAAATTAAAAGTAGGTGATGAGGTTATCTTGAGTTCAGGTCTTTTTGCTACCATCGATCGCCTCGATGCAACATCGGAGAATATTATTTATCTTAAATTGGGTGGCTCGATAGTGAAGGCACGTAGACAATCTGTTGTCGCTTTTGCCAACGAATCTGACAAAACCGCTAAATAAAAATCACCAAGGGTTCCCGTGAAGAAACGTACTATTTGGAGAATTGTCGCAACCCTTTTGGTTTGTCTGGGTTCAGCATATTTTTTCTGGCCCCTGAGTAAGGTAAAACTTGGGTTAGATCTTCGAGGAGGGGTCCATTTTGTTCTTGAGGTTGAAAGCGAAGAAGCACTAAAATTCGATCTTAAAGATACACGCGAGCGTCTCATGCAAGAAATGATGACTAATCGTGTCCCTGGATTAGTCACAATCGAAAATGACTATCTAGCTATCGGCAATATTGGTCTTGAGCAGAAAGCTGCTCTCGATAAAATTCTCAGTTCACGTATCTCTGGTTATGATCTTAAAAATGTTAATTCTGGATTCCATTTAATACAAACAGAAAATCATAAACTCGGCCTCATTCAAGATGCTAATACTAGAGCTCTTGAAGTAATCGAAAAGCGTATCCAAGATATTGATCCAGCTAATGTTCTTGAGCCAGAAATAACTCCCAGCGGGAGTGATGGTCGACGTATTGTCGTGGAAATACCGGGCATCGAAGAAGGAGACCGTGAACGAGTCAAAGCCCTCCTCTCCACGCCTGGGCAGTTAGAACAGCGTCTACTAGCCAATAGCGATATTCTATTTTTTCCAACGCGCGAAGAAGCAGAAAAGCATTTCAATGGAAAGATTCCTTCCGAATTCGAACTTTTTCCAGATGTACAAACTGAAAATTCTGAAATCACACCGTCTACCAAGGCTCAAGATGAGCCTGTCATACGTCGCTGGGTTCTTCTTGACAGCAAAAGAGGTCTTGATGGTGCTGATATTATTGGTGCAAACCGAAGCCCAGATCAGTTTGGTAAAAATGAAGTTAACTTCATCCTAAACCAAAAAGGGGCAGAAGATTTTGCCCAGTTGACGGGTATTGCTTCGAAAGAGAACCGCCAATTAGCTATTGTGCTTGATGGCAAGGTGGTCAGTATTCTTGGAGCTAGAGAAAAAATTATCGGTGGATCTGTCTCCATATCTCGTGGTGGCGGATTCCCTACTCAAGAGGCTGAAGATTTGGCGAGTCAACTAAGAAGTGGTGCGCTTCGAGCTCCAATGAAATTCCTCGACGACACCGTAGTTGGTCCAGGATTAGGCTTAGACTCCATTCGGTCAGGAGTTAAATCTAGTCTTTTTGGTTTTATTGCCATTATTATTTTTATGGTCCTCTTCTACCGCTGGAGTGGGGTTAACGCAATCGTAGCTCTTGTAGTAAATCTCATCGTGATGATGGGTCTTCTGGGATCCTTTAAAGCTACATTGACACTTCCAGGTATTGCAGGGTTCGCTCTTACCTTGGGAATGGCTGTCGACTCCAACATATTAATCATCGAACGAATCAAAGAAGAACTGCGACTTGGTCGCTCCATCAAAGCATCTATCGAAGCGGGATTTGACCGCGTTTTTTGGACAATTGTAGATAGTCACGTTACGCAGTTGGCTGCTGCTCTTTTGTTATTAAATTTTGGCACAGGACCAGTCAAGGGTTTCGCAGTCACTCTTATCGTTGGCGTCGTAGCCTCGCTTTTCACCAGTATTTATATTTCCCGGTTTATTTATGATTGGATACTTGATCGAGATCCAAATACTAAAACTATCAGCGTAGGTACTCATACATTCTTCCAAAATGCATCCTTTGATTTTATGAAATATAAAGGGATAGCACTGATATTGAGCTGGACAATAATCATTGCGACTTTCATAGTCGCTAGGCCCTGGTCTCCACAAAATAACCCTCATATACAATTAGGCATGCAGTTTGTCGGCGGGAATGATATGACTGTTAGATTCAAGGGCAATATTCAGCCAGAAGATATTCGGGATAAATTAGCTGATAAAGGATTTACCGATGCAAAAGTCGTTTCCTATGAAACAGTCGACAAGAGTGTTCAGGACTTTTCTGTAAAAGTCAGGGCATCCAAAGAAGGTGATACTAAAGATAACTCTATCCAAGCGGCAGCTTTGAAATCTATTTTTAAAGAGATGGATTCCGACAATTCTTCTTCGCTACCATCTCTCAACTTAGAAGGAACCCAAAATTTGACTGAGCGACTTGCGATCAGTAACCCGCTAGGTTATTCGGGAGATATCAAATATAAATTCATTAAATACCAGGATATTGCCAACCTCATCATCAATTCAAGAAATAGGCAAGTAACGCGAATGTTTAATAATATAGATGATTTGCCTCAAAGTATCGCACCTCAAATCAGGGAATTTATTCAGGAAAATTATCGATTTGGGGGAGTTAGCATTCTCAAAGATGAAAGTTTCTCGCCTAGCATTTCGGGAGAGTGGACTACAAAAACACTCTGGGCAGTATTCTTGGCAAGTGTGGCCATCCTGGTCTACGTGATGTTTCGTTTCACCTCGAGTTTTGCGGTGGCTGGAATCGTCGCTCTTTTACACGATATACTCATGGCCCTAGGAATATTCACTCTTTTCAAATACGAATTTAATGTCCCAGTTGTGGCAAGTTTCCTAACCTTGATGGGTTACTCCATGTCCGATACCATCGTTGTCTTTGATCGTATTCGTGAAAATTCCCGCAAACCAGAGTACAGGTTAGCCTCTATTTCTCAACTCATTAATGACTCTATTAATCAGACTCTGTCGCGCACAATATTAACTTCTGTAACTATGCTTTTTGTCTCAGGTTGTTTATGGCTTTTTGGTGGAGTTGCCCTTAATAATCTCGCCTTCCCAATGTTTATTGGGGTGATCACAGGGACTTATTCATCTATCTTTATCGCCAGCCCCGTATTGGTTTATTGGGAACGCTGGTTTCCACCAACAGAAACGATCAAACAAGTATAGTTTTAAGCCATGCTTAGCCAACCTGAGCGACCAGGAAGAAATCCTCTACCCATGGGTCGTTGCGTGATGGCTTTTTGTTTCAATTCCGGTAGCCATGCCTCATGTGTTACAAAATGTACATTCTTGTCCTTGAGGCCCCCGAGAAAATTATCGAATGTTTCTAGTAAGGCTCCTCCTTCAACTTCAGTATGAAGAGCATAAACATTTAGAGCATCCTCTTTGACTAAGCTGATGATTTCTCGGTTGACATCAACGGCTGTTCTTCCATCGAGACCAAGCAATTCATCGAGAGTCGGTAGGGTTGTTGGAATTTGTAATGTTTTGAGTACTTGGCCATTTACAATGGGGTAAAAGGGCTCAGAACCTCTACAATCTCCCGCATAATCTAAACCATATTTTTCTTGAATCAGCAGAGTTTGATCATTACACCGCCACGCAGGGCTAACGGCTCCCTTTGCGCTTCGTCCAAAAACCTCTCCAAACGCATCGTGTGCTTGTTGAAACCATTGGCTAAGCCATTGATCTGATTTATGGTCGAGTAAATCGTGATATTCGACATGATCCCAGGCATGAATACCAACCTCGTGTCCTTCTTCGACGGCTCTACGCATCAACTCTTTGGATTCTTTGAAAATGATAGGGGCTGGCCAAAAGGTTCCATACAACATTGTTTTAATCCCATAAAGTTTTACGGGGTTAGTACGGGACATCTTAGACAGAAAGCCTTTACGAAAAATACGTCGTATGGCTCGCCCACTATTATCAGGGCCGAAGCTAAAATAAAAACCGGCTTTAATTTTATGCTTTTCAAGGATTTTCAATAAAGTTGGAATACCAGACAGGGAGCCTTGAAGTGTGTCTACATCGACGCGAAGCGATAAAGTTTTCATACTCACATTGTGTCAGATATTTCTGATTCTCATGTGCTCAATTATGAGCCAATAATTCAGCCAATTCAGATGTTGAATGGCCGCACGAATAAATTTCATCCATATCTAATAAGTCGATAGATCGATGTGCACATCGATCTAAAAACTCAGACTCTGAAGTTGCCATGGGACGAATAGGGCCTGACTGAAGACGCTTCCAGCATTTACGGGGAGGTTCTGCGAGTACAAGAATTGGCAAGGACAGGGATTTAATCCAAAGACGGAGTTCTGATTGATGCCAAGCCCCTCCCCCTAAGGCGATCACTTGTCCAGGCTTCAGACATTCAAGAGCTACTTGGTGTTCGAGTTGGCGAAATAGATTTTCGCCGTGATCTTCAAATAATTGAGGGATTGATTTACCAAATTTATTCTCAATAGCAAGATCGAGGTCAATAAATGAAAGACCCATACGTAACGATAGGTCTCGGCCCAGCGATGTTTTACCGCTACCCGAGTGTCCGATTAAAATAACTCCTTGTTTCAAGTCCATCCGTCGTGAATACCATCGTTTTTGTTGGGCTTCCCAAAGTATGTTTTCAGGCTGAGGAGTCGATGACAATTCAGTAATCATGGCTACGCTATCGGCACCAGCATCATAGGCTTTTTCAAGATCTTTCAGATGGAGTCCTCCAATAGCGACAATGGGTTGCGAAATAGGGCCGAGAATTTCTACTGCCCTACGAAAACCTTCCCATCCGAGCGGAGGCCATGATGTTGGTTTTGATCTAGGCTTATAAATAGGGCCAACCCCCAAATGATGAACACCCTCGGGCAGAGTTCGCCAATGGGCTTCAATGTGGGAACTCAGGCCAAGACACAGGCCTTCATGAAGCTGAGCTCTAGCTTCTGAGATGGGTGTGTCTTCCTGTCCTAGATGGAGACCCCAAGGCATGAGACCCACTGGCATGCTCCCTAGGAGATCTATTCGATCATTAAGGCAAATGCGAGGCCAACAACCAGCAGCACGGGATTCCTCTAGAGCCTGCTGCAGTTGATCTTGAATATTTTTTGACGTGAGGTTTTTACAGCGGAGCTGAATCAAAGGAAATCCAAGATCCCCTAGATACCTGATCTGCTCAGCCGGCGTTCGAGAGATCCGGTCATCTGTTATGGCATAAAGTGGTGGAAAAGGTGTTTTATTCACGTCAGGCAGCATCTACCGAGAATTGGAGTCGGACTAACATCGCATAATGTCCATCTTTGGCCAAGAGATCTTGGTGCGTTCCTCTCTCGATAATCACACCCTGATCTAAAACCCAAATCTCATCTGCATCACGTATAGTACTTAATCGATGAGCAATTGTGAAAGTCGTCATGCGCCGACTGATAGTAGCGATTACTTCCTGAATACGGTGCTCTGTTTCAGAGTCGATATTAGCAGTGGCTTCATCGAGTAGCAGAATATCTGGATTTTGATAAAGCATACGAGCGAAAGCGAGTAGTTGTCGTTCTCCTGCGCTCATTTTCTGTCCCCGCTCACCAACTTGGGTTTGAAGCCCTTTTGGTAATCGATCAACTAAAATCGATAATTGGCTCTGCTGGAGAACCTCCTTAAGCCTTACCTCATCTACGGGATGATCTAGGACAACATTTTCCAGCAGGGTTCCAGAAAATACAAAAACATCCTGAAGCACTAACCCGAACATTGCCCGTAGCTTTTTCAAGTCAAAATGTCTTATGTCTTGACCATCTAGAGTTATTTTTCCATTATTGACATCATAAAATCTCATCAATAAGTTGATTAGTGTGCTTTTCCCAGCACCGGTATGACCAACCACTGCAATGCGCGATCCTTTGGGAATTTTTCCCGAAAAATTTTGAATAATAGTTCGCCCACTTTTTCCATACCCGTCATAAGCGAAGTCGATATTTTCGAATGATATATCTTTTTGGAAATTAGGATCTTCGGCTAGATGTCCGTTCGGGATCATGTCCTGATTATCGAGCAACTTGAAAATTCTTTCAGAAGAAGCTAGGGCTGTTTGCATAATGTTGTAACGTTCTGCAAGCTCTCGAATTGGTCTGAAAAAACGACCGGTTAACTGAATAAATGCAATCAATAGGGCAAAATCTACGAGCCCCAGCTCGAGTTTAAGACTGGCATACCAGATTAGGGCAGCCAAGGTCGCTGAAGTAAGGAATTCAACCACTGGAAAGAAAATAGAATAGGCCAAAATAGTTCGAAGAAAGGCGCTAAGGTAACTATTATTAAGTTCTCGAAATTTATGTCGACTTTCATTTTCTTGAGCATTAACTTGCACAAGAGGCATTCCTGATATCTGTTCTTGGACAAAGGACTGAATAGCCGCATAGCGACCCTGAGTTTCTCGGAATGCATGCCCCGCTTTTCTACGAAAAATCTCAGTGGCAACTAATAAAAAAGGCATAATCGCAAGGGCGACAGTTGCCATTCCTGCGTGCTTGGTATACATCCAAATCACGATGGCTAATAGCGATAAGAAATCTCCAAGAATAGCGACGAATCCTGAGGAAAACATTTCGTTCAAATTCTGAACATCGCTTGTAACTCGGGTCATCAATCGACCTACAGGGTTGTGATGAAAGAAATATGTAGAACGAGTCATTAGGTGACGAAATAGTTCTGAACGGAGGTCCAACATGGCATTTCGTCCAACCCATGCCAAAACGATATAGCGAATAAAAGTTACAAGCATACCCGCTAAAATGATTCCAAAAAAACTTAGTACGAGAGGCATTAACGATGCTGTGTTCCCGTTGCGCGTAATACTTTCAATGATCAAAACAGTAAAGGTAGCTGGAAGTACCTCTAGAAATGCTCCAAGGGTCATTAAGGCTAACAGCCCCGAAATTTGTAGCCAGTAGGGCTTTAAATATGCAGCCAATCTAACTAGAAGCGTATAACGCTGTGGCTTATCAGCCACTTGGTCGCTTTGAAAGAAATCAAGAGATTCACCACTCATATTCTTTTAGTTTCCCATAAGGAAACGAAGTTGTTTCATCGTTAAACTAGAGAAACACCTTTTCATGGATTCAAGATGCCCCTCCTAAGCCTCCCCTCCGGTTTTCCGACCGAGATTTGGACAGAGGTTAAGGTCAAAAAAGAGCTATTACCAGAAGAATCCTGGTTCATAGTAGGTGATTCTAAAGTTAGATCCTCGTGGGAGACTTGGGCTCCTTTACCCCCCCTTGGTGAACTTTGGCTCGATGTATCTGAACAAAAAAAATCAGTTGCCGAAGTCGTGAGGTGTCTAGAAGTTTGGTCTCAGATTCAGCTCCCTAAGCAGGCGGTAATTGTATGCGTAGGTGGTGGAGTTCTGAGCGATCTAGTGGGCCTAGCAACCTCGCTTTATCTGAGGGGTATTCATTGGCACATCTGGCCTACAACTCTTGTTGCCCAAGTTGATGCTTCCATCGGAGGTAAAACATCAGTTAATTTGGGAGATGCTAAAAATCAAATGGGGACATACTATCCGCCTAAGCGTGTGGTGGTTTGTAATGAATTTCTAAAAACGCTTACACCATTAGATCTCCAAAATGGCCAGTGGGAAATTTTAAAGATGGCACTTCTTGAGGGTGATCGGGGCTGGCTAGCCTCACTTAATGACCGCCTCAGTCAGCCCACCGTAATTTCATCACTCAGTGCTGATGTGGAGCGATGTATTTTCGCAAAAACATCAATTGTTCATAAAGATTTAAGAGACGAAGGAAATCGAAGACTCCTAAATCTTGGACATACCGTTGCCCATTCCATCGAAGCTGCTTCTCGGTTTCAAATTCCCCATGGCCAAGCCGTCGGCTTCGGTCTCCTGGTGGCCTGCTCAATGTCTTCATTACTTGCCATATCTGAATTTCCACACTCCCTTACTGAAAAATGGATCCGAGAATTGCGTGCTTATTCCTATTCTTGGCCCTTATGGGATGAGAGTGCTCCTTTTTTTGCGTGGGATAAGAAAAAAGAAAATACAACCGGAGGTCAAACCTTCACTGAGCCATTGCCTCGAACAGGAGAGCGTGCAATTTTGGTAAGTTGCGGCATGGAGTCGTTTCATCGGGCATACGTCGAAGTTTATTCTCGTTTACAAACTTAATGACCGTCGTTCAATTAAACTTGATAAAGAGATAAACTGCTAAAGACCCCTATTCGAATGGATTCTATGTTCCCTTTATCTATCCTGATTTCAGTCTTCACGATGCAGAATCCTATTGCAGCCCAAGTCCAGCCAACTTCTCCAGGTATCCATCTGTTTCTTCAAGCTCGCAATCTTCAAAATCAGAGAAAATATACTTTGGCCCTCCCTGTCTACCAACAGTTTGAGGCCACAATGGGTTCAAGTCCCGAACTGAACCTAAGACTTGCTGAATGTTATAAAGAATTAGGCAAGCTGGAAAAAGCATGGGAAAAAATACAGAAAGCCCATGAACTCGCCCCCACACAACAAGAGATCACTATCCAATGGGGACTTATTGCCTATGCCCGCGCCAAAAAAGAAAATAAGTTCATACCAGCAGCTCGAACAGTTTTGAAATCTGCCACAGAAAAGGTACCTCAAGAAATCGAATTATGGGGTCGAAATGCTGAACTTTGTGAGTCCGAGAATGATTATAGCGAAGCTCTTGAGTCATGGCTTAATGTCGTATCGCTTCGTGAGGATTTTATACCTGCATGGCAACGGATCTTAATTCTCTCCGAGCAACTTAATCGATATGAATCCCAGCGTCAATCTGTTCTGTATCTAGTTAATCAAAGTGGCGACCAAAAATCACTTCAAGCTTTAGAAACTCTTGCCAATGAGCAATTGAAGAAAAATTATCTTGCGCACGCTGAAGAATCCTACGCTCTCTTATCTCAAGTCCTCAAAGTCGAACCAGATTCATGGGAAATTCTTGGACTCATACAATTAGATCTCAAGAAATATAGTCAGGCTTTGGAGAGTTTCAAGACTGCCTTAACTATAAGGCCCTCGCATCGTATCCGATTTGCTACTGCGCAGGCCGAAATCAAATTAAATAACTATGAAGAGGCTAGTAAATATCTCCTGGCACTCTGGGACGAAATCAAAGATGATTTACAAAATCCGCTTAGGAAAAAAACCCAGACGATGCTTGTTTATAATTGGTTCCTAATGGAACGTTATAACTCATTATTAGAATTTGTTCGAAGTGATCAACAAAATAAAGGGGTTGATTCGATTGTTGCCATTCATACATTCATGTCATGGGTAGCTAAAGAAGATTGGAGGGAAGCTCAAGCGCAATTACGCTATCTCCTAAACCTCAAGGAATCTGAAGTAGCTATCAATTTAAAAGAACTTCTACCTCCTTCAATGAATCTTTCTCGACTATCTCCAAGTCCCAATTTATTACGCGCTATCTCACAGCGATGCAGGGCGGAAATCCATCAATCTTTTATTGGAGAAGAGGCTTCTTTGGCTCTTTTAATGTCTTCCATGCTCTCGGAGCTCAACCCAACCGCTACAACTTTCATACTTGAGAGCAATTGTTGGAGTAATTTAGGTAAATCGACCGAATCGATTGCAGCTTTGCGGAAAGCCATGGCTCTAGACCCGAAGAACACCACAATCTTAAACAATCTTGGCTATGCATTACTCGATCAATCAAGTTCTTTATTAGAAGCTTCTAATCTTTTAGAAGAAGCCTATAGACTTAGGCCCGAAGATGAACACATATTGGATTCCATCGGATGGCTTAGGTTTAAACAAAACCGCTACGCGGAATCTGAAAAATTATTACTCAAGGCCCAATCCTTAAATCCTCAAAGTTTTGATGTTCATGTCCATCTTTTTGAATGTTTCGCTGCCCAAGGTCGCGATGAAGAATCTCTATCTGCTCTAGAGGTAGCTTTAGCTCTACGCCAACGACAAGAAGAATTGCTCCTCAAACGTAGAGACGATCTTCGTCGCAAACTTAATCTAAAAAAACTTCAACTCACTTTGCCAAATCCATAGCATTATGCGACCTTACCTTCACTTCCTTATGCCATGCCTTGTAATGGCTCAAGAGATCGGTCCTATTTCTTATCAAGGGTCTTACGCGTGGACCTACAAAGCTTATAAACAAGAGGGAATGGGTACTCTAAGATTGCTCATTGAGGGTGAGCGCTTCGCAGCTGAAGTTCGAGTGGCCGGCATGTTGCAAGCAACTATAGAAGGAACCGTTTCTAATGGTTTCCATCTCCGGAAAGAAAGCGGGGAGCCTCCACAATTTTTTAATAAACTTTCCGAGATTCCGTTACTAATCAGGCTACCGATTGATCGCCCCCACGACCTAATTCCTCTTCTTGAAGGTCAAAGTCCTCTCCTACAAGTACAAGAACGAGATACTAAAGGTCCTCTTAAGTATTATTGTGAGTCGAGAGATTCTCAGGGGCGTATGGTCAAACTTTGGCTCACACGCAAGTAAGGTCTTGCACATCGACTTTTTAACGAGGAGGCTGCGGTTTTCCTGCATCAATCCAAGCCGATAGAATCATATTACCTATACTTTGACTGCTTGCATGCATTCTCTGAATGACGGTGGTGCCCTCGAGGGTCCAGAAGGCTTCCCAATATTCCTGCGTATTTCTCTGAATGCCAGTCTGAGTTTGTGACATAGCTGATTGATCTGAGGCAAGCACTTTCGGAACTAAAGCAAAAGACTCATTGATCCAAGAGAATGAAATCGATGTGGGCTTACTATAAGGCTTGGCCTCTTTTATTTCGATCATATTTTGATCCACGAATTTCTGAACCAATTGGGATTCCCAAGCACTGTGAAGTCCTTTTTGGTTCGTCAGCTGTCCATCATAATTGATAGTTGAGTGAAGAGGTACATGGGCGTCTGCCACATAATGACCTAGCTCTGAAGATAGGCGAACGACCTCTTCAATATCTTTTTTTCGGAACGCTTCAACCAAGAGCTCATAAAATTCATTTACTCTCCATGGCACTGTTCCAGTTCTCTGGAATTTATCAGCTCCCACTCGAACTGATGCTTCCTCGATGGTGAGTGGCGCCAACCGTTCAGCCTGATAGATCTCTAAATTCAAAAAGTGATGTGGGGCCTCGGACCGATCTGTGGACCGTTTTTGATCAGGATAGATTGAACGCTCCTCAAAATAGGCCTCTTGGCCGATGAACCAAGCCTTCGTCTCTGGAGGTAGGGTTTTCAGCGATTGCGTACTAATAATTTTATGGGCCTTAAACCCCCAGGCCTGAAGGGGGAAAACAAGACAAAAACCAAGCAAGATTTTGATTTGTTTCATCGAGAGTAGTCCTAAAAAACTTTTTTATCGTGGTATGTAGCCAGTGCGCTCCCAACGAGTACGCACGAAAAAGAATCGAACAGTGTCTGTGATATCGATTAACACATCTAGGGGGCCTTGAGGTACGCGACCATTCTCGTAATCCTTATCGCCTTCTCGAAAACTCCACCAAACTAAAAAGGGCCTTCCGCGAAGATGATCAATAGGAACGAAACCCCAGTAACGTGAATCCATGCTGTTATCCCTATTGTCGCCCATTGCAAAAAGATAACCTGGAGGAATCTTCAATAAAGGAAGATTATCCGCAAAACTATCGACAATGAGACTTTGCATTCCTTGTCTATTCATATCGAGAGTATCTGACTCTGAGAAAGGCCAAGATCCCTTGGGGGGCGTTGAGATTCCGGCAAAGCGCTCTATAGGCCATGGTCCCGAAATAACATCGCCAGACTGGCGTCCGATATTATCGATAGCGGGCTGGGGGATATGGTATTGAAAAGTATTGGTGATCAGTTGTCCATTTATATAAAGTCTTTTATTTTTGATTTCTAATGTATCCCCTGGAAGTGCAACAGCTCGTTTAACATAATCCTGCTCGCGATCAATAGGCCAACGAAAAGTAATAATATCGCCGCGCTGAACCGGACGTATCGGCGAGATCGCACGCTCAAAATCCGAGGATGCACTAGCAAAAATAAATTTGTTGATGAGTAAATGGTCTCCAATCATTAAGGTTTCCCGCATTGATCCAGTTGGAATTTTAAATTGTTGAGCTACGAATGTCTTAAAGAAAAAAATAATAATCATCGCAAAAGCGATTACTTCTGCATTATCCCGAATTGATCCCTTCTCAACTCCGGGAATAACAATACTTTCGTCGGCCATGGTAGATTCCCTCTTTCTATGATTTTGCCCTAAATCAAGTTTCATTCCCCATATAAGGGGCAAGATACAATGAGGACATGACTATTAAAAGACTTGGCCAAGGATTGCGAGGTCCTTATGCCTCTCCATTGAAGCCTCATGTCCTCGAACGCCTTCAAAATACCTGGGGGTATTTAGTCGGTCCCTTGATTGCCCAA
Source organism: Acidobacteriota bacterium (assembly GCA_005788175.1). Lineage (GTDB taxonomy): Bacteria > Acidobacteriota > Holophagae > Holophagales > Holophagaceae > Acidiparvus. Next base: position 87,730 of record SXYX01000006.1, read on the forward strand.
AAAACATTTCCAATTGAATTAAGGGGTTCAAAATTAGTTGTTGGGTGCTCGGATCTTGTCGCCTTGCCCGCTCTTCAGGCTTCAAGCATGAAGTCATGGCCACAATTACGTGATCGTTTGAAAACTCATACAGGCGTTCAAATCACAAGTTTAGTGATCATCCCCTCAGATCCCCCATCGCCTCGTACCATTAAGACCCAAGAAGAAGACATCTTCAAAACAGCTTTAGACCTTCTAAGGAAACGTGCCAAGTCATCGAAAAGGTAACTGCAGTATGGTCGGGGCAAGAGGATTCGAACCTCCGACCTCTCGGTCCCGAACCGAGCGCTCTACCAGGCTGAGCCATGCCCCGAGGGTAGCCTCTTAATGTAACGAAATCTGGGGTGTCCGTCTACCCTTCTTACATTGTCTACAGAGATTGGGTAGTCTCTAAGAGAGAAACTATTCGGATATCAGATTGGACCCTAAACTACATCTTCATTTTTTACGAATAGCGGAAGATGCTGCTTTAGCGTGTGCTCCCTCCATAGGACATGGAGACCGGAAAGAGAGTGATAGGTTAGCAGTAGAAGCCATGCGGCATGCAATGAAATCTGTACCTATGCAAGGGACGATTGTTATTGGAGAAGGCGAACGCGATGAAGCACCGATGTTATTCATTGGAGAACAAGTAGGACTCGGAGGAGAAAAAATTGATATTGCTGTAGATCCTCTTGAAGGTACGAATTTATGTGCAGAAAATCTTCCTAACGCTATTACGGTTCTTGCTGCGGCACCTGAAATGGGTTTACTCCATGCCCCCGACCTCTATATGGAAAAACTAGCAGTCGGTCCAGCCTGCAAGGGTCAAGTGAATATTGAGTGGTCTGTTGAAAGAAACCTTAGGGCGATTTCAAAAGCTCTTAACCTTCCTTTAAATGACATTCATATTACTGTTCTCGATCGCCCTCGCCACCAAACGCTCATTGAATCAATTCGCTCAACTGGAGCTCATATCAATCTTATTTCTGATGGAGATCTAAGTGGCTGTATTTTGGCTTCACTTAGCGGTTCCGGAACTCATGGCGTCATGGGAACAGGTGGAGCACCAGAAGGTGTTCTTGCTGCTGCAGCCTTGAAATGTTTGGGAGGCGAAATTCAGGGACGCTTAGTCACGGACCACAATACTGCCAGTCGAGCTTCGGCGGAAAAAATGGGCGTTGATTTCAATAAGACCTATTTCACCGATGACCTTGCTCCGGGTTCTGAGATTATCTTTGTTGCATCAGGTGTCACTTCTGGGGATTTAGTTCAAGGTATTACTCATCATGGCAACAGTCGTGAGGTCTTCAGCGTGCTCCTATCCACGGGGCTTAAAGGTTTACGTCACTATCAATCCACCCTTTCACAAGATGGAATACGAACTACGATCGCTCTTTAGTTTTCTAAAAGAACTTTGCTGGGCAGAATGAATTCGACTTCTTTAGTCGCGACAGGTATGAGACGCTGAAGCGCATTGAGTGTCTCGGGATAAACATGACCAATGATGATGACTTGGCCTTGTTGTTTAGCAATTTTCAATCCTCTTTTCCATTGAATTTCAATGGCTTTAAATTCTTTAACATCATCGAGAAAAACATGTCGAGAGGCCTGAGGTATTTGAAGTTTCTCCGCAACCTCCGCTGCTACAGTCGTGACAGCAGTACGACTATCAATGAAAAATATTCGCTGGGCTTTGATCTCTTGAAGAATCCAATTCATCTTGACTCTATCTGATGTCACAACAGATCCCATGTGATTATTGGCACCGACAACATGAGGCACTGCCTGTAGCGCCTTTCGTACTCTTCGGATCATTTCTTGTTCGGTCAGCGAATCGAGAAGTGCATCCGGTCCTGGATTAGCTAATGCCCGGCCTTCCATAGGTAAATGCAGCATGACATCTTTCTTATTCTGCTTGAGACGTTCTGCACTTGATCGACTTTCAGGTTGATATGGTAAAACAGCACCGGCAAAAGGCACGGGGAGACGACAAAAAGCTTCAACGATATCTGTATTCACGTATCCAAAATCATCAATGATTAAAATTACACGAGGACGATCTGTCCTCGGACGTGAGGATAAAGTTGATGAAGGAGGCTTAATGGGTGATGCCCGTGGAACATCCTTTACTTTTGACTTCAGTAGTGCCGGAGGGGACTGTGGAGGGGCAATAGAAGTTACACGGAAATAAAAGAAACTTCCAATTAAGACGATAACTAAAGCAGCTAGCCAAATCCGTATTGATGTCAAAACAAAAAAAGATCGAGAGGAGGGCATTAGGAACCCTTGATCCCCCGAGCAGAAGCCTCGAGATTATCTAGAATGAAATCAAGCAATCGCTCACGGGAACCAAAATCTTTGATCGGTTGGTCAACGTTCACTCCCGTTTGATCTAATTTCTCAAGTCCGGCTCCAGTCCAACGCTCCGATACAAGCTCCAAAGCCCCACCTTGACTCAAGGGAACTCTAGCCAAGGCTACTCCGAGGCCAGCCGTTCGACTACCTAGGATTTTTGCTTTACCAAGACGTTTAAGGGCTGAGGCAAGGAGTTCTGCTACCCCAGAGGTTGATGCATCCTGGAGAACGATTAATTTCATCGAGCCACGCGTACCTGATGAATTGATAACAAGATTAAGTTCAGGTTTATTGTTGGGTCGGACGATTGCAAATGTGCCCTGACTACATAATAGGTCAGCAATATTTCGAGCAACCTCGATCGAACCCTCACTATTATTTCTCAAATCTAAGATGAGAGTCTGACTCGATTTTAGGCGCGCCAAGATATTTTCGAATTCTTTATCGCGACCTATTTTTAAATCCGGAAGAGATATCAAGGTTCCCCTTGGAGATGTTTGCAAACTTATTGGATTATTCGGGATGACTTCAAGTTTTAAAATCGTCTTTTCGGCTTTGACAGCATCTTGTGGAAATCGTTGTACTTCAAGTTGCGTGCCGTTTGTACCCTTCATGAGTCGTTGCATTTTCCATGCACTCATATTGTTCAATGTTTGGTTATTCAAGCGTCGTATGACTTCGCCGGGACGAATACCTGCACGATCTGCTGGCCCTTGAGGGACCACGGAAAGAACCGTCGCATAAATACCTCTTTTAACCAAAGTCATACCGGTCGAGGCGTCTCCGGAATCTTCCTCTTTGAGGTCGGAAATACTCAACCAAGAATTAAAGGGGTGCAATTTTTCTAAGGCCGACTGAATACCCCCATTGATGGCTAATTCTATATTAGGGCTATTAACATAACGATCATCAATGAGCTCGAGAATATCTTGAATATCCGTCAGACCAGCTAATTCGTCTCGATTGATATCGATCTTTTTTGTAGTAGTTGGATCTTGGGGGTTTACCGCAGTTGCGGGAGTGCTCCATTTGCGCGTTGAACTCCAATATGGAGTTGTCACACCTAAGATGATGGGCAAAGTACCTAAGACAAGCCAATTGCGCGGATTCATATGATTAGTTTATCAGCGCATTGAGAGCGAACTAAAAATTCTGATAGCCCTAAGCCCACGTATGACCTGATTCGAATCCACGATTTTTTTTAAGGTCCTTCGCGTGGCGCTCGAAAGCCAAGTCAATCAGGCGATTGAGCAGTGATGCATAGTTTAACCCTGAAGCTTCCATGAGTTTCGGGTACATAGAGATCGCTGTAAACCCGGGGATTAAATTGATTTCATTGAGAAAAATCTTACCCGAAGTTTTTTCCATGAAGAAATCAACGCGAGCCATTCCATAAGCATCAAGAGCCCGAAAAGCCAATTGCGCTTGGTGGCGAATCAGATCGGAGACGAGGGTTGGGATTTCTGCAGGAATTTGAGTTTTTGACTTTTTACCAACATATTTGTCATGAAAAGTATAAAACTCTTCGCCAACTAGGACCTCTCCAACGATTGAAACGAGGGGGTCCTCGCCTCCTAGAACGGCTACTTCTAACTCTCGGACCGAAAGCCCTTGTTCGATAAGAACCCGACGATCGTAAGTGAATGCCCGGGCGAGCGCAGCATCCAGGTCAGATGCTACTTTGACTTTTTCAATACCAATACTTGATCCTAGATTTGCTGGCTTGATAAAGAGTGGAAATCCCAAAGATTCAATCGCATGAATACTCTCTTTCGGACTTTGCTGCCATCGTTCTTCTGTCAGCCCCACAAAAGGAACTACGGGGAGTCCTTCTGATTGCCAAATGCGTTTTGTTATCCATTTATCCATTCCTGCCGCCATTGCCAGGAGACCGGCTCCCGTATAAGGGCGATGTAAAAGCTGAAGATACCCTTGAAGTTGACCATCTTCTCCTGTGGCGCCATGAATCGCATTAAAGAAAACATCGGGCAAAGGAGTCCCTTCGGCACCTTTCTCTAAGGGCAGAAAAGGATGATCACTTTTTTCTGGTCGCTCCTGAGATGTGAGTCGATCAAAAGGTGTCTTGCCATTCATAGTCAACACCGTCCACACCCCATTACGGGCAACTCCAATGGGGATCACATCATAGATTAGGGGATCGAGGTGCTGAGCAATGCTTCTAGCCGTCACGATAGAGACTTCGTGTTCAGGGGATTCCCCCCCGAAGATTAAACCAACAGATCTGCGCTTCGCCATACTCATAGGTTAGCCAAAACCACAGCCCTTGGTGATAATCTGAAGGAAATTAGAGAGCTCTCCTTATGCGCACAGCCATTTACCCCGGTTCCTTTGATCCTGTCCATTTGGGACATTTAGATTTGATCATGCGGGCGGAAAAACTCGTAGATCAGCTCACAGTTGCCGTCCTCCAGAACCCCACGAAAGGTTGCTCTTTTTCCGTCCATGAACGCATGGAGATGCTCCAGTCCGTGACCCAGCATCTACCCCACGTGAAGGTCACTAGTTTTGAGGGTCTTTTGGTAGATTTTGCAAAAAAACAAAAAGCTAACTTCATCATCCGTGGCATCAGGGCTTTTAGTGATTTTGAATATGAATTTCAAATGGCTTTGGTCAATCGTAAACTGGCATCAGACTTAGAGACTATCTTCTTGATGCCTAAAGAAAAATATTCTGCGGTGAGCTCTAAACTGATACGAGAGATTGGTTTTTTTGGCGGGGATCTAAGTGAATTCTGTCCAAAAGAACTCTTACCGAAAATCAGTGCTCATCTGAAGAATCGCAAACCCTAAGAAATATCTGCCAACGTAAAATTTTTGTGTTCGAGACGAATCCATAACCGCTCTTTCGGACTGAGACCTTCCTGAACATGATCTTCTGCGTAGCGCTTGCATTTCGTCAAGATATCCTCATCCCTTGAGGCGTTAGCCACAATAAATGTTGGTAACCCGGACTGCTTTGTACCGAAGAAATCTCCTGATTGACGTAACTCAAGATCTTTTTTAGCTATAGCAAAGCCATCCTGAAGTGTTAACAGGGCTTTGAGTCGTTCTGATTCCTGATCCGAAATCATAATAAAAACTCCCGCATGATCACCACGACCAATTCGTCCACGAAGCTGATGAAGTTGAGAGAGTCCAAAGCGCTCAGCATGATCAACGACCATAATGGTTGCATTCGGAACATCGACTCCTACTTCAATTACGGTTGTAGCTACTAGAATTTGAGTTGCGCCAAAAACAAAACGCTTCATCCGATCGGTCATATCCTCAGATTTCATTTTTCCATGAACTGATTCGATCATGACTTTGGGAAAACGCTTACGCAAGAGTATCTCCATCGTTTGGAGATCGCGAAGTACGACTTTAGATTCGTCTTGGGGGTCAATAGCGGGACTCACGACATAGGCTTGTTGTCCTGTTTTTAGATGGCGGTCAATGTATGCCCAAGCTTCTTCAGCATGTTCCCGACTAAAGAATAGAGACTTGACTGGCTGGCGGCCAGGAGGTAATTCCTCGATTGTAGAGTGATCATGATCACCCCAAATGGCCATAGCTAAGGATCTTGGGATGGGGGTTGCACTCATGACTAGCCAGTGGGGATCAATCCCTTTTTCTTTCATCATCTCCCTTTGGCGTACACCAAAACGATGTTGTTCGTCTACGACCACCAATTGAAGGGATTTAAATTTCACTATTTCTTGAAAGATGGCGTGAGTCCCAATGATATAGCGAGCTTCGCCTGATTGAATGCGAAGTAGAGCTTCCTTTTTCTCCGCAGCTTTCATACCGCCGAGTAATAATTGAAGCGAGTTAGAACGTTCACCCAATAATTTCTGAAAAGTGGCGAAATGTTGCCGCGCCAAGACCTCCGTTGGTACCAATAAGGCAGCCTGTCCTCCTGTTTCTGCAACCATGGCCATCGCCAGAAAAGCAACGAGGGTTTTCCCAGATCCTACATCTCCCTGCAAAAGTCGATTCATGACTTTACCGCTTCGAAGATCATCAGCAATTTCTTTAAAGGAGCGGCGCTGTGTGGGAGTTAGGGTGAAGGGAAGATATGTGCGTAGTTGTTCTCGAAGTTGATCAGAGGTGACTACAGCCTGACCTTTGCGACTCAGTCGCTTATCCCTTCTGGAGGCTACACCCAATGAAAAAGAATAGAGTTCTTGAGTAATTAAACGTTGGTGGGCCAGCGAACGATCTTCATTCAGAGATGCAAGATCGGAATCGTCGGGAGGTTGATGCAAGAAACGTAAAGATTGAAGTTCGTCAGGAAGGCCTCGATGTAAGTGCAGCGGAAGATGTTCTTCGGGGGGGTGGAGTGCATCGAGAGCATCGAGAATGAGTTTTGATCTTATTTTAGATGTGATCGGACCTAATCGTCGATAAATGGGAAGAATACGTTGAACAAAAAGATCCTCTGTGGATGAACCTAATAATTCATAGTGGGGAACTCGAAACTCTACCCCATATTTTCCTTGGGTTAATGGGCCAAAAATTAAAGCTCGCTCACCCTCCTTAAAGCTTTTAGCCAAATAAGGTTGGTTATAAAAAAGAACTTTCACGAACCCTGTATCGTCAGATAAATGGATTTCCAGAATATGAAACCCAAATCGTGTACGAATTGATTTCACTTGGCTAATTGTTCCAATCACCGTGACCAAAGTACGAGTAGTTCCGGGCATTGAGCAATGCTGAGAGCCTAATGAACCTAAATCGCATAATGAACCTCGGTCGAGATAGCGAAAAGGCAACTGCCAAAGTAGATCTCGAAGAGTATGTATTTCATGATCTTGTAAAACTGCTGCACGAGAAGCTCCCAAGCCTCGAAGGGTCGAGACCAAAGAGGCCAAAGATAAACGGGGAAAATTCATACCTTACTTGGCTGAAACTAAGTCGAGACTTTGCTCGAGATCGTCGAGGCACAACTCCACGGAGCGATTCAATTCAGGTGTCTTGGCAAGCGTATGACGCGCGTAGGCATTGCGCATGTGTGAGGCCGCATGCGCTTCTATGAAATCCTCTAGGGGTGATTGCTCTAAAACTAAAATAGCTCTATCTTCACGAGCAAGCGATTCAGCATTTCGACGTTGATGGTCCCCTGCACTCTTCGGAAAAGGAATGAGGATTGAACCCCGTCCTGAGGCTTTAAGCTCTGCGCAGATACTAGCGCCACTTCTTGAAATGACAAGGCTAGAGTGCTCTAGCGCCTGATCCATGTCATCAATGAATGCTACTAATTGATGTCGAGGGTGATGGCTCAGTTTTGAGAAATAGGGAAAGTCACGGGTTCCAATTTGATGGAGAATGGTCCAATCGGGAAAGGCTTCAAGTAAGGTAGATGCACATTTCATTAGGGCTTGATTGATAGTACGCGCCCCACCGCTACCCCCTAAGACAAGAAGCTGATAAGGCGCACTCAATGTTTTGATATTTGCAAAAGTACGTTTAAAAGAAGTCCTCACTGGCGTCCCTACGACTAGGCATGAAGCTTCGGGAACTCGATCTTGAACTTCTTTCATGCCGCACCAAACTCTTTTAGCTTTGGGTGCCATCCAATGTATAAGTTTCCCGGGTTCAGCATTACTCTCATGTAAGTAAATAGGGATTCCTAGGCTTATCGCTGCTCGCAATGCAGGGGCCGCTGCATAACCTCCTGTACCTATAACCGCTTCAGGGCGATACCGTTTCCATTGACGACGCAAATGTCGAACTGCACGCCACAAAAGAAAAAGAGAGGTTAGTAATCTCCACGGTGATCGTCCTACAAAACCTTCGACATCAAGAAGTTCATAAGAAAACCTAAGTTGAGGGAGACATTTAGCCTCGATGCCTCGGCGAGCACCAACCATAATAATTTTTTGATTAGGATGTCTGAGTTGCCACCCTTCAGCAAGTGCTTGTGCAGGGAAAAAATGTCCGCCTGTACCACCTCCAGTTACTACGAGTGCCCCTGCATACTCCGAAGGAACCCATGTTGCTTTTGAGGCCACGCCAATCTCCTTGCTCATTTTTAGATTCCCCTAAGGCGACACGATTGTCTATGAATTCTCGATGATAAAGCCTTCTAACTCCTTGGGGTGAAGGCTAAGTTTCGATAGAATAGACTTTTCGGTAATGGTCGCAGTCGTGCCGCCTTGGAAGCCGAATTGAAAGGTCCCTTTTCATGAAGATTTTAGTAGCACTCAAGCAAGTCCCCGATACGGAAACCAAAATAAAAATCAATCCTGACGGGATGGCTTTAGATCTTGCTGATGTTAAATGGGTTACTAGCCCTTACGACGAATACGCTATCGAGGAGGCAATGCGCCTTAAAGAAACTCAAGGAGCCATTGTTAGTGTTATTGCAGTTGGCAATGATCGCGTCAAGGATGTACTGCGTAATGCACTAGCCCTCGGAGCTGACGAGGCTCTTCATGTTTCTACCCCTGACAAGTGTGATGATCCACTCGTCGTAGCTACCTATTTGGCTGATGCCATACGAGATCGAGGATTTGATCTTTTATTATTTGGTAATAAAGGAAGCGGTGGGGATAATGCAGCAGTGGGTCCCATGTTAGCTGAACTTCTGGGCCTTGCTCAAGCCAATGTAGTTGTTAAATTAACTATCGATCAGGGGCGTTTTATTGCAGAGCGACAAATCGAATCTGGGCTCGAAGTGATTGAAGGTAATTTACCTGCCGTTGTGACTACTCAAAAAGGGCTTAATGATCCCCGTTACCCAAATCTTAAAGGCATTATGGCTGCAAAGAAAAAAGAAATTATTACTTTGGCCTCTTCCCAAAATCAGGTGCCATTTCTTCAAACCCTCAAATTAAGTTTGCCGCCACCTCGAGCAGAGGGACGTCAGTTGACAGGAACACCTCAGGAGCAGGCTCAAGCCTTATTCTCCGCACTTCAAAACGAAGCCAAAATCTTTTAATCTAGGAAAAACTTATGATCCTTGTACTCTGTGAAGTTAAAGATCGTCACCTAAAAAAAGCTAGCGCTGAATCCCTCTCGGCTGCGCAGTCAGTAGCCACTTCACTTCAGGTTCCCATCGCAGCCGTTTTTCTGGGTTCAGAGGCTATTGGTCATGAAGAAGCCCAAGCATATGGAGCACAACACATCTTCACCTGCTTTTCACCTAGCTTGTCTGCCTACTCTTCAGACCTCTATGCACAGACTCTAATTTCATTAGCCCGAGATAAGAAAGCACGGGTCATCATGGGAGCAGCTACGTCACTAGGTAAAGATGTTCTGCCTCGTGTCGCCGCGAATCTCAAGGGTGGTTATGCAAATGAGATCATCGAAATTATTCCAGGCTCTGGATCTTTTCAAGTTGTTCGCCCTATTTATGCTGGAAAAGCACTGATGACTCTAGGCTTTGCAGATCATATAGCTGTTCTATCTACTCGACCCAATCTATTTAGTCTTCAAGAAAAAAAAGAAACAGCTCAAATTGAATCACTTGCCCCTCCTGCTCAAGACTTCAAAGCCATCGTGAAAGAGCTTCTTGCCAAAAGCACAAATAAACCTGACCTCACCGAAGCCAATGTGATTATCTCCGGTGGCCGCGGCATGAAAGGCGGAGAACAGTTCAAGATCTTAGAAGAACTTGCGGATGCTCTCGGCGGTGTTGTGGGTGCTTCTCGTGCTGCAGTCGACGCGGGTTGGGGTTTACCCCATAGTATGCAAGTAGGACAGACGGGAAAAGTGGTAAGTCCTACCCTGTATATCGCATGTGGTATCAGCGGAGCTATTCAACATTTAGCTGGAATGGGTTCAAGTAAATATATCGTGGCTATCAATAAAGATTCAGAAGCTCCTATCTTCAAAATTGCCTCCTACGGAATCGTCGGCGATCTATTCGAAGTCGTGCCGGCACTCACCGCTGCCGCTCGCGCTCTTAAGTTGAACGGGGGCTAGGCTCAAAACCTTCTTCATAAAGATAGGCCTCTGCCGACTCGCGAGTATTGAATCTAGCTAGAATGGCAAGTCCTTCTCGACCGTCTCCATCGAGAACATCGAGAGAGTTACGTTCCCTAATCAGGAATTCAGAACCTTCTCCATAAGAAAGTTCTACAAGTTCCCATCGGACACCAAACTCATCGGACCAAACTTCGATCTCCATGATGTTACCAACGAACCGGTCGACTAAAAATTTCTTGAAGTAGATTCTCGCAGAAGGCGGCTTCCTGCGAATCAAATCCGGAGAGGTGCGTGGAATCTAAATCCAATACCCCGCGGACTTGTCCTGAATGATCTCGAAGGGGGACTACGCATTCTGATCGTGTGGCATCATCACAAGCAATATGGCCTGGAAACTGATGGACATCTGGTACTAGCTGAGTTTTGTTTTCGCGAGCTGCAGCACCACAAACACCTCGACTGAAAGGAATACGTAAACATCCCATGCCACCTTGATAAGGTCCCACGACTAATTCTTGATCATCGATGTGACGATAAAAACCACACCAATTACTTTGAATGAAGACCTGCCAGAGTAAACAAGATAGGGAAGATTGAAGCGCTACAGCATCATTTTCGCCCTCAAGAACCGATAAAATTTGTGGTCTTGCGGTGGTGCAACGCTCGAGTCGTTGAGATAATACCAAAAGTGTTCCTCTGGGAACTTCGGGGAGAAAAATGCCATCGCTCATCTATCCATTTTAGTGTCAATGAATTGATAGTATTACTACTTAAGTAATGAAGAATCGGTACTTACTCAGCCTGATATTCTTATTACTATGGCTTGGCTCCGCTGGCTTCTGCTTCCCCTCGAGGGTCTATACCGACTCATCGTAGCCCTACGTAATCGCAGTTATGATCGAGAACCTCATCGATCCCATTGGGCTCCCCTACCCGTGGTTTCTATTGGAAACCTAACGACGGGTGGTACCGGCAAAACGCCTCTTACCCTCTATTTGGCTCAACAACTACAAGATCGAGGTCTGCGGAATGTTGTGATCTCAAGGGGTTATCGCGGGAAACTCTCTGGACCCGTCTCGATCGAAACACATCATTCAGCTCAGGATGTTGGAGATGAAGCGATCCTCATGCACCGACAACTTGGCCCAGGTCGGGTAATCGTCAGCGCTCAAAGAATGGCAGGAATCGAACTTGCTCATCAACGTGACCCAAAATTAGATTTAGTTCTTCTTGATGACGGGTTTCAACATCGAGCTGTTCATCGTGATCTTGATATTTTAGTAATAGACGGACAAAACCCTTTTGATAATGGCCACTGTCTTCCCGTAGGTCATCTACGCGAACCACTATCCAACGCGCGCCGAGCTCAAATATGCGTCGTAACTCGCTCAGCAGGCCTCGAAAGCCAAAATCCTCTCAGGACTTGGTGGTCGGAGCATGGATCTGGGGGTCCTATTTTCTTTATTGACTTCGAAATCCATCAATTAAGGGGTTGGAATGTCCCTCATATACTTAAAAATGAAGCATTAAAAAACTCACCAGCATTTGCTTGGTCGGCACTAGGACATCCCAAGGCTTTTCTGTATGATCTCAAGCGAGCTGGTTTAAATATCGTAGGTTCCAAACATTTTCATGATCATGAAAGCATCTCTCCTTCAGATCTAATCGAGTTAGATCATCAGGCTCCATCCGCCGGAGCAACTTGCCTAATCTGTACCGAAAAAGATGCTGTCAAACTTACCGAGAATCATCGCAGATCTACCATTTTTCCAATATATATCGCTGAACAAAGATTGACAGGCGGCGAATCACTCTTAGACTGGATTGATCATCACTTGAAGCATCTGTAGATTAAGGTAATCTATCCCTTTGGCTTTTGCGGGCGTAATTCAGCGGTAGAATGCCACCTTCCCAAGGTGGACGTCGTGGGTTCGATCCCCATCGCCCGCTCCAGTCTAGACAAGGGTTTCTCGTTATCCGAC
>SXYX01000001.1 GCA_005788175.1 Acidobacteriota bacterium
CCCATACGAATGCGATCCCCTAAAAGCGCGCCGCCAGAAAAAGGCGAAGAAGGATCAATAGCGAGGATTCCTACGCGTTGACCTTGATTAAGAAGATGTCTTGCCCACTGATCGGTGAGCGTTGATTTTCCACTTCCGGGACTTCCTGTCACACCAATGATGCGGGCATGCCGGGGAGCTTTATGAATCTCGCGGGCCAGGTTGGTGGATTCAGAATGTCCATCTTCTAGCCAAGAAATACCTCGCGCCAAAGCTAGGGTCTCTCCGTTGAGGATGGCGAGTGCGAGGGATCGTGTATCTTGCATCTCCTTAGATTGCCTCACCTAAGTAGACATGGATAGGCTTAGGGTATTTGTTGAAATAAAAGCCCATTAAATTAAAGGGGCGAAGAATGAGAGAATGGGGAAGAACCCCCCTGATATATGCGAGTAAATAAATGAAATCTTGGCTAAAACGTTATTGGATGCCACTTGTTGTCGTGGCTATTGCGATCCTGTATGTTCCTCTTTCGGGACGATCTGAAAGTGAAAATCTTAAGGTCAAAAATCTAGAGCTTTTCAGTGAAGTACTTTCTGTTCTTCGAAAAGAATCTGGCGAACCCGCCCAAAAAATTTCTGAGTATGCCATTGATGGCATCCTTTCAACATTAGATCCTCATTCTAGCTATTTTAATGAAGCGGAATGGAAACGTATGCGCGAAGATCAGCAAGGGTCTTATTTTGGTATTGGCTCTACGATTCAAGAACAAGATAATGGCATTGTTATTATCTCGCCTGTCAAAGGGGGGCCGGCCGATCGTATCGGTATTCGATCGGGAGACATCATCCGAGAGATAAACGGGGAAACGACGGAAGGCGTATCGTCGGCTCAAGCTCAACAAAAACTTCGAGGCGAAAAAAATACTGTCGTCAACATCAAAATTCAACGTATTGGAATCTCGGAGCTCATTCCTTACACAATAATCCGGGCCGAAATACCTAACAATAGTTTGTATGCAGTCTTCATGCTCAATCCTAAGACGGGTTATATTCTCATTCGTGATTTTGGAGAAACAACCAACGATGAATTCAAAAAAGCTATCCTCAATCTTAAAAAGCAGGGGATGGAAAATTTGATTCTCGACCTCAGGGGTAATGGAGGGGGTCTTTTAAATGCCGCGGTGGGAATCTCTAAGCAAATCTTAGGCCCCAGTCAATTGATTGTCAGCATTAAGGGCCGAGATGGAACAGATGATGCTGAAAATATCTCTACAGATTCATCTGATACTCTTGACTCCTTCCCCATTATTTGTCTCATCAATCGTGGTTCGGCGAGCGCAAGTGAAATTGTTTCAGGCGCCATTCAAGATCACGACAGAGGCCTCATTGTCGGGACAACATCATGGGGAAAAGGGCTCGTTCAGAGCGTAGTTCCCTTGGGCCGCTCTCGGGGAGTCGCCATTACAACGGCCCGTTATTTCACCCCTAGTGGACGGTCAATTCAACGCGACTATTCTGAAAGTCTCGATGACTATCTCAATCCAGAACAAGAAGTCGACCGTGTATTTGAACAAACAGGGGCCGTCTTCAGAACAGATCTTGGACGAAAAGTTTATGCCAGCGGAGGCATCAATCCGGATTTCTTTGTAACACCATCACTCATGTCTCCTTGGATTGTCAACCTTAGGCTACGGCAGAATGCTTTCTTTCGTTTTGCCGTGATCGAAAAAGAAAACCGAAACTACGTGATAGGCCAGCCAATCAGCGACATTGTTCTAAATCGTTTTCGACGTTGGCTTGATGAAACCCGGGTGATCTATGATGAAAGTAAGTGGAATGAAAATATCGATCAGATAAAAGAACTTTTAGCACTCGAATTTACCAATATTTTTTATGATGTCCAGCAGGGTCATAAATTTCTTATGCAATCAGATCCTTCGGTCTTGAAAGCTCTCGAATTGATGCCTGAAGCACAGGTATTATTTAAACGCAGGCAACTTCTCGATAAAACAAAATCATCTAATTCAAATACTTAATTTTCTAAATCCAATAAAACGATCAATTCTCAAAGGATACTTCAATTAAATAATTAATTAGTGTAAACTCAAAAATCTTATGATGAAAATTCTTACAGACTAATAAAAATATATGGCTAACTCAAAAAAAATAATAAGCCCTAGTAAAATAACGACCAATATAGAAGATAAACTGCGCCTTGAGAAGAGAAAAAAGGTCACGCCTGAAGATCCAGCAACGATGACTCGAACCAAAATCTGTACAAAGTGCAGTAAAAGTTTTCATATCAAGCCAGGTAAGAAGTTTTACCTCTGTGCCGAATGTTATCAACGTACTTTTTTGAATAATAAGAATAAACTTACATACGATACGCGCGTTCTTACCCAAATCATCTGTAGTGTTTGCGGTATACGTGAATACCTTCCATTTACCCCTAATCAACAAGAAAAGATGCTTTGTCGCTCTTGTTATTCTGAACAAAAGTCAGCTACTTTTTTACCTCCCCCCATCATAGTTGAATGAAACAGCGAGGCAATCTCGCAAGGATGATTCAATGAAGTTTTATGTGATCATTATCCGTACAGTCCTAGCAGCTTCTATGCTTCTCTCGTTACGTGGACAAAGTGCGCCACTAACTAAAACTAGTACTTCAGATGCTGCTCGACGAATATTTCTACAGACGCTTGATGGGGTCAATGATGCGTGGTTTGGAAAATCATACCAAACGATTACTACTGTACGAATGAAAGGAAGTTTGGGAGTTTCGATTTCAGGAGCCGTCATCGATCAAAAAATTGATACAGCTACCCAAGGACAGGTTCAATCGAGGGCTCAATCAGGTACTGTCAATCTCAATATTGAATCTATTTATTTTGCGAATGGGGACTACCAAACAGAAGCGACGGGGGATTTCGGTAATTTGATCGCGCAACGACGAGGCAATCGTGGCTTTATATATTCCAAAGATCAGGGGACCTACACTACAGCGATAGACAAAGTCTCGGGCGATATTCCCCTGACCTATATGTCATGGTTTAGGCAATGTCTTAATGATTTGAAAGCTGTTTATGTAGACGGCAAGGCCTTTAAGGCAACGCTTATTGGTGAAGAAGCGTCAGGAGCACGGGTTGTCCAACGCATTCGCTTCGAATCACCCACATCTAAATACGATGGGAAAAAGAGAGAGCAACTACTAGCTGATACTTTGGGTTTCTGGAAACGAGGAATTCTTGAACTCGTAATAGATAAAAATTCACAACTGCCGATTCGCATGGAGTTTCAGAATTCAGAACAAGGTGTTAACACTCGTGTTGATTTTAGTTATGGATCCAATAAGCGCCTACAAGCGGCTTCCTTTTCTAATAACTCAGTCGGTTTTCAGGGACCTGGATTCATAAGACTTGGGTATAACAATCAAGGTCAAATTAACTATTTTTCAGGTGAGCTCACGAGCGAAGGAAAGAAAATCAATTTTGACTTAACTCTTTCGTGGTCCCAAGAATCCCCTGTGGACTTGCTCAGAGCAATTCCTCCCATTAGCGCCAAGAAAAGGGGTAAGGAAGAATTTGAAACTGGATTACTTTTAGGGCTTGCGGGACAGATTTTTAATTTGCAGAAAAGTGGGTTGAATCTTCGCAGTGTCGCAGTACCTGCGAGTAAGTAATTTATTTGAAAAGACATGGAGTAGTATTTATCGTAAAATAAGGATCCTGATCTTGAGGGATCAGACATCACAACTTTATGGGGCTGTTCCGGTTTCGACAGGATAAGGCTCAAGGTCGCGATGCAGGCGGGAGTTGGTCAGCAGGCTCCCTCATCAAGCCGACCCCATTTAACTGCCAACTTTAATTCAGAATTGGCTGTTGCTGCCTAAGCAATTAGGCATCAACCGAGTCACAGTGATCGCTAGGTAGCTGTCTCGTTAAACCTTGGAAAGGGTGACTTCGGTCTGCCGGACACGGGTGCTAGCTAGAGGTTTGAACCGTTCTCGGCGAACCTTGAGATTTAGAGAACAACCTCACTGGAACAGCTCGTTCATTTACCCCCAGTGTTGGATGTGAGTGAACCAAGCCTGTGGATGAATCCTACCCTGACGTATCTTGGACGCGAGTTCAATTCTCGCCAGCTCCACCAGTGACTATCCCCTCCATGTGAGGGGATTTTTTTATGGAGTTTTAAATCCTTCAATATATTTCTTTTTAAGAAGATCTATAGATTCTTCGCTTCGCACAATCTGACGTTGCGTGTAGCCGGAATCCAAAATAAGCGTATTAATCTCCTTGTCGCTCATTGTCACTGGGCCCTCAAAACCCACTATTACCGTGCGTGTTTTTAGATCTACAAAAACTTCACGCACTCCTTTGATCTCTTTAAATTTATCTTCAATACTTGAAGCGCAGAAGGCACAGACCATCCCTCGAATATCAATGACTACGGCAGAGGGTTTCGTGGCTGAGATAATAGGATTGACCAAAAGTACTGTGCTTAAAAGAAAAGATGACATAAAAGACATGTTTAGACTCCACTATTAAAAAAGATACATGGCTTGAATGAATATTTTACCTCGAGATTCTCCTGCCAGATGAATTCCGGCTTCGAACCACGTACGACGAGAAACGATACGTATCATCGGAGCTAGTGAACGCTCAATTTGAGTTCGTTGCATCTGTTGGGCTTGAATCCCAACCCAAAGCGTAGGTCGTGCGTATGAAGATTCCCAAGGAGCATAAAGCACTTGAGCTTTTGATATTTGGGTAGTACTGATTGAACTTTCAAAGCGCTCGAAAACCGTTCTCAGATAAATTTGTGTTGTTTCATAATCAGCCGAGATAATACCTTCGAAACCCACTGCTCTTCTTTCAGGAGTTAGTCTTTGTGCTGCCCATAAAGGTCCTCCGCTGAGGTAGATATTTAAAATACCCTCTTCGGTATAACTTCGATGAAGAACATAAGTAGCCTGAAGTCCCTGTAGGGTCAGCGATGTATCCAAAGGGTTTGAATCCCAATCGATCCGGGAAGCTCTAATGGCCCACTTGGTTGAATAGCCATAATTCAAATCCCATCTTGTCATAGTGGGACCCTGAGTGATCATTCCTATTGTTTTACCCTTAGGTATGAAATCACTTCCCATAGCAGCGTGACATAGGCCCACCGCAAGCAAAAGATACCTAAATAGACGAGTGCTCATCTTATTATTGTAGTATTGTAAAAAATATAGTAAGCCATAGTCTTATAAATAAAATGTTCAATAATAATCGTAAGTCTAAAATCATGATTTTTACGCTATTGCTCGCCTTGGGTTTAGCGATAGATATGACTTTCAATGCTTATATAAAATCATCTTCTTCAACCTCTGGGCCTTTGTTGTTATCCACAAACATCGAAAGAAGTCTCGCTGGGTTTAAAGATTCCGAAAGTCAAGATTGGAAGTCGTTCCCAAGCTTGAATCAAGCACGGCGGGGGCACCGGGTAACAAGTTGGGCCGATGGACGTATATTCGTTAGTGGTGGATTAATAGGGAACGGAAATATCGTGTTACCTCACAAATATTTATCGACTGCGGAATTTTACGATCCCTCACTCGGTAAGTGGGTCATCATCGAAACTAACGTCTCACGATTTCGACACACATCAACGAGTCTGCCCTCCGGAGCGGTATTGATAGCGGGTGGCCAAAACAGCCTTGGATTTCTTAAGACGACTGAGATTTATGATCCCAAAACAAATCGTATCAAATTCGGTCCATCACTTCTGATAGAGCGACGTCTTCATGCCGCCACTATGCTAACTAATGGACGCATCCTAATTACGGGTGGTTATAATTCGTCGAACCTTAGCGATACTACCCTTTCACAACTCTCTGAATCTGAAGAAATTGATACGGAATCCTTTAAAAGCTTTCCCGTAAAGGCTATGAACCAGCCTCGAGAACTTCACACTGCTTCTCTTTTATCGGACGGTCGAGTTTTAGTTACAGGCGGAATCTATCAAGGTATTACCTTAGCGCATTCTGAAATCTATGATCCTCGAAAAGGGTCGTGGGAAGTCATTCGTCCCATGAAGACAGGGCGAAGTCGCCATACTGCCACGCTATTAAAGGATGGACGTATTTTGATAATTGGAGGATCAGATGGAAAAGCATTGAATATAAGAACGGTATGGGGCATTGCTACTCAAAGATATGCTTCTTGTGAGATCTATAACCCCAAAACAGGCGAATGGACAATGACTGATTCTATGAAAGTCGGCAGAGCAACTTTTATGGACGCTATTCTTCTTAGCAATAATAAAGTTCTCGTGGGTGGTGGGCTCGGGGAAGCTGGAAATACATGGGAGATATTTGACGTAGCTAATGAAAAGTGGGAGGCCATCGGTTTTTGGAAGGATTCGATCTATGCCCACCGTATGGCCTATATTCCATCAAGCAATCAGGTTGTGAAAATAGGTGGACTTATAAATGAAAAAGATTCGAATCGGTGTCAGGTATTAGATATTGAAAAACTAATGAAAACCCGGGGAGGTAAATTTTAATTAGTAGTAACAACGAATTTAGATTGGCTCTTGTTACTACCCATAATACTTATTGAGTTGTTGTTCGAATCTTCATACTCTACAACTATCAAGCGGTCACCCGTGCGACGTAACAATCTTTTGGTCAGACTATTACGCTCAAATCCAATTAGAAAACGGCTGCCCTTCAATGCTAGTTTTTCTTCGCTTTCAACGGGAACTCCATTTTCATCAATCCAAATAATAAGCTCATTAACATAAGACTTCATACTTTTTCGGTCTGCCTCTCTCATGGGTCTATTAATTTTTAAGGTTAATTTTCTCAAATTTTGACCGTTTCGTTGCTCACTTATTTCCGTCAGAAGTTGACTAAAGGATAGGAGCTGATTGAGATTATCGCTGTAGGCCAGAAGCGAATCCATGAGACTAGCACTGAATGAATTCATGAGACCGCGAAGGGGACTAGGTGAATTAGGATCCTTCGCTCCTCGTGCGGATTCTTGGCGGACGCGTTCGATATCCTCCTGGGACCATTGTATGCGAACTCCGTTTGAATTAAGGTCCACCACAACTTCCATAGACCCCGATGATTGGATGGGCGTTTTATCTTCAGTAGTGACCGAAGACACAAAGCCCTTGACTTGCGCGCGAATAGGTTGACGATTATTAAGTTTTTCAAGTGTATTTTTAAGATCTGCAAGCCCATCAGCTCTCAAGGAAAGTCCGATACATACCGCAATCACAAATTTATAATTCATGGCTAACTCCCCTTTTCGATCATAAGACAATAGTTAGTATTTTTATTTGTATTTATGCTAACTATGCTGAACAGTTAGATTTGGGGGGTCGATTAGATAAATTAATATTCTAACGGTCTAACTATCTCATTTTTGGGTTGTTAGGTATTAAAAATAGGGAGTATTACCCCTCTATAAATCTTATAAAGATGTCTTAACTATTGTTTAGCAAACACTCCTGCAATTCCTCTTTGACCTGTGGTGATATGCCTAGAAGCTAGGGCGAATCGGGCAGGACGTGTTCCTTGTGCAGGATGGAACCAAAGCAGTCCTCTAAACGAAGCGAGTGAAACGTCTGCGCCCGTAGGAGTTCGCGTAAAGTTGATGACAAATGGATTTTTATTCGCGCGTGGCTGCGTTAATGTTCCACTATACGTCGATACCGCATCGAAACCCGTAAATGTTCCCGTACTAGTGAGAGTCCAATTCGTTACTCGACGAGTAGATATTGAACGAACAGATGTAGCAAAATTGCCTGAGAGACTGCTCAGGTCTAATGTGGTGGAAGTCGCAGATGCTTGGATAGAAGGGGTGACATTAAAACTTCCCGTCGCAGCCCCACTGAAGGAGGCTGATAGAGAACCACTACTGTTCGCAGTAATGGAAAGATTTACGGAAAGCATGGGTAATGAAATATCATCGGCATAGGATAGAACAGCCATGCCGTTGTACTGCTGATTACTGACTTGGGTAAGGTTTCCAGTCATCTGCAGACCAGATTCCGTAACGAGAGAAAAAGAATTGTCTTCTTCAATCAAAAAGGAGGTTTCAATTCCCACTTCCTGAGGTGTATTAGTGGCTCCTTCATAGACTCCAACAATAGATCTCGATAAAGGCGAGCCAGAGGGCATAATCTGACCAGTCGAGCCTCCACACGCAATCATAATGACAATCAAAACATCCGATAGACTATAGAAATACTTTTTCATGGGGCCCCCTTATAAATCTTGAGACCCTCATTGTATACCAAGGGTTTCATAGACCTAAAATGATACTTAACGAGCTACTTTTAAGTGAAGGAATAGTAGAAGTTATTTTAAAGAACTTGGTCCGGGAGACAGGATTCGAACCTGCGACCC
>SXYX01000007.1 GCA_005788175.1 Acidobacteriota bacterium
CATCTGTAGATTAAGGTAATCTATCCCTTTGGCTTTTGCGGGCGTAATTCAGCGGTAGAATGCCACCTTCCCAAGGTGGACGTCGTGGGTTCGATCCCCATCGCCCGCTCCAGTCTAGACAAGGGTTTCTCGTTATCCGACCTTTTACTGCTGTTGGGCTAGACCCCTAGGCATCCTAAAGCCCCTATCCTGCTGAGGGTTCATCCATACAAGAAGCGATTGATCAGTACGGTTAAGCGCTGTACTAAAAGTTTTTTTAGTATGATGAAATTACCATGAAAATTCTACTCATGGGTGCCACAGGACTCTCGGGCCAAAGTTTTTTATCGTTAGCCCTGGCGCATCCAAACATTACTCAGATTATTGCACCGACTCGGTGTCCCCTGCCTATACATTCTAAATTACAGAACCCCATTCTAAATTTTAATGCATGGGATCTAAATGCCTCCTGGTGGAAAGCGGATGCTTATGTATGCTGCTTAGGGACGACTCTTCGGGACGCAGGATCTAAAGAATCTTTTCGACAAGTCGATTTGAATTGGGTTTGTCAACTCGGCGATCTAGCTAAAGAGTTAAATATTCAAAGCTTCTCTGTGATCTCATCGCTAAGTGCATCCTCGAGATCCTCTAATTTTTACCTCAGGACTAAAGGCGAAATGGAGGACTATCTCGAATCCCTTCATTTGAATTCCCTGACCATTATTCAACCTTCCCTCTTGAGGGGGGGGCTGCGGCGATCATTCCGCTTAGGCGAAACCCTCTTATTAACCTTTTTTACGCCCCTAATACCGCTCATTCCGAAAAAATGGAGACCGATTTCTGTTCACCAAGTGAGTCGAGCTCTTTTAGGAGCTTGTCTAAAATACTCACCGGGTACACATCGAGTTTTGTCGAGGGATCTTCATGATTTACTTTAGGTTTTTACTGGTTCTTGTATTCATAGGGTTAACACTTCTAAAAGCACAAGCATCCTCTAGCGAGAAGAAGGAAGGTGCAAAAATGGTCCAGGGGCGTTTCGTCAATGGGGGTAAGAGCCCGCATACCCGAAAAGATGCTCCTAATGTGATCGATGAAATAGAGAGGCTTGTCAATAGAAGTTGGGTGGATGATAATCCACTCGACCCTATCGACATTAAGCTGAAATCCGTAATGCCTGATCTATCTTTTTTGAAATCTAATCGGAGTCAAGTAACTTTTACCTGGTTAGGCCACTCCTCTTGCTTAGTTCAAATGGGGGGGCAAACCTTTCTCACGGATCCTCATCTGACAGAACGCGCCTCACCTGTTTCTTTCATTGGACCTAAACGATTGTTCCCCTCCCCTATAAGTCTTAAGAATCTCCCCCGTATTGATGTAGTCATTATTTCTCACTCTCATTACGATCATTTAGATCTTCCCACTCTGAAATCTCTTTCAAACCAAACCGGAGGTTCGCCTCTTTTTTTGGTTCCTCTCAAATTAAAAACATGGATGCAAAATCAAGGAATCCCCCGAACAGAAGAACTCGATTGGTGGCAGAGTTTTGTTCATGAAGGACAAAACTATACTCTCGTTCCTGCCCATCATTGGTCATCTCGAGTAATCTGGGATCGCAATAAGACACTGTGGGGCGGTTGGGTAGTTCAAAGTCAAAACTTCAAATTTTATTACACAGGAGATACTGGTTACTCCGATATCTTTCCCCAGATCGCATCGCTTGGACCCTTTGATTTGTCGGCTATTGCCATTGGAAGTTACGAACCCCGATGGTTCATGAAAATTCACCATGTTAACCCGGAAGAAGCGGTCCGTATTCATGAGGAAATTGGCTCAAAACTTTCTGTGGGTGTGCACTGGGGTACCTTCAAACTTTCATCTGAAGATCTAAATCAACCCCCTCGAGATCTCAAGGAAGCTCTCATCAAACGTCAAATAGATAAGAAAGAATTCGTTACCCTACCCCCAGGTCAAACACTTAGATTTCCTCTTCGAACCCCTACCGATTAGGAATGATCTTTCCCTGGCGGTCATATACGACCTCCCATAGCTGATTCTGTGAGGACCCTGCTGTTCGGGGGAAATTCTGAATTTTACCGTTTACGGTAAATTGAAAGTTTTCTGGCTGCATACTTCGAAGTTTAAATCCTGAGCGCAAGCGCCTGAAGATGGTTTGCTGAGGAATCAGTTTAAGCGGCACAGGTTGAGCTAGATCATCTATAACTAAATCAATCTGAACTTCTGATTGAGCAGTGATTTCAAGAACAATGAGATCTGATAAGGGTATAGCGTCAAACTCTCCAAGGACCGGAAGAATATCCTGCTGTGTTGAAGGTGGTATTACAAGAGGCAGTGTAGGATTGGGCGATGGTAAAGGGGTAATTGCGACACTCTTTTTTTTCTCCCCAATAAATTCTCCAGGATAAAAAAGTGCCACAGCGATGATACCTGTCGAAAGTGCTGCACCTAGGCGCATCATTTTTTCCCGGAAGGTCATTCCAGTGGAAGCCCCAACTGTATCGGGATCTTGAAAAGCAGGAACACTCTCGAAAGCCTCTGAATGATCTTCGGGTAGAAAGAGTAAAAACTCAGCGACCTGACGAGCGAGAGGTCTCGAGCGGCCCGTAGGCAAAAGATGCCACTGATCTTCTTCCATCGCCTCAAGGATATTGATTGCAATGTGAAGTTTCTCAGAAACATCATCAAGTGATAACTGAGATGCCAAACGGGCCTCCCGAAGCAAGGTTCCAAAAGAAGTCGTTTTCAATCGCCTTGTATATTGCATCTGAAAAAACATACGGTGTTGAAGTAGCGCCTGATGTTTGAAAAGTTTTTGACCATCAACAAAGACGACTGGGATCCCTTTGGCCCATTGCTCAAAGAGGGTAGCCTCTTTATATACCCATTCCATCCCCCATTTTAAGGATCCGGTCATGGCCGCCAAGTGATCTGGGAATGGGAGGGGATCTCGCGATTTCATACCTAATGACGTTGCTTGAACCACTCCGACTGGGGCCAGAAGTTTGATGTCTTTGATGGCAACGGGGTGTCGACGGCTCACCTGCAAAAAGGGGCGTTTTAGTTTCTGCAGTGATTGACAGCAAATCGTGGCGACAGCCCCGTCACCGAGGATAACAATGGGGCCTCGGTCTAATTGCGTCAAGGCATCTTCAAAAGAGAGTTGATCGGTATTAGCTCGTTGCCACGTATCTCCCCAGGTGCGTTTCCAGATTGTATTCATAATCGAAGGAAAATCTAAAAGCTCGGATAAATGTTTTTTAAGAGGTGAAGTAATGCTCAGTCCTTGAATTTGAAGACTCTCGATGGCTAATCGGGCTTCTTTAACATCTCCTGTCTCAAAGGGTATATAAGCTATATTCTTTTCTTCAATCATAAATTGCTCGGCGTGAAATTCGAATCCCTTCGAATGAAGAATGGGTTCACCGATCAGACCCGAAACGATGGTTTCTTGGTTCATTCGTTCGCAACCTATTTTGCGTGATAATTCCAAGGAAGGTTGATTTTTCACTGCGGGTATCTGTCCATCGGGACCAACATAAATAAAAGATCCCCCCCAATGTCGTTGGAGATAGCGACTTGGGAGTCCCTTGGGGCCCAAGAGGAACGCCGATAAAGCTACCTTGTCAATTCGAGATTTCTCGAGAATTTTTTTAATAGCGGCGTTATCTGAGAGGTTTTGAGCTACTCCAACCCATTTGAAAGCATCGCCTTGAGGTCGAGATTGGTACCGGTCCCTAAGATCTAGAACTCCAGGGGCAACATGAACCGACCGCAAAAGCGAAGTAGGTCCATCGATTTCCCACCAGTCTGGAAGTGATAGATCCCATTCCAAGTCCATCCATTGGGGATTAGCCTCATAAGCGATTCGTAATAAGCGTAGACGTTCGACATCTTGATCATCGGGCCATTGGCCACCTTCGCTAGATCGACGACAACTTACAATACAACGACCCCGTAAATCACGGACAAGTTGGCTAGGATTTTCTTTAAGAAAAAGATCGAGTCTTAATTCCGGTAAAGTATCTCCACCAAGGTCTCGGGTGTAATGAAGTGCTGATGACCAATCCGAATGAGTAAGAGTGACGCAATAAAATGGGAGCAGTTTCATGGTTGAATCCGTTTGCTTTCTTGCCAAAAGGATTCCAATTGCTCCAAAGAACAGGCGGCAACACCACCGAATGGCTCAGCCAGGCGCTCAACATTTTTAAAACGTGATTTGAATCGAATCATTTGCAATCGAAGGGCTTCGCGTGGATCAATTTCCTGTTTTCGGGCCCATTGAATAAGGCTAAAGAGCAAATCGCCTAGTTCAGCCGTTTGGCGTTCTCGCGATGTTTCACTTTGCAGTTCTCGTAACTCCTCTTCGACTTTCTTCATGACTTCCGCGGCGGTTGCCCACTCGAATCCCACTTCGGCACATCGTCGTCCAATCTCACGAGCCTGATCTATGACCGGGGCATCGTCTGAAATATGATCTAACAATGACTTGGGGTTAGCGTGTTGTTCGTCGGAGAATGAATCGTTAGGCATTTCTTTAGTTTAAAGGCAAAGCCAATGAATTAATCTTCGTCATCAGCGAGTTGATCTGCTTGTTCATCTAGATGGGCCATGAGTCGTTCGGCTAAGGCATCATCTTCGAGAGGAACATAACTATCGCCCTTTACTTCAAAAATTTCCAAATTCATGGTGGATTCATCATCATGACTATGAGGTGTGTCGGCGTCATGGGCGTCATTATGAGCTTGAATATCTTCTAAAGGAACCATAATGCAGAAGGGTCTTCCCTCGAAGGTAATTTCTTCTAAGATGACAAATTCTTCTTTTTCTCCTTGATCGTCCACGAGCTCTACGACCTCGACTTCAATGGATTCATCATCACCGTTAGGTTCCTGCTTTAAGTCATCTGGCATAGGGCACATGGGAACTCCCGAAGGTGAATATTTAGACTATCCAACGACACGAGTCTTGGGTAGTCCTAGGCTTAGAAATGCTAATGGAACTCATGAATTAGAGGGGTATCGATGTTCACATTCGACCCAAGCAGAGGTTTGATCCTCATAAAATTCTTTTTTCCAAATGGGTAATTGATGTTTAATCGTATCCATTAACCAAATCGTAGCTTGAAAAGATTCTCGACGATGAGTGCTCGTACATCCGATCACCACAGAGGTTTCAGTAATAGGAACTTCTCCGATTCGGTGATGAAGGATGCAATCAGCTAATTGATGGCGCTCAAGGGCTTCTGCTCTGAGAATTTGCAACATTTCAAGAGCTTTAGATTCATAAGCTTCATAGAACAACTTAGTAACGGTCTTTCCGTCGTGATGATTGCGTGCACGACCTTCAAAGATAACGACGGCTCCCGCTGTAGGATTCTTTAGTGCATTACGAAGCTCCTCTACTTGGAGAGGCTGTGGGGTTAATAAAATTTTAGGAAAATTCATAATAGTCCCGATTATCAAATTACACTGAACTGAGTCATCTCGTGGAACAGAATATGGACATGTCTACCTATGAGCTTTATACCGACGGTGCCTGCTTGGGGAATCCGGGCCCGGGGGGTTGGGGATACATTCTAAGACATGCAGACGGACTCGAACAGATTAGTACAGGTGGAGAAGTTTCGACCACGAATAATCGCATGGAACTCTTAGCGGTCCTTGAGGCGCTAGAAGGTCTTCCCCGATCATCTCGAGTGACTATTTATTCAGATAGCGAATATGTTCTTAAGGGCCTGAATGAGTGGATGCCTAATTGGAAAATTAAAGGATGGAAGAAATCGAATGGAAAACCAGTGCTGAACCTTGATCTATGGATTCGCTTGGAGACTCAATCTCAGCGGCACCAACTCACTACCCATTGGGTTAAAGGCCATGCCGGGCACCCCGAAAACGAACGAGTAGATCGATTAGCTAATGCTGAAGCTCAAAAATATATAACCTAAACAAGGAGTTTTGAAAGTTTAGACCGAAGTTCCTGCATGACCTGATTATGATGATCTTCCCATTGTTGGTGACCTTCGGGACTGACTCCATTGGAGACTGCAAGACAGGCCGTAACTGGGATTCGATGACGTGCACAAGCTGCAAAAACTGAGGCTGTTTCTAAATGTTCTACTTCGCCAAAGGAAGCTAGTTCTTTGGAGGCTGCTTCGCTGTGAGTCATGGCAGGAGGACAAACGGCTCGGACTAAAGGGAGCCCCCCAAGCGACCAACTCTGATTCCATTGAATAATTTCCTCAGAAGGTCGATGACTATCACCCGTAGCTTCTCCCAAACTTTTAGCAATGGCCTCCCGAACTTCCACGATAGATCCTAAGGGATATTTTTTTAAATCAAAAGACCCGCAAGTGCCAATGAATAAAACTCGCGAACATGAATTACTTTGAAGTAAAGTTTGGACAGAGAGCCCTGCCTCAATGCCTCCAATACCAATGACATGTGCCTTCCACCCCAAAGGTGGATTTTCCAACCATGAGCCTAATTCAGGAGGAAAAGCTCCAAATATAAAATTCACATCATCTCCCTCAGAAATTACATTTCCCCATATATGAATGCGGTTTCTCTAGGGCTCAACCCTAGGAAGATTATAGGGTCTAGGGAGTAAGGAATATAGTGCCCATCTTTTGAAGGCCCCCTATTGGTATCCTCACATTGTCGGTTTTGACGCAAAACCAACCTTCATTTCTTTAAATTTACTTCTAAGGTGTCCCCATGTTTCTTATTCGATTATTTTTAACCACAATGGTTTCTTTAACGCTAGTGGCACAATCTACCAATCGTTGGGATAGTGTCTCTACCAATGGTGCCTGGAGTTTTACAGGCGGTCTCGCCTCCATCGTCTCATCGGCTTATCAGGGTAGCGGAGGATCTAAAGTGAGAGTGGTCCCGTATTTCTCAGCTCGTTATGGCCCAGTTGTTTTTTCTCCCGTCGAGGGATTAGGTATTCGGTTGCGTTCCGGTGATCGATGGTCTTATGGGGCTTTCATAGCTCCTGGATTTGATAAACGAAGAGAAACAGATTCTATTCAGCCCGAATTGAGACTCAATGGGAGCTATGACTTAGGTCTTTGGAGGGCGGGCATCACCTTAAAACAACGAATGGGCAATAATGACAATCGCGGTTTATCCCTGGATGCAGATCTTCGATATACCTTCATGGAAACTAAGGACATCCGCTTGGGCTCTTCCGGGGTCATTTCATGGATGGATGAAACATACGGTCGTAATATTTTTGGTACTGGTTCCGGATTAAAAAGTATTGGTGTGAATATTAACGCTTTCTA
This sequence comes from Acidobacteriota bacterium, assembly GCA_005788175.1. Lineage (GTDB taxonomy): Bacteria > Acidobacteriota > Holophagae > Holophagales > Holophagaceae > Acidiparvus. The sequence goes on from SXYX01000007.1 coordinate 7,283, forward strand.
CACATTGTCCCCAAAGTGGTCTTTATTCGCCATGACAGGTTATTCAAAACTACAAGGTGAAGCGAGCCGAAGTCTATTAGTAAATCGCACGAATAAGGTGACGGCAGTTTTAGGCGCGGTCTACCAATTTTAGATTAAGGTTTCTCGACAACAAGAACTCGATCAAAACCATTCCAATCACGTGTGGTTTGGACATGTGGCCAACCGATTTTTTTGGCGATTCTTTTAAGTTGATTGGCCTGATCATGTCCAATCTCTAAAATCATCAGTGGAACCTGGTGATCCCATCCCTCTTTAAGGAGGCGTTCAACAAGAGCGTAGCCTGCATCTTCAGCAAAGAGGGCTTGCGAGGGTTCAAAGTGCAACTCGGGTTGGAGTTGATTTCGGATAAGTGGGCTCAAATAGGGAAGATTAGCAATAACCATATCCAACGAATCCGTGCAAGCTTGAAGCAAATCACTTTGGACAAATTTCAATTGAATTTGGTGATCGTGAGCGTTTTCTTGAGCACAATCAAGAGCTTTGGAGCTCAGGTCCGAGACTGTAATCGTCCATTGAGTTTCAAGTGCTAGCGTGATACCAATAATTCCGCTGCCTGTTCCCACATCCCATACCCTCATGGACGCGCTAGAGAGTCGCCTTGATAGCGCTTCTTCAATAACCAGCTCTGTCTCGGGTCGGGGAATGAGAACGCGATCATCACATCGGAAAAAGCGTCCCCTAAACTGTGTTCGACCCCAAAGATACTGACAGGGCTCTCCTTTTTTTCTTCGCTCAATCCATGTATCAAGTTGACGCTGAATTTTATCGTCGACGGAATCCTTGCCATGCAAAGCTAACCAAGCTAGATTATGTCCGTATCCATCCTCTATCCAGAGCCTTGCTTCTGCTTGAGCTTCCTCGACAGAAGTGAGTTCTTCGAGCGTTCGTAAAAGATATCTATGAAGATGATCCCAATCCATTAAGATTTCATCAGTTGTTCAGCAATTTTTGCACTGGACTGTGCTACCTGCTCATGCAGTGAAGCTCCGTGGCTATCCATAGTGACGACAACTGGGAAATCTTTAACTTCAATCACCCAAAAGGCTTCCGGACTTCCAAATTCTTTGAGTTTATGAACTTCCACAACCCTCTCTACACACTCGGCCAATAAAGTGCCGGCTCCACCCGTCGCATGGAGGTATACGGCGCCCGTCGCTTGTAGACCTCGACTGGTCTGATTACCCATACCGCCTTTACCGATGACAGCACGAACCTGATAGTGCTCAATAATGTCAGCTTGATAAGGCTCTTCTCGAATACTAGTGGTAGGTCCTGCGGCAATAAAGGTCCATGATCCATCTGATTTTTGATGAACGACAGGTCCGCAATGATAAATGACCATATCTTTAAGAAGGGGTTTTAGCCATTCAGGTTTCTCTTCCTTCATGTATTTATGTCCTACATCGCGACTCAGTATTAATCGACCACTGAGTAAAACCTCGTCTCCTACTTTCAGTTGACGTACCTTGTCTTCAGTGAGGGGAGTCGTAAGGTGATGCAGCATGGTGGCTTAGTTGAAATGAGGATGACCCATCGCATCTAAAGTCATGATGCGGCGACGCGAGGACCAACACATATAAGAAATAGAAACAAAAAAACTAGCGGGATGTCTATAAAGTTCATCAATGAAGAGTCCAAGGACGGTTGTTTTCCCACCATAGCCCATGGGTCCAATACCCAAGGTATTGAGATCATGGGTGAGATTAGTTTCGATCTGCGCTAGCTCAGAATTGTGATGTGGGGTTCCCAATGTACGCATGAGTATCGCTTTGCTATGTTCGTAACCGGTGATACGATCGCCCCCGATAGCAACGCCGAGAATTCCCGGTGAACAACCTTGCCCCTGGGCTTTCATGACCGCATCAATAATACATTTTCGTACCCCTGAGATGTCTCTCCCTGCTCCTAGATGGACATCGGGCAATCGATATTGAGCTCCGACATTTTCACATCCGCCCCCTTTAAGCATCAAGCCTACTTCAATTTCGGGCCGATCCCATTCTTCGAAGTGAATAACGGGGTGGCCATCTGCAAAGGGATCTAAATTGTTACCAGTATTTTTTCCCGAAAGACTCTCGACGCAATTAGGACGAAGCCATACCCGCTCGGTACCTTCTACTACCGCTTGGCGGATATGTTTTTTCATGGTGATTTGAGAAAGTCCCGTGGGGTGCTTCACGTAAAAAATAATAGTTCCGGTATCTTGGCACAACGGTGTGACATGGCCATCCGCTAATAAAATATTTTTCACCATGTCATTCAAAGTATTAAAAGCTCGCGAATTGTGGGTCTCGGCATCTCGGCCTCTTACCAAAGCGTCAATTACGTCTTGGGGGAGACGCGAAGAGGTTCGTCGGATCAATTCAAGAACCGCTAAATGAAAACCTGCTAAGGAAGAATCCTTAAACTGAAGTGCCCAATCTTTTGGCAAAAGAGATTTATCCTCAACAACCTGTTGAGGGGTCAAATGGGGGAGAATACAATCCGACATGATTCCCTTTTAGGTGAGCTTCCTTATCTATTGTCTCGCTGTCTTAGGTGAGACTCAAGACCGATCATCTCCCGCCTCAGCGAGCCCACGCACGGGACAGTGCAATAGTGAGATCCAAAAGCGGTGTCCGGGCGCCGGCAAGAGTAAGTCCTTTGATATCCCTATCACACTGAGTTAGCTTATGGAGCAGAGATTGGACATCTTTAGGTCGCAAACGCATGCCGACCCGACGAATGTCATCGATCAAGAATGCCTGACGAGAGCTGAGTCCCAAAAAATCTGGGAGGTCTTGGGAAGAAACACGTTGCTCTTGTGCTTCTAAATAGCGCGCAATGCGCTCCACCTCTAACCGAGCTTGACCGAGTAGTTTGATGGGTTCTTCTTTATCATCGAAAGATTTTTGTAGAGCGACTAGCGCTGTTGCAAGTTGACCGGACTTCCATGCTTTACTCCAAGCAAAACCACTTTGCGCCTCAAGACGAAAAGTTACTTGCTGAACTTCAACAAGAGATACCGTGCGAGAACTGCAAACTAGATCTAAGACTTCTATAGTGCGACGAATGAGTGCTGGATGAGCACCCACCTGTTGAATTAAAAACTGAGCCGCATCGATGGGAAGTTTCAAGCCTAGATTTTGTGCGCATTGTTGAGCGAAGCCAGGAGCTTCCTTGGGGGCGAGTTCGCCCACCTTGCAAATACGACCTTGCTTGACCCATTGGGTCCATGGAGCTCGCCCCAAACCCCGACCCTTGGCCTCTGTAACGGCGCCAAAGGCAACACCTAAAAAATGTTGATGGGCCGGAGGATCCTGCAGTAAGCGAAGCATCGCATCGGGAATGTCCTTTTTGATCAGCAAATCATCCATCGAAGGTACTATTACAGCCACGGTATCTGCACCCATAGGTGGGGGTTCGTTCAGAGCATTGTAAATTTCTGCCCACGTTGCCTGTTCAGAGCATACACGAAGTCCAAATTCACCCCAAGTCGTATCGACGTGTTTTATTTTCCATGCGGTGATGAGTCGTTGGCGCTCGTCGGCATCATCGCCATGGATTAATGCAAATTTATGTTCTACCCAAGTTGACATTCGGCCCTAACGTGCTTCAAGAAATTGGATTAAGAAACTTTGAGAAAAATCTTTAGAAAGTGCTCGAAACATTTGATCTTCAGTGTTGATAAAATTTAAAAAGTTCTGATCCATGCGATATTGATTAGAAAAAGTGAGACCTCGACGTGAAAAGATAATAGCGCCCGTCTTACGATCGACTAAATCTAAGGAAGCCTCGATAACCACTTCTATGCGCGTGGGGGAACCCGCACTGCTGCTCGTGAGTCCCTGTCCCAAATTAATGGATAGGGAACGTGTATCCCAGCGGTCAATCGAACCTCTCAAAATCCATTGCGATTCATTGGGATTTTGCGTCAATTTCCATGAAGTAGATTTGGCGATTTGATATCGCAGGGCTTCCGTGAATAGACTTTCGATACCCTGACGCGACGTCGCATTGGTAAACGTTACGACTTCAACAATATCGCCAGGACGAATAAGATCATTACGATTGGGAATACGATCTAGGCGTTGATAGCCACAACTAATCCACAAAACAGTTGTCAGTATTACTATTTTGTTCATCACGGAGTGTAAATTCCCAGGTAAGGTAAGTTTCGGAAACGTTCTTGATAATCTAAACCATAACCTACTACAAAATAATCAGGAATTTCAAAACCAATAAAATCAGGGTGAATAGGAAAGAGACGGCGAGACGGTTTATCGAGAAGCGTACAGATCTTTACATCCTTTGCCCCACGTTTAATCAAATATTCTTTAATTTCAAAAAGAGTCAGACCGGTATCCATAATATCATCCACTAAAATGATCTGACGATCTTCGATGCTTTCAGTGAGATGCTGTTGTATTTTGAGTTGGCCAGAACTCTTCATACCTGCACCATAACTACTCACCTGCATAAATTGCATTTCAAGAGCAATCGTCATTGCACGAGCAAGATCCGCATAGAAAGGAACGGCCCCTTTTAGGAGTCCAACAAGAACAGGAACCTGCCCCTCATAGGTTTGACTCAGATGCCGGCCCAATTCTTCTACGCGTTTTTTGAGAACTTCAGCGGTCATGAGGATCTTAATGGGTGTGTCCATGGATTATTTCCTTTCTGGGCCTAATGAATGGGCTTTTGGGGGGGGCTCAACCCTAGGAAGATTATAGGGTCTAAGGAGTAAGGGATATAGTGCCCATCTTTTGAAGGCCCCCTATTGGTATCTTCACATTATGAGTTCTGATTCCAACCCATTAGGGTCCTATCACGGTCCCGAAATCAACGATTGGGTTCGTCGCGCCCAGGCCGGCGATCAAGAAGCTCTTTCTCAACTCATTCAGCGTTTCTCACGCGACGTCTACGGTAAGGCGTTTTCTATTCTAAAACATCATCAGGATGCTGATGATGTCGTCCAAGAGACATTTCTTCGTGTCATAAAGAGTCTTTCGGGTTTTAGATTTGAATCTTCTTTCCGAACATGGCTCATTACCGTCACCATTCGTCAGTCATTAAATTATCTGAACCGACAACGTAGTGTAGCCACCAGCCTCGATGCATACGCTGAGGAACTTGGAGAACATTCAGCCCTTCTTCAAACTGAGACTCAATTCGATCAGGCCCTTGATGAAGAGCAGCTAATCCTTCTACGAGAAGCCATGACCGAACTCCCTCCTCGACAACGAGAAGCCTTAAAACTCCGCCTTGAGACGGGAAATAACTACGAAACGATCGCCCGTGACATGAGTACCACCGTCGGAAGTATAAAATCACATATTCATCATGCAATTCGGAACTTAAGCACATCCCTAGGAAAACTAAAAAAATGACTTTACAACGTTTAACTTGCGATCAATTCCAAAATCTTTTGGAACAAGATCCTTATCTATGGACCCCTGAAATCAGGGCTCATCGTGCATCCTGCTCGTCCTGTCGCATTGCCCACGTCCTTCTTCTAGCCGAAGCCGATCAACCTAAGGATCTTCTAGTCTCTTCTACTCCTGATCACTATTTTGAGGAACTTCCGGCACGTGTTGTCAAACAAATTTATCCTGTCCAAAGTGCCGATTGGCAACAATGGCTTGCTCCTATAGCAGCTGTTTTTCTTGTCACTTTGGGATCTCTAGTGCTTGAACCAAAGATACCCTTTCAAAATTCACAAAGTAACCCATCCAAGACCGTCTCTACCGAAATCTCAACCGAGGCATTGAACAATCTCGCCTCAGATTCCTACGACCCGGATTGGTTTCCAACATCAAGCGATTTAGCTCAGTCAGATGATATCTCAACCTTTATTGATTACTTTGACTCTAAGGAAATAGAGGTACTTTTAACTTACCTCGACTCGACCGACTTCGACGATTCGAATCGTTATTAAATTTTCAACCTTTTCATTAATAAGGAGTTTTATGATTCATCTTCTGCTTTTACCCCCTGCTCTTGTAGCGATTCAAGATGCTAATAGGCCTCCGGAGCCACCCAGAGGTGGTCGCATGGAGGGTCGCGGTGGTATGCGCGACAAAATGGATCCTCGTATCCTAATGCGCTTACAAAAAAATTTAAAGCTCACCGATGCCCAAGTTGCCTCTATGGGAAAAGTGATGGCCGCTCATATTACTGAGATGCGGGTTTTTAATGACAAACTGAGATCTCTCGGCCCTAAGATGAAAGCTATTGAGACAGGTGGTGGATCCTCTGCCGAAAAAAACGTCAAGCTGAAATCCATCGTCGATGAGTGGTTTGCTATTCGATATCAACGAGATACGGTGAGTCGAGAGAAGTTTGAACAGGATATGCGCGCAGGACTCGAGCCTATGCAACAAATGCGTCTTGTAATGGGTCTAGAAAGATTGCGTGATGAAATGAAAAACCGCATACAACAACGCGGCCCAGGTAGGAATGATCGCAATAAAGGTCGATGAACAATGATTCAAAATCAAACCGACCTATGAGGCGTCGAGATTAAAAGGGGAAATAAGGGGTACAATAGTTTTTTACCCTACTTAAGGCAGACGATAGTGTTTAAAAGCATCATTAGAACAATATTTCAGGCTGCGATTTTTTCATTCTCGCTTCTACTCTTGGGGCAAGATGTATACCGCGTCGATCCCGTCCATAGCGATGCCAGTTTTAAAATCCGTCACTTACTCAGCAAGACAACAGGTACATTTTCAAAAATTGATGGGACTATTGTTCATTATCCTAATGCCATCCAAAAATCATCGGTAGTATTTACCATCGAATCTAACAGTATCGATACTAATAATGAAGCCCGAGATAAACATCTCAGAGGAGATGACTTTTTTGATGTTCAAAAATTCCCCGAACTTAGATTTGTCTCAACAAAAGTAGTAGCCGGTTCCTCGTCGTCTGAACTGCTAGTAACAGGGAATTTCACGCTTCGGGGTATTACCAAAGTAATCACTGTACCGGTTACATTTTTAGGCAGTACCCCAACCCCCTTCAAGGATATTCGTGCCGGATTTGAAACGATGTTCAAAATTAATCGAAATGAATTCGGTATTGTCTATGGCAAGGGTATTTTGGGAGAAGACGTCGAAATTTCATTGAATGTAGAAGCTATCAAGAAATAACATAACGACCTGTTCCTCCATAAAACTGTACCTAGGGGTGCGATTTTACGAAGTACCTCAATGAATCAATTGGGCCCAAATGGGTGGACTTAAGCTTTCTGCGCGAACCTGATCTGATATACCCAAAGAGGAAAGCTTTTTCATGAAAAGTGCTTCATCCCTTTGCCCTTGCCAATTATTACGAAGAGTCTTTCGTCGATGGGCAAATGAAATATGGAGCCATCGAAGTAATTGCTGGCGCTGAAGGGTCGATAGAGATGTACTTCGTGGATGAATAGATAAAACTACAGAATCTATTTTAGGTTGAGGCCAAAAAGATCCCGCCCTAAGATGTAAAAGAGCTCGGGCTTCAGAGCATAACTGAAGAAGAATTGAAAGGGGACCGTAGGACTTTTCACTGGCCTGACCTAGCAGTTTATCGCCGACTTCTTTTTGAAACATAAACACCAAGCGTTCCCAGGGAATTTCTTCTAAAAGAAATCGGGTCAAAATCGCAGTGGCAGTATTGTAAGGAAGATTGCCTACGACCGTCCAGGGGCCTTGAGAAGGCATCGGAAGAGTCAGGGCATCACCCTCGTAGATTCGAAAATGTTCCACGGAGTGAAATGTTGCTTGAAGGTACTGTTGATGTTCAGGATCCATCTCGATGGCATGCACCGGACGGCCGTCACGAAGGAGCCCTTCGGTGAGGGCTCCCCGTCCGGGTCCAATCTCAAGAATTTCAGGCGCCGTACTCTTCAAAGTTTCCTGGACGATTTGAGTAATGGCCGAGGGATTGACTAAATAGTTCTGTCCAAAAGATCGCTTGGGAGACGGAAGACTCATGAAGGCAGATTAACACTGAGATCATGAGTTGACTCAACCAAAATGAATAGGATCCCGATCGAGAGAAATACCCTTAAGCGATAATACATTAATATGCCTCAGGGCTTCAGATAAATGGCTACGCAAAGCAGCGCGAACCAAGAGTTGCATGTGAAAGCGATCTTGCATTCGAAAAATCGGGGCGGGTAAAGGGCCTAGTATTCTTAGTTCCGGGAATGCTTCTAGTTTTTTCTTGAGGTCGACGAGTAACGTACGCGCTTCATCGGGATCTTTTCCATCTGAACGGAATAAAGCTAGGGTATAGAACGGTGGATAAGCGACACTTTCTCGAAAAGGGGTTTCCGTTTCAGAGAATTTAATAAAATTCTGATCGAGAGCACTTCGAATAGCGTGATGTTCAGGTGAGTACGTTTGTAAAATAACAGTCCCGGCATTTTCGGCCCGTCCTGCTCGACCCGCCACTTGAGTCAGAAGTTGAAAGGTGTGCTCAGCCGCTCTAAAATCGGGTAATTTGAGCCCCATATCCGCATTGAGAATACCCACGAGTGTCAAATGAGGGAAATTATGCCCCTTGGCAATCATTTGAGTACCAATAATCAAATTGTAATCACCCTTTTCAGCAGCAATCAATTTGGCTTCAAGTTGCCCGCGCCGTGAAGTCGTATCTCGATCAACACGTAGGATACGTGCGTCAGGGAATTGGGTCTTCATCAATTCTTCAATTTGCTCTGTCCCCTCCCCAACACCTTTTAAGTGAGATTCACCACAAAAGGGACACACTTCAGGGGGTGTCACTTCGTAATTACAGAGGTGACATCGAAGTCGAAAGGCTTTTTTATGATATGTCAGAGTAATACTGCAGTGGACACACTCGATCGTCTTCCCGCAAGACCGACACATCCAAAAATTTTCCCAACCCCGACGATTGAGTAGCAACATGGCTTGCTTACCTTGGTCTAAGGTAGTTCTTATGCCCGTGAGGAGTCGCTTGGAAAAGATTGTTCGTTTGCGATGCAGGCGATATTCGTCACGGAGATCAACGACATCCACCATGGGTAACTGTGATCCTGCTGGTCGTTCTTTGAGAGTGATCAAAAGATAGCGCTTCTGCTGAGCTGCGACCCAACTCTCTAAACTGGGTGTCGCAGAACCAAGAAGAATCGGACAATTTTCAAGTTGTGCGCGCTTGATCGCAAGATCTCGAGCGTGAATACGTGGATACTCCTCACTTTTATAAGAAGATTCATGTTCTTCATCAACAATAATTAATCCCACATTATCGATCGGCGCAAAAACAGCATTACGCACTCCAACAAAAAGCTGAATTTCTTTCTGTAGTGATCGAATAATATCCGATTGACGTTCGGATGCATTGAGTCCCGCATGGCCCACACCTACGACCCCAGGGAATGTGGATTCGAGTCGCGATAAAAGCCTTGGCGTGAGGCCAATTTCTGGAACGAGCCATAGTACACGCTTGCCTTGACTTAAAACCTCCTTAGCGCACTTCAAATAGACTTCAGTTTTCCCCGATCCTGTGACGCCATAGAGCAAATGTACTTTGAAAGCATCTAAATGAATCTGCGAACGCGCATTTTCTTGTTCTGTATTTAGCGTTACTGAGGGAAAAGATTCTCCCGTCCGCTGTTGAGATAAGGTATCTCGTCGTTTCAATCGAACAATAAGATTTTTTTCTTCAAGCGTTTGTAAAACGGAAACACCCACTCTAGAACGAAGCATCAATTCATCTTCTGCGAGAATACCTTGGCATTCATCAAGGCACTTAAGCACTTTTCTTTGTTGTTCTGTGGATCGACCGGTTGGTAAGAGGTCTGTTCGATATACCTCGCTCAACCCGGCGCCCCTGCGTTCCTCTGAGTGAAATAGCGTAGGAAGTTTTAGGGCACCCGATCGCCATTGAACTCCAAGATGTTGCAATTCAGACCAATGTCCTTGATCCCTAAGAAAAGATAGAGATCTTCCACTCGATATCGGTTCATCCCAACGAGCACGTAATGTATTCGACATGCATAGTGGCATCAAAGATGCGGGGGTACACGCATAGTAGTCAGAGGCGAATTGCATCAGAGACCATACCGAATCCGGAACAAGCCTAAAAGGGTCGATCACTTCTTGAATCGGTTTTAATTTCACCGTGGGAGGTTGAGTGTCCCTCCCTTCGACCACACCAATGGCACTCCCTGTTCGCAAGGGAACCTGAACTCGAAGTCCGCTTTCGAGCCCTTCGGGTGCCTCATAAGTTAGCGGAGGAATCGGGCGATTAATTTGGACGCGTGTCGGAATCATAGGGGAAAGGATAGACTATCAATATATGTATATCTTAGGACTCGAAAGTAGTTGTGATGACTGTTCAGCCTCGGTCTTGGAAGAGACTGCACGAGGTCCTATCGTACGATCTTTGGTTGGAAAAGCCCAAGATACGGTCCATGCACCCTATGGGGGCGTCGTCCCCGAACTGGCTGCTCGAGAGCACCTTGTTCAAATTCGTGGGGTTATTGAAGAAGCTCTGCGCCAAGCAAATATTTCCATGGGTCAGGTGAACCGTATTGCTGTAACCCAAGGACCAGGATTGGTAGGCTCTCTGCTTTGCACGCTCTCAGCTGCTAAAGCTCTCGCCTGGCAACATCGTACTCCTCTAGTTCCGGTTCATCATATTTTGGGTCATCTCAATGCGGCTCGCATTGCCCATCCTGATCTATCTATGCCTGCCCTCACCTTGATCGTGAGCGGTGGCCATACTCATCTTTATCTTTCACGTCATTGGACAGATCTCCAATTAATTCAGAAAACTCGTGATGATGCCGCAGGTGAAGCATTTGATAAAACAGCTCGCATGCTTAATCTTGGTTATCCCGGTGGACCGATTGTCGATAAATGCGGACAGAGGGCAAAACATCTCGCTCCTCCTTTTACGTCTCCTAAATTTTCAGATGGTCGTGCCTCTTGGAGTTTTTCAGGTTTAAAAACAGGCGTTCGTCAAAGACTGATTGATCAACCCGAACTCGCAGAGGGCGGGGTGGACGATCCTAAGGTTCAAGCACTCTGTCACCGATTACAAACCACTATTGCTGAATGGCTTTTAGCACCCCTTGCAGATTATGTTCATCACTACAAAGTCGAAAGTCTCATTGTGAGTGGAGGTGTCGCTTGCAATAGTGAACTCCGCAAGCAAGCTCAGGCATTTGCAACTGAACTAGGGCTTTCTTTAGCGATACCTGAACCTCGTTATTGTACTGATAATGGCGCCATGATTGCATCAGCTGGAGCACTTCTGCCCGTTCTCGATGATTTCACAACATTAAATGCAGATCCCGATCTACGTTTACCTCAATTACAAGTGAGTTCATTATGATAGTCACAAGAGAAGATGTCCTCCATTGTGCGAGATTGACTCATGTTATGTTGAGCGAAGATGAGATTGAACCCATGCGTCAATCAATGGAATCCATCCTGACTCGTGTTCAGCACCTTGGAGAATTAGATCTCTCTAA
>SXYX01000008.1 GCA_005788175.1 Acidobacteriota bacterium
CCATTAACCACTCGGCCATCTCGGCATTGCGCCTTCTGGAAGGGCATGATCGAAAGATACGGGCAAAAATCCACTTTGGAACCTCCTCAAAGATTCCAATCAACATTCTGAAATAGGGCCAGAATTTCCCTTACTGGGAATAAAAAATATAGCACTTAGATCATTGTTCCTCAAGTGGAAAAGGCAATATCGTGGGTGCCTAGCCCTTCTCTAAAGGGCTTTTGTCCTAGCAGCTAGGACCCTAAAAAGGGCAACAGCAGTGGCTGCGGAGGCATTTAGGCTCTCGGTGGAACCAGGCATCGGAATATGGAGGAGACGATCGCATCTTTCGGCAATTTTTTGATGGAGACCATCCCCTTCAGATCCCATTATAAGAACCACAGAACGATCGAAAGATTCATTAAGATAGTTCTCCGTTTTATCCCCAGATGATAGTCCATAAATCCATGCTCCAGCACTTTTGAGTTCATCGATAGCTCGACCCAAATTGGTAACTCTACTAATAGGGACTCGACCCGCAGTTCCGGCACTAGCCCGAATGGCTGATTCGGTTATTCCAGCGGATCGTCGCTCAGGAAGAATGACACCGTCAACACCCGCCGCCGAGCAAGTTCTCAAAATTGCACCAAGATTTTGAGGATCCATTATTCCATCAAGTGCGATTAGCAAAACCTGATCTTTTTTTGTGACCATCAAAGGGAAAAAACTTGCAAGTTCAACAAATGCGATTTCGGAGCCCTCGCCAATCATTCCTTGATGTTTGAGGCCATTAGACCTTCGCTCAAGCGCCTCGAGAGGCTCTTGATGAATTACGACACGAGATTTTCGAGCAAGTTTTCGAAAAGAGTCTACACGATTCCAAATAGTTGATGAGATCCAAAGGGTATGTAGCTCACCCCTTTTGAGTGCCTCTTCGCATGCGTGAGGGCCAAAAAATTTCATAGGCTACTTGAAACGAACCTTATAGCCTATGGCAATGAGGTGTCCCATGCCTTCAACGCGAACAGGTGTGCCCGAAAAATTGAACCCTCCTGTATTCCAAGAACCATCGAGAGTTTTAGATTCTACATCTTTAGATTGACGCACTTGATAACCTAAACTCCATTCTCCGCCCCAACCAATGTAACTAATCCCAGATGAAAAAGTAGCGCTAGAGGACCCTCCTAAAATAGGATTTACATAAGCATCAGATAGTATCGATTCATCCTGAGAAAACCCCATCCGAATAGTCCAGGCTGGACTGAGGTTTATGTCGGCTCCAAAAGAAAATCCCATAGTGGGTCGGCCGCTTCGAAGACTGTTCGTTGCTGGGGCAAAAGACAAAACTGAAGGAGAGCTAATAGTTCTAGTTCCGTTAATCAATGAAGGCCAATCTGGAATAGAGAACCTCCCTGACATTCTTCGTATATCTAATTCCATCGTCAGGACAGTATTGGGACGATACCGAATACCCCAAGTCAAACGATTGGGCAACTCGATATCTCCTAGTCCGGGTCGAGTTATCGTATTCCTTAGAAGTGCTGCACCAGCAGTTTCTGCGCCAACAAGAGGATTCCCAAATCCATTATTTGAAAAGTAAGACGGGGCACCTGACATTTGGGAAGAAAGAGAGGGGCGTTTTTGGGTACCTGATTGATAAGCAAAGCCCATGCTCCATCTGGGATTCATTGCCCATCGACCACCAAGTTGAAAGGCAAGGCTTTTCATGGTTCCCTGCTGAATAAGGCCCTGCTCCAACATACCTAGAGATGGATTGGAAACCGAAACAGGAAGGTTTGGATTAGCAGGAATAGCACTGCGTAAAGCAAGGCCTCCAGAATAATCCGTATTTAAGATCCCGACGCCTATGCCTACTGAGAATTGTGGGTATGCCGATGGAGCAAAAGCGATTTGAGCCATCGTTTGTCGGGAAACTAAAGAAAGTCGATCTCCAAAAAAACGGCTAAAGGACCCGCCGCCAAAGTCCAAGTGTCTCGAAAGAATATATTCGGAGTGTGCCCCCAGGCTCCACGAGGGACTAATTTTCCATGCAAAACCAAAAGTTGGCATAGAGCGATTACGATCGAAAGAATATAGAGTAGTTTGGCTGGATTGAAGTGTTTGCTGTGTTGATTGCATTTCCAAGCCCAATGAGGTGAATAGCGATCCTTTATCCTCAAGAGTAGTTAGAAGAGCGGGATTGAAGCTTGATGCCTCAAGATTTCTTCCGAAAGCAACCTGAGCTCCAGAACGAGAAATTCCAACAGGATCCGAGGTCAAAAGCCATGGAGATTGAGCGGATAAAGCCAAAGAAAAAAGAGAGAATTGAAAATACTTTTGGGAGCGTTGCATCTCTACCTCAATATGAGTTAAGACTACCTAAGTAATGATTGAAATAAAACTCCTGTTCAATAAAAATTTTGTCTTAGGAGTCAGCGAAGAAAGACTTAATGACGAAAATTACGTGAGAGGCTAATAAGGACAAGACTTATGAGCTCCCAGAGTTCCATGAGCGCCGTAATACTTAAAAGTATGCCTATTCCTAACAAGATCCCGTTTCCCCAAAGGGATATAAAAAGATAAAGAAGTGGGCTACCAACAACGAAAGATGCGACTTCTATATGTTGGCGACCAAAAAGAATGAGCATAACAAGTAAAGTTCCACCCCAAGCAAAATAAATAAATCTAAGAAATTTAATTACTAATTCTAAGACAAACCAGCCTTCAATCGATTCTCTAGATGGTGTCATTGGAACTTATCCTTGTGCGCATCAAAGCGATACATTTTGGAGGGTTGTCGAAAAAGTTTCCCATATCAATCTTGCAATAAGAACGGTAACCACCAGAATAAAAATTTTTCGCACCCAAGTACTTCCTTGTTTAATAGCAAATCGAGCTCCAATCCATCCTCCTGCTCCATTAGCAATCGCCATAGGTAAGGCCACTTGCCAAATCCAACTTCCCCGAGAGACAAAAATTGCTAGACTTGCAATATTGGAGGCCCAATTAACTGATTTAGCCATAGCGCTAGAACGTAAAAAATCAAAACCCAAGATGGCTACAAATAGAAATATTAGGAGAGAACCCGTTCCGGGTCCAAAAAAACCATCGTAACAACCCAAAATAAAAGCGATGGTATTAGTAACGATTTTTTCCCATGTCGGAGTAAGTTTTTGTTCGTAAGTTTCTCCCATTGAGGGCTTAAAGATGGTGAACAAGAGCATGGAAACGAGCAGAATCAAAATAATAGGTCTCAGTAATTCTGAATCAAGTTTGTATGCTAACTGAACGCCTAGGGCGGCACCCAACATCGCAAATAGTACAGGAACTACCATCGATTCCCATGGAATTATATTGCTACGGATAAATTTTAATGCGGCCATAGTTGTTCCAGTACTTGCAACAACTTTATTAGTTCCCAAAATTGTTGTAACTGATGTTGATACAGGAAGACCTGCCATCAAAGCTGGAATAGTTATTAATCCCCCGCCTCCCACGACAGCATCAAAAAAAGCAGCTACAAAAGAGGCTAAACAAAGAAGACCGATGGTCCAAAAAGAAAATTCCACGACAATCCTATATGAAGGTTTAAATCTTAAGAATCTCAACTTCTTTATGTTTTAGAACGTCTTCTACTTCTTTGATGTGTGCATCTGTTATCCGCTGGATGTCCTCTAGGGCTTTTTTAGCCATATCCTCGCTCATGCCGTGGATTTTTTCTTTTTCAATGGTCTTAATATCGTCGTTTGCATCTCGGCGTATATTGCGAATGGCGGTCTTGATCTCTTCGCCCATCTTATGAAGAGTTTTTACTAATTCCTTTCGTCGTTCTTCAGTTAAAGCTGGAATGGGGACTCTTACTACGTTTCCATCACTGCCCGGATTGAGCCCCAACCCACTTTTTTGAATCGCAAGTTCAATAGATTTGATAGCTGTTTTATCGAATGGCGTAATCACCAGAAGAGACCCCTCCGGAACACTAATGTTACCCATCTGATTTATAGGCAACATTGAACCATAATATTCCACGAGCACGCTGTCAAGCAATGAGGCATTAGCTCTACCAGTTCGAACCGTTGACATCTCTTTCTTCAACATTTCAATCGAAGCACGCATTTTCTTTTTAGTTTCTTGTAACACATTGTCGAGAGTACTCACGCTCACTCCTAAATCTTTATGATTGAAATTTAACGCGGCCTGTTCCTGGCCTTAGAGAGCCTAAAACCCAGGCCTCGCTTTGGTGAGACCGTAAGTGATTCAGAACTAGATTCAATTGGGGTTCCCCCACGATTAGAACCATACCCACACCTAGGTTTAATGCTCGGGAGGCCTCTTCCATCGATAAGCGTCCCTCAGAAATCAGAAACTGAAAGAGAGTAGGAATTTCCCAAGACGAGCGATTAACTTCAGCATCTAGATTCGAAGGCAACACTCTAGGAATATTATCGGTCAAGCCCCCTCCGGTGATATGAGCCATGCCTTTAATTTTTTTCTGATGAATTAAATCCATCAGTGGAACTAAATAGCTCCTGTGGATAGCAAGCATTAAATCCCCAATCGTTTCATTCGTTCCTGGCAAAACTTGATCTATACGGAGGCCCTTTAACTCAAAGAGGATTTTTCGAGCCAATGAATAGCCATTAGTATGAAGTCCAGAGGAAGGTAGTCCGATTAAATGATCACCGGCTTTCATTTCTTCGAGTACAGGAAGCAATAGTGATTCTTCAACGACTCCGACAATGGTTCCAGCCACATCTATTTCGCGAGAGGAGTAGACCCCTGGCATTTCGGCTAGTTCGCCACCAATTAAAGCACAGTCTGAATTGCGGCAAGCGAGGGCCATACCACCCACAATAGATTCAATAATTTCTGGCTCGAGGCGATCACTGGCAATATAGTCTAGAAAAAATAAAGGTCGAGCTCCTTGAACGAGAATGTCGTTAATACAATGGTTCACAAGATCTTGACCAACCGTGTCCCACTGATTAGCGAGCCTGGCAACCTTCATTTTTGTCCCAACTCCATCCATAGAACTAACAAGAATGGGCTTTATTTCAGGGAATTGAGCTGCAAACAACCCACCAAACAAACCCAGATCGCTTCGTACATTAGAAGTTTTAGTACTTTTGACTAGGGGTTTAATACGACTGAGTGCTTCATCTTGACGACTAATGTCAACACCACTATCTGCATAGTTCATAATTTTTTTATTCTTCATTCTAATCACCTTATCTTATGATTTTCCCATGACCTTTGATGATTCCCAAGTACTCCAATCTATCGAAAGCCTTCTAAAAGGTATGGGCTATGATTGTTTGAGCCCCGAAATGAAAGATACACCAATTCGTGTAAGGGAATATTGGAAAGAACGTCTCGCCGGAAGAGACATTGATCTTTCAGAAGAACTGATCCCCATGCAAGGCGAATTGACACCCTGCCCCATCATTATGGAACACGTGCCCTTCACGTCTACTTGCGAGCATCACTTGGCACCTTTTGAGGGTGAGGTTACGTTGGGCTATCTTCCTGGTGCGGGTAGAATTGTTGGATTGTCCAAATTAGTCCGCGTTGTCCAAGCTTTTGCTTGGCGATTACAAGTGCAAGAACGCATGACTCACCAAATTGCAAAAGCACTTGAAGACTATCTCGAGCCAGAAGCCTGGGCCGTCAAAGTGACAGGTACTCATACTTGCATGAGTCATCGTGGTGTAAAAACACCCCACGTCCCTGTGACCACTTTGGTTCTAGGGGGTCGTTGGAAGGATAACCCTCCTTCTCAATTTATGTAATTGACGAATTGTGACTAAACTAATATTAGTTTTACAATTAATCAAGGAGTTGTTATGGCGCATCAGGCAAAAAATTTTGACGGTCTTAAGGGCGGAGTGCTGCATGGTCTCTCCGATACTCAGTTGGACCAACATTTGACTCTATATAAGGGTTACGTCACCAAATTGAATGAAATTGAAGAGAAGTTGAGTGCCATCGATAATACCAAATCCAACTATTCCTTCAATGAATATAGCGAATTGAAGCGTCGCGAAGCAGTAGCATTCAACGGGTCGTTTCTTCATGAATTTTATTTCGAAAATTTAGGCTCGGATGATCAGATTTCTCCTGAACTTCAAAAAGCCATGGATGCTCAAGGTGGAAAAGACAGATTAATTGCAGATCTTAAGGCAGCTGCAATGTGTGGACCAGGCTGGGCTGTTTTATCTCGTAACCGCCGCGATGGGAAATTACATACTTACTTTTTTGGCGAACATCACTTGGGTCTTCCTATCGAACAAGATCTTTTAATTGTTTTAGACTCATGGGAACACGCCTATATGGTCGATTACGGCATTGCCCGGGCCAAGTATCTGGATGCTTTCGTTCCGAATATTAAATGGAGTGAAGTATCTCGAAGGTTTGCCGCTTAAATAGAAACATAATTAGAGCCCTAACTGTTCTCTGAGGTTTTTTGCAATAGACTCAAAAGCTCTAGACTGAGGGCTGTTCGGATGCGCTTGAACTATGGGAATGCCTGTATCTCCGCCAATTCGAATATCCAAATCTATAGGTATTTCGCCTAAAAATGGGAGACGCATGGCTTCGGCAGATTTTTTAACGCCGCCATGACCGAAGATCTCTGATGCCACCCCGCAGCTAGGACACACATAAGAGCTCATGTTTTCGATGAGACCGAGAATCGGGACTCCAACTTGAGGACTCTTAAACATCCCAATAGCTTTCTTTGCATCGAGAAAAGCGACATCCTGAGGAGTAGAGACGATAACGGCACCTCCAACACTAGGTAGATTGATTTTTTGTATCAAGCTGATTTGGATATCACCAGTTCCAGGAGGTAGGTCAATATAAAGAATATCTAAATCGCCCCAAAGAACATCACCTAAGAATTGATCGAGTGCCTTGTTTAACATCGGTCCGCGCCAAATAACAGGACGATCTGCATCGATTAAAAAACCAATCGACATCAACTTCACGCCGAATCTATCGATGGGTTTAATCTTTCCATCGTCGGTACCTTCGGGTTTTTCAGATATACCAAACATCATACCCATCGACGGGCCATAGAGATCCGCATCCAAGAGACCTACTTTCAAACCCTGACGTGCACTTGCAACTGCTAAATTAGAAGCTACGGTACTTTTACCCACGCCACCTTTACCACTTCCAATAACTACACATTTTTTTATAGAGGGAATTAAGTGTTTAAATTCAATGTGAGGAGTGGGTTGCCAATGAAAGAGTACGTGAGCATGGTCAACACCGCTTAGTTTCAGAATGCTTTGTTCAAGATCATGCTTAATAGTTTTTTCTCTATCTTTATAGGCATCCATCAAGGTGAGTTTTAAGATTACTTTGCCGTCTTCAACTTCGATCGATTGTATGGCCTTAAGTTGAATAAGTGTGGCTTTGACACCTGGAACAGTATAATTGTTCACTACATCAAAAATAGCGGCTCGAGATATATTTGAACTCATAAGGGCCAAAGTCTCCAAAATATAGTTTCTCACGTCCAAGTATAGGTTTTCGGGATAGTAAAGATGGGCAAGAGGCTCGCTAGATAAATCTGTATTGGTTTTTTATAGCTTTTAAGGCAAACTAAAAATTCGATCTTTAACAACCTTTGGCCTGCCAAGGCCTTTTTCACCAACGAGAGGGCAACTTCAAGTTGCCAGGTAGGAGGAATCAAGTGTCTAAAAATATCTTAAGTGTTCCCGTTCGACCAAATGCGGGAAAAAGTGCCACAAAACAGATTCGAAAGCAGGGTTTGATACCCGCTGTCGAGTACGGCCTAGGAAAACTCCCCATAGCACTATCTGTTAATCCAAAAGATGTGGCAAAAATTATTGCTTCTGACTCTGGTATCAATACTGTGATCACTCTTAAGCGCGAGGGGGACCAAGGATCTGAATCAGTTCTCATCAAAGATATTCAACGACATCATCTGACTGGTCGATTACGCCATATTGATTTTCTGCGGGTAGATACCAAAAAATCTGTTCGAGTTCGGGTTCCTGTCAGACTTATCGGAACACCCTATGGAGTTAAGACGGAAGGTGGACTATTAGAGTTCGTCCATCGGGAAATTGAAATCGAATGTTTGCCAACGAATATTCCCCCCCATATCGATGTGGATGTTAGTAACCTTAAATTAAATGAATCGATCCGATTCGATCAAATCACATTAAGTGGTGACTTTAAGTTGATCGGCGAAGCCCACGAGGTTATTGCAGCTGTTCATGAGCGTGCCGAAGAAGAAATCGTCACCCCAGTTGCAGCGGCTCCCGTGGAGGGTGCAGCTCCCGTGGAGGGTGCAGCCGCTGGAACACCAACTGAACCCGAAATTGTAGGCAAAAAAGGAAAAAAGCTGGAGGATGAAGAGAAATAGTTCATTTTTTTCTCCTGTTAAAAAAGGGTCTCTTGCGAGACCCTTTTTTAATCCAAGTAGTTTATCTTGAGATACGGAGACTAACAAATGAAATGGGTCTTAGTGCCTCTTGGAAATCCGGGCAAGCAGTATGAGAAGACACGCCACAATTTAGGTCGCTACCTTCTTGATCACTGGATAGCACAACATGTAGATTCATTGATGCTAGTAAAAAAGTATTCACTGGGTTCTCTTTGGAGCTTGAATACAAATATTAGAGTACTGATTCCTTCAACATATATGAATCTCTCAGGTCAATGTATCAAGGAGGCTGTTCGCTTCGGACTATCCTCGGAAGAATTAATAGTTCTTCATGACGATAAAGATCTTGATCTAGGTGTGGGTCGCATGAGAAGTGACGGCTCAGACGGTGGTCACAATGGCGTGAAATCAATTATTGAAGAAATGGGTACTGATTGCTTTAATCGATTGAGGCTAGGAATTGCTCCCTTCTCTCGTCCGTTAGATGAATTTGTTTTAGGCTCATGGTCACCAGCAGAATTGATAATTCTCGATAAGACTCATATTTCATTCAATCACTGTATGAGTCTTTTAGAATCCCCCCTCGACCTAAGTATGATAATCAACCAAGTGAACACCAAAGGATTCTGGAGCGACCCTAATATTTAATTAGAACTTGCAAGTTTCCTTTGTTTGAGAGAAACTCATCATTCACGCCTCTTTGATATTTCATCAATTAGGTCTTCCTTGCTCCAATTGCGGGGCTTAACATCCACAAGGAGGAATGATGCGTCACTATGAGACCATCTTTATATCTTCACCAACCCTCACTGAAGAACAAGCCGATGCGCTTGTCAAAGTCTATGAGAATGTCATCACGGAACAAGGTGGTGAATTGCTCAAAACCGAGAAATGGGGCCGGAAAAAACTGGCCTATGAAGTACAAAAATTTAGCGAAGGCTACTTTACTCTCTTTGATCTCCGTGCGGGTTCACAGTTGATTGCAGAGCTCGAGCGTCGCTTTCGTAATAACGATGCTGTCATCAAGTTCTTATCTGTTCGTATGGATGAGATTGAGAAATCAGCTGGACGCTCCAAACAACGCTTTGAGCGTGAATCGCTTCGTAAAGCTAAAGCTGGAATACAAGATACCCTTCCTGATGAGGTGATCTAATGAAAAAACGAAATAGTCAAGACGCTAAGGCAAAAGCTAAAAAGAAAAAGTCTTTTGGGGCCAAACGCCCTAAGTTCTGTAAATTCTGTGTCGAACGACTCAATAATATAGATTATAAAGATGTCAAAACACTATCTTCCTTCACTCCCGAGAGAGGCAAGGTTATGCCTCGTCGAACTAGTGGGGTCTGTGCAGGACATCAACGCATGCTAGTGGTGGCTATTAAGCGTGCACGTAATATTGCACTCCTGCCATTCACTACCGACTAGTTTTCATCTTTATCTGAGTCAAAGGGACCTAAGCGAGTAGCCTAGCCATATGACATCTGAATCTAAAGTACCCCTTCCCTTGCGTGGCCAAAAAGCCTTTCAAGCTAGTTGGCAAACGATCTTGAAGCAGTGGGTTTTACCTGGTTGGGGTTACTGGGTTTTGGGAGATAGAAAACGAGCAAAGATATTCTTCTTAGTTTGGATTTTCTTTTCCACAGTAGGTGTAATACAACTATGGATTGGCGCATCGGCTGCTGACGCCAGTGGAGGAATATTCATTTTCGAACTTAGTTCGTGGCTTAAATCCCTAGGTGCACTTGGAACACTCGGGCTAGGTCCCATATACTTTCCTTTGGCATATGTATTCGGAGGAAGTGCATCGGAACCAATCCGTAATTTAATCCAAGAATATGGATCGAGCTACTTATTCATAATGGGGTTATTAAATTGGCTAGCATTCTTCGACTTATTTGATCGAACAACCCAACGATGGCACTGGCGTCTTCCTAAAGATGAGTGTAATTAATCTTTTTTGATTATCGTTAAGGTGTCAGCAGAGAAATAGTCCGTTTTGTAGTGAGTAAGAAAAAGTTTACTGTAGAGCCATTGTGCGATCTTTCTATAAAACCAGTTCAGAGACTTGAATGCAGTCACAACAGGGTTACGATACCAAATAACCTTTTTTGTCCCACGAATACAAACTATTTTCATCTGAGATTGCTGGGTAAAGTAGATCCATTTGTGATACCCAATCGCGGTTCGGTGGGTGATATCTCCGTTTTGATGAGCGAGTCCAAGCGGCGAATCAGCGTTAGGAAATTTCGCAACAAAATATCCACCTGGAACCAATGCTGTTCGAACATGCTTCAAACAGATTTCAATTTCATCA
Source organism: Acidobacteriota bacterium (assembly GCA_005788175.1). Classification (GTDB taxonomy): domain Bacteria; phylum Acidobacteriota; class Holophagae; order Holophagales; family Holophagaceae; genus Acidiparvus. The sequence continues at coordinate 10,710 of SXYX01000008.1, forward strand.
TGAGTCAAATGTTCAAGAACATCCCAGGCAGCTATGAGATCAAATTTCTCCTTTCCGTAATCTTGATTTTCTGAAGATAGCGAAGCTAGAAAGCCTTTTTTTTGAGCCGATTCCACTAATAAGGGATTTTGTTCTATGCCCTCAATATCAAATCCTTGTAATCGAGCCCAGGTCAAAAAGCGTCCATTTCCAAAGCCGATCTCTAAAATTCGCATGGGAGGGTTTAGTTTCAATGATCTCAACTCTAGACTGAATTGTTTGCTTTCTTTGCGGGTGATCTGACCGAATGAATTCGGTTCCCACTTTTTCCAATCAAGGTATTCTTTCTGTTTAAACATAATAAATATCACACATCAGAAATTTAATTTGTCCAAATATTAAGATTATCATTCAACTGTCTCCTCTAGGTTTGATCGATGACTATGCAAACTAAATGCTCTGCCGCTATTCAATACCACACTAATACTACTAAACATCATAGCTGCCGCTGCAAATATAGGATGAACTCGACCGGTAACGGCGAGTGGTATGAGAGCAATATTATAAATCATCGCCCAAGTCAGATTTTGTCGAACTCGACGCAAAGATTGCTTAGCGATAAGCAGAAATAGGGGGATCTGTTTTAGTTGGCGATTGACTAGAATAATTCCTGCGCTCTCTAAAGCAACGCCAGAGCCATTGCTCATCGCAATTCCTACGTTAGCTTGTGAGATTGCGATCGCATCATTGATACCGTCACCCACCATAGCAACAAATCCTTCCTTTTGAATTTCAATGATTTTTTCTTGTTTCTGATGGGGTAGTAATTCTGCTAGTACATTTTGAGAAGGAATCCCAACAATTTTTGCTAGCCAGCGACATGCCTCATGGCGATCTCCACTCAAAAGCCATATCCTTACACCCTGTTCCTTCAGGGATTGGATCATTTCCTTGGCATCTTCACGAATACGATCTGTGAATTCCCAGTAAGCACAGGGTTTTCCATCGAGAGCGAGCATAACTTGAGACCCATAGGAATCTCGCGGTGACAATGAAGAATCAATCTGCATACCCATTGATTTCAACCATACCGGACTTCCAATGTGGATGAGTTGACCATCAATGACTCCCTCAAGACCTTGGCCTGCATAACTCTTCCATGACTCAATAGGATGAATAATTCCTCCTTGATCACGCTCCCGATAAGATCTTAAAAAAGTTTGGGCTAGAGGGTGTGTACTTAATTGTTCGAGCGATGCCGCTAATTGATAGGCCCTTAGGTCGTCAATTTTTTCAAATTTTGAATAACTAATGTGCAGTTGACCTGTGGTTAAAGTACCCGTTTTGTCAAAAATAACGTGGCTTATGTGTGCCGCTGATTCTAATACTTCACTACTTCTTAATAAAAGACCTCTCTTGGCGCTTTCACCAACTGAATTGACTAATACCAACGGTGTGGCAAGACCCAAGGCACAAGGGCAAGCAACAACTAAAACAGAAACTCCCGCCATCAACGAGTTGATGAGTTGTTGCCCTTGAGCCCAAGCAAGAAAAAAAGTAACGAGTGACAATGAAACAATCAAAGGAAAAAACCAAGCAGCCATCCGATCTGCTAGCAATTGGATATCAGTTTTATCCGATAGAGCTCTTTTAACTCGGTCAAGGATGGTTGCAAGGACAGTTTCGTGACCCACTAATGAGGCTTGCATCACAATGTATCCTTCCTGACAGAGATAACCGGCATAGATATCTTTATTTTTTTCAATGGCGCGAGGTAGAACTTCCCCAGTTAAAGTAGATGTATCAATCCATCCCTGCCCATCGAGAATCGTGCCATCAACCGGCACTCGCTCCCCCATAATGATGCGAAGCTGATCTCCTTTTTGAATCTTAGTAGTTAAAATCGGAGCCCACTGATTCCCATTCCATCTTTGTGTCATCTTTGTTTCGGCCATAAGTAAACCCTGAATAAATCTCTGTGCTTTCTGCTTCGAATTTTTTTCAATTGCGCGCCCAATGATGAGCAAACTAACCAACATTGATGCTGTATCGAAATATACATGATGAGTCTTGAGAATCAGGGCCGAATAAACACTAACAATGAATGCAACTAATGCCCCAAATCCAACTAGGGTATCCGTGTTGGGTTTTCCTAGTTTTAAACGGTGATAACCATTGAGAAAAATAGGCCACCCACAATAAACCAATAAAGGAAGTGCTGTCAGTCCGCTTACCAAAGTGAATGTACCTCGTACACCCTCTGGAATGGGGTTAGGGTCGTATATTTTTTCCATGAAGACAAGATTACTTAACCAATTCTGTCCTGCATCAAATGCAAAAGCAGCATAGATCACCATGGAATTCATCATGGCGTTAGCTCCAAGAACAACTGCCAATACTAACCTCACTGCTTCATGAACTGAATTTTTTGGCTGAGAGTCCGAACTGACTTGTTCAGCGAAAAATCCAAAACGATCAAGGCGCGCTATTAGTAAGTCTTGTTGGGTCAATTTTGGGGAAAAAATAATATGGGCAACTTCTGTGATGGGCTCTACAACAGCCCTCACCACCCCTAGATCTTGTTGCAGGATACCTTCAACAAGAGGCGTACATGCACTGCAGACCATCCCATCAATCTTGATCCACGTTTCATTATAAGGACCTGAAGGTAGTTCGGTTTTGGGAGATCCACCTTTTAAGGAGGGGCCTTGTCGCCGAGCTTCGTCGGGGCCTAAAATATTGAATACCTGGGCACAGGCAGGGCAACAAAAAACGTAGTGTTTACCTAGGTGGGCCCTCTCGGTAGTTCCCTCCGCTAGAGTCGAAAGACATAAATCGCAGTGAGTTTGGATCATATCAAATTAAAAAGATTTGAAAAATTCTTTGATTCATTTAGGGATTTTTCTAGAGGCTTTAGCTAGAAGTTGAGTACGAATGAAGTGCTCAATATCTCCGTCTAAAACCTTCTGTGTTTGAGAAGACTCAACTCCGGTTCGGTGATCTTTAACAAGCTGATATGGGGCTAAGACATAACTTCGTATTTGGCTTCCCCACGCAATATCAGCTTTCTCACCACTTGCTTGGGCGATTTTCTCTGTGAGCTTTCGTTGTTCTAAATCATAAATTCGGCCTTTAAGAATTTTCAAAGCTGTCTCTCGATTTTGTATTTGCGATCGCTCATTTTGACAACTTACAACGATGCCAGTTGGCAAATGAGTAAAACGAACCGCAGATTCCGTACGATTTACATGTTGACCACCAGCGCCACTCGCTCTGAATACATCAATCCTAAGATCTTTATCGGGAATTTCCATATCGATGGTCTCGTCAAGCTCAGGACTGACATATACAGCGGCGAAACTCGTATGGCGACGCTTCGCAGAATCAAAAGGGGAAATTCTCACAAGGCGATGAACCCCTGCTTCAGCACGTAAATACCCATAGGCATAGGGCGCTTTAATGGATAATGTTACGCCCTTCAGGCCTGCTTCATCTCCATCTTGAAGATCATGAATCTCAACAGTCCAGCCTTTTAATTCACAAAACCTAAGATACATGCGAAGCAACATGGCAACCCAATCACAACTCTCGGTTCCCCCTGCTCCCGGACTGATTGATAAGATTGCATTATTAATATCTAATTCACCGCTTAACATCATACGTAATTCTGAATCTTGAACTAGTTGCCGAACAATATCTTCCAGTCGTACTGCTTCTGAAAAAAGAGTGAGGTCTTCCTTGGAGAGTTCAATGGCATCCTCTAAGTCTGATAAAGTGCCTTCAAGGCGCTTAGATAACTCAATATCTGATAATAATGACGCGCGGCGCATCAAGAGAGGTTTAGATTTTTTAGGATCATCCCAAAAACCTGAAGCTAGAGTTTGAGTGTCAATAGAAGCAAGTTCTTTATTTTTTAGATCTTCCTTGAGGTAGGTCTTGAGCTGATCTACCCGCGGCTTCAATTCGTTTTTTGACCTAATAAGACTGTCTAAATCCATACTAATCCACTCACCGCTCTCTCTCTTTAACTTTAACGCTTCATGACACAAAAGAGGGCCTGTCTTAGTGCACCTTAAGCCATACTTATAGATCAGGCATCTTATTGATCTGCATGGAGTCCATGAATGCTTAAAGTGAATGTATCCCAAGTGTTTTTCAGTCTTGTAATAAGTTTTTTGATGGTGGGATGCGGCTTCACAGCCACTTTTGATCCCCAGAAAATTAATGCCGGCGAGCTCCTTCGAACTGCAGAAGATTCGGCACGCGCTGGTAAGTGGACCGCGGCTAGGGTATCCCTTAAGCAAATCGAGCAATACTTCCCAGGTGCGAGGGAGTTTCCCAAAGCCAAGCTTCTTATGGCAGATTCCTATTTTTTCGACAATAGTCCTAGTTATCCTGAGGCAGAAATTGAGTATGAAAGCTTTCTTAATTATTTTCCAGGAAGTCAATCTAAAGATTACGTACTCTACCAGATTGCTCTTTGTCAATATGCTTCCATTACAAATGCCGAACGAGATCAGGCAGCAACAAAAAAGGCAATAAGAAGTTTTCAAAGATTAATTACTGAGGCACCTGGTTCTATGTACGTTTCTGACGCGAAAGCCAAGATCAACCAATGTAACCGTCGCTTAGCCGAACACGAACTCGCTGTCGGTTTGGTTTATATCAACACGTTTCATTATTCCGGAGCCGAGCGGCGACTCAAAATAATGTTAGAACAGTATGCCGACTATGTAGATTTAGAAAGAGCTTATTACTATTTAGGAGAAGCCTTAAGACAAAAGAGTACTCCGCCAGGTGAGATTGAAGCCTATCAAAAAGGTCAACTTGATGCTTTAGGGGTACAAACTTGGAATGATGTCTCACAAGTCGATCAGGAGAAAGCTGTTAAAGCTCTTAACGAATGGTTGGGGCAACAAAGAGAAATATATATACAAGAAGCTAAGACCTACTATCAAAAATTAGCTGAAAGTTACCCCAACTCTGAGTGGGGACGAAAGGCCAAAAGCCGCCTAATTCAACTTGGAGTGACCCTCACTCAAGGAGAATTGGACAGTTAGATCGTCTAGACTGCTCTAGATATCAATAGCCCATACGACCGCTCTATAATGTAATCACGGAGCTGCCATGGAACTGCCTGAAAAAGTTAAATATCTTGTCGAAGAATTAGGTGATTCACTCATGGAAGCTCTTGCTGAAAATCAAAAATGTAAAGAATTGATTCAGGATATTCAAGCCCAAGAGTTCGATTTAGTCATGATGCTTGAAGCTACTTTGGCTCTACGAAAGAAACAATCGAAAGATACTCATGTCGAGGCCAAAGGAATTGGGCAAGAGAATATATCTTTTGAATCTACGGATAATTTTCAGGGTATTTGGTCTGAAGATGACAAGCAATTTTTAAAATCCTTTCGCATCCTACCCGATTAAATCCCTATGCCTTCTGCTTGGGATCGGCCTGCCCCAGAGCTAATTGAAGAAATGACAAATTCTAACTTACTCGGTTGGAGTCTGCATGAGTGTATAGATTGGATGAAAAGTATAGATCAGCCTGGATATCGGGGAGAACAACTTTTCCAAGGTATCCAACAACAACGATGGACAGCAGCAGCAGAGTTTTCAACCTTACCGGAGTCTCTTCGTAAGACGCTCGAAAAAGAAACCAGTATTTATTACCCTTTAATTATCCACAGTCGATCTTCACAAGATGGCTCTACTAAGCATATTTTTAGGCTCCGCGATGATCTTGAGATTGAAGGTGTTTATATGCCTTATCGAAATCGAATCACCCTGTGTCTATCAAGCCAAATAGGTTGTGCGATGGGATGTACTTTCTGTGCAACAGGCGATATGGGTATTAAACGTAATTTAACTGCCAGTGAAATTGTCGGACAAGTTCTAAGTATGCTTACTAAGCATGGTTATAAAGCTTCAGGAAAACCTACTGATATTCCTCTCAATCTAGTGTTTATGGGTATGGGCGAGCCCCTTCATAATTTAGACCATGTCATGAAAAGTGTTCAAATTTTAATAGATCCAAAAGGGCTCGCCATTCCGTCTAGGCGTATAACAATCTCAACATCAGGCTTGGTGCCCGGCATCGATCGACTGGGTTCCTTTTCGCCTCGACCAAAACTTGCTGTCTCTCTTAACGGTTCTCAGGATGACTATCGATCTAAAATTATGCCGGTGAATCGAGTTTGGAATCTCGCCTCATTGAAAGAGTGTATTTTGAGATTTCCTTTAGGTCCTCGTGAGTGGATCACGCTTGAGTACGTATTACTGAAGAATTTGACTGATCGTCCTTCGGATATGCAAAGTCTCCTTAGATTTGCTAAAGATATTCCATGTAAAATAAACTTGATCCCTTTTAATTCTCATGAAGGATCTGGATTTGATACACCTAGTGAGGCTCGTATTTCACAATGCTGTCAAATATTGGCGCAAACGGGCTTAATCGTTAGTGTGCGCCGATCTCGTGGTCAAGATATTGGCGGAGCATGTGGCCAACTTGTTCGAGATGAAGATTGAATTAGACAGATTTCTATAGAGATGGTGAAATCAACCATAAGATGAAATTTGATTGTTTAACCTTATTTCCGGAATTCTTTGAGCTAACCAAAATAGGTCTCACCGGAAAAGCTTTCAGAGAACTAGGGCATACTCTAGCAGTTCATTCTCTTCGAGAATTTTCTGATAAAACATTCGGCCAAGTCGACGATGCTCCTTTTGGTGGTGGTCCTGGAATGGTTTTACGAGGTGAGGTTCTCCTGAAAGCGCTTCGATCGATTCCCAAATCATCTACCTCAAAAGTGATTCATTTTTCACCGAGGGGAACACCTCTAACTCATGAAAAGATTCAGAACTTATTAACTAAAGACCATCTTATTTTAATCGCCTCACGTTATGAGGGTGTTGATGAGCGGGCCGTTCAGATAGCAGTCGACGAGGAGATCAGTATTGGTGATTTTGTGGTGAGCGGAGGTGAATTACCGGCTCTAATTTTGATTGATGCCTTAGTACGATGGTTACCAGGAGTCTTGGGCAACCGATCTTCAGCATTTGAAGATAGCTTCGTACATGGGCTTTTAGATCATCCTCACTTCACTCGGCCAGAGATTCTTGAGGGTCATTCAGTGCCCGATATTCTCGTATCTGGTGATCATGAAAAGATTCGACGTTGGCGACTTGGAAAATCCATGAATGAAACAAAAATAAAACGGCCAGACTTGTGGAAATGTTACTTGAATGATCGGGTACGAACTCAAGATCTTGCGACTCAATGGATCGCTTGGTGTATCGAAAATCCCGATGCAAATGAAGCATCAATGCCCAAAAGCTGGAAAGGCTGGCCTCCTATTTGATAAGGGTATCCCCCCATTCATGGGCTTTTCTAATTGATAATTGGGGTTGTTTGGGTAAACTAAGAGTTCGGTCATTCTCATCTTTTTGAGTCATGTTCCTCCGAGAACCTCTGATCTGGAGCTTAAATGAGCAACATTGTTAATCAAATTGAAAATACACTCCTTAAAAAGGGGCTTCCCAAGATCACTCCGGGCGATACCGTTAAGGTTTTCGTCAAGGTTAAAGAGGGTGAGAAGGAGCGTGTTCAGTTATTTCAAGGTATCGTTATTAGCCTGAAGGGCGATGGCATGCGCACCATGTTCACCGTACGTAAGATTTCTAGTGGTGTGGGTGTGGAGCGTATTTTCCCCCTTCATTCACCTAGTATTGAGAAATTAGAAGTCCTCAGGAGTGGTAAAGTACGACGAGCTAAACTCTATTTCTTACGAGAAAAGCTAGGGAAGTCCGGTCGACTTAAAGAGCGACAAGAAGAAGGAAGTAGTTCTGAATAGATGGGTCAAAAGCCGTAATCAGACCATCGCTGTTTAACACGCATCTCGATCTCTTTGGGAAATGATAAGTCCTTGGGCCATTCTCTTTTAAAGTTGTCATGAACAGAATTCTTCCGAGTAGCATCAATCCCGACCTTACTTCCAAAGGCGAATCGATCTGCAGAATGATCAAGTGCGTCCAAAGGGCCATCTGAAAAGAGAAGATCTCTCTTGGGATCAACGTTACTGGTCACGCGAAATAGGACTTCTCCTAAATCACTAACATTAATATCTTCATCAACGACAACCACGCATTTAGAGAACATCAATTGGCCGGTTCCCCAAATAGCATTCATAACTTTCTGAGGATGCCCGGGAAATTCCTTTTTCAAACTAACGATTACTAGATTATGAAAAGCTCCGAAAGATGGGAGATGCATATCCTTGATTTCTGGATGAACCATTTGGAGCAAGGGTAGAAAAATGCGTTCAGTGGCTAGTCCTAAATAAGTATCTTCCATGGGTGGTCGACCCACAATAGTGGCAGGAAAAATTGGATTTCTTTTCATCGTGATAGCAGTGACATGGATCACGGGATATTGGTCAGCTAAGCTGTAGTAGCCTGTATGATCGCCAAACGGTCCTTCGATTTCTTTTTCTCCAGGGTTAACATAGCCCTCAATAACAATTTCTGAATCAGCCGGCACTTCAAGATCTTGAGTAATGCATTTCACTAAGCCAACACCTTCGCGACGCAGGAACCCCGCAAACATCATCTCGCTCAAAAAAGGAGGTAGCGGCGCAGAGGCTGAAAACAGCAAGCAGGGATCTCCGCCAAGTGAAATAGCGACTGGCATCTTTTCCTCGCGATCATAGCCGTGCCGATTTCGAGCTCCATCATGATGAAGTTGAGTATGGAAACCTAGCCGATGTGCGCTCTTTTTTTGGAGACGGTAAAGTCCAGTGTTGCGGTGGCCTGTCTGTTTATTTTTAGTGTGCGACATTCCGAAAGTTATGTATGGACCCCCATCTTCAGGCCACGTGGTGAGAATCGGCAGCAAATCTAGAGAAGCTTCTGTGCCTCTATAAATGATTTCTTGGCAGGCTCCTGTTGAGACAGTTCGGGGCATCCATCCGTTAACTTCAGCTAAGAGTGGTAGCTTTGCAATTTTATCCAACAAAGAAGTGCCTTGTTTCGGCATTGCTTCTTGTATAAGTTGTTTGATACGGTCGGCAATTGCATTCAATCCCCTAGGCTCTTGATCAACGCCTAGAGCCAATTGGATTCGATGTGCACTTCCATACATATTCATTAATACAGGTATGGTGTGTCCTTTGGGTTTTTCGAATAAGATAGCAGATCCCCCTTTTGGAGATTTCATTATTTTGTCTGCAATAGCGCCCATTTCCAGATAGGGATCCACCTCTACTGTGATTCTATGAAGCTCCTTTCGAGTTTCGAGGCGACTTATAAAATCATTGAGATCTTTAAACATTTCTATATTTTCGCACTCTTGCCTGTATCTGTATGAAGAATTTTTACTTGCCATAAGTAGACATTTCTGAGATTCTAGTAGATCTGCTTGGTACGAGGCCCTAAGCGCTTCCCTTGGAATGCCGCCTCCACACCGGTTTAATTTGTGAGGTTGTCTATGTTTGCAGTTATTAAAACTGGTGGAAAACAATATCGGGTGTCCGAAGGCGATATTCTTCGATTAGAACTCCTTGATACTAAGGGATCTGTTGAATTCGACCAAGTTCTTATGATTGCCGATGGTGCCAATGTCAAAATCGGTACTCCTTTGCTTCAAGGAGCTAGCGTTATGGGCGAGATCATTCGCGATGGTAAAGCTAAAAAAGTGTTGGTCTATAAAAAGAAGAAAACTACTACATACCAACGCACTAAGGGTCATCGACAGAATTTTTCTGAAGTTAGAATTAAAAGTATCAAATCATAATCCAAGGAGTAGGCCATGGCTACCAAAAAAGGCGCCGGATCGACTAGAAACGGTCGTGATTCCCAATCAAAACGATTAGGTGTTAAAGAATTTGGAGGAGAATTTGTTCCTGCAGGTTCTATTATTGTTCGACAACGAGGTACCAAGTTTAAAGCTGGAATTAATGTCGGCATGGGAACCGACCATACTCTTTTTGCTAAGGTTAATGGCAAGGTTCGGTTTCAAGATAAAGGGCAGCATGGACGCTTTGTTCATGTCGATCCTCAGGAATCATAATTTTGCTGCATCCATCCAATGCGCAATCCCGCTGAGGGGATTGCGCATTTTTTTTGATTACTCTTTATGTTTCTAGATCAAATACAAATCGAGGTTACCGCAGGCCACGGAGGGCCAGGGGCTACTAGTTTTCGTAGAGAGAAATTTGCCCCACAAGGTGGTCCTGACGGCGGTGATGGCGGTGACGGTGGTTCTGTTTTTATTAGAGGTAATCGCAATTTAAACACCCTTAATCATTATCGAAATACACGTAAATTCTCTGCTGAATCTGGTCATAAAGGCGAGGGATCGATGCGCAGCGGTAAGGCAGGCGAAGATATTTATTTAGATATGCCTTTGGGTGTAGTTTTGATAGATAAAATGACGGGGAATAGAGTTGTCGAAATCTTAGGCCACAGTGAAACATTTTGTGTGGCTGTTGGCGGTCGAGGTGGCCAAGGAAATGCGCGCTTTCGATCAAGTACTAATCGTGCGCCCCGCCATCATCAACCTGGCGAACCTGGACAGGAATTTACTCTAGACATAGAACTTAAAATGATTGCAGACGTAGGTTTAGTTGGATTTCCCAATGCTGGAAAAAGTACTCTGGTGAGTTTGGTTAGCGCGGCTAAACCCAAGATAGCTGATTACCCATTTACAACCTTGGAGCCCCAGTTGGGGGTTGTGGATATCAAACGTTTCGGCTCCGAGACCACTGACGGCTTTGTGATTGCTGATATTCCAGGACTCATCGAGGGCGCTGCACAGGGAGCTGGATTAGGTACAAAATTCCTACGCCACATTGAACGAACCCGAATGCTTATTCATATCGTTGATTTAAGTGACACAACACGTAGACCGGACTTGGCTATAGAAATTATTGAAAGAGAACTGGAGGCCTTCAGTCTGCCCTTATCTCAAAAAAAGATGTGGCTAGTAGGAAATAAAATTGATGCAGCTCAGGATGATTCCAACATAAAATATTTTCAGCAAGCTTGCGAGGAAAGAGAACAACCACTTCGTTTAATTAGTTGTGCTACAGGAGAAGGTATTCGGGAGTTAATGCTTTCAATTTTTAAAGATATGCGTAATACGGATTTGTCCTGATGGAATCAAGATGTATTGGCATATTAGGCGGTAGTTTCAATCCGCCACACCTAGGACACCGTCGCTTGGCTGAACTTGCTCTAGAGCATCTAGATTTGCATGAATTACGGATCATTCCTACATATACATCTCCGCATAAAAAATCGAATCTTGCTTCTGTGTCTCAGCGACTTAAAATGGTAGATCTAAATTTTCAAAATATAGATCCTAGGGTCAATATTTCAAGAATCGAGGTAGATTCTATTGAACCTAGTTATACCTTTAATACCCTTAGACGCCTGCGCAAGAATGAGCCCCATCACTCATGGATTCTCATTTTAGGTTCGGATGCATTTTCTGGCTTCAAACAGTGGCATTGCTGGGAATCCATCTTGGAGCTTTGTCGCCTAGCCGTTGCCTCTAGGCCGGAAAGTTCCGAAGGAGATATCCAATCTATTCCCTGTCAATCTTTACCGAGTACGAAATTGTCTTGGTCAAGCCAAGTCATACGAGATGAGTTACGACAAGGATACAAGCCTTTAGGATTGAAGTCTGAGGTTTTATCTTTCATTCAAGAGCAAGGACTTTATATCTTATGACCACCTTACAATTTGCCCTCCCAATTAGACTTCAAGGGGCTATTAAAGCAGCTCAATCAAAAAAATCTTTTCAGATTAGAGTATTGAATCTTGGACCCCTCCAAGGCTTTGCAGATTTTATGATTTTTCTTGGGGGTGGCAGCGATCGTCAAAATCGAGCCATTGCTGAGGCCATCACGGAACATTTTAAGAATTTGGGGGAGTATCCTCTAGCCATTGAAGGTATGGAAGAGGGAAATTGGGTTGCGTTAGATTTTGGAGATTTGGTTTTCCACGTTATGAATGAAGATATACGTCGTTTTTATGCCTTAGAAAACCTTTGGAAAGATGCGCCTAAAATCGAAATTAGCGAAGAATGACATTAACCCATTAAACTAATAGAACCCCAAAGGAAGCCTAAGAGGTCAACTAATGACAGATATTACTAATCCCTTTGAAGCAATGCAAATTCGCCTTAAACAGGCTGCTGATATATACAAACTTGAAGACAATCTTTTCAAAGTTTTTATGGCCCCTGCTCGAAGCCTAATCGTGAGCCTTCCTGTCCAAATGGATAGCGGAAAATGGGAAGTTTTTACAGGCTACCGCGTCCAACATAATACAGCTCGTGGACCTGCTAAGGGGGGTATTCGCTATGACCTAAATGTGAACTTAGATGAAGTAAAGGCTCTTGCGGCGTGGATGACCTGGAAATGCGCAGTCGTTGATGTGCCTTTCGGCGGCGGTAAAGGTGGCATCATTTGCGATCCCCGAGAATTAAGTAATGGCGAATTAGAACGATTAACTCGACGATATGTGTCCGAGATTATGGATATTATCGGACCCGATCGTGATGTTCCAGCACCAGATATAGGTACAAACTCCCAGACCATGGCATGGATCATGGATACCTATTCTATGCATGTTCGTCACGCAGAGAAAGGTGTAGTTACCGGAAAACCAATTAGCCTAGGGGGGTCCAGAGGCCGTCTTGAAGCTACAGGAAGAGGAATCTTAATTGTAGCGAGAGAAGCTATGAGAAATATGGATCGCACGCTAGAGGGTTCAACAGTAGTCATTCAAGGATTTGGAAATGTGGGCTCCCAAACTGCCCGATTAATGTGTGAAGCGGGTATCAAAGTGATCGCCATCAGCGACATTAACGGTGCAATACAAAATAAAAAAGGAATCAACATACCTGCCTTACTAAAATATACCAAAAGTAATAATGGAAGCATTGTGGGATTTAAAGAAAGTGAGCCTATTGACGCCCAAGAAATGCTCACCCTAGAAACTGATATTTTAGTTCCTGCTGCAATCGAAAATCAAATTACCGAAGATAATGCCTCTAAGATTAGGGCTAAGATTGTTGTCGAGGGTGCCAATGGACCTACCACTCCCATTGCTGATGTGATCTTACAAGATAAAAATATCCTAGTTGTACCAGATATTCTTGCTAACTCAGGTGGCGTGACAGTAAGTTACTTTGAGTGGGTACAGAATCGGCAGGGTTTTTATTGGCGGGAGCGGGAAGTCAATGAGCGTTTAACAGAGTATATGGTTCACGCATTTGAAAGCGTGACGGCGACACAAAATAAATATAAGACTAACCCACGTATTGCTGCCTATATTCTAGGCCTAGATCGTGTGACGGAAGCCATGCATGATCGAGGCTTCTACGCTTAAATCTCAAAGTACTATAGCTCGGTATCTCTATGAAATTTAAGGTTAAGTACGCCACACGCACAGGAGAAATACTTCAAAGAGTAGTTGAAGCTCCTAGCTCAAAAGAAATCGATCCTCTTTTTAGATCAGAAGGTTTCTTTGTTCTTAGCATAGATAAGGCTAGTAACGAAAAAAAAGGAATCGAAATCAAGATTGAATCACTCATTCTCTTTAATCAAGAATTACTAGCTTTATTGAGGGCAGGGATACCTCTTCTGCAATCTCTAGAGCTACTTAAAGACCATGGTCGAGATACAAACTTAAGAGATTCATTAAAAAAAATTATTCAGGATATCAAAGAGGGATCTTCCTTCTCAGAAGCGATTAGTCATCAAGGTATCTATCCACCTGTTTATCAAAGTAATGTCGTTGCCGGTGAAAAAAGTGGGTCACTTCCCAGGGTTCTCGCTCGATGGCTCCGGTTTCAAAAATTTGCTCAAAGCAGTAAACGTAAAATCCTTGAGGCTCTCTTTTATCCCGCTTTTTTAGTCATAGTATTATTTTTGACCATAGGGGTTATTTTGAATGTAGTCCTTCCTCGGTTTGCCGATTTTTATTCGGGCGGTGATATTGAGCTTCCTTGGGTAACTAGGGGTCTACTTTCACTTGCAAGTTTTTTTCAATCTACTTTCATCCTCCAAATTTTCCTTCTGTTGGGTTTTGTCCTACTTGTTCGCTGGCTTGTGACAACTCACTCTGGACAAATCAGAGGAGAGAAATTGTTACTCAAAATACCTAGATTAGGGAGTTTATACCGCATGTATCACTCCTCCGTCTTCTGTCGTACACTTGGCGTTTTATTATCAGGTGGCTTGCCCGTAGTCCAATCGCTAGAGATCGTTACTCAGACCTGCCCAAGTCCCAAACTTCAACAGCGTCTTTCTGTCATAACCGAAGAGGTTCGATCAGGCGCTCCGTTACATGAAACTATTTCCTCTAGCAATGTAGTAGATCCTCTCGCATCTGAAATGATCCGCGTTGGGGAGACCAGTTCAGCATTACCCGAAATGCTTGATCACGTAGCAGATTTTTTTGACCAAGAAATTGAGAAGGCGACTGTCGCCGTAACAAATCTCATAGGTCCTGTACTAATTGTCTTTATGGGAATCGTTGTGTTAGGGTTGCTCTTAGCTGTGTATGTTCCTCTTTTTAATGCGAGTAATGTCATTCGTTAATTCTTAGTCAAGGGAATAAGCAATACTAAGAAAGCAAGAACAATTGGCACACCCAAAGCTATTAATGACGTTGTAGGATTAAAAATATCCATCGAAACAAATAAAATTGGCAATGTTGGTAAGAGCAATGATAAGTAGTTTACGGTATCGGCTGCGAAACCCATTTGTTCCCCAAAATCAACGAGAAACCCTCCTCGTGAGGATAGTTCAGCTAGCAAAAGTACTAGAAAGATCGATAATCCAGAATGTTTGACTAGCCTGATCAGAATGGTGTACCAGATCAAGTATTGAATGCCAATAAGAATGCAAACCCCGTTTGTAATTAGTAATTCATTTAGATCATTAGTTGAAAAAAACCGAATAGCAAAAACAAAAAATGGAAGTAGAAAAAGTTGTGTATAGAATAGACATTCTTTGATGCTTAACCATATCCCATTAAGAAAACCTGCGAAGCGCAGTGAGATGTTATTAGCTTGGATATGTTCGTCCATAATGCTCATGCCAACACAAAGGAATAAAATTGGATTTATCCATTTTGTAAGTCCCATGAAAAATGTAAAAGCTAATGCATTTACGCCTTCTGAACCTAACGGTAAAATACTAGTGAGGATCGAAAGAGTTGAGCCATCTTTTGAAACGGAGATACCAGCTCCAACAAATATAGATAGTAAAACAAAAATGCTGGACCAAATAATTTTGATGTATTTAGAAGTCATCTCCACCTCGAGTTCAACTATTTATTTTTATATTTTGAGGATAGTTTTAATATCTTTAATTGCAGTTTGATAGAGTTTAGGACTTTTGATGGCTATAAGCACAGTATCTTCGCCCGCTACAGAACCCGCAATAAGTTCTTTGGACATACGCTGATCAATCACATAGGCAAGAGCGGCAGCAAATCCTGCTGTAGTTCGAAGTATGACTAGATTCGGTGGTGCATTAACAATCGTAGCAGGGGGGATACTCTCCCCCACCTGATTTAGAACACGATAAGCACCTTGGTGTTTTTCAATGGATAAAGTTTTGAGACGTCTTGATAGGGTTGATTGAGTTAAATGAACACCTCGTCCCGCCAGGAGCCTTTCAAGTTGACTTTGGCTGGTCACGTCTTGGCTTGAAATTAGACTTAGGATCTTTTGATCAGTAGTCATAACGCACCTAAAAAAAGAACTTGGATGAAAATGGCAATTTGCGTATACTCATACACTACCCTTAATTATGCATTATTATGCATTATTATGCAAGGTTTTATGATCCCATCCTTACTGCCAACTTATTCGCCCTACCCCCTCGCTATGGTTCGAGGTGAAGGCGATTTAATCATCGATGATCAGGGGCAATCATGGATTGACCTTTACGGTGGCCACTGTGTTTGCTCGACAGGACATAGCCATCCTAAAGTAGTTGAGGCAATTCACAAACAGTCAAAACAATTAATCTTCTATTCAACTGCAGGCGAACTGAAAATACGCCGGGAGGCTGCAGATAATCTTATTGCATTCTCAGGGATGGATACCTTATTCTTTTGCAACTCTGGCGCTGAAGCCAATGAAAATGCTTTAAAACTTTCTTTTGAGATAACGGGGCGAAAGGCATTCGGAAGTTTTCAGGGAGGTTGGCATGGCCGGACTTTGCTAGCCCTCACCGTTACGGATGATATAAAGATCACTAAAGCTTTTGAGGGTATTTTTCCTGAGCATTATCGATTTCCATTCGGAGATATTTCGGCATTAGAATCCATTAATTTTTCAAATTTAGCGTGTGTCATTGTTGAACCTATTCAGAGTATGTCTGGAATTCGCACAGCCCCTCTAACCTGGTTTTCAGCGTTACGTAAAAAATGTACCGATGCTGGATGTCTTCTTGTCTTTGATGAAATTCAAACGGGCGTGGGGCGCCTTGGTGTGCCTTACGCTAGTGATTATTTTAAGGTGAAGCCTGATTTCATAACCAGCGCAAAGGGCCTTGCCTCAGGTATTCCCATTGGTGCCCTCCTGATGACTGAGGGTATGGCTAAGGATGTCAAATCTCATATGCTCGGGAGTACCTTTGGGGGAGGCCCTATTGCTTGTGCAGCACTGATCGCAACTTTAGATATTATTCGTGATGAACGCCTTATGGAGCACGCGAAATCTATGCAATCTTATTTAGTAGATGCACTAAAAAATACTGTTATTGATGAAGTCAAGGGTATCGGACTTTTGTTAGGTCTCAAAACTTCAAATGCTTCTGATCTAAAAACGTATCTTTTATCTCAGCGGATTCTTATCGGAAGTTCATCCGATCCTAACGTGCTTCGCCTAATGCCCCCCTTAAATGTTCGAAAAAGTTCATTGGAATATCTCGTCGAACATATCCGAGCTTACGGAAGTATGTCATGAGACATTTCACCCATCTTCGAGACCTGACATTTCATGAGATAGGGTCTATTATGCATCAGGTTGAGGCTTGGAAAGCCCATCCGCCTGATGACATTTTTTCGAATAAAATTTTAGCTATGGTCTTTTTTAACCCTTCTTTACGAACACGACTCAGTTTTGAAACAGCGATGTTGCGTCACGGGGGACATGCCATTGCCCTTGAGGTCGGCACAGGTTCATGGAACTTAGAAACTGAGCCTGGAGTAACTATGAACGGCAACAAACCTGAACATGTTCGCGAAGCCGTACCTGTCATTAGTCGCCTAGCGGACTTAATCGGAGTTCGATCTTTTTCTTCAGGATTATCTGAAATAGACGATGAACGAGACTCTGTCATTCAGGCTTTCAAATCATTCAGCAGCGTGCCTGTTATTAGCATGGAAAGTGCTCGTGAACATCCCTGTCAGGGATTAGCAGACATGCTGACCATTCGAGAACATATAAATTCACCGAGACCTAAAGTTTCTTTAGTTTGGGCTCCACATATCAAACCACTCCCAAGAGCAGTCCCAAATTCTTTTCTTCTTTCTTGTGCAGCTATGGGCTATAACATAACTATTGCAAATCCAATGGGCTACGATCTATCTCATTCGGTAATTCAAGAGGCCCAAAACTTAGCCAAACAAACAGGAAGCGATATTCAATTCAGTCATGATCTTGACTCAGCAGTCAAAGATACACAGGTTATATATACCAAGGCTTGGGGGCCCTCATCTTCATCAGCTCCCTCCATGAATTCACTTATGTCTTGGGTGACTCATGAAAGACACCTTGAATTGGCTGACCCCAGAGTGATCTTCATGCATTGTCTACCTGTGAGAAGAAACCTTGAAGTCGATGACTCCGTACTAGATAGTCCTCAGTGTAAGGTCATTGATGAAGCAGAGAATCGATTTCATATTCAACGTGCACTAATACATTTTCTTTTATCTCATTCTTAAAGGTTCTTATGTTTGAAAAAAACCCATATCAATTACTCAAATTATCTGCAGCATACGGGCGGCAGTTTCGGCATAAAATATTTGTCATTAAATTAAGTGGAGAGACTTTAACTGACCCCAAAACCCGTCGAGCGCTATGTGAACAAATTGCATTACTATGGAGTTTTTCTATCCGGATCATCCTAGTACATGGGGGTGGAATTGAGCTAGATCAAGAATGCCAACGCCTTAATATTCCAATATACAAAGTGGCAGGCCGTCGAATTACGAGTCCCGAAGTTCTGCAGACAGCTTTTAGAGTTTTTACCGAAGATGTCCAACCCCTCTTGCTAAAGGAACTTGAATTATTAGGGATCTCAGCCGTGGGTTTGACGGGACTGGATGGACAGATGATAGAGGCGCATATACGACCCCCCCTTGCGATTAAAGCTGATGGTGATAATGAGGAAAAGATGGTTAATTTTGGATGGGTAGGAGATATTGATCGTGTAAATCCAGAGATTCTTTTTCACCTATTGAGCCAAGATAAAATTCCCGTTGTCGCCCCTATAACGGGTAACCGTGATGGTGATATGTTCAATACAAATGCAGATACGATCGCATCTGAGATAGCATGTACTGTCCAAGCAGAAAAACTATTTTTTCTTCTGTCGGTTCCTGGACTACTTCGAGATGTAAATAATCACTCTTCTTTAATATCTCAAATTGCATTTCACGAATTGGATGCACTGGATAGAGAGAATATGATCTCCGGGGGTATGCGTCCCAAGATCGAGGCCGTGAAACGAGCATTACAAGGCGGCGTAAAGGCAGCGCACTTGGTTTCAGGAATACTACCGGATGCTTTATTAATAGAGGTTTTTACTAATGAAGGGAGTGGAACAATGATGCTTGCTCCAGCCAAAGAAAGAGTGTCGTCATGAAGCTGTATTCGCAAATTTCTCCTGCTGAATTCCTTAAAGCTATTGTTGAAACAAGCAGTATTTCAGGCGATGAGAAATCCTTAGCCAATACTTTAGAGTCCTTCCTGCATGAACAAGGATTCAATCCAAACCGTATAGGAAATAATATTTGGTTCACTTTGGGATCCATGTCTGGACCTACCCTTTTACTCAACTCGCATATTGATACGGTTCCACCGAACGCAAGTTGGATCTCGGATCCTTTTAAGCCCGAATGGAAGGATTCACGATTGATAGGACTAGGAGCCAACGATGCGAAAGGCGCAGTAACGTCGATAATTTTTGCTGCTCTGCATCTTAAAAGGGAAAATTTTCAAGCAGGTCGTATTTTAGTCGCTCTATCTTGCGAAGAAGAAACCGGGGGGCAAGGACTTGGAACCATAGTATCTCAACTTGGTCGTTTGGATGCAGCGATCGTAGGAGAACCTACTGGCCTTCGTGTTGTCTCATCACAGCGTGGGCTCTTAATTCTTAAATGTACCGCACGAGGTATCAGCGGGCATGTCGCTAATGCACAAATGCTAGGTACTGAAAATGCAATCGCCAAGGCATCGAGAGACATTATAAAACTTGAAAACTTATCCTTACCATCTCACCCCACCCTAGGTCCTATGAAAGCGCATGTTACCCAAATTCAAGGTGGTCTAAAACGTAATCAAATTCCTGATCAATGTGAATTTTATATTGATATTCGTACAAATCCGGAGTCAGATCATAAGGCTCTAACACAACTCATTCAAAATAATCTTGAAAGTGAAGTTTCCGTTCATTCTGATAGGTATTTACCCAAATGGACCGATTCAAAGCATCCCATAGTAAGAGCTGCTTTAAGAGCAGCAAAAAAAGAAGCGCCTACTAGCTCAGCTACGACATCAGACTGGGCTTTTTTACAAAATATACCTGCAGTTAAAGTGGGTCCTGGCGATACCTTTAGAAGCCATCGACCCGATGAGTATCTTTTACTGAGTGAACTCGAGGAAGGAATCGCTTTTTATAGAGATAGCGTCATACATTTTTTTGAACAGGTATCTTAATGATTCTCAAATCACTGTGGTCTAAAAAAGATCTCCCAACGGATGTCGAAATTTCCAATTTCACTATTGGAGATGATCGACAAATCGATCCCATTTTTTTACCTTTTGATTGCTTGGGGACCTCTGCCCATGTTCGACAGCTTCACCAACTCGGACATTTAACCCGTGGAGAATTAGATACTGTTCTAACATCTTTGAAGGGAATTTTCGATCTATCAACCACAAACGTCATTAATCTCGAGGGCTATGAGGATGGACATTCTTATCTTGAGTTCCAACTAACAGAAAAATTAGGAGATGTAGGAAAAAAGATCCACTTAGGTCGGTCTCGTAATGATCAAGTTTTAGTGACCGAAAGATTATGGATGCGTCACGAGATTCTTGAACTGCATCATGATCTTCTCAAACTATGTCAGCAACTGTGTTCTATGTCAGATCGCTATAAGTCAATTCTTATGCCGGGTTATACACATCAAAGGAAAGCAATGCCAACTACATTTGGTTTTTGGATAGCCTCATACGCAGAAGCTTTCACAGAAATTTTATCAGCAGGTAAAGATCTTTATCATCAGCTTAATTTTTCACCCCTGGGTGCAGCAGCAGGCTTTGGAAGTCCGGTTCCATTGGATCGTATTTTGGTATCTAGATTATTGGGTTTTGATGGAATACAACGTAACGCTTTGAATATTATATCTAGCCGTGGGCGTTACCAACTAGATTGCTTACATTGGATCAATCAGATTACAAATATTTTTGAGAAATTTTTTATTGATTTATCTATTTTCTCTCAGGAAGAGTATCAATTTATTTCTCTTCCAAATTCTTTCACAACGGGCAGTAGTATCATGCCCCAAAAAAGAAATCCGGATGTTTTAGAATTAGCTAGGGGTCGATGCAGTGAAATTAGAGGCCTTAGAACAACCCTAGAAAATATTTCTGCTAGTCTCCCATCAAGTTATCATCGTGATAGTCAGTTGCAGAAATTCTACTTAGTTCGTTCATTTCTCTTGATTCAAGCTATTGTGAATATTACTCCTACACTAACGGATAATCTTCAAGTTCATGAAGATAAAATGAAAAGTGCTTGTACCCCAGATCTTTTTTCAACCCACGAAGTCTACCAATTAGTCCTCAAAGGACTCCCATTCAGAGAAGCCTATAAAATTATCGGGGAGCAAATTCTTGCTGGTAGTTTTAAGGCTCAATTAGTCGAGTCCTACTTGCCTAGTCTTCATAGTGACTTTGAAGAGGAGGGTCGTTTACGTAATAACCAGATTGATGTTCTCGATGTCTGGGGTAAGGAAACCAAAGGAAATCTTAAAAAACTTTTTGCAAAGCTAATGGAGAGTGCATGAGTTCATCAAAAGTATTATTGGCATTCTCAGGTGGTTTAGATACTACTTTTTGTTTAGCGTATCTCCTCGAACAGAATTATGAGGTTCATACTGCAACTGTTGATACGGGAGGATTCTCCGCTGATGAAATTAATCGTATTGATGAGTTATCACGATCTCTGGGCGCTAGCTCACATACACTTATCAACGGAAAACAACAACTCTTTGAAGATTACTTGAAATTTCTCATCTACGGTAATGTATTGCGTGGCCAAGTTTATCCACTTTCTGTTTCTGCTGAACGCGTATGTCAAGCACGCTGTCTAATCGATCTTGCAAAGAAACTTAAAGTAGAGACCCTCGCTCACGGATCAACAGGTTCGGGCAATGATCAGGTTAGATTTGATGTAGCTTTCCGAACTTTGTATCCACAAGTGAAAATCCTTACACCTATAAGAGATCTTTCTTTAATGCGACATCAGGAAGTTGATTATTTAATTGAGCGAAATATCCATCTACCGACTAGTGCAGGAATTTATTCGATTAATGAAGGGATGTGGGGAACCAGCATTGGCGGTAAGGAGACGTTAACTTCCTGGGATTTTCTTCCAGATAGTGCATTTCCTAAAGGCGTTATTTCTAGAGAGCAGGCATCCCAAGAGCTTCGTCTTACTTTCCACGAAGGAATACCCACTCGTATTAATCATGAAGCGATGGATCCTGTCAGATTGATAGAAACTTTAAACACTTTGGGTTCTTCTTTTGGATTGGGTCGAGGGACCCATCTAGGAGAAACCATTTTAGGCATTAAGGGGCGTATCGGCTTCGAAGCACCTGCAGCTTATCTATTGATTACAGCACATCGTGAGCTTGAAAAACTTGTGTTGAGCGGAAAGCAGCTTTTTTGGAAGGAGACCTTAGGTAATCTCTATGGTTCCCTCCTTCACGAGGGACACTTCTTAGATCCTTTGGGCCGGGATCTTGAAGCATTTTTAAGTCGCAGCCAAGAACGCGTCACAGGAGAGGTTCGCATCAAGATTGAGCCTCTGACTTTCTCTATTCTAGGTTGTCATTCGCCCTATTCCTTAATGGATTCTAAACTCGCTATGTATGGTGAAAGTAACGCTCTTTGGTCAAGCTCGGATGCTCTAGGATTCACTAAAATATTTGGAGTATCGCAGCGACTATACCATCATGCAGATATAAAAAATAATGAGGAATCTTCATGAGAATGCACGTGGATAAGATTGGCTCAGTAACTCGTAATTTAAAACTAGGTCGCACCCTGACACTTTCTGACCAGATATTGATACAACCAGGCTCTGTTGTAGCCTGCAGAGTTCATGGAGAAAAATCAACATATAATCAACTCGAAGATCCCCATGGTCGACTTGTCACTCTTCATCAAGGAGATCTTGTCATTGGTGCTTTAGGGCATCGTAATGCACTTCATGGATATGAAGGTGTAATGCCAACTCATCTTAACGTAGGAGACACAATTAATATGTTGAATATGGGTGGTGTGATGGGACTTTGTCAATCTCACAATCCCGACGTAGGGGCTCCCTTTCAACTAGAAGTTCTAGGTCAGGTGATGCTATTCCCTGAATTTCAATCCCGTGTGGGTCAACCTGCGCATATTGCCATGGGGGCTCTTCAACCTCGAGATTTAACCGTAAATTGTCCCATCATCTATATAGCAGGAACCTGTATGAATGCTGGGAAAACTGCCGCATGTTGCGCTATTATTCGTAATTTTTCTCAACGCGGTCTCAGAATAGGTGGCGTGAAACTCACTGGGGTTTCACTTCAGCGCGATATTTTAAGCATGCGGGACTATGGAGCATCCGAAATTCTAGATTTCACAGACGCTGGGATTGTCTGTACGTCTAAAGAAACTGCGGCCTCGACCGCCAAGACATTATTGACAGCTATGTCTGAGATGGAGGTAGATCTCATCGTTGCTGAAACAGGTGACGGAATTCTAGGTGAGTATGGCGTCCAATCTATTCTCAGTGATCCTGCTTTGAAAGAATTAACTTCGGCTTTTATTCTTTGCGCAAATGATCCCGTAGGTGCCCTAGGAGGCTCGGAGACTGTACGAAAAGAATTTGGAATTAATGTAGATATCATAGCGGGTCCTGTGACAGATAATCGAGTTGGAGAACGTTTCATAGAATCTTTAGGGCTCCCCGCTCGTAATGCCCGCAGCAATCCGAAAGCACTTGGCGATCTTGCATTTGATATTTGTTACCCCACAACAACGGTTGGCGTATGAAAGCAATCATTCTAGGGGCTTCGGGGTACGGCGGTGGCGAATTATTTAGATGGCTACTTCAACACCCCAAAATTGAATCTATTGAAGGTACTTCAAGATCAAATGCAGGAAAAACAATCTCTTCTGTACACCCAAATCTTTTAGGAATTGCAGAAGGAGATTTTCTAGAAAGTATTGATTGGACTAAGTATGTACATGAAGAAAAATTGATAGTCTTCGCATGTATGCCTCATGGCGAATTCAAGGATCAATACTATCTTCTTGAAAACGAGTGGGGAAAGCTGGGTTTATCAGAACGTATTCTTTTAATTGATTTATCAGATGACTTTAGAGTAGATTCGCATTTCGTTTATGGCCTCTCTGAAATTAATAAAGATCAAATCAAAGGATCGCGTCGTATTTCTAACCCAGGTTGTTTTGCCACGGCTCTCCAACTAGGAATTCTGCCACTAGCTCCTTATCGACCTGAACATATTTTTATAAGTGCTATTACAGGATCGAGTGGTTCGGGGTACTCTGCTAGCTCAACTACGCACCATCCAACTAGATCAAATGATTTTAGAGCTTACAAAATGCTATCGCACCAACATGAGGCAGAAATTCTTAATAGTTGTAGTCAGAAAGACTGGAACCCAATTTTATCATTTGTACCTCAATCCTCGTCATTAGTTCGTGGCATATTTGCCACAATACAACTAACCCAAAATGAATCTATGAAGGCATCTGATATTCCTATGGTTTTTAAGGATTTTTATAGAAATACATTTTTTGTCCGATGGGTGAATGGAACGCCCCGTGTACTAAGCACAGTCGGGTCTAATTTTGCTGATGTCCATGTCATGGTACAAAATGATAAGGTACTAGTCATGGTAGCTCTTGATAATCTAGGTAAAGGCATGGCCTCCCAAGCGATTCAAAACATGAATCTCGCCTTGGGATTCCCAGAATGGACAGGTCTTCGTCAAGCCGGGCCCTACCCTCTTTAATATTTTAATTTGGAGATGTTATGAATACACAATTATTAACGAAAGAAGGACTTAGATCTTTTTCTGAATCTCAAAGAATATCTTTTGAAAAAGAATTAAAAACTTTAGTTGAAATTCCGAGTATCAGCAGTGATCCAACGAAAACTAAAGATATTCAGCGGTGTGCTCAAGCAGCCAAAAGCCTCTTTGAGCGTTACGGAGGTCATGCCGAAATACTCGATACCAATGGAAGCCCTATCATTCACGGATGGTTTACTGAAGAATACGAAAAAACTATCACCGTTTACAATCACATGGATGTCCAGCCTGCAAACGAACCAGAATGGACTGCTGAACCTTTTGAATTTATGGTCAAGGGGGACACTTATCTGGGACGAGGTACGACTGATGATAAAGGCCCAGCCCTAAGTGCGTTTTTTGGAGCTTTGGCAGTTCGTGAGGCAGGTGTACCAATTAATGTGCATTTTCTCTGGGAGTTCGAAGAAGAAATCGGTTCTCCTAATTTTGAACAAGGATTAAAAAAACATAAGGATAAATTAAAAACTGATGCCATTGTTGTCAGTGACACAGTTTGGATTACTCGAGGTAAACCGAGTACTCCCGCAGGTTTAAGAGGTTTAAAGGGCTTTAGATTAACCCTTGAGACAGCTGATCATGATCTGCATAGTGGTGTTGTTGGGGGGGCGGCTCGAAATCCGCTAACCGAATTAATTACTCTTGTAGGACAAATGGTTGATGGAAATACGGGTCATGTTCTAATACCAGATTTTTATACTGAGGTTATTCCTCCATCATCCGAAGAGCTTGAAGGATGGCGTGTGAGCGGTTTTACAACCCAAACATTTATGAAAGACCATCAACTTAAAAGTATACGTAGTCAAGATCCGATTGACATTCTTACACGCGTCTGGGGGATGCCTACGATGGAAGTACATGGTGTTGTTGGTGGTTACACGGGACCAGGAATCAAAAGTTCTGTTGCGCCAAGAGCTGAGATCAAACTGTCTTGCCGACTAGTACCTGCCATGAATGAAGCTACTACAATGACTAGAATAAAAGCCTTCGTCCAATCCAAAAACCCTGATGTTGTCGTACATGAAGAACACGGATTAGCTCCTTTCAAAGGACATGTCACGGGACCTTACGCAGAAGCAATCCGCGAAGCGTATCAATTTGCCTTTGGAGAAACTTGCGTCTTTACTCGTGAGGGTGGAAGTATCGGTGCGGTTAAAACGATGGAAGATATCCTAGGCTCTGAGGTTTACTTCCTTGGCCTCTCTCTGCCAAGTCATGGCTACCACGCCCCTAATGAAAATTATGATTGGGAGCAAGCAAGTGGAGGTATGGCTGCCTTTGCGCATTATTTCAAGACTGTCTCTAAAATGTAAAATCTCATAGGGGTCAAGCGTGTCTGATATCGAAAGTCTATCGTCAGAATCACGTCATTTTCATCCTTCTCAAGCATTTAAAAAAATCTCAAATCTGCAAAGTGAATCCTATGCCCTACTTATTAAACAATTTAAAGAGGATCGATTAGGGACCTGGGGGCGACTTGCCCAAGAAGAACTTATTTGGGATTCATCTTTTCAAACAGTTTATAGTGGGTCTTTTGAAAATCCTCAATGGTTTGAAGAAGGTCGGCTTAATGCATCAGTCCAATGTTTGGATCGTTGGATCAATACTAACAAATTTCATAAGATAGCTCTTGTCTTTGAGGGAGAACCTGGAGATGAGAGGAGTCTGACGTACGAAGAGCTTCTTGATCAAGTTATCCGAATGACCGCTGCTCTTCGTAACTTAGGTATTCAGAAAGGGGATCGAGTCGCTATTTACTTACCGCTGATTCCCGAAATGATTATTGCTGTATTGGCCTGTGCGCGTCTAGGTGCTACTCATTCTGTTGTCTTCGCAGGATTTTCTGCTGAATCTTTATCAAACCGAATCAATGACGCAGGAGCGCGCTTGCTTATTACGGCCGATGGTAGCTGGCGCAAGGGAGAGCAACTTCCCTTAAAAAAAATCTCAGATCAGGCCGTATCTCAATCTCCAACAATCGAAAAAGTATTGGTTGTCCAACGAACAAAACAAGACGTTTTTATGGATCCCCAAAGAGATCTTTGGTTATCAGATATTTTAAATAATGCAGATATTTCTAGGGGATACCCTGAAAGCGTGGCAGCAGAACATCCTTTATTCTTACTGTATACGTCGGGATCAACTGGAAAACCCAAAGGAATACAACATGGGACGGCAGGTTATCTTTTGTGGTCTAAGTTAACTACTCGGTGGGTTCTTGATTTAAAGCCTACAGACGTATATTGGTGTACAGCAGATGTAGGTTGGATTACAGGGCATAGCTATGTCATTTATGGTCCACTTCAGGAAGGAGGTACTGTTTTCATCTATGAGGGCAGCCCTGTTCACCCTGAACCAGATCGTTTTTGGCGCATGATCGAAAAATATCGTATCTCTATTTTTTATACTGCCCCAACGGCCATTAGAACCTTCATCAGACTTGGTACTGAATATCTAAAGAAGCATGACCTTTCTTCTTTGAGGCTCTTGGGCTCCGTAGGAGAACCCATTAATCCTGAGGCCTGGCTTTGGTATTTCCAAGAAGTAGGTGGTGGGAGATGCCCAATCGTCGATACCTGGTGGCAAACCGAGACTGGGGGGATAATGATCGCTCCGATTCCCGGAGTTCATACCACTATTCCCGGAAGTGCTATTCAGCCCTTACCTGGAATTGAAATTGATATTCAAGATCGAGAAGGTCGATCACAGAATTCTGGATTTTTAGTCATCACTTCTAGTTGGCCCTCTCAACTTAGAGGTATCTGGGGTGATTTCGAGCGATATCACAAAACATATCACAACGAAATTAAGAATGTTTATTTTTCAGGCGATGGAGCCCGTCGAGATCACGAAGGAAATATATGGTTGATGGGTCGAGTGGACGATGTTCTCAACGTATCTGGGCATCGCTTGGGAACAGCAGAAATCGAAAGCGCTTTGGTTTCCCATCCCTGCGTAGCCGAGGCAGCAGTCGTAGGACGACCCGATGAAATCAAGGGAGAAGGTATTGTTGCATTTGTGACTCTCAAATCAGGAGCAATCATCACCCCAGAAGCCCTAAAAGTTCATGTCACACGAGAAATTGGGGCTCTGGCCCGTCCTGATGATATTCGCTTTGCCGAAGGACTACCCAAAACTCGTAGTGGGAAAATTATGAGGCGCTTGTTAAGAGATTTAGCTCGAGGACAAAACTCAAATCAGGATACGAGTACTCTCGAAGACCTTAAAGTCATTGAGAAACTTCGTAGCGATAATTCAGACGATGAATCTTAAACAACAAGATCGCGTATAAATTGGCGAACTACTCTCTCGAAATCCTTGGCGGCTTTTTGCCCTGCAGCTAAAACTTCATGGTGATTCAGGGGTATAGGTAACATCCCTGCACCCATATTACATAAGCAACTAATACCTGCCACCTTCAGGCCGGCGTGAGCTGCCGCAATGACCTCTGGTACAGTACTCATGCCAACAGCATCGGCGCCCATATTCCTAAATGCATTTATTTCTGCTGGGGTTTCGTAAGAAGGACCCAACACACCGATATACACGCCTTCCTGCATCTTCATACCCACCGATGATGCTGCGGCTGAGATCTGTTTTCTCAAGGTCGGGTCGTAGACATTCGACATGTCTGGAAATCTTGGACCGATGGGATTATTTGGTCCTAATAAGGGGTTTATTCCTGTGAAGTTGATGTGATCTTTGATTATCATCAATTCACCAACTTTGTAATTTGGATTAATCGCACCTGCAGCATTTGTGTGAAGGACCATTTTGACGCCAAGTGCAGCGTAAAGATGCATAGGAGCTGTCACAATAGACATCGGGTGGCCCTCGTAATAGTGAAATCGGCCCGATTGAAGAACAACTTGCTTGCCCTCAAATTCGCAGAATATCATTTCGCCAGTGTGGCCCTCAACAGTCTGTTCTGGAAATCCTGTTAGGTCGCTAAACCTGACTAAAATACCCTTTAGGGCTTCGGTACTCTTGATGAGAGAACCCAATCCTGAGCCCAAAATAACGGCAGCATTAGGAATGAATGGTATACGCTTCAACAATATCTCAGAAGCTTTTTGTATCATGGGGATCAATTGGTTGGGGTTAATGTTACGGTCACAGTATGCGCCGGGAGAGCCGTAAGAGGACTATTGATACGAAATATGAAAGAATGAAGTATGGGATTGCTTGCATTACCCAAAAGGACAATACGGATAGGATTTGTAGTTCCAGGATAAATATATTTATAACCAGCTGTTGGAATATCTAAAGAAATAGATCCTGGGGGGAGCGAGATAGAGGGCGTAATGGTCAAATAATACGCAGTATCGACCGGTAGCGCCATGCGACCTAAGGTCATTTCACTTTCTGAAGCATTGGGATAGACACCACTTAGAGTTTTTGCGTTTACCATCGTGAAAGAAATAATAGGTAAGACTGTAGGAGACCCGAAGACATAATTCAAGGAGCTGAAATCTAGAACAAAGTTTGTCACTGGGATCGAATTAACTAGGGGGCGAGGCCAGACGATATTGAAAGGGCTGAGAAGATTCGTCAGTACGCTATCGGTAAAAATAGCGGCTAGGTCGATTGAATCATTGAGTAATTTTGCTTCCTTTAAACGAGATAGTTGGGTGTAAATATTAGGGCAGTCTTTGAGAAGAACATCGTATACAGTAGTAAAATATTTCTGCGTTTTCAAAATATCTAATTTGGTCCAATCGGCTACATTACCTGGAGAGGTAATTGAGTTGGCTTTCAAAAGAATTTCCCATCCAAGGGCAGTAATAACGGGAGCTGAATATGGACTTTTATCAGCAGAAGACAAACCGCCAATATTGCGAATATCACGGACCGTTATACCCCCAGAGGAACTATCCGAGAAGTAAGGAGACGCAAGCGCTTGGGCCACCATCAACTCCGACTGACCCTGAAGATAAGCCAACATAGGATGTAAATGGGTTAATGTAGGGGCTTCGGTTAACGTAGGCATTACTGGGTAGATACCTTTCATTAAGCGAGTACCAGCTGTCATATTACTCCACATCATATTGCGAGTAACTATACCCATGATGACGGATTCATCCCACGCATCATCATTACTCTCAGATCCACCGATTGAACCAAAAACATGAAGGCGTCCAGTCTTTACATCGTAAGCGGAGTTATTACCAGTAGAGGAGACTGGGTATTGACTCTGGTTATAGTCTACAAAAGTCCCTCTGAGTTCTCTTCGTCCACGAAAGTAATGTAAGTCCAATGTTTCTGAGGACGTACCAACACCAAAAAGATATTCAACTTTATAAATAGAATCTAAAATAGCTAAGATGCGACTACCCGAACCTGTCATCTCCATACTGGAAGCTGCAAGTCCCGAAGCAATACCAGTAGATGCATCCGCAGAAATATCTGACAAGATCCATTTATCCGACAAGCCAACCGAAAAGTCTACAGTTGCCGTCGTGGCTTTAGTGGTAGCCGAAGGTAAAGGTAGTGTTGAAGTAGCTAGAGTGCCGTCAACAGCTTTATTAATGGTATATCTCAACCTTTTGGGTGCGGGGACCGTACTTTGAATACCGTTGGGATCTGCAATGATATTGATAGGATCCACAGAGCCTAGAATAAACTCTGATGCAAGTTGAATCATGAGAGGCTTATCTTGAGGAAGGGAAAAGGCGTACTTCCCCGTAGAGTCGGTATAAGTATTAGAAATTAGTTTCCAGTAACTCGATGGAGATCCCACAGTAGGGGTTTCAGTCATGTATTGATAAGCCCGAACATTGACGTTTCTCGCTAGCTGGGCAGTCAGATATTTTGTTGAGTCTATTTCGAGACCTGTTGGCACGCCTGCAGCATTTTTTAAGAGCTGGATTCGTGTGAATGTAACAGTTCCGCTGACAACTGTCGTCGCCTGTGGGGTTGCTGGAGTTGAATCTGCCTGCTTAGAGCAACCTAAAAGACTGAACATGAGGATGAATAAAAAAGATAGCCAGTATTTATAAAATTGAGATTGCTTCGAGAACATAAACACCTTGGATGTATTCATTTTAATACTGTTTATATAATTCTATAAATAAGATACGGATCATGAATTAGAAGTTTCTTTTTTTATTAGACGAACCAATTTGAGCGTTATTTGCTTGAAGCTCGATTGGAATTTCTTCTTGATCGTTTAGATAAGGTAGAGGATTTAGAGCCATTCCTCTAGCACGAAGCTCGAAATGAAGATGATTACCTGAGGCATTTCCTGATTTGCCTACTTCAGCAATTTTTTGACCACGAATAACTTCGGCACCTTTTACTACATAATTTCTTTTATTGTGTCCATAAACCGTTTCAAACCCATTTCCATGATTAATGACAATATAATTACCTATTTTTGACCCGAAACCTAGACGATCTACTGTGCCATCCATGGCGGCATATACATTGGTTCCAGAGGGTGCCGTGAGATCTACTCCTTCATGACTACTTTGATATTTGATTCTTTTTTTTTGTCCGTTGGATAACTTCACAATTGCAGATCTAATTCTTGGACCCCACGCTGAACTTATCGAACGAGTTTCAACAGGCCACAAGAGATCTATTGTTTCTATGCTTAGTTTTTTCCTTCCTGAAGCCAAACGACTCGTGAATATAGACGCACGATTCAAATCAGAAGGATTAAGGGGAGCTCCTATAAGATTGATTGAGAGCAATCTGAGGGGAACTTCACTGCTAGGAAGCGAAGCTAGTGATTGCCGAGAGACAGGAATAGAAATTTTGTTTTTGCCTTTTTTTATGGATTTACTAGAACTTGATGGAACTATAATTTTTTGACCCACTCGTATGCGATTGGCATCTAGGTCATCGTTAAGATCTAAGATCGATTGCTGGCTTATGTTCAACTTTTGAGCAATACCCGCGAGGGTGTCACCTGGACGAACAGTAACCCATGAAGGGGGACTGTTTTTGGGGGCTTGTGGGTTTGAACCCATTAAGCCCAAAGAGATTAAACAAAGGGCCACGCTCATGATCTGCTTAAAGGAAAAAGGCAAAATATCTCCGGAAAAAACAAGCGAAGCGCGACTAAGGCCTAGCCTTGATTTTACTTGGGAATAGGGTATTTAACTACGTCAAATTTAGGGGGGGGTTTCCACGGGCAAATATCCCAAGAATTAGCGATAATTCCTGATTTTCCTCCGGATTTAAACAACAATTGAATGGGTCCTAGAGTCATGGAATGGCTGACAGCTTTCAACATGTCGTATAGATTTAATAGACCTATAGTAACTCCGCTGAGTGCCTCCATTTCAACGCCCGTCTTACCTTCGGCTTTCACGGTGACACAAAGCCATGCACGGCTATTTTTCTGGTCTAAATAGTGATCAACCTCAATACTATCGATTGATAATGAGTGACACAGTTTAATGTTCATGGATGTGGCCTTAACTCCAGCGATAGCTCCTAAGCGAGCTACTTCCCAAGGGCTCCCCTTGACGGTTGTACCTTGTGTAAGTACTTCTAAAATATCTGAAGTCAATTGTAAGTAACCTGCAGCAATAGATAGACGCAGGGTTGAATCTTTGTTGCTTACATCCACCATTTGCGGTCTGCCATCTTGATTAAAATGCGAGAGTTTAGGGGACATAAGCCCCCAGAATATCAGAAAGATCTTTAACAGAATTGACCATAGCGATGGGTTGGGTGGTGTGCATTAATTGGTCTCGAGTGTGAAAGCCATAAGTCACAGCGATGGATGGGACCCCCGCATTTTGAGCCATCAAGAGATCGTAAGTTGTATCACCGATCATCATGATTTGCTCGGGAGTACATTTGAAATGATTAATGATGTTTATCAAACTTTCCGGATTCGGTTTAGGCGATTGAATATCATCGGGTGTTACATATATATCAAAGAAAGATTCCCAATGAAAGCGTTTCAATTCTCGCTCTAGTGGAGCACGCCGCTTTGAAGTTGCAAGACTCATTTTGATTCCACGATTCTGTAATTCTCTTAATAAGATTTCTATACCATCGAAGGGACGAATAAGATCTAGGTGTTCTGAATAGGGGTAGCTTCTGTAGGCTTTTATAACATCCTCAATTCTCAATCCGAGAGGCGTGAAGGTTTCAATAATACCTTCCTCTACAGGGAGGCCTACGCACGAAAGCCATTTTGTTGCCACAGAATCGGGCAGTCCCAAAACTCCTAGGGCATGTGACATTCCGGCTCGAATAAGGGGACGACTATCCGCTAGCGTCCCATCGAAATCCCATGCAATATATTTGATCATCAATGATTCAGGTTTTCTCGGATACTTCAGGCTGACCCAAGACTCCTTCCCACTTTGCAATGACAACAGTTGCTAATCCATTGCCCATAACATTGATACCCGTTCGAGCCATATCCATAATTTCATCAACGGCTAGTAACATTGCAATGCCGGCTTCGCCTGGAAGATTAAAACTAGCGATTGTCGCCGCAATAATAACCAATGTTGCTCTGGGAACTCCTGCAACTCCTTTTGAAGTTAACATAAAAGCGAAAACCATCATTAGTTGGGATTGCCAAGACATAACAGGAAAAGAAATTGGATCTGCTGTGTGTGCCGCTTGTGCAATCGTCAAACTCGCCAAGACAAGATAAAGAGTTGAACCATCAAGATTAAAACTATAGCCAGTTGGAATAACAAATGATGCTACGCGCCTAGGTACCCCAAATCGGATCATGGATTCTAGTAATTTCGGTAGGGCTGATTCTGAACTTGCTGTTGAAAAGGCCGTAATGACAGGATCACTAATAGCTTTTAGAAATGAAAAGATCTTGATCTTACACATCCACATGATAGGTACAAATACAAATAAAAATAAAATCAGAAGAGCAAAATAAAGACTTCCAACCAGGACGCTGAACTGCTTAAGCAAGAATGCTACTGCAGGCCAACCTTGAATGAAAACACCACCAATATTTTGCCCAGCTGCCATATGACTGACGTTATAGGCCATGGCCCCAAAAACACCTAACGGAGTAAGAGCCATAACCATGTCCGTGTACTTGAACATGACTTGAGCCACGGAATCGAAGAAGGCTAGTACCGGTTTCCCTCTTTCTCCTATTCGAGTAAGCGCTAAGCCAAATAAAACAGCGAAAATAACAACGGGTAAAATATCACCTTCTACGGCATGTTTGTAAAAGTTGGATGGGAAAGCGTGCAGTAAAATATCCCAACCACTTTTTGCTTGGCTAAGCTTAACAGCTGATTGACCAGACAGATCGATCGGAAGATTTTTACCGGGTTGGATCCAATTAGCTACCCCCAAACCAATAAACAGAGCTATTGTTGTCACAATCTCAAAATATAAAAGAGCCTTGCCTCCCATTCGACCTACGGCTTTGAAATCACCCGTCTGTGCAATTCCAATAATAATCGTGCTCACTAGTAAAGGAACAATGAGGCTTTTAATTAAACTAATGAAAGCTTTCGAGAGAAATTTGAAAAATTGATAGGCCCAGGGATATTGATCGGAGGGGAAGAAGCCCCCAAGAACAATTCCCAAAATAAGCCCTATGAAAATTAAGGGAGTACTCCTGAAATACCATGGGCGCTTTGCCTTAATGAGTGAATTGTCCATATCCCTAGTTTCGCATAAAGCTTTTTTCCGTCAGAATAGAATAATGAAAAAAATCCCTGATATTGATGATCCAGGAGGCTGGAGATGGGTTCTCGTGGCTCTGCTCTTACTGGAGAGACTCTCCGCAAAATATGGATTTCCCTTAGATGACACTTGGCGAAACGTCGCTGCATGGGAATTCACCTTCTCAAACTTATGGACTTGGTCTGGCCTTATTCCTCTCCCCTTTTTACTGCTTAAAAAAAGAAGTGGTGGCTGGTTATGCGCACTTTCAACGACCTTGCTGTTAATACGAACCTGTATTCCTCTAGCCGGTGAGTACCCTGCCACAGGGGCTGTTTGGACTTTATTCCCTATTGCTTTATCGATGACATTTATTTTTTTATATGACCAATCTTTTTGGCCAATTGATAAAAGGAATACGCGTTAATATTGAGCCTCAACCTTATTTTATAGAGAGTATATGAATAGTCGTTGGAATCTACTTAATACTTATTTCCTTTTGGGGACCTTAATTGCTTCTATTGTTTTGGTTCCTCTTCATCTGTATCTAAACGGATGGGTGTGGTCTGAATGGGTAGCCTGCCTTATCATGGTCTTTCTCATTGGCACATCTATCAGCGCAGGCTATCATCGCCTCTTTGCTCATCGATCTTATAGAGCATCGGCTCCTATTCGTCTAGCATGGCTCATCATGGGCGCGGCAAGTTTTCAAAATTCAGCTTTGAAATGGGCAAGCGATCACCGTATCCACCACCAATTCTCCGAAGACACAGAAAAGGATCCTTACCCAATTTCTAAAGGGTTTTGGCATGCGCATTGGGTGTGGGTCATGCAGGGCGAGGAAAGATCTATTACTGGTGTCGGCGATCTTGAAAAAGATCCTCTCGTAATGTGGCAACATCGAAATCACTTTCTAGTTGGGGGTGCCTTTGCGATTCTTCCCCTTGTATATGGAGTAGCAACGGGTAATTTTTGGGGCCATCTCATTGTTGCAGTCTTGTTTCGTATTGTTCTCAGCCACCACACTACCTTTCTTATCAACTCTATGGCTCATTGGTATGGATCAAATACTTATTCGAATCGAGAAACTGCCAAAGATAATTTTCTACTAGCTCCCATCACTTTTGGAGAGGGTTTCCATAATTTCCACCATACGTGGCAATGGGATTATCGTAATGGCGCACGATGGTACCAGTGGGACTCGACTAAATGGATTTTAAAATGCTTGAGCTGGACGAAACTTATCGGTGATTTAAGAACCGTCTCTTTTGTTGAAATGGAAAAGGCTAAGGTGATAGCACTTCAGGAGCGTCTATTGGTCAAACTATCCAACACTAAACCTGATTTAAAACAGTCTCTTGAGAATAAACTCATCAATGCAAAAGAGCGTCTCTTAAATGGCTTGGTGGTGGTGGATCAATATCGAAAACAATATAAGGACTTAAAGGCCCAGTCCAAAAAAGATCCTCTTACATTTGCTCAAAGCAAAGTTGATTGGAGTCTCAGGTTATCTAAAGAAAAACAAGCTTTACGATCCGCATGGCAGCAGTGGCATGAGGTTAAAAGGGAAATACAGGTCAACCTTGGATAGCCGGTAGTTTAGATCCTAGGTACATTGTGGGATTATTAAGTGTGAGAAGCCAAGGAGGTGTCTATGGCCCAATTTGATTTGATCGTTATTGGTTCAGGTCCAGGAGGTTATGTAGCGGCCATACGTGCAGCCCAGTTAGGTCTCTATACAGCATTAGTTGAAAAAGATTCTGGGCTCGGGGGCACTTGCTTATGGAGGGGCTGTATCCCCGCCAAGACCTGGCTAGAAAGTGCCCATCGATATGAGCAAATGGCTACATTGAGTGAGTTTGGGATCGCAGATGTCGATACCTCTAAGATGAAAGCTGACTTGAATGCAATCATTGCGCGCAAGAGCAAAATTGTGAACAAGAATGCCAAAGGTATTGAATTTCTAATGAAGAAAAACAAAATTACCCTACTTAAAGGTTTCGGAAAGTTAATGGGCTCAGGAAGAGTTGAAGTCAAAGGCGAGACAACTGAAATATATACGGCCAAAAAAATAATCCTTGCAACAGGATCGGTACCACGTGAACTTCCTGGACTTGAAGCCGACGGCCAATCTATCTTGAATAGCGATCACATCCTCGATCTCAATATTTTACCTTCTCACTTAGTAATCCTTGGTGGAGGAGCTATTGGTGTTGAATTCGCTTCAACATTTGCTCGTCTAGGTGCAAAGGTTACCCTTGTTGAAATAGCAGATCGTCTGTTACCCATCGAAGACGAATCAATTGGAGTTGAGCTATCTAAAATATTCACACGATCTTATAAAATTGACTGCAAAGTAAAAACAAAAATTACGTCTGTAGAAAAGAAAGATGGGTCGGTTTTGTGTAAACTTTCAGGAGAAACTAAAGAACAAATTAAGGCGAGCCATGTTCTAATTGCTGCAGGTCGGACGCCTGTGACATCTAAAATCGGTCTTGAATCAACTCGTGCTAGAACCGAAAAGGGTTATGTCGAAGTTAATGAGTTCATGCTAACCGCAGAGGAAGGCCTTTATGCCATAGGAGATATTGTGAATACACCTTGGCTCGCGCACGTTGCCTCTGATGAGGGAATTCTGGCGGCAGAGCATGCAGCTAAATCTTTAGGTAAAGCCATTGAGCCGCATCCAATCAACTATGTCCGAGTCCCAAGTTGTGTATACTCCGACCCCGAAATAGGCTGTATTGGACTTTCGGAGCAAAAAGCAAAGGACCTGGGTTATCCGGTAACCGTGGGTCAATTCCCTTTTATGCCCATGGCAAAAGCGAATATCGTAGGTGAACCACATGGTTTCATCAAAATCGTTTCA
Source organism: Acidobacteriota bacterium (assembly GCA_005788175.1). Lineage (GTDB taxonomy): Bacteria > Acidobacteriota > Holophagae > Holophagales > Holophagaceae > Acidiparvus. The sequence continues at coordinate 47,815 of SXYX01000008.1, forward strand.
GAATCTAAGTATGGAGAAATCCTGGGTATTCATATTATTGGTCCAAAAGCTACCGAGTTAATTGCATCTTCTGTTGCCCTTATGGCGGGTGATGTGACAGTTCAGGCTTTAATCCACACCATGTATCCTCATCCGACACTCAACGAAGCGTTCCCTGAAGCGGCTCGAGCTGTGCATAAACAATCAATTAACATATAGTAGACTAGATCTATGTTGCATTGGTCTCAGCCTTCGATCACTTGCCAGCAATGGCTTCACAATTATGCGAGCGACCATCGTCATCCCACGAACCATGTGATTCATTGCTTTGGGATCCCCTTAATCTATATGTCTTTGGTGGGTCTTCTTAACACAGTAGACCTCAATGGCTACAGGCTTGGTAATTTAGGCTTAATTGGAGTCGTAATTTTCTATCTCATACACGATGCCAAGGCCTCTATAGGCTTGGGCTTCTTTATGCTTGTGTCAAGTTGGATCTCCGGTTTAATCGGATGGATTTCATGGGGATTGATCTTTATTTTGTCATGGGCGATTCAGATCATTGGGCATCGCGTATACGACAAAAATAATCCTTCAACTTATAAAAGCCTTATCTATCTCTTGGTAGCTCCTCTTTACCTGATCAGCCCTTGGATTCATAAGCGTCGAACAGAGTCTTAGTCCGAAATAAAATGAATAAACGAAGCTTACATCACTCGAACCTAAATATGGTACTAGGAATTTATTTAGAATATGAAGCTTTCGCTAATGAAGTAAATTGGAGTTTATTTTGAAATTTAGGCCTATTGTAGAGACCGAAATTAAGTTTAGGGTACCAAGTGTCCAAGAGGCTAGAAAGCAACTACGCACTTTAGATTTCCAAATTCTTGTCAAGATGCAGAATGAAAAAACGGTCATTTGGGATAAGCAAGGATCGCTTAAGGAAACAGATTGTGTATTGCGACTGAGAGACTATAACAAAAAAACAACTTTGACCTTTAAGCAAGCTAAAGTAAAACACCCTTATTTAAAAATCCGTCCCGAGGCGCAGACGATTGTCGATGATCGACAGAATACAGAGCAAATTCTGATTTGGCTTGGCTTTGAGCCTGTTATGACGATGGTTAAGAATCGTGAAATTTGGCAGCGTTCGGAGCTTATTGCTTGTTTGGATGAAACACCTTTTGGTTCATTTATGGAACTTGAGGGAGAGCCTCATGCAATTAAACTTGCTATGGAAACTCTTTGCACTGATAACTCGCGTATAGAGTCCAGGGGCTATCCTAGTTTATTCAAAGCACACGCCGTCAGAGATTAATTTTATAGGTATCCAACATAATCTGTAAGCATTTCTCCCAAGACCCTTTCAATCTTGATTCCTTTTGAATTTGATTACTGATAAAAAACATTTTTAGGAACACAAAAGGCCCGATTGGGCCTTTTGTTGTCTTGATGTATGTCGTTTTGTGTCTTTAAAATCGCAAAGACTACTTCTTACCTAAGGTGTCTTGCCAACGGGCAGCGGCTAGACCTAATATGGCTAGAAACATCCCTTTTTCTGGCGGAAGACCAAAACCTGCAAAACTAGCGAGCGCTATTGCGTAGGCGGCGTGCTCTAAGACACTAAGTAGTTTTAAAACATTTTCCATAAAATATCTCCTTGGGATGGATCCCTAAAAAAAGATAACACACATAATCTCTCAAGCGTATGTTGAGAGAAAATTATGTGTAAATTACTTGTTGAATCTTTACTCCTATAACGCTACAAAGGCCCAAATAAATATGGGCCTTTGTAGCGTTTCTACACCTATACTTAATCGGCTTTTTCTTCCTTAACAACCTCAGCCGGCAAAGCGTAATCTACTAGTTCAACCAAAGCTACATCTGCTGCATCACCGAGCCGATGTGATCCTTTAATAATACGGGTATACCCCCCAGGACGATTTTGGAATCGACTTATGAAATCTGAACCAAATATTTTTTTTACGACTTCTTTATTTCCTAAACGAGAGAGAGCTAGCCGACGATTGGCTACGGTGTCTTCTTTCGCTAAGGTAATGAAGGGTTCAATAAAAATACGTAATTCTTTAGCTTTAGGTAGGGTAGTTTCAATACGCTCATATTTTATAAGCGCAATTGCTAAATCTTTCATCAAAGCCTTGCGCAGATTACTTCCTCGACCCAGACGACGACCTGCCATATTGTGACGCATAACAACTCCAGAATATTAAAACTTTTAAACTTCTGTTTCTAAACGCATACCAAGAGAAAGACCAATTCGACTAAGTTCATCCTTGATTTCTTGCAAAGATTTCTTGCCAAAATTCTTTGTTTTCATCAACTCGGATTCTGTTCGAACAACGAGATCTCCAATGGTAGAAATCATGGCGTTTCGTAAACAATTATTGGCTCGTACAGATAGTTCAAGTTCTTCAACAGGTTTACTAAGCCAAGAATTACTTTCGGCTGCTAACGTAGCAGGGGCCGATTCAATTTCTTGGAAATCTTCGTCCTGTCGAACAAAAACCAAGTAGTGTTCGCGGAGAATCATTGAAGCATCCGATAGGGCTTCACGAGGTGACACAGTTCCGTTGGTCCAAATCTGAAGGACTAATTTTTCATAATCAGTACTCTGACCTACACGGGCAGGTTCGATCATGTAATTAACTCTCGTAATCGGGCTATGATTGGTATCCATCGGAATATATCCCAGTCCGAAACTATCGTTGTGATTGCGATCCGCCGAAATAAACCCTCGACCTGAGCTCACGATCATTTCAACTTCGAGTTCTCCATCTATACCAAGAGTAGCGATATAAATATCGTTATCGAGTATCTCAACGTTCTGGTTTGTCTGGATAGCAGAAGATTTAATCACACCTTCACCTTTGGCAGATAGCGTGATTTTTTGTGATTCAGATCCATGAAGTCGAAGAGGAATAGTTCGAAGATTTAAAAGAATATTAGTGACATCTTCGTGGATGCCTTGAAGTGTTGAGAATTCGTGCTGAACACCTTTGATCTTGACGTTTGTAATGCCTGCGCCTTGAATAGAGCTCAAAAGCACGCGTCGTAAACTATGTCCGACCGTAGTAGCAAAACCCCGTTCAAAAGGAAAAGCAACGAATTCGCCATACGAATCGTTCTCACCAGTCAGTGTGGTCTCAGAAAAACGAGGACGTTGAAAATCAATAAGACTTAGCATGGGCACCCCTTAGTTATTTGCTGTAGAGCTCAACGATGAGCTGTTCGTTAATTTCGAGCGTGATGTCTTCACGCGTAGGATTTGCGAGTACTTGACCCTTGAAGGCCGAAGGATCGAGAGACAACCATTTGGGAATACCCCGACCTGCAGCTACTTCTAAGTTAGCTTTAACCGTTTCGTTATTTTTAGCTTTGTTTCCAAGTTCTACGGCTACGCCAGGTTTAACTTGAAATGAAGGGACGTCGACGCGTTTACCGTTAACCATGACATGGCCGTGCATCACCATTTGACGAGCAGCAGTACGACTCGGTGCAAAGCCCAGGCGATAGATTACATTATCCAATCGACTTTCTAAGAAAGACAAAAGATTGTGACCCGTCACGCCCTTACGAGCGTCGGCTTTAGCAAAATAAAGTCGAAATTGTTTTTCGAGCACGCCGTAAATACGTTTCACTTTTTGTTTTTCTCTCAGCTGAAGCGAGTAACCCGTTGGCTTCTTGGTTTTAGCTGCACCATGTTGTCCAGGTACAGTACCCTTACGCGTTTCAAAAGAGCAGCGTTCTTTAAAGCAACGATCACCCTTAAGATAGAGCTTCATGCCCTCTCTTCGGCAAAGTCGACAAACTGCATCAATGTATCGAGCCATAATTTTCTCCTATACTCGTCGGCGCTTAGGTGGACGACAACCGTTGTGGGGGATAGGCGTAACGTCACGAATACTAGTCACAGCGATTCCAGCTGCATTGATAGCCCGAATAGCGCTTTCACGACCAGCTCCAGGACCGCTTACACGAACGTCCACAGATCGGACACCGTGCTCCTTAGAGGCTTCAGCGGCGATTCCTGAAGCAACCTGAGCAGCGAAGGGAGTTCCTTTACGGGTGCCACGGAATTGTTGATTTCCGCTTGAGGCCCAACAAAGGATATTACCCATGGGGTCTGAAAAAGAAATAATTGTATTGTTAAAAGAAGCTTGAATATGAGCAATGCCATGAGGAACGTTTTTCTTTTCTTTCTTTTTAACGTTCTTAGTGCCTGAGACCTTATTCATTGGTGTTTTAGCCATAGATTAAACCGTCGCTTTCTTGGCGCCTGCCACAGTCTTGCGCTTACCTTTACGAGTGCGGGCGTTGGTATGGGTACGTTGACCACGAACAGGAAGTTTTTTACGATGCCTGACGCCTCGATAAGCTCCAATATCCGTGAGACGTTTTATATCTAAATTAATGTCCTTACGTAAATCTCCCTCAACCGTTTCGGAATCAGTAATCACTTTTCGGATGGAGCCAATTTGAGCCTCTGAAAGATCTCGAACTTTAATACCATAGTCCACGCGCGCACGATCCAAAATACGATGTGCTTTAACGCGACCAATACCAAAAATGGAGGTCAGTGCAATTTCAATTCGTTTTTCAACGGGTAAATCGACGCCTGCAATACGAGCCATAGTTTCTCCTTAACCCTGACGTTGCTTATGTTTGGGATTTTTCTTACAGATAATTCGAATCACGCCTTCGCGCCGAACGACCTTGCAGTACTCACATATTTTCTTAATGGAAGGTCTAACTTTCATAATGCATACTCTTTAAAGACTGGTTTCGCCGGGGAAGACCCCCAAACACTGTTGCCCAGAAACCGCGGGTCAACAGCTGTTGTACTATTTAAATCGAAAAGTGATACGACCGCGAGTGAGGTCGTAAGGTGTGACTTCCACGAGGACTTTGTCTCCTGGAAGGATGCGAATAAAGTTTTTCCGCATTTTCCCGCTGATGTGTGCAAGAACCTGGTGTTTGTTCTCCAATTCGACACGAAAAACAGCATTGGGGAGAGCTTCTACCACTCGAGCTTCGAGCTCTATGGCTTCTTCTTTACTCAATGGGTCTCCGTGAAAAGGGTTAGAAGGGACTGAAAGACATCTTCGGATTTTCTATTTCCATTGAAGGGAATGAAATCCGGAGAAGTTTTATAAAAATTGAGAAGGGGGGAAAACATAGTATTAAATTCGCCCATGCGCTGTTTAAATGATTCCGCAGTATCATCTGATCGGTGCGTCAAGGTACTGCCGCAAAGATCACAAACGCAAGAGACTTTAGAGGGTTTAGTATCTAGATGAAAGATGGCTCCGCAAGCTGAATTACTACAGACGCGACGACCAACGACTCTTGACTCTAGGACCTCTTGGGGGACCTCGACATTTACCACCCGTCCCAACTGGTGACCCTCTTGGACAATAAAGGCCTGAAGGGCTTCAGCTTGTTGTAAAGTACGGGGGTATCCGTCAAACAAAACATCCTGGGTTTCGCTTTTAAGTCGATCAAAAACGAGTCCATTGATGGTGTTGTCGTCCACCAACTTACCCTCGGCCATAATGGTTTTAACCTTCTGGCCAAGGACTGTCCCTTTCGAGACAGCGTCTCTCAGAATATCACCCGTAGACAGATGTAACAAAGGGAAATTACCTATGAGGCGCTTGGCCTGGGTACCCTTTCCTGACCCTGGGGGGCCTAGAAGGATATGGATTTTCATGGATTTAAGCCTGAAGAACGGCCAGGGACCCGACCTCGGGTGACAAAGCCGTCATACTGGCGCATCACGGTATATGACTCAAGTTGCGAAACTGTATCCATGGCTACCCCCACAATGATCAAGAGAGAGGTGCCTCCATAGTAAAAGTTGAGCCCGCTGATGTTATTTAAAATCAGAAGCGGAACGAGAGAGATAAGGCCTAAATAGATGGCTCCAGCGAAAGTCAGTTTAGAGAGTACGGAATCCATATAAATACTTGTTTCCTGTCCCGGGCGTATTCCAGGTATATATCCACCCGAACGCTTCATGTTTTCCGCAGTTTCATCAGGATTGAAAACGATAGATGTATAAAAGAAAGCGAAGAAAATCACTATTGCAATAAAAACAGGAGTATAAATCCAGAAATGAATGGAGGGATTAATATAAGCGGAGACTTTAGCTAACCATTCCCATTTTGTGAAAGAGGCGATAGTGGCAGGGAAGAAAATAACGGACTGAGCAAAAATAACGGGCATAACGCCTGAAGTATTCAACTTAAGAGGCAGATAAGAGCTTTTCTGGCTAGCCATAGAAGCAGAATCGGAACGACGTGCATAATGAATTGGAATACGCCGATAAGCATTTTCTACCATTACCACAACCAATAAGACAGCAATCATGGATGCCAAAAGAAGCAAAAAGACACCGGTGGGAGGGACATCAGGTGCATTGCTAAGAGACTTAGTAAACATCGTAAAAAGAGTATTAGCGCCTTCGGGGAGGCCAGCGACAATACCAGCAAAAATGAGCAGGGAGATCCCATTCCCAATGCCGCGCTCGGTAATTTGTTCTCCGATCCACATGATAAAGATGGTACCTGTGGCAAGAGTAAAGGCCGTTAATAGACGAAAAGACATTCCGGGATTAGCAACCACATCAGGACCCTGACTCTGAGCAAGTGCAGCAATTCCAAATCCTTGGATAAAAGCTAAGAGAACCGTAGCGTACCGTGTCCATTGATTAATTTTTTCTCGACCTGCTTCTCCTTCTTTCTTTTGAAGTTGTTCGAGACTAGGAACCACAGCTGTCATAAGTTGAAAAATAATACTTGCAGTGATGTAAGGAGTGATACCAAGGGCAAAGACGGAAAATTTCTTAAGGGCACCACCGGAGAATAAATCGATAACGTCAAAAAGCCCTCCTCCTTGTTGCTGAAGACTTTCCGTCAAGGCTTGGGCATTGACACCTGGAACGCTGACATGAATTCCCAAGCGGAAAATCACCAATAGAGACAGAGTGAATAAAAACCGCTTTCGTAGTTCAGGGTTGGTGAATAAGCTTTTAAAAAGATTCATTCATAGGACCTATGAAGGTAGTCTTACTTTGCTTTAGTTTCACGAATATCGTTGACCTTACCGCCCAAAGCCAAAATAGCTTTTCGGGCACCTTCGGTCACACGATGGGCTTCGACCGTAACTTTAACTTTAAGTTCGCCACTCGCCAAGACCACAATACGCTCTACGTGGGAGGAAAGTATTTTCTTCTTAGTGAGAGAGGCCATGCTTACAGTTTCACCGTCTGTGAAATTTGAACTGATCGTTGAAAGGGTAATTTCTTGTGTTTTTTCTTTGAGGGCGTTAGTAAATCCACGTTTAGGAAGTCGGCGTACAAGAGGCATCTGGCCTCCTTCGAATCCTCGGCGACTACGATAGCCAGATCGGGACTTTTGCCCTTTTTCTCCACGACCTGATGTTTTACCTAGACCGCTACCTTTACCGCGACCGAGTCGTTTGCGACTTTGTGTGCTGCCTGCAGCGGGACGTAATTCATTGAGTTTCATAATTTATCCCTTTACGACGACATCAACAAGATAGGTAATTTGTTTAACCATCCCGTGGACATTGGAAGTATATTTGCATTCACGTTTATCGCCAGGGCGACGGAGACCTAGCGTACGAACAAATTCGCGATGCTTAGGTACCGTAGCAATGGTTGATTTTCGAAGAGTAATAATAACGTTTTTACCAAGTAGGTTTTCCATCTTAGAGCTCCGCCTGTTCAAGTCCACGATCCATAGCTACGGTGTAGGGATCCATTAAAGAAGATAGGCCATCAAAGGTAGCTCGAACCACATTGTGCGGATTCGAGGAGCCTAAGCTTTTAGTTAAGACGTTTTGAACTCCAGCTGCTTCCATAACAGCTCGAACGGCTGCGCCGGCAATAATACCAGTACCCTCGGGAGCGGGCTTAAGCAAAACAGAGCCTGCACCAAAAGTTCCCGTGATGGTATGTGCAATTGAGCCCGTAGAAGTAATTTTGATATCGATCATGTTGCGCTTTGCGGATTGGATACCTTTCTTAATGGCGGAAGGAACTTCGAGTGCCTTACCTAGGCCAAAACCTACCTTACCTTTTCCGTCACCTACAACAACCAGAGCTGAAAAAGAGAAGTTTTTTCCTCCCTTAACAACTTTGGTTACACGGCCAATATAGACCACTTGATCTTTGTAGCCATCGCTCTGAATATCGGCGGTGAACTGTGCGTTGGGATCGTTTTTTTCTTTGAAATCTTTTGGCATATATTTCCCCTAGAACTTTAGACCGGCTTCGCGAGCCGAATCAGCCAGAGCTTTAACTCGGCCATGATAAAGATATCCATTGCGATCGAACACCACGGAGGTGATGCCTTTTTCTTTCAATCGAGCGGCGATTTGTTTGCCGACCATTTTTGCTGCTTCAATATTGGAACCACTTTTAACTTTAGTGCGCAGATCCTTCTCTAAAGTACTGGCAGTTGCTACAGTGACACCTTGTGCATCATCGATAGCTTGCACATAGATACGCTGTAGAGACTTATACACCGTCAGACGTGGCTTATCGGCAGTACCGGAAATGCGACCACGGATACGCTTTCGAATTTGTAATCTTTGTTCGTTCATGCTTTTGGCCATTGGCTAACTCCCTACTTTCCGGTCTTACCGGCTTTACGACGAATAACTTCCCCGGTATACATAACGCCCTTCCCTTTGTAGGGCTCAGGCTTTCGATATTTACGAATATCTGCGGCAACCTGACCGACGAGTTGTCTGTCAGAACCAGAAACAGTGATATGAGTTAGTTTTTCAATAGCAACCTGGATACCCTGAGGGATCTCATAAAAAATAGGGTGACTGTAGCCTAAATCTAAGCGGAGTTTTTTTCCATCCATAGCTGCTTTGTAACCAACACCAACAATATCGAGATCCTTCTTAAAGCCTTTGGTAACGCCCATGATGGCATTTTGAACAAGAGCTCGAGTCAGGCCATGATAAGCCTTTGTTTGGGCATCCTCATTGGCACGATTGATTTGAATGGTTTCGGCTTGAATATCGAGGGATATGAGGGCAGGAACAGGACAATCGATCTTGCCTTTAGGTCCTTCAACGGAAGCAATTGATCCTTGGACAGCTACTTTGACCCCCTTGGGGAGCTGAATGATTTTTTTACCGATACGTGACATTTTTTTCCTTAGATTAGAGGCTTAAAGCCTGTTTCAGGAGGAGATTACCAAACCGAGGCGAGGATTTCGCCACCTACATTTAACTTACGGGCTTCGCGATCTGATAAAACACCTTTAGGAGTAGAGAGAATAGAAATGCCGAGACCACCATTAACTTGAGGTATGCTCTCGCAATTTTTGTAAACCCGGAGACCTGGTCTCGAAACTCGGCGCACACCGTGAATAACGCTCTTACGATCTTTGGCGTACTTTAAATTAACCACGACGTAATTACGGCCCTCGTGATCAATCTGTTTGAACGAATGAATATAGCCTTCCTTTTTCAGGATTTCAGAAATTGCCATTTTCATTTTACTTGCAGGTATAACAACAGCATCATGGCCAGCCATTAAACCATTGCGCAATCGAGTGAGGTAATCAGCAATAGGATCTGTATACATAGTCGTTCCTTACCAGCTAGATTTTTGGACGCCGGGCAACATGCCAGCGAGGGCTAATTTACGGAAACACAAACGGCACAATGCAAATTTGCGCATGAAACCTCGTGCGCGACCACAACTCTTACATCGGTTGCGATGGCGAACTTTAAACTTGGGTTTGTTTTCATCTTTAACGATTTTACAAATACGAGCCATGGGGTCTCCTATTTACGGAAAGGCATGCCGAGATAGCTTAATAAAGATTGAGCCTCAGCATCAGATTGAGCGGTGGTGACAAAAGTGATATTCATGCCCTTGATCTTGTCGACCTTGGCATAATCAATCTCTTGAAAAATAAGTTGTTCTTTTAAACCCAACGTAAAATTACCTCTGCCATCAAAAGACTTAGAAGGAACTCCTCTAAAATCACGAACCCGAGGAAGGCTAAGGTTAAAGAGTCGATCCATAAATTCCCACATACGAGCACCTCTGAGGGTTACCATACAGGCAATAGGCATGCCTTCACGAAGTTTGAAGGTCGCAATACTTTTTTTAGATTTTCGTACAATGGCTTTCTGACCAGCAATGGCGGTCAATTCTTCAACGGCTACATCCAAAATTTTGATATTTTGAGTCGCATCACCAACGCCCATATTGATAACAACTTTTTGGACGCGGGGAACGCGCATAGTACTTTTGAACCCAAATTCTTTCTTGAGTTCATTTATGACTTTTGTGTGATATAGCGTCTGCAGACGCGGATTAGTCGCTGGTGACATGGGGGCTCCATTTCCGCGAGCTAACTGCTCGGGGGTTCGGGAGTACAAAGGGGCTTGGAACTTGGTAGAACCGTTTCCCTTTGATCTCAATTGTGAAAGTCTTAACCGAGGTCAAGACCGAACTACTATCCTCCCATAAAATGGGGGGATAGCCTAGTGAAATTAAGCAGAAGGACGCTTGCGCGTAGGTTTTCCGCTCTTATCAAAGAACATGACATTGGAAATATGGATAGGGGCTTCTTGCTCAACAATTTTGCCAGGCTCATCTGTTTGAGGATTACGCTTGACAGTTTTTTTAATGATATTAATTCCCGAGACGACAACACGATTTTTGTCGGCATAGATTTTAGAAATAATGCCTGTCTTACCTTTATCTTTACCAGTCGTAATTAGAACTTGATCACCCTTTTTGAGTCGTTGATTTGCCATTAGATAACCTCGGGAGCTAGAGAAATAATTTTCATGTACTTCTTTTCGCGAAGTTCACGAGCGATAGGACCAAAGACGCGTGTTCCGATCGGTTCGCCATCTTTTTTAATCAGGACGGCTGCATTCTCATCAAAACGAATGTAAGAACCATCTTTACGACGAAAAGCCTTACGCTGTCGGACGATTACAGCTTGAACAACGTCTTTCTTTTTAACTGTTCCACCAGGAATAGCTTCTTTAACCGATGCAGTAATGACATCGCCAATTTCTGCCGTAACGCCAACGCCTCCGCCCAGAGGCAGAATGCAACAAATTTTCTTCGCGCCAGAATTATCGGCAACGGTGAGCATAGACCCCATCTGAATCATGGCTTATTCTCCTGCTTTCTCGAGGACTTCAATAACTGTCCAGCGTTTTCGTTTGGAGAGAGGGCGAGATTCGACAATCTTGACCTTGTCACCAATTTTTAGCGCATTAGATTCGTCATGAGCCATCAGTTTTTTTGATTGCTTGACGGTTCGATCATACAGCGCGTGTTGGAACACACGTTCGACACGTACCACGACAGTTTTCTCGGTTTTATTCGAGACTACAACCCCCGATCGTGTCATTTTATTTTTTAAACTCATTGATGACTCCTCTTATTTCAACTTGGTATGCATCGCAGTTTTAACACGAGCCACTTGACGACGAGCTTTGCGAATCTCTGCGTTATTTTCAACTTGACCCAAACTATTTTGGAATCGGAGGGTAAAACCCTTGGCAGTATTTTCTACTTCTAGCTGAGCTAATTCTTCGAGACTCTTAGCAGTCAGATCTGAAAATGGATGCTTTTTACTCATTTGATCTCCTATTCCTCGGGGGGTGTTCGTGAGACAAAAAGAGTCGAAACAGATAGTTTTTGCTGAGCGAGAGCAAGTGCTTCGCGGGCAATTTGTTCAGTGACCCCTTCCATTTCGAAAAGAATACGTCCCGGACGAACGACGGCAACCCAACCATCTGGTGCACCTTTACCTGAGCCCATTCGGGTCTCGGCTGGCTTAGCGGTAGTAGGTCGATCTGGAAAAATACGAACCCAGATTTTTCCACCACGCTTAATGTGGCGCGTCATAGCAATACGAGCAGCTTCAATTTGACGATTTGTAATATGGCTGTGCGCCATAGCCTTTAATCCAAAATCACCAAAAGATAGTTCGGTTCCGCGAGTGGCAGGCCCTTTAGTTCGACCCTTTTGGGATTTACGATGTTTAACTTTTTTGGGCATCAACATGGCTTACCTCTTAACCGTTTCTACGGGAGCTTCACCCATATTGATCCAAACTTTAATGCCGATAATACCGTAGGTAGTTTTCGCCTCAGCAAAACCATAATCGATATTAGCTTTAATGGTCTGAAGAGGCATTTGACCTGAAAGGAAATCTTCCGTACGAGCTATTTCTGCTCCATTAAGACGACCCGAGACTTTAATTTTGAAACCTCGTGCACCAAACCGCATTGCTGACTCTTCCGCTTTACGCATGGCCCGACGGAAAGCGATTCGACGTTCTAGCTGTTGAGCAACACCTTCAGCAATCAGCTGAGCATCAACTTCAGGCTTCTTAATTTCTTGAATCTCTACCGCTACAGCACGATTTAAACGTTTTTGTAAATCGTCTCGTAGTTTATCAATTTCAGTACCCTTACGGCCAATGACGATACCAGGGCGGGCAGTAAAAATACGAACCGTGATCTTATCCGCAGCCCGATCAATATCAATTTTCGAAATCATGGCATTTAATCCATCAAGTTGGCCTTTGAGTTCTTTTCGGAGTTTAAGATCTTCATGAAGAAGGGTTGCATAATCTCGTTTTGAAAACCATTTACTGTGCCAATTACGTTTGGCAATAAGCCGGAATCCGTAAGGATGTACCTTTTGACCCATAAACTACTCCTTACCTGCAATGACTGGGCTTGTCGCCAGTTGAATGGTGATGTGGCACATACGTTTTTGAACTCGATAAGCTTGACCCATTGGTGCAGGTCGGACTCGCTTCATGCGAAAACCTTCATTGACGAAAATAGTTTGAATCATAAGTTCGTCTGGATTGATGGAAGGATTTTTATTGACTGCATTACTGATAGCTGAATCTAACAATTTTTTTACTGGCTCACTTGCATATTTCTTACTTGAAACCAATAAACCTTGGGCATCGCCAACTTTGCGACCTCTAATGAGATCGGCAACAAGACGAGCCTTTTGGGCAGAGCCACGCAGGCTATTTACAGAGGCTGTAGAAACGATATCAATCATCATTGGGCTCCTCCAACCGCTTTCACTTCGGCTTTTTTCTCAGGGTGTCCCTTGAAGGTACGCGTCGGAGCAAATTCGCCTAATTTATGGCCGATCATATTGTCGGTTATGTAGACAGGGATAAATTTATTACCGTTATGAACATTGAATGTCAGGCCAATCATCGATGGAACAATCGTTGATCGACGGGACCATGTTTTGATAACTCGCTTATCGTTTTCTGCTTGTGCCGTTTCCGCTTTTTTCAAGAGATGGGCATCAACAAAAGGGCCTTTTTTTAGTGAACGAGGCATGGTCTAACTCCTAATTGATACGTTTAACAATATATTTGGTTGTGCGGTGATTTTTACGTGTTTTATATCCGCGCGTAGGTTGTCCCCAAGGCGTTACAGGATGACGTCCTCCAGAAGTTTTACCTTCACCACCTCCGTGCGGATGATCCACGGGATTCATTGCAACTCCACGTACGGTAGGTCTTATTCCCATCCAACGACGGCGCCCTGCTTTTCCCAAATGTACATTTTCATGTTGCAGATTGCCTACTTTTCCTATGGTAGCCATACAATCGAGATGGATTTTACGAACCTCACCCGACATAAGACGAACTTGTGCGTAGGTTTCTTCTTTGCCTAGAACTTGAGCAAAAGAACCTGCTGCGCGACAGATTTGTCCACCCTTGCCAGGTTTTAATTCGATATTATGAATTTCTGTACCTTCAGGAATGAATCGAATCGCTAGTGCATTACCGATCAAAATATCTGATTTGGTTCCAGAATGAACGGTTCGTCCTACTTCCAAACCATCCGGAGCTAAAATATATCGTTTTTCACCATCAGCATAAACCAATAAAGCAATACGAGCAGTACGATTGGGATCGTACTGAATGGAATGGACCTTGGCAGGAATATCGAACTTGTTGCGCTTGAAATCAATGATGCGATATTGACGTTTATGACCGCCACCCATATGGCGAGTTGTAATACGACCTGTATTCGATCGACCACCCGTTCGATTTATTTTGCTCAACAGGGATCGTTCAGGTTTTTGAGTTGTAATTTCTTCAAAGCCCTGCTTGGACATGCCGCGCTGTCCAGGAGTCATGGGTCTTAGTTGTTTAATGCTCATATGTATGTCCTTGTGCCGGTGGTTCTGGGCGATGCTGGCAAGTTATCCGCCCTGTTTAATTGCTTTCAGCTTTAATAGCCTCGGCAAGTTCAACGTAGGCTTTTTTACGTTTGCCAGAAGTACCGACAAAACGGCCTAGTCGTTTAGTTTGCAAGGGAAGGTTAACCGTACGAATCTTTTTAACCTTAGCTTGCAGAAGTAGTTCAACTGCTTCTTGGATTTGGTATTTAGTAGCCCAAGCCGCTACTTCGAATACTTGTATATTCTTATCGCGGAGCGCTTGATTCTTCTCCGTGAGTAGGGGTTTACGAATAACATCAAAAACGGAAGTCATGGTTTCACCTTTTCTTGCAAGGCCAATACCGCATCTTTTGAAAATACGATTTGGTCGAATTTAATCAATTCATAGACATTTATGCCCAAGGAGTCAACCGTCTGAAATTTTGGATGGTTACCGGCGGCTCGAATTAATTTTTCTTCGGAGCCGACAAGCAATGCTTTGCCTTTAACGCCGAGGACTTCTAGGGTATTTTGAAGCTGTTGTGTCTTATGGCTCTCTAAATTCCACCCATCGACTACAAGAATTTTCCCTTCTGATAGTTTTTGAGATAGCGCACTCCGTAAGGCAGCTCGACGAGCTGTCTTAGGAAATGCATAGTCAAATGATCGCGGATGAGGACCATGAACCGTGGCTCCACCCTTCCACAGAGGAGAACGAATCGATCCCACACGAGCACGACCGGTACCTTTTTGTTTCCAAAGTTTTCGTCCGGATCCGGAAACTTCCCATTTGTCTTTGGTCTTAGCCGTACCAGCGCGGCGTTTGGCTAGAAAATGACGGACTGCTTCCCAAATTAGATGTGAATTAATTTCTTTAACTTGGAATACATCGGAAAGAAGATCAACAGAACCCGAAGGCTTGCCATTTAGAGAGAGAACTGGATGTTGGAAGGAAGTCATGATTAAGCCTCCTGCCTAATAACCACATAGCCACCTTTGGGCCCTGGAATAGCACCCTTGATGAGCAGTAGGTTGTTCTCAGAATCAATTTTAGCAATTTCAAGATTACGAACAGTAACTTGTTCATGACCCATATGACCGGCCATGCGCATGCCTGGGAATACACGACTTGGATTAGAAGATCCACCGATCGATCCAGGTGCACGATGATGCATGGATCCGTGCGTTGCACGGCCTCCAGCGAAATGATGACGTTTCACCACGCCGCCAAAACCTTTTCCCTTACTCACTCCAGTGACATGCACTAAAGCTTTTTCCTGAAAAGAAGTGACCAATACCTGATCACCCGGTTTGGCCTCATCTGTTTTTTCGACTTTAAGTTCTCGCAGTACACGAACCGCTTGAACTCCTTTGGATTCAGCATGCATCCGCTCGGCGCGTGAAATGCGGGAAGATTTACCCTCGCCCTTTACACCTGCGGGATCAACATAGCCAATCTGAATGGCTTCATAGCCATCTTTATCGGAGGTTTTACGTTGAACGACGATACATGGTCCAGCTTGGATTACTGTGACTGGAACAATCTGTCCCGTCTCATTGAATATTTGAGTCATGCCTAGTTTTTTGCCGATAATACCGGGTTTCATTGTTCTCGCTCCTTACCGATTACCTTCACGACTGAAGACCTTGATTTCAACTTCGACGCCAGCAGGCAAGTCGAGTCTCATGAGGGTGTCCACCGTGTTTTGATTGGGTTGGAGAATGTCGAGTAAGCGTTTATGAGTACGAATTTCAAATTGATCACGTGACTTTTTATCTACGTGAGGAGACCTGAGAACAGTGTATTTGTTGATGCGCGTTGGCAAAGGAATAGGGCCTGCTACAAGCGCACCAGTGCGCTTAGCGGTTTCTACAATTTCTCTAGCGCTTTGATCAAGTAAACGATGATCAAAAGCGCGCAAACGGATGCGGATGTTATCCTTCATGTTCTCTCCATTGGGACGGACAAACCGTCCTTAGATGAGGGGCGCTTAACCGCCCACAGTGGGTGACCCTAAGAAACCAATAGTTAGCAAAAGGTCGAGCCCATTAGATTAACAAAAAACCCAGTTTCATCAAGGGGTTTTTTCAATTAACCCCCGAATATCCAAGGGTTTAGAGGTTTCATGCCCCTAGTTCTCCCGATAAAAGGAGAAAAATGTGGGGTAAATGACTATTTAGTTCCCTTTTGTTTAGCGATGACTTCTTCCGCGACACTCTTGGACGCTTCTGCATAATGTGAGAATTCCATCGTGTAGGTCCCTCGACCCTGAGTCATAGAACGCAATGTAGTGGAATAGGCAAACATTTCAGCCAAAGGAACCTTGGAGGTAATAATTTTAGAGCCAGCTCTATCTTCCATATTTTCAATTTGACCGCGGCGACTGTTTAAATTTCCAATGACATCCCCCATGTAATCCTCGGGGACTTCGACTTCGACAGCCATAATAGGTTCCAAGAGAACTGGGGACGCCTTTTCGCATCCTGCTTTAAATCCCATCGAGCCCGCAATTTTAAATGCCATTTCACTACTGTCCACGTCGTGATAACTTCCATCGTAAAGCGTGATTTTGATATCGACCACAGGGAATCCTGCAAGGACACCACTTTCACAGGCCTCACGAATACCTTGATCGGTGGGCTTGATATATTCCTTTGGAACCACGCCCCCTTTAATTTCATTAATAAACTCGTAGCCCTTTCCGGATTCATTGGGCTCAATAATGAGGCGAACATGCCCATATTGTCCACGACCACCAGACTGTCGGACAAATTTCCCTTCAGATTCCACACGCTTGCGAATGGTTTCACGATAAGCCACCTGAGGCTTACCGACATTTGCGTCAACCTTAAATTCACGCATCATGCGATCAACGATGATTTCTAAATGAAGTTCACCCATGCCGGCAATAATCGTCTGACCTGTTTCAGGGTCTGATTTCACCTTAAACGTGGGGTCTTCTTGGGCCAGACGCGACAAAGCTACGCCCATTTTTTCTTGATCTGCTTTTGTCTTCGGCTCAATAGCAACCTGAATAACAGGATCGGGGAAATTCATCGATTCTAAAATTACAGGGCTGTTCTCATCACAGATAGTATCCCCTGTCAGCATATCTTTCAGGCCTACCACAGCTCCGATATCACCCGTACGAACCTCTTGAATATCTTCACGTTTGTTCGCATGCATTTGTAGTAATCGACCAATACGTTCATTGCGTCGTTTGTTGGGATTATAGACGCTAGAGCCTGATCCTAAAACTCCGCTATAGACCCTGATGAAAGACAAACTTCCTACAAAAGGATCTACGGCAATTTTGAAGACAAGCGCACTGAAGGGCGCGTTGTCATCAGCCGTTCGTTCCTGAGCCTCACCTTCTTCATTAACGCCTTTGATGGCAGGTACGTCGAGAGGCGAAGGCATGTAGTTGACTACCGCATCAAGCATAGGTTGAATACCCTTATTTTTGAAGGCTGAACCACAGGTCATGGGTGTAAATGCTAATGTGACGCATCCTTTGCGAATACCCTCACGGATTTCATTTTCAGTGAGATCTTGACCACCGAGATATTTTTCCATCAAATCATCGGATGTTTCAGCTACCATTTCGATCATTTTGGAACGCCACTCTTTAGCTTCTTCCATAAGATCAGCAGGGATATCGCCGTAAATGACTTTGAAGCCCTTATCACCTTCATCGAAGGTGAGCGCTTTCATCAGAACAAGATCAATGACGCCCTTGAAAGTATCGGAGGCACCTATGGGAATTTGTATGGGACAAGGCTTTGCTTTCAAGCGTGTCTTCATCATTTCAACGCAACGATTGAAGTCAGCTCCAATGCGATCCATTTTATTGACGAAAGCAATTCGAGGCACACCGTATTTATTGGCCTGGCGCCAAACTGTTTCGGATTGAGGTTGAACCCCGCCTACGGCACAGAGAACAAATACGGCACCGTCAAGAACACGAAGACTTCGCTCAACTTCAGCCGTGAAATCAACGTGACCGGGGGTATCGATAATATTGATGCGGTGCTCGATTCCCGTTACGGCTCCCGTTTGCGGAGTCCATGAAGCAGTGATGGCAGCAGATGTGATCGTGATGCCACGTTCTTGCTCTTGCACCATCCAATCGGTGGTTGCAGATCCATCATGGACTTCACCAATTTTATGGATCTTACCTGTGTAATACAAAATACGCTCCGTCGTGGTCGTTTTACCGGCGTCGATGTGAGCCATAATTCCAATATTTCGATAGCGTTCGAGCGGTGCAGTTCGGGCCAAGTGAAACTCCTTAAACCATAGAAAAGAAAATAATTACCAACGGAAGTGAGCGAAGGCTTTATTAGCTTCAGCCATCTTATGCACGTCGTCTTTTTTCTTAACTGAAGCTCCACGAGCATTTAATGCATCTAAGATTTCGGCAGCTAATTTATCCTTCATGGTACGTTCACCCCGTCCAGCTGAGTAAGTTTTTAACCAACGCATAGCTAAGGACTGGCGACGACTCTGAGGAACTTCCACTGGAACTTGATAGGTCGCACCTCCCACGCGCCGACTTTTGACTTCGACACTAGGTTTGATGTTATTGAGTGCTGTTTGAAATGCGTCTAAAGGCTCTTTGCCTGATTTCTTGCCAACAATTTCTAGGGCGCCATAAAGAATATTTTCGGCAACCTGTTTTTTACCCCGTTCCATTAGGATGTTCACAAACTTGCTGACCACTAAAGATTGATAAATGGGATCCGGAAGAATCTCTCTTTTAGGAGGTGACGAACGACGGGCCATAAAATTGTACTCCCTTAACTCTTGGAGGCCGCGCCCGCTTTGGGACGCTTGGTGCCATATTTGGAACGAGATTGATTTCTATTTTCAACTCCAGTGGTGTCCAAACTTCCACGGACGATGTGGTAGCGCACACCCGGAAGATCTTTAACTCGACCTCCACGAATGAGCACGATGCTATGTTCTTGCAGATTGTGTCCTACACCGGGAATGTAGGTTGTGCACTCAACGCCGTTGGTGAGGCGAACGCGAGCAACCTTGCGCAAAGCTGAATTCGGTTTTTTGGGGGTAGTAGTAAACACACGAGTACAGACTCCCCGTTTTTGAGGACAAGCGTCCAATGCGGGGCTCTTGGTCTTAGACTGGTATGATTTTCGCCCTTGGCGAATGAGCTGACTGATGGTGGGCAAACCATCCTCCTTACAAATAGGTTATAAAACCAAGTGGTCTCGATCATGTGAGACATTGGACTTGAAAACCACGTCTTCCTATGAGGGAAGCATGAACCTACTAGTTTATCGTTCTGGGGGTATTCGTCAAGGCAAAACCCCATCAAATCAGTATATTTTCTAGATTCTGAGGGGTCTTGGAACCTTTTATTTCAGATCTATTCCCTTGAGTTTGGCACTCTGAGGATGTAATTTAAGAGTATATTTTCAAGAAAAGAGGCTCCAAATGACACAGCCCATTTGCCCATTATGCGGAAGCGATTGTTGCGCATAATCTCCTAAAAATTATTTTACTCAAGATTCTTTATTGGTTGAAGCCTCAGTTGGTAAAACAGGACTTTGAGTTACCTTATTCTCGTTGGTAGTCGATGGAGATGGAGTGGTAACACCATCATTATTGGCCGGAGCTTTATTTTTCTCTTCCCGCGAATACCCGCTAGCATACCAAGACGTACCCGATAGTGTAAATGAGGTAAGACTTGTTAAGCGTTGGAGACCCATCTTACTTCGACAGGCTTCACAATCCTTTTCTTTGGAAGCTGTCGTAGGCTCTAATTTTTCTACCTTAATACCGCAATGTCTGCATTGATATTCATAGAGAGGCATAGCGTATGACCTATGTTTGATTTTTCAGTATAGTTTGTATCGAAGCCATGTTCATAATGGATCATGGCGATCTTCAAAAATGCGATCGAATTCTTCAGCCAAACTCCCGAATGGGAAGCGACATCGCGTACGCGTGTCCTAGGATTCACGAATGGATGTTTTGATCTACTCCACGCCGGGCATGTAGATTATCTTCATCAAGCTAAACGGGAATGTGATTTTCTTATCGTTGGACTCAATACTGATGCTTCCGTTAGGATTCTCAAAGGACCTAGTCGGCCTGTACAAAACGAACACTCGCGCGGAAAAATTCTTGAAGCACTTCGGTGTGTCGATGCAGTTATCTTTTTTGGTGAAAATAGTCCTGTAGATTTAATTAAACATCTTCAACCAGATCGTCTTTTCAAAGGCAGTGATTATCAAACTCATGAAGTTATCGGAAAAGACACAGTAGAAGCCCGTGGGGGGCGTGTGATTCTCCTTCCGTTTAGCGAAGGTCAAAGCACCACGGCTATTGTGGAACGGATCCAAAACCAAAAGGGGATTTAAACTAGCGGCGCTAAAAGTTCTCGGTATTTAGGGATAGGCCAATACGCTGCACTAGTTAGTTCTTCAAGTTCGTCGAGCGTCTGACGCAATTTGTCCATCGCGGGTCTTACGGAGTGACCAAAGATTTTTGAACGTGCGTACATATCCGACACACTCTCTGCATCATTTAGGAGTTTTTTTAATTCCGTGAGTTCACCTTGTGCTTGATCCAAAAGAGCCGCCTGTTGATCGATAGATTTATGGATAAGGGGAAGCGTAGATCGGAAATTTGAATGGGACCGAAGAGAGCCAGACTTGTCTCCGATATCGCTAAGAATACTTGGGATCAAGAGTGTTTCTGTCATTTCTTTTAAGACTTGTGCTTCGATATTAAGAGCTTTTTGATATTGCTCATGTCGAATATGAAGTCGTGCTTCAAGTTCTTGAAAGGTAAATATACCACCCTCAAGCAGTAGGGATTGTGCAACAGGTTCTTCCCAGATCTTGAGTGCAGCTACAGTATCTGAAGCTACGGGGAGGCCTCTTCGTTCAGCCTCTTGTTTCCATTCATCTGAATACCCATTTCCCTCAAATCGGATCGACTTAGTCTCGCCGAGTGTTTTTCTAAGTATTTTCACTATTGAGACTAGTGCATCCGCAGTTGTAACTTGATCTTGCTTGACTTGTTGGTTGAGTTCTCGAAGCGACTCTGCAACTGCCGTATTGATGATCATCAAGGGAAATGCGATAGATTGAGAGGAGCCGACCGCTCTAAATTCAAACCGATTTCCAGTGAATGCGAAGGGTGATGTTCTATTTCGATCCGTAGCGTCTTTTTCGAGATTAGGTAGATTGGGAATTCCAAAATTAAGAATGCCCTTACCCGCTGTTCCTTTACTTTCTCCTCGTTCAAAAACATCAAGTACTTGGCTCAACTGCATGCCTAAGAAAATAGACATGATGGCTGGTGGAGCTTCGTTGGCGCCTAGTCGATGATCATTCGCAGCAGAAGCAATAGTGGCTCGAATAAGCCCGCCATGACGGTGAATAGCTTTAATTGTGGCAGTTAGGAAATATATAAATTGTAGATTTTGTTCAGGGGTTTTACCGGGATCTAAAAGATTATGGCCTTGATCTGTGGCGAGTGACCAATTGCAATGCTTTCCACTTCCATTGATACCCGCAAAGGGTTTTTCGTGAAGTAAGATACCTAAACCGTGGCGTTCGCCAATGGATTTCATAAGTTCCATCAGTAACTGGTTATGGTCTGAAGCCAAGTTAGCTTGCTCGAAGATCGGGGCAAGTTCAAATTGATTAGGGGCTACTTCGTTGTGTCGGGTTTTAACAGGTATACCCAACTTAAGAGCCTCCAGCTCTAGTTCCTGCATGAATCCTAAAACACGATCTTTGATTGAGCCGAAGTAATGATCTTCTAGTTCTTGGCCTTTGGGAGGACGAGCGCCTTGGAGCGTACGATTTGCCAACATAAGATCGGGTCGCTGCTGCATTAAATCGAGATCGACAGCAAAATATTCTTGTTCGGCACCACATACGGATACAACACGTTGGGTTTGTTGTTCAAAGAATTTTAGAGCTGCGACAGATTCTTTAGATAAATATTCCATTGAACGCAATAAGGGTACTTTATGATCGAGAGCTTCTCCGTGATAGCCTACGAAAGCAGTCGGAATGCAAAGCGTCTTCCCCGAGGGTCCTCCCATAATAAACACAGGGCTAGATGGATCCCAGGCGGTATAACCTCGTGCCTCAAAGGTAGCCCTCAGGCCTCCACTAGGAAACGAACTAGCATCAGGTTCACCCTGAATTAATTGGGAGCCACTGAGCATTTCTATGACTGAACCAGGATTATTTTTGTCCCAAAAAATAAATGCATCATGCTTTTCTGCTGTGACTCCTGTCATAGGAAGAAACCAATGTGTAAAATGGGTTGCGCCCTGCTCCATCGCCCAATCTTTAATCGCAGAGGCAATTTCTTGTGCCATCTCAGGTGTAAGAGATCCACCTCCAGCTGACATGGATTTCAATGCGATATAGGTTGAATGTGACAAGCGTTCTTTAGCGACATTATCGTTAAAAGTATTACAGCCAAAGTAGCTACTAATGGGCTGCTCATCAAGACGCAAAATATTGTCACCGAAACCTTCGATACCTTGATTACTCATTTCGCATCCTTTCTTGAATCTCAATAAGTGCATCTATACTTAATAAAAAGGATACGAGCACAGTACATGAGCGATCGATTAAATACTCAATCTTATTTTACTCGTCTTCCAAGGTCTCGGGTAGATAAAATGGCTACACAACGCCTGAAAAGAGTAATTCAAGATCAAGAACAAGAGAGCCGAGCGGGTGCTCTATTTATTGAGCGAGTGGCTTTTGCTCAATGCTTCTTAAAATCTAATATTAAGGAGAGGATTCAAGATTTTTTCAAAAGAAAATCTCAGAAATACTGAGCTATGTAACGAGTTGAGGGCTGAGCCAAGCCAAAGCCTTAGGGGAGATGGGCTTAGATTTGAATTTTTCAAAGTCCATTAATACTTGAACCGTCATAGCCGTAGCAAGGGTCTCTCCACTCGACAAATCGAAGACTCGGTAAATTAAGTTGAAAGATTTTGTACCGATGCGAGAGACATTAAGTTCAATATGGACATTATGATTTAAGAGAATAGGTTTTTTATAATCTACCTCAATGCGTGCAATGACAAATCCGTCTGATGTAAAGTCCTCGCCTTGAAGATAGCCTTGGGCCCAAGCAAAACGCGCTGTTTCTAAATAGGTCACTATTACTGCATTATTCACGTGTTGCAGTGCATCAAGATCGCGAAAACGAATGGCTATAGGGTATTGAAAACTCATATAATTTCTCGGAAGGTGCCACTTGAGGCATTCTTAAACTATGCCTGAATCTTTGCCGACCGGGGGTCGATCTTTAATTTTCTATATTTGCCTTGGGTTAGCGACCCTCATTTCGATATTGAGTTTTGTAGGTATATTTATAGCTCAGTGGAAAATGATTGATTTTCAGGTTCCTTCCTGGTTTCTAGAAATCAATTCTTCTCGATACAATTTGCCGGCAAATACTATAGAACCGATCTTTGCGACTCTTGGGTCACGCATTATGCTTGGTTTTGTCTTGCTGATTGGATTTGTAAGCTTTTATATAGTAGTCAAGCAACAATTTCAGGCACCACGTTTTACGCAAAAGCCTTGGAATATGAACTTCATTACTTTATTTGCTTTTTTTATGTTTTGGTTTGTCATCTTTTTAGGAATAAGCTTTGGATCGAATCGTATTTATTCAAAATGGATTAATATTCAGGCACCCTTATTTCTCATTTTGATTCCCTATATTCTTCATACGGTATGGGGTATTCTTATTTTGTTACGTTTTGAAAATATTTCATGGTCTATTTTCATAAAAAGATTTTCTTTTAAATTGAATTCAGGAGATGGGCTTAAAATTTTTCAAATCTTTTTTCTTGCTATGATTATTATTCTGGCCTATTCTGCTTCGATAAATCCATTTCTAAAAAATGCAGATGCTCAAGCCAGACTTCATGAAATCCTAGGCCAAAGTAAGTCGTGGAAGCAAATTGTTCCCAGCTTATTGGCTGTTGGTATACTTGCGCCTCTTTTCGAGGAAATAGTTTTTAGGGGCGTTCTTCTCACATGGCTTCGCCAACGTATTCGACTTGAATTAGCTGTATTAATTAGCGGTATCGTATTTGCTTTCTTTCATATGGAACTTGTTGTTTTTCCTGCACTTGTTCTACTAGGTTGTGTCCTTGCTTGGTCTTATGTTATTTCAGAATCTATTTTAATTCCGATTTGTATTCATGCCCTTTGGAATACAACCGCTTTTCTTAGTCAACTGATACGATCATGAATAAGAAATTTAAATTAGGCCAAAGCAACCATGCTGGTGACTTCGGCGAGACAGGATCGCGTCGTGAAGGCAGGAGCCAAAGCAAGAGAAGGCAACTACAGACATCACAGCAACGTTCTCAGATCGAATCTCATGACAGCAAATCTATGCTAGACCTACCCGATGCGGCAGAATGGCAACATCTCCCTAAGGGAATAGTGATTCAACGATATTCCCAATGGGTTGATTTTTTAGGCATAGATCTCAAGCCTCTTCGTGGAACCTTGTCGGGGAAACTAAGGGGTGTCAGCTTAGTATGCGGAGATCAGATTCATTACGATCTAGCTGTAAAAACTAGTGAGACACTGGCTCAAATCCAAGCCATTGTGACTCGTCGCAACTTACTCAAGCGTGGCGGAATTGATGATCGTAATCCGTGGCAACTTATCGCAGCTAATCTGGATGAAGTTTGGTTATGCGCATCTGTTCTTCGGCCGGCTTTGAAGCCAAGCTTAATTGAACGAGCTCAGGTATTGGCCCTTGATGCTGGTATTCCCCTCATTGTCGTCATCACCAAATCCGATGAATTGAAGCCTTCCGATAAAATTCCTGAATTAGAACCTCTTCGTTCTACTTCTCAAACTATCATTAAATGCTCTTCAAGGAGCGGAGAGGGTCTCGATGAACTGAGATCCCTGTTGCCTAATAAACGAGTGGGGCTCCTAGGCCATAGTGGAGTTGGTAAAAGTACACTATTAAATTGTCTACTAAATCGAGATGTCTCACCCACAGGTGCACTAAGTAAATTTGGAACCGGTAAACAAACGACCACATCGACTCGCCTTATACCGACAATCGAACAGGGTTTCATTGTTGATACACCTGGCTTTAGAAATCTGAGCGTACGTGGTATCTCCCGTCTTTGGCTTTCTGAAATATTCCCCGAATTCTCTGGCGCTGTTCTTAATGATCCCCTAAGGTTTGACCCTGAGGATGAAGAGATTCTGTCCGAACTCGATCTTGAATTTCCTGAACGCTTGCAAAGTCTTCAACGTCTTTGGTCTGAGATGGCCGAGAAGAATCCCAACGCGCGGGGTCAGTAATTTTTTAGGATTTTGATAGAAACCAATAACCAATCGATTTACGAAAGCCTGGAATAAATAATGTGAAGCTTAACCAAGACCATCGTGGAAGCACATTTAAGAGAGGTTCCAGAAGATCCCCTGCAATAAACACTTCCCGCGTATCAAGATCCATGCCGTGAATTTGTCCATGAAGAGATCGGCCTGCTAACTCAGGAGCAACGCGGACGAGTTGCGGATGCTGAATAGGAAATAACATGAGTTGTGCACGACTATCTTGACGCTTAAGCCAATCAGCTCGACGAATACATAGACTGCATTCTCCATCGTAAGCAATGAGAAGCATATCAGGAGGCTGTCGATACCAAGGAGGATGAACGAAGACATTGCATCCAGTGAACCAGCGTATTACAACCGTCAGGAGCCTTCAGGACTTTTTGATAGCGACAAATCTCGCCATTAATATTGATCACAAAATCATTTTCTTCGACGTAGGAAGTCATGGGTAACCAAAGAGTTGCTAATTTTCCTAATTCAGATTGAAGTACTTCGAAAACAATCGATGTTGTTGCCGTTTTTAAGATCTGCATTAATAAGGCTGTTTCTTCTTCGCTTGAAACACTTTGATCGTGTACTAGGATCACGGTTTTAATATGACCTTGAGCAATTTGAGCTTTTAGACTTTCAAGTTGGCCAAAACGAAAGCCGCGTTGTTCAAGTCCTTTACGATTAATAATTCCATCGGTCTCTTTTTGAAGATGGGCCAAGTCAATAGGTAATCTCAAATCTCCACTTCCATAAAGATGGCTGGGTGAACTTGCACATTCAGCAACTTTCTGTGCGGCATCACACCCGATTGTGCCTTGGGCCACCACAGCAGTTAAGGCTTGCATCGCTTGGGTGAAAATTTCAGAGATAGTTCCATCTTGCTGTTTAATGATCTGCGAGGGTCGATCCTGAAGATTATAGTGTTTATAGGAGTAGCGCTCGCGATCCGAAATGAAATGTGTCTCTTTGCGATCATCGATAGGCCTAGGTCGCATTCGATGAATCTGATTACCCTCGTGATCAATCCAAACAGGAGCCGCTAGGGCACTCTCTCGGCAAATGGATGGGACAGCTGTAAGATACCAAACACGTTTTTTGAATCTGAAATCACGGCTTGTGAGAGCCCCAACGGGACAGATATCAACTACATTAGCTGCATAAGGGTTGGAGTCTAAGGATTTTCCAGAATACGTGGTGACTTCAAGATTGGCCCCCCGCTGCGCCACAGTTAGTTCAGATCCCCCTGAAATTTCCTGGGTAAAACGAATGCAGCGAGTGCAATGAATACATCGATTTTTATCGATTACGATTTTTCCGCCAAGATCTTCATAGCGGTAACGTCTTTTCGCCTCATGCATACGAGAGTCACCGCTGCCATAGGTGTAACTGTAATCCTGAAGTTTACATTCCCCTGCTTGATCACAAATAGGGCAATCAAGAGGGTGATTCATAAGCAAAAATTCCATTACACCAGCACGGGCATCAGCAACCTGAGGACTATCTGTAAAGATTTCCATAACTAAGGAGTCAGGTTGATCTTTAGGTGCTGGTCCTACTGTAGTAGTACATGATGTTGCTAATTTTGGCATCCCCTTGATTTCAACCATGCACATTCGACAGGTCGCAACAGGAGTTAAAGCAGGATGATAGCAATAATGAGGAATATCAATACCTACATTTTTACAAGCATCGAGAACCAAAGTTCCTACTGGAACATCAATTTCTTTACCATTTATGGCGATCTTCGGCATTACCATACTCCGAACAAATAGAATGAGGCCTTTGAAACCTAGGATCAAGTTCTCAATCTAGGGTCTAAGTTATTTCAGTAAGTATTTAGGGCTATACCGAATTGATTAGACAAATCAAAATAAAAATAGGGGGAGCCATGCCAACTGCTTTAATCTCGGTCTATGACAAGACGGGGATTGTTCCTCTAGCCGAATTCCTCGTCCAGCAGGGCTGGACCCTCTTGGCAACGGGTGGAACACTACAGGCTCTTAAGGCTCGTGCATTACCGGCGATAGAGGTTTCCACCTTCACCGACTTTCCAGAATGTTTTGATGGGCGCGTCAAAACCCTGCACCCTAAAATTCACGGGGGGCTCCTCTTCGATCGAAAAAAGAAAAGCCATACAGATGATACCCGTCGATTAAATATTGAGGCGATTGATTTAGCTGTAGTCAATCTCTATCCCTTTGAGAACACCATTCAAAAACCTGGGGTTGGCTTCGAAGAAGCGATCGAGCAAATTGATATTGGTGGATCAAGTATGATTCGAAGTGCAGCAAAAAATCATGCCTCAGTCACGATCTTAACTAAGCCGTCTCAATACGAACCTTTTATACGTGCTGTCAAAGAAAAAAGGTGGGGGGATGTTGAACGACGACAGTGTGCTATTGACGCGTTTGATCACACCGCTCATTACGACCGGGCCATTGCAGATTGGATGGCTCAATCCAATACTAATTCGAGCACTACGCTTCCTAAATCACTCAACCTATATCTCATCCAACATCAAGGGCTTCGTTATGGAGAAAATCCTCATCAGGCGGGGGCCTATTATCAAGAAATATCAGCTGATAGTTGTGGATTAGCTAAAGTTAAACAACTACAGGGTAAAGAGCTTTCTTTTAATAATTTATTAGATATAGAGGCTTGTGGTCGACTCGTTGAGTCCTTTCATGAACCCGCTTGCGTAATTGTCAAACACAATAATCCTTGTGGCGTATCCCTTGGCTCTGATATCGATTCTGCTTTTGATCGAGCACTAGCCTGTGATTCAGTCTCAAGTTTTGGTGGTATCGTTGCCTTCAACCAACCTGTGACAGAAAGTCTTGCTCGAAAAATGGCCGAGACCTTTTGGGAAGTAATTATGGCTCCTAATTTTTCTACAGAGGCTAAGGAGATTTTCGAATCCAAAAAACAACTGAGATTAATCGAGATTGATCTTCCATGGTCTTCTTTGAAAAACCGAGATATACGTTCTGTGAGCGGGGGTTTCTTGGTTCAAAGTATGGATAGACATGAAGTTCTTGTGGCGAAATGGGATGTTAAGGTTCAAGGAAGTGGATCTAGGCCTTCAGATCGAGATTTATACCTCGCGCAAACTGTAGTCAAATCTGTAAAGTCTAATGCGATCGTGTTGGTTCAAGACGGACAAACGGTGGGTATCGGTGCAGGTCAAATGAGTCGTGTGGAAGCTGTACGTATTGCATGCGACAAAGCAGGAAGCCGGGCGCAAGGGAGCATCCTCGGGAGTGACGCCTTTTTCCCCTTTCCTGATGGATTAGAATTAGCGGCCTCTAAAGGTGTTCGTGCTTTCATTCACCCTGGGGGTTCACTTCGTGACCCTGAGGTAATCGCCTCTGCCCAAAACCTAGGTGTTTGGCTTTTTGCTACAGGAATTCGGCATTTTCGTCATTAGGTTATAAAGTTAATAAAGCGATGAAAACCTCTGAGATCCGACAGAAATTTCTGAATTATTTCGTGGCCCATGACCACCGTCAGGTGAGCTCTAGCCCTGTGATTGGTCCGGCTAATGACGCTACGGTCTTGTGGACGAATTCAGGAATGATTCAATTTAAAGATGTATTTGTTGGTCTCGAAGAGCGTCCCTATCGCCGTGCGGCTAGTAGTCAGAAATGTTTACGCGCAGGAGGTAAGCATAACGATCTTGATCAGGTGGGTTTCACAGCGCGTCATCATACTTTTTTCGAAATGCTCGGAAATTTTAGTTTTGGAGATTATTTTAAAAAGGAAGCTATTCACTTTGCCTGGGATTTTCTTACAGGAAGCCCTAAAGAGGGCAAACTAGGTCTTCAAGCAAAGGACCTTTGGATAACTGTTTTTGGTGGTGAAGATGGGGTTCCTGCCGATGAGGAAGCGATGGCTCTCTGGATTCAGGCTGGGGTCGCCCCTGAACGTATTTTAAAATTTGGCAAGAAAGATAATTTCTGGCAAATGGGCGATACCGGTCCTTGTGGTCCGTGTTCAGAAATACATTTTGATCGTGGTGCTTCTTACCCTGGCGATGGTCATCCGAATGGCGAAGGTGATCGCGTTATGGAAATTTGGAACCTCGTATTCATGCAGTACAACAGAGATCTTCAAGGCCATTTGACCTCTTTGCCAAAACCTAGTATCGATACAGGGATGGGTCTCGAGCGAGTGGCTTCTGTACTTCAAAAGAAAGATTCTAATTACGATATTGATCTATTCGAGCCCATCTTCAAGGCGATTTGGTCAATGTCAACATTGCAAGTTGATGAACATCGTGACCCTACCGTTAAAATTGCTAGTCAAGTGATTGCCGATCATATTCGGGCAGCCACCTTCATGATTGCCGATGGTGTGATCCCTTCCAATGAGGCTCGTGGTTACGTTTTGCGAAAAATTATCCGTCGCGCGTTACGTTTTGGGAAGCGTCTGAGTATGCCTTCGGGGTTCTTTGCACAACTCCCGAACTCTGTACTTCAGAGTATGCAGGATGCCTACCCCGAGCTCTCCACAGAGATAAAAAACATTGAGGGTGTCTTAATTAGGGAATCCAAACAATTTGAGCAGACTCTACTTGCGGGCCTCAAAATTCTAGAGTCCGCTAAACTTGTACAAAAAACGCTTTCGGGATCTGACATTTTCAAGCTTTATGACACTTATGGTTTTCCTTTAGATCTAGTTGAAGATTGGTGCCGTGAACGCCAGGTCCGTCCCGATTTAAAAGGTTTTGAGGAAGAAATGGCTGAACAACGAACCAAGAGTAAAGTCGGGGCAAAGCAAGGCGTCACGTCCAGCCAAGATCTCTCCGCTCTTATGAAAGTGACCCCTACGATCTTCACAGGTTACGACCACTTATATGGAAATGCACAAGTTTTGGCTTTACTGGATTCTCAAGGTCAGAGCGTTACAAGTCTTACCGGCGAGGGTTCTCTTTTGGTTGATACCACGCCTTTCTACGCCCAAGGGGGAGGTCAGGTTGGCGATACCGGAACCCTTAAATTTGAAGGAGGCTATGGAACGATCACTGATACCCTCAGTCCTGCTGATAAACGTATCGTTCACAAGGTCCATATTGAAGGAGTTTTGAAGATCGGCGATGACGTCCATCTACAGGTTCACGCAGAACGTCGGGTGCGTATTCGTGCCCATCACACAGCCACCCATCTACTTCATGCTGCCCTTCGTGAAGTCTTAGGACCTCACGTCAAACAAGCCGGCAGTGTAGTGGATGAGGATCGTTTGAGATTTGATTTCACCCATTACGCTCCTCTAGATCGAGAACAAATTGAACTCATTGAATCATCCATGAATGAACAAAGCTTAAAGGGACTTCCTTCGCATATTGAAGAACTGCCGATTCAAGAGGCGCTTCAACAAGGAGCCATGGCTCTTTTTGGTGAGAAATATGGCGAGCGCGTTCGGGTTCTTACTCTTGGAGACTTCTCTGTAGAACTTTGTGGAGGTACACACGTCGCCAATACAGGGGAAATTGGTTTAATTAAAATCACGCAAGAATCCTCGGTAGCGAGTGGCATACGTAGGATCGAAGCAGTAGCGGGCATCATGGCGCTGAAATATCTTCAGGAAAATGATCGGGTACTATCACAACTTGCCCGAAGTTCTAATGTTTCAAAAGATCAATTAGCTTCAGTATTTGCCAATAAAGATCAGAAGATTCAATCACTCGAGCAAGAACTCAAGAAAACTAAGTTAAATGCTGCCTCGAATCAAGAAACACAAGATACATTGACTCCGATCAAAGGTGGCGCTTTAGTCATCCGTCAAGTCGAAGGCGTAGATGGTCAAGATTTACGTCAGCTAATGGATCGCTTTCGCCAACAACATCCTCAAGGTATTTTATTGTTGGCTTCCGTGCTTAGTTCAAATCAACTGGCGCTTGTCATTAGCGTAAGTTCAGAAATGCCTCATCATGCAGGTGATCTGCTGAAGATCATGATGCCACTGTTAAACGGCAAGGGTGGAGGCAAGAAAGATCTCGCCCAAGGAAGCGGTACGGAACCTTCAAAAGTTACTGAAGCATTAGAGGCGCTGAAGTATTCTCTTTCCTAAGTCCAGGTCTGCTCAATACTCCATACCTGGCGTTCGACTTGGGTCTCGCCCGGAAAATGTTTGGTAAAGTCTTCACGAAATTGGGGAGCGTGCTTCTCTATATAACGATCAAGATTTTCTTGATTTAGGACTTGATACTGAGTACGAAAATGCTTTTCGCCAAGACGCTGAAAGGAAACCTCTTCAAAACAGCCAGTGGCGACAATGTCTGGGATGTGAGCCTCGCACATAAAGCCACGGAAAGCTTCTTCATCGGAATGTTGAAGGCGAACCGTGACTTCATAAACGAGCATAGTAGTTTACCTAGCAAATTCAACGGCTCGCGTTTCACGCATGACGGTGACCTTAATTTGACCAGGGAATTGCATTTCATTTTCGATACGCTTCGAGACATCCTTAGCAATCCAGAAGGCCTGATCATCGTTCACTTTACCAGCATCTACCATGATGCGGATTTCGCGACCGGCTTGCAGGGCAAAGCTCTTTTGAACACCTTGATAGGAATTGGCAATAACTTCTAGTTGCTCGAGTCGCTTGACGTAGGTTGATAGCATTTCACGACGGGCACCGGGACGAGCTGCAGAAAGCGCATCGGATGCTGTGATCAACATGGCTTCAACGGTTCGGGGTTCAAAATCTCCATGGTGGCAACTCATGGCATGAATGACAGCTTCCTTTTCTCCATAGCGTTGAAGAAGTTGCATACCTAGTTCGATGTGGGTTCCTTCAACCTCACGATCGACGGCTTTACCAATGTCATGAAATAGCCCAGCTCGACGAGCAAGAATGGGATCGGCTCCCATTTCACCAGCCATATATTCTGCAATATGAGCTACTTCTTTAGTATGTTCTAAGACATTTTGGCCGTAAGAATGTCGATAATTGAGACGACCTAGAAGCTTGTGGAGTTTAGGATGCACATCGGGAAAACCTAATTCAATGGCAGCCGCCTCGCCGATTTCTTTCAATTTAATATCAAGATCAACTTTGACTTTTTCAACCACTTCCTCAATGCGGGCTGGGTGAATACGTCCGTCAGCAAGCAGAAGCTCAACGGCCTGACGAGCAACTTCCCGACGAATAGGATCAAACGACGAAACCACGATCGTTTCAGGAGTTTCATCTACAATCAAGTCACATCCTGTAGCTTTTTCTAAAGCTCTAATATTTCGGCCTTCTTTACCAATGATCCGACCTTTAAGATCATCGCTGGCCAACTGAATGGAGCCGACTGCAGTTTCGGTAACAACGTCGCTAGCGATGCGCTGAATCGCTGCACCAATAGTCCAACGAGCTTTCTTTTGGGCCTCTTCAGTAGCTTCTTCTTCGATGCGACGGACAAGTTTGGAGGCATCCATCTTGGCATCGTGCTCGAGTTGTTCCATGAGTTCTTTTCGGGCATCATCGCGGGTGAGATTAGCAATGGACTCGAGTTTCTTTTGCTGCTGCTCCACAAGCTGTTTCGCCTCTTGCTTCATGGCTTCTAAGCGCTCATTTTCTTTCTGGCGCTTCTCACGTTCGATTTCGATTTCTTTTTCTTTTTGCTCTAAAGTCTGTGTTTTCTTATCCAGTGTTTCTTCTTTTTGAAGAGCTCTTTTTTCTTGAGCTGCGAGTGTATTTTGTCGTTCGCTTAGTTGCTTTTCCATTTCAGATCGTGCCGTAAGCGCAAGGTCTTTAGACTTGAGTTCGGCGTCTTTCTTCATGGCCTCTACTTCAAGACGAACTTTCTCGCGGAGTAAGTCAGCTTGTTTAGCGGCCTCCGTAATCTGGCGAGCTGCTTTAGATTTCAGCTCATCCTCGAGATCTTGGCGGAGCTTCGCTTTGGCTTCTTCACTCAAGGCACTAGAGGCATTCTTCTTCTGGTTCAAGGCAACCAAGGCGCTCACTGCCAGAACAAGCAAGCCGAATATTAACAAGCCGAATATTAAAGTATTGGTATTCATGGTGAACTCCTAGGGAAAAAAAATTAGGAGCTCTCGGGTCTTGTAGGATTTAAAATTCCCCGCGTAGTCGTGGAGGCTTGCCGAGTTCCCTAGGTTGTAGGGGGGCAGTCAAAACCCACTTTAAGGCATGCCGACGCGCGGAACGCACAAGGGTGGGGGCAGATTGCCCAATCATAGTTATGGAACAAGCGCTTGGCCATACACACGTGCCTTGCAGGGAAAGAACATTTAAGATGGCCCCCGGTCTTAGCCGTTAAAGAGGTAAAGAGGGGGGAGTATCATCTGGAACATCTTCTAATAATTTGAGTAGTTTCTGTTCCAAATCCGTTCGATGTTTGAGAGCTTCCTTTTGTTGACGAATCAGTTGATAAGCCAAGTTGAGGGTTCCAAGGATGAAACGAACCCCATGGTCCGCCTCCTTCTTGGTATCTCCATATAATACCTTAGCTCGGCTCTCCATCGCTACTAGGCTTTCTTCGACCAAGGCTACTGCCTCTTGGAGTTCGCTTTCCGAAAGCTCAGTATGACACTCGAGGGTCTGCCCTGCAATCTCCAAACGTACATTTCGATAACTCATTCGTAGCCCCAATCGTACCTTAAGACAACTCTTCAAAATCTCGGAGCAGCTGTTGTAACTGACCTTTGGTTTGTTCGCGTTCACTCTCAAGCATTTCAATCGTTGATT
Source organism: Acidobacteriota bacterium (assembly GCA_005788175.1). Taxonomy (GTDB): domain Bacteria; phylum Acidobacteriota; class Holophagae; order Holophagales; family Holophagaceae; genus Acidiparvus. The sequence continues at coordinate 82,124 of SXYX01000008.1, forward strand.
TTAAATGCACTTCACGTTCTTGAAATTTAATTTGCGATTCCTGCAGATGCGCTACTCGTTGCTCGAGATCCAAAAGCGCCTGTGATTCAGAGGTGTGCTGTTGATCAAAGTTAGCAACCTGATTCATTAAGTCTCGGCGTTCCTGAAGTATTTTTTTTATTTTCTGTTCGATTTGCTGAATCACATCCATGGGTAATTCCTCTCAATCAAAACTTATCTTAATGTAATTTTCATACTTGGAAGAAGATCTACGACAGATTTCATCCAACCATCGACTTCTTCTGTGGTGAGAGTTCGATTGGCCTGGAATTGAAAACGCAAGAGCCAAGATTCGTACCCTTCGGCCACACCCTTCCCTGCATAAACCTCGACACATCGAAGACTTTTGCAGGCCGGAGGGAGGACTTTTTTTAAGGCGGATTCGAGATATCCATAGATTTGTCCTTTCGGCACTATGCAAGAAAGGTCGCGTTGAACCATGGGGTGTCGACTGAAAGAGACAAAGTGTGGGATCAGTGGAGATGTAAGAGGTGGTTTGGAGGGAAGTGGGATCTCAAATCCCAATAGTCCTGATCCGATTTCGACTATTTTAATGTCATGAAGTTGGAGGGTATGGGCTAACCCCATAAGATGAAGAGGGCTAATGGTTTGAGCGGGAGTCAAAACATCTTCTCCGCCGGCTCTTCCTCCCCAAACTAGCGCAAGAGTTAAAACGGAATGAGGTCCTTCGGGTTGTGATTGATAGACAGGAGCGATTTCAAACAAACGAATTTCGGCTTGACCGTTCCTCAAATTCTGAAGCGCGGCTTTCTTGAGCGCCGGCAAAAGGCTCGAGCGCATTAAGGAATATTCTTCTCCTAAGGGATTGGAAAGACGGCGTCCTGATTGTTCAGATTCCAACCCTATTTCATCCGAAGGACCATGGAAACCAAAGGTGAGAGTTTGAAAGAATCCTAGGTGAGCTAAGTGCTCACTCAATTGGATACGTTGTGTATACTCGAATGGCATCGGAAGAGGACTTGCGTCCATAGAAGGGAGTGTGGAATCAATTCGATCATAACCATCGAGTCTTAAAATTTCTTCAGCCAGATCCTCAGCCAGCGTTAGATCATGACGCCAAGAGGGAGGAGTGACGTTGAGTGAAGTTCCATCCATAACAACCGTTGCGCCTAAACGTTCGAGGTGAGCCATAGCATCACTTCCAGAAATAGATCGACCAGCGATGCGTTGCAATAAGGATAAAGGCATATGAACCATGGGTGCGGCTGATGGCAGAAGACCCACATTCCATGCAGCGGTGACTCTACCTTTCGTCCATTGGGCGATGGTTTGAGCTAGGAGATTACGAATCGGTATGACCAAAGAAGAATCTACTCCTCGGCCAAATCGATTAGAAGCCTCGGTATGAAGATTGAATCGGTGCGCGGTTGTTCGAACTGATACAGCATCAAAGATTGCGCTTTCGATTAAAATACGACGTGTTTGCGCAGTCACTTTTGTTCGGTCTCCCCCTATGACACCTGCTAAAGCTATGGGGCCTACCTGATCGGCAATCACCAAGTCATGGGCAGTCAACATTCTTAAAATTCCATCAAGGCCCATAAAAGACTCTCCCGATTTCGCCAATCGAACCGTGACGGATCCTTGAAGTGTATCGAGATCAAAGGCATGGGTCGGTTGACCGTAGCGATATAAAAACTCATTTGAAGCATCAACAGATGCGAGAGCTTTACTAGAAGAACCTATAAGGTCTAAAAACTTAGTCGTGTCATGTGGGATATAAGTACTTTCACCCAAATCCACAAGGGCAGCTGCATAAAAAGAACACAAGGGGCTCTCAAGATAAATGGGAAAGGCTGAAGAATCCTCAACAATCGAAGAATCTGGAATATGGCTAAGGGAAGTCCCAATCTTTGCAGCGATATCTCTCGCAATACCTCGTATTGATAAAACATCACTTCGATTTGCCGTAATTTCAATTTCTAAAAGTGTATCTCCCGATAGGGATTCCAGATTTTCGATTGGAAAACCCAGCATCGGTAAATATTGTCTTACTTGATCGAGGCTTAAAGAGCGGCCACTGATTTCTTTTTGGAGTGCGCTTAAGGGCAGGCGCATCATCGCACCTCTCTCATGGACTGTAAAAATCGAACATCGTTTTCAAAGAACAGTCTTAAATCAGGGCACTCGCTAATAATCATGGCAATTCGTTCAATGCCCATACCGAAGGCAAACCCTGACCAAACTGTTGGATCAATTCCCGCGTGACTCAAAACTTGCGGATGAACTAGTCCGGCTCCAAGAATTTCAATCCATCCGCTTGATTTACAGACGCGACAACCTTGGCCCTTGCACAGAGGGCATCTCACATCAACTTCGCAACCGGGTTCAACAAAAGGAAAGTAGCCTGGACGAAAACGCACATCTGCTTCAGCGCCGAGGAGCGCTTTCATGGCATAGCTTAAAGTTCCCTTCAAGTGGTGCAAGCCTATATTTTTTCCGATCAACATACCTTCGACTTGTTGAAACATCGGAGAGTGAGTGGGATCAATTTCATCTTTACGATAGACGCGGCCCGGAGACAGAAAACGAATACCTTCAAGGGATTCGAGAAGTGATACACCTTCTTTGTTTTTCTGACTTAATCTTTTCAGTACTCGAACTTGAACGGGACTCGTGTGCGTACGGAGTAGTAAATGGGGGTGATTTTGAAAATAAAAGGTATCGCTACTTCTTCGGGCAGGATGGCTTGGGGTAATATTCAAGCCGTCAAAATTATTCTCTTCTGTCTCCACTTCTGGCCCTTCTTCCACGTGGTAACCCAGGCTACGAAAGACTGAAACGATTTGAGCCTCAAGGCGCTGAATAGGGTGGACAGCACCGAGGGGAATTACAGGAGGAGTGAGTGTAAGATCTATCGACGAGGTTGAATTTTTTGATATCAATTGATCTAGGCGCAGAGATAAAGCTGTTTCCCAAGTGATTTTTAAGTGATTAATCAGAGCTCCTAAATCCGATTTTGATTCTTTAGGAGTTTGCTTAAGCAATTCAGTCAGTGTGGTTAAATGACTAGCTTTACGACCCGTGAAGACGCCCTTTAGACGATTAACTTCGTTGACATCTCGAGCAGTACTAATCCAACCCTCAAATTGCTGATGGGCTTCGGCGATGTCAGAGGGGAGGAGGTCGAATCGTAGATTCATGGTTTCCTTAACTCTAGCAAAAAACAAAGGCCGCTTAACGCGGCCTTTGAAAGAAGAATGATATCTGACCGCTTAGTGCTTCTTGGAGGTTTCCACCAATTGACTAAACGCTTCAGGTTGATGAACTGCAAGGTCGGCTAAAACCTTACGATCTAGGTCTATATTGGCTTTCTTTAAGCCGCCCATAAAGCGGGAGTAGGATGTACCTTGTTGTTTACAGGCTGCACCGATACGAACAATCCAAAGCTTTCTAAAGTCTCTTTTTCGAACCTTGCGATCACGGTAACCGTAAGCCAAGGCTTTCTCGATGGCTTCTTTCGCTGATCGATATAAACGGGATTTAGCCCCGTAAAATCCTTTTGCAAATTTGAGCATACGTCTACGACGTTGAGCTCGTTTGGGTCCTCGTTTGACTCTTGTCATATTTTCCTTTCCTCGGGGCAGTTCGGATGAACTTTAAAAGCCCAGTTGGGGGCATCCGCAGATGCCGGTTAAAAATTACGCGTAGGGTAACAACTTATTGACAGTAGCTTGATCCGCTTTGCTCACGGATGAACCCATATCAAGTTGGCGTTTACGCTTAGGGGACTTGCTAGCAAGAAGGTGGCGTTGATGAGAGCATCCACGTTTGAATTTTCCTTTGCCCGTTTTCTTAAAACGTTTGGCAGCACCTTTGTGGGTTTTAATCTTGTAACTCATGGGTGATCCTTAGTTATTCGGCGCTGGGCGCAGGGTTTTGAGGGGTTTGAGACGCTTGACTCTTTGGTTTTTTTGGTTTGGACGTAGTCTTGGGTTTGGCATTGAGAATGGCGTGCATATCACGGCCTTCAATACTGGTTCCTTTTTCGACGTCTCCATATTCAGCAACTCGAGCGATCACATCTTGAATAATTTTATATCCAATATCACGATGTTGAGTCTCGCGTCCTCGGAACATAACGACGACTTTGACTTTGTCTCCTTCTTCTAAAAAGCTAATGATGTGACGAACTTTGAAATCGAAATCATGGTCATCAGTGCGAGGTCGAAATTTGACTTCTTTAACCACAATATTTTTTTGCTTAGCGCGAGCAGCGTGTTCCCGTTTTGCTTCCTGAAATTTAAATTTTCCGTAATCCATAATGCGACAGACGGGAGGGGTTGCATTAGGTGCAATCTCAACCAAATCTAATCCGCGTTCCTCGGCAATGACTCGAGCTTTTTCGGGGGCCATGATGCCAAGTTGTTCCCCCTCTTGGCCGATCACTCGGACTTCGGAGGCACGGATGCCTTCATTGATACGGGTTTCAGTAGGCGGGATAGGTTCCTCCAAAAAGCAGAAATTTAAGTTTATCAAGGCTTTTTCTAAGCACAAAGCCCTAATTTACAGCACTGACGCTAGGTGCGGGCCTTAATTTCTTGGGATACCTCAGCCAAGAAGGCTTCTAGGGGCTTTTGGCCCAAATCACCTCGGGTTCGGTGACGTAAGGAGAGCTGTCCCGTCTCAATTTCCCGATCCCCCAAAACAACCATATAAGGTATTTTTTGGAGTTGGGCATCTCGAATTTTGGCATTCACTTTTTCGTTACGAAGATCTAATTCAGCACGAATCTCTAAGCTGTGCGCTTGAGCCGCAATCTTCTCAGCCATTGTATTGGCTCGGTCGGTAATCGGTAAAAGAATCATTTGAATGGGTGCTAACCAAACTGGAAAAGCACCTCCGCAATGTTCCACAAGAATTCCAAAGAATCGCTCAAGACTTCCGAGAATTGCACGATGCAGCATTACGGGATGTGCTTCTGTACCATCGGACTGAATATACTTTAAATTGAATCGCTGAGGAAGTAAGAAATCAAGTTGAAGCGTTCCGAGTTGCCAGGGACGCTTGAGAGCATCTAAAATCTGAAATTCAATTTTAGGGCCATAAAAAGCTCCTTCTCCGGGATTCATGGTGAAGGCGTAGTCACGGTCGATAAGGGCATCCGCTAGGGCTTTCTCTGCTTGATCCCACGTCTCGTCAGAACCTAAACGTTTAGCTGGACGCGTGGAAAGCGCTACTTTGACATCATGGAAACCAAAGGTGGCATAAACTTCTTTGAGTAAATCGAGAAACGCCACACTTTCTTGTTTAATTTGTGCTTCGGTGCAAAAGATATGGCCATCATCTTGGCAGAAACTTCGAACACGAGTTAGACCATGAGTCACGCCGCTGCGCTCAAGACGATGTAGGCGACCAAAATCAGCGATACGCATAGGTAGTTCGCGGTAACTATGTTTCGTACTCCCAAACATCAGACAATGGGTAGGACAATTCATGGGCTTCACCGCAAAATCGCGCTCTTCCGCTTCGGTAAAATACATATTATCTGAATAATTATCCATGTGACCCGAAGTTCTCCAGAGATTCGTATCCAAAATCTGGGGGGTGATGACTTCTTGGTAGCCGTACTTGAAGTATAGTTCACGCATGTACTTAACGAGCTCGTTATAAACCGTGGTTCCCTTTGGGTGAAAGAAAGGGGAAGCAGGAGCTTCAGGATGGAAGGAAAAAAGATCTAATTCCTTACCCAGTTTTCGATGATCGCGACGCTTGGCTTCTTCAATTAAGGCCAGGTGCTCTTCCAGTTCTTTAGGGGAATAAAAAGCCGTTCCATAGATACGAGAAAGCATTGGATTTTTTTCATCGCCTTTCCAATAGGCCCCCGCCACATGTGTTAATTTAAAAGCCCCCGCTTTACCGGTTCGGGGAATATGAGGGCCACGACATAAATCATAGAAATCCCCTTGGTGATAGCCAGAGATGGCATCGCTAGCAGGGATTTCGGCCAGAATATCAACTTTGAAATGCTCTCCCATTTTCTTAAATCGCTCCATGGCTTCCGATCGCGACAAAATCTCACGGGTGACAATAATATCTTCTTTAATGATCTTTTTCATTTCTGCTTCAATGAGTGCCAAGTCATCTGCAGTAAACGGTCGATCTACTTTGAAGTCGTAATAAAATCCATCTTCAATGACAGGGCCAATACCTACTTGGGTCTTGGGAAAAAGCCTCTTCACAGCATGCGCTAGTAAATGAGCGGTTGAATGGCGAAGCAGCTCTAAACTCTCGGGAGATTTACTGGTGATAATTTCTACCTGAGATCCCGTTGTTAAAGGGGTCGATAAATCTTTGAGACGACCCTCCACTTTAATAGCTAGGGCTGCTTGAGCCAAGCGAGGTCCGATACTAGCCGCAAGGGTTTCTCCAGTTGCCCCTTCGGGCAACTCTTTAATCGATTGATCAGGTAAATGAATGGCGAGTGACATAAATTCTCAGGGTGAATAATTCTCAGTTTAACGATAAGACCTCTTAAAAAACACTTTCAACAAAAAGCCCCTTGCCAATTTGGCAAGGGGCTTCGTGATAAAAACGTCGCAACGACCTACTTTTCCGCCCCTGTCTGGGGAAGTATCATCGGCCCTCTAGGGCTTAACTGCCGTGTTCGGTATGGGAACGGGTGTGACCCCTAGGGTAAAGTCACGACGAAATAGGAAAATGGGGTGACCCAAAATTTTAATTGGGAAAGCTAAGGTGAATTTAAAAAAGAGCAGAGTGCACTTGTTACTCAATGTCCGAAGACATGAAATGTGCTTGTCGTTAATTGATGAAACGTCAAGCCAATTGGCCATTAGTATCGCTTAGCTAAGCACATCACTGTGCGTACACATGCGACCTATCAACGTGGTAGTCTTCCACGAGCCTATGGGGAAATCTAATCTTGAGGGGTGTTTCGCGCTTAGATGCTTTCAGCGCTTCTCACTTCCGAACATAGCTAC
>SXYX01000009.1 GCA_005788175.1 Acidobacteriota bacterium
CTCCGCCATGTTTTTTGTCTGTAAAGTGTTGAAAATAGGGCACTCATCCCCAAACTAGCATAGCGAGAGGCCAGGGGATTTTCAGCCCTAGAAAGGGCACCTTTGTCGGGATCTGGAAGAAAGGGCATACTTCTATTATGAGGTGAGTCGAGGCCATCTCCAAACTGATCTATTACGAATAGTTTCGTAGTTTATCTACGAATAGTTTCGTAGTAAAAATTCTGTTCCATGTGGAACACCCCTTCCGACTCCCCAAGAAAGGCTCTGTGTACAACTCTATAAAGAAACTTGACCCCGAGATATTCCAAACCCTTCAAGACGAGGTTCGGAGGCAGGATGACCATCTTGAAATGATCGCTTCTGAAAACTACGCTTCTAAGGCTGTTTTAGAGGCCATGGGCTCACATTTCACCAACAAATATGCGGAAGGTTACCCTGGCCGAAGGTACTATGGAGGCTGTGATTTTGTAGATAATATGGAGAGGTTGGCGATTGGAAGAGCCAAGCTACTCTACGGCGCAGAACACGCCAATGTGCAGCCACACAGCGGGGCGCAAGCTAATATGGCAGTCTATTTCAGTGTGCTTAAACCTGGAGACACGCTCCTTGGCTTGGACTTGGCCCATGGGGGGCACCTTACCCATGGTCACCCCCTTAATAGCAGTGGGATGCTCTATAACTTCAAGGGTTACCATGTCAAAAAAGACAATGAGCTGTTAGATATGGATGAGGTGCGGGCTTTAGCCCGTGAATACAAGCCACGCATAATTGTAGCTGGGGCAAGTGCTTACTCTAGACATTGGGATTTTAAGCTCTTCAGAGAAATAGCCGACGAAGTAGGGGCGTTTTTGATGGTCGATATGGCACATATTGCTGGGCTCGTGGCCTCGGGGCACCATCCATCTCCTGTACCATTTGCTGACTTTGTAACTACAACGACCCATAAAACCCTTCGTGGGCCAAGGGGGGGTTTAATTTTATGTAAAGAAAAATACGCCAAGGCTATAGACAGAAGTCTATTCCCTGGCGTTCAAGGGGGCCCCTTAATGCATATGGTAGCGGCCAAGGCTATTGCTTTTAAGGAAGCCCTAGCCCCCTCGTTCAAGGTTTATAGCGGTATGGTGATAGAAAATGCGAGGGCACTTGCCAAAAACCTCCAAGATAAAGGTTGGCGCATTGTTAGTGGGGGAACCGATAACCATCTAATATTAGTAGATGTATTTGCCAAAGGAATTCTGGGATCGGTAGCCGAAAAAGCTCTTGATCTAGCGGGGGTTACTATCAATAAAAATGGAATACCCTTTGATCCTAACCCCCCGCTAAAGCCTAGCGGGATACGGCTGGGAACCCCGGCCATTACAACTCGAGGCATGGGTACTCGCGAAATGGTTCAAATTAGCGAGTGGATTCACCGGGTTCTTTCAGAACCAAACAATGAACAATTGCTCTTGCAAACTCGCGCGGATGTCTTTGCCTTGACCCAAAAATTCCCCATCCCACAATAAGACACACCTTTATGTTCCATGTGGAACAACTAATCGGCTATAAAAAGCCAGGGGTAGGATTCGAACGGGCGACAAGGGGGTTGTGACCAGTTAGGGCAGGATTTATTCTTCTTCGATCCCCAATGGGGTCCCAGTGGAAGTTGTTTCAATGTCTAGATCTTCCTCTTCGTCTGACTCGTCGAGAGCATGGGCAGAAGCATCTATCTTGGCCATAGCTACAACCTTGTCTGTCTCAGAGGATACATTGTGAACCCGAACCCCTTGAGTATTTCGACCCGTACGGCGGATATCTTCCACGCCAAACCTTATAGCCATGCCTTCCTGTGTAATTAACAGACACCCCTCTCCAGGGAGAACGAGTTTAAAGCCTACTACCGATGCTCCATTTTTCTTGGGGTTGAGTTTGATATTAATGACACCCGTGCCTCCGCGGTGAATCAAGCTGTAGTCTTGGAGTAAGCTAGATTTGCCGTAGCCTCGGTCAGTAATAGTTAAGAGAAGGCCATGTTTTGAAGTGCTTTCATCGGCCTCTTTACCCTCAGGTAAATCTGGCAGAGAGTTAGCTACTTCCATATCGACAACATAATCCCCTTCAGCGACCTTAATGCCTCGAACTCCCGTCGACGGTCTTCCTGTGGCCCTCAGCTCATCTTCACTGAAACGGGTGGCTTTGCCGTGGGCTGTTCCTAGAACAATTTGTTGTTTGCCGTTTGACGAACGCACGGCCACCAATCTGTCTCCTTCTTCAATAGTTAAAGCGATAAGACCATTGCTCCGGATGTTAGCGTAAGCACTTAAGGTTGTTTTCTTGACTGTTCCATTGGCAGTAGCAAAAACCAAATTCATGCCCTCCGAAAATTCTTTAATCGGCATAAGGGTGACAACATTCTCCCCCTCTTTCAAAGAGATGAGGTTTTTAAAATGCTTTCCACGTGTATTAGCAGCCGCTTCGGGTATTTCATAAACCTTCAGGGCGTAGACATAACCACGGTCAGTAAAAGCCATAAGTGTGTCGTGCGCCTTGGTGATAAAAAGCTGGGCGACAAAATCTTCATCTTTTGTTTTCATACCGATTTTACCTTTGCCGCCGCGCCTCTGTCGCCTGTAATTATTGAGATCAGTACGCTTGATGTAGCCAGTTTGAGATACTGTCACTACCATTGGATCATCTGGGATGACGTCTTCCATCCGAATGTCACCTGTGTCGTGAGTGATCTCAGTGCGTCGCGGGTCGGCAAAAACTTTTGAGACTTCTAACAATTCGGTTTTGATGACACTTAATAATTTCTTTTCATTGGCTAAAATAGATTTCAATTCTTCAATTGTGGTTTCGACTTCTAGGCGCTCATCAACAATTTTTTGTCTTTCAAGACCAGTAAGGCGCTGAAGCCGCATGTCTAAGATCGCTTGCGCTTGTTTGTCACTTAGTTTAAGGCTGGGGTCTGCTTTGATTTCTGCTGCTCCAGCAAATCGGCCTTCCATTAACGCCGATTTGGCTTCTTCCCCAGTTTTAGAGGCGCGGATCATTTTAATTACGGCGTCAAGGTGGTCCAATGCGATTGTTAAGCCCAGTAAAATATGGTGCCGCTCTTCAGCTTTTCTTAGCTGGAAAAGGGTGCGTCGTGTGACAACTTCGCGGCGGAAACCAATGAACTCTTCTAAGATTTCTTTAAGAGTACAAACACGGGGTTGACCGTTTACAATCGCTAGTAAATTAATTGGGAATGAAGATTGAAGGTCTGTCATTTGGTATAGTTGGTTGAGGACAATATCTGAAGGCTCATTACGTTTGACTTCGATGACCAGGCGTATCCCTTCTCGGTCTGATTCATCTCGTATATCCGAAATCCCGTCGATCTTCTTGTCGTTGATCAACTCAACAATCTTTTCGATTACCCGGACTTTATTGGTTTGGTAGGGTAGTTCAGTAAAAATAATTTGATCGACTTCGCCTTTGTTTTTTATTTTGATAATCTCTGTATGCGATTTGGCGCGAACCACACAGCGACCCTTGCCGGTTCGGTATGCGTCTAAAACCCCAGAGGTCCCGAGCATTTTCCCGCCACCCGGGAAGTCAGGAGCGGGGATGTGCTTCATCAACCCAGAGAGATCTAAGGAGGGGTTGTCGATAAGATGAACGAGGGCTTTGATACACTCGCCCAAATTATGAGGAGGAATACTGGTAGACATTCCAACAGCGATACCCTGACTGCCATTAACTAATAAATTAGGGAAGCGCGCCGGCAACACAAAAGGCTCTTCCTCGTTGCCGTCATAATTGGGACCGAAATCAACAGTTTCTTGATTGATGTCTTCCATGAGTTCGTTGGAAAGACGGGAAAGCCTTGCTTCGGTGTAACGCATAGCGGCTGCGCTATCGCCGTCGATAGAACCAAAATTACCTTGCCCATCTACCAAAACGTGGCGCTGCGAAAAGGGCTGAGCCAAGCGTACAAGGGTGTCATAAACAGCTGAGTCTCCGTGTGGGTGGTATTTGCCAATGACGTCACCAACTGTTCGGGCACTTTTGCGGTAAGCTCGGTTCCACTCATTTCCACTGGCTTTCATGGCATAAAGAACTCGACGGTGGACGGGTTTGAGGCCGTCGCGAACATCTGGAAGAGCACGGCCAATAATGACTGACATTGCATAGTCCAAATAGGACCGTTTCATTTCTTTTTCGATGTCGAGGGGTTCATTGCGGTTCATTTCTAACATGTGGTTTCTCTTAAGAGTTAAATATCAATATTATCGGCGAGGAGGGCGTTGTTTTCGATAAATTGTCGGCGAGGTTCTACGGCGTCGCCCATAAGAATGGTGAAAATCGCTTCGGCTTGGACAGCGTCGTCAATACGTACCTGTAGAAAAGTCCGACGCTCAGGATCCATTGTGGTTTCCCACAACTGCTCTGGGTTCATCTCACCCAAGCCTTTATAACGTTGAACACTTAAGCCGCGCTTGCCTTCATCCATGACGCGGTCTAAAAGCGCCTCGGGGGAATCGAAATCCATATCTCTATTTAGGGTCGTCTCTTCATTTTCTTCTTTTTCTTTATCTGCATCTTTATTTTTTACACGGCGTAATTGGAGCCGTCCTCCATAAAAAACTTCTAGTTCCGTTTTAAGGGCTGCAACACGTCTAAACTCGTTCCATTGAGCTACCTGAGCGTCAACCCATAGCGTCACGGGGCGGTTCATATGCATGCGAATAATTTTTAAGCGGTGGTAGGCGGGGCGGGTAACCCCATCAATAGTAGTTTCCTCCACGGTATGCAAGGTGCACGTACCCAAATTCTCTTCTTCAAGTTGCTCTTTCAGGGTTTCAATCTTTGAAACGGTCGCGAATGCGTCTGGCTCTAAAAGCCCGCCGCTCAAAAGGGATTTGACTAAATCCATACCAAAGCCACGACGGCTTAATTTAGCAAAAAGTTGACTGCGTTCGCCCCATTTTTTTAGATCTCGGACCAATGTTGCACCCTTGCGCTCTTCTTTGTTGGGAAGTGTGAGTGTGTAGCCATCGAGGGCTTTCTGAAACAAAAATTCTTCTAAGGATCTCTCGTCTTTAATATATTTTTCGGTCTTACCTTTTTTGACTTTAAATAAAGGGGGTTGCGCTACATATAAATACCCCCGTTCAATTAATTCGGGCATTTGACGATAGAAGAAAGTTAACAATAGAGTTCGGATGTGAGAACCGTCCACATCGGCATCTGTCATTAAGACAATTTTGTGGTAGCGTAGATTTTCAATTTTAAAACCATCTTCACCGGGGCCTATGCTAGTGCCCAGTGCTTGAATTAAAGTTCTTAGTTCGTTATGGGCCAAAATCTTATCAAATCTAGCCTTTTCAACATTTAGAACCTTACCTTTAAGGGGTAAAATGGCCTGATTTGAGCGGTTACGTCCTTGTTTCGCAGATCCACCCGCAGAATCTCCCTCAACAATATAGATTTCTGAAAGGGCCGGGTCTCTCTCTTGGCAATCAGCTAGTTTTCCAGGGAGTCCCCCTCCATCAAGAGCGCCTTTTCGGCGAGTGAGATCTCTAGCCTTGCGGGCCGCTTCTCTTGCGCGTGCCGCATCGATTGCTTTTTCAATAATCATTTTTGCTTCGCGTGGGTGCTCTTCAAAAAAATTATTAAGTTTGTCGTAAACAATAGCCTGAACAATTCCTTTGACTTCTGATGAAACGAGGCGATCTTTTGTTTGGCTAGAAAATTTTGGGTCCGGAACTTTAATACTAATGACAGCAGTGAGGCCTTCGCGAACATCTTCTCCTGATAATGTAATTTTAAATGATTTGAGAAGATTGTTTTTATCCGCGTAGGTGTTGACTACTCGGGTCATAGCAGATCTAAAGCCCTCTAAATGAGTGCCCCCGTCACGGTTACCAATATTGTTCGTAAAACAATAGATGGCTTCCTGGTAAGAATCGTTCCACTGCAAGGCCACTTCCACAACGGTATCATTTTTTTCGTCACGAATAAATATAGGTGGTTTGTTAATAGGAACTTTATTTTTATTGAGGTGCTCCACAAACGCCGCGATGCCACCGGTATTCTCAAAATCGTGGCTTTGCCCTGTGCGTTCGTCTGCAATATAAATATGAACACCTTGGTTTAGATAACTTAATTCTCGTAATCGCTTGCTTAGTGTTTCAAAACTAAAATCCAACACATTATTAAAAATTTCTGTGTCTGGTTTAAACCGGACACGGGTACCTTGTTTGTCACTTGGGCCAACTACAACAAGGGGTTTATCCGCCTTGCCCCGTGTGAATGTGACTTGGTGCTCCTTGGCATTTTTCCAAATAGTTAAGTAGAGTTTTTCAGAAAGGGCGTTGACACAACTAACACCAACTCCATGAAGGCCGCCGGAAACCTTGTATGCATTTTTTCCTTCTGTATTAGTGTTATCAAACTTTCCACCTGCATGAAGAACAGTCATAATAACTTCTGCTGCCGATCTTTTTTCTTCCTTATGGATATCAACAGGCACACCTCGACCATTGTCCTCAATAGTGCAAGATCCGTCCGAGTGTATAATTACACTGATTCTGGAGCAATAACCTGCCAGGGCTTCGTCGATCGAATTATCGACGACCTCATACACCATGTGATGAAGCCCGCTGCCATCGTCTGTGTCCCCAATATACATGCCGGGGCGTTTTCTAACAGCTTCTAAGTCTTTAAGAACAGTGATGTTATCGGCTGTATAGGTATCGCTAACATTGTGCGCATTGGAGGTGTTTTTAGGGACATTTTCAGACATCTATACTCGCTTAACTCAAAGGGGTTTTTGAAATAAAGAACTAGGCCGGGGTTGGGTTTGCGAAACGAACCGGCATCAAAATATAACGGAACGTGAATCCTTCGATACTTGGACTTGTAAACACGCCCTGACCAATTTCGTCTTTGAATTGATAGATTACATCCTCACCAGCGAGTCGATCTAGAATTTCAGTAAGATAGTCTATGTTGAAGGCTAACTCGAAAGACCGCTCCTCACCAGAGAATGGAAGTGTACTTTGGTTGGCGCCTTCATCGGGGTGTTGAAATATAATTTTTAGATTTGGATATTCAAACAATAATCGCACATTTTTGTTGTAGTCGTCTTTTTTTAGGCCCACAAAGCGGAGGTGTTTTAGTAAAAGCTCACGATCTATAAGGACTTTTTTGGGGAGCTCTTGTGGGATTACCTTCTCGTAAGCTGGGAAATTTCCTGTTACAAGACGGGTGGAGAACTTTAGGCCTGGTTGGTCAATAAAAAGCGTTGTTGTATCCCACGCGATAGTTACTTCTCCGTCGTTAGTTAGCAAAAGGGGGAATAGATCAAGGGCTCGACGTGGGACGACTAGTTTTACCTCTTCGTTTATTTTGGTTTCACAAGGTATCTCGGCAATAGCTAGTCGGAATCCATCTGTACTCACCAAACGAACGTTTGTTTTTTGAATGTGTAATAAAACAGCTGCCATGGTTGGTTTTGTAGTATCTCTACTAACCGCTAGAGATGCGAGTCCAATGGCTTCTTTTAGTTTTTGTATTGGAAGTTTAGTTTGTGCCAAATCCCCTTTATTACCGGGTAGTTCAGGGTACCCCTCGCTTGATTGTATATTCTGTTCTGAGTTCATATCTTTTGCGCGAACCCATAGACGATTAACACTATCGGTTATCTCTAAAGTAAGCTCGGCGGTTGGAAAAGATTGTATGGTATCAATAAATTTACGACCAGGGATAGTAACAGACCAATCACCCTGACCTTCAATAGGGATAGTGGCCTCAAAAGACAAATCCATATCGGTAGCTTTTAAAACTAATTCTTTTCCATCACTTTTTAAGTAAATATATTGAAGAATTGGTAGAGTGACGCGACGATCTAAAGCATTTTTTAGAATGCCAAGAACTCTATTTAATCTTTCTTTGCCTATCTTTAATTGATAACTCATTAATACACCTTGATGATGATGAGTGGGTGTGGAGATGTGGACTAAAACCCTAAGTCTTAATCTTACCTACAAAAGCACCAACTTAGACATGTGGGTTTCGTTGTGGATCCCTTATAAAATCAATGGTTTGATGGTTTTACTACCATCTATGAAACCCCTTTATCAACAGGGTGTTTTCCATGGCGTGTGGAAAGGTGTTTAAACCCTAGTTTTTACAACACAAAGTGTCCCCAAAAACAAGCAATTAGGTGTGGAGAACTTTATTTAATTGTTAACTTGATTTCCTTCGAGGTAGTTAAATTAACCAATTTACCCCCTGTATGTGTTTGGAAAAATAAATCAAGCAATTCAACCACAAACCACTCGGGTTTTCTTGATAAACCAACCCCAGCTAAATTCATATGTGTGGCGCCTTCGATAACCCCTAACCACTTTTGTGTCCCTGGTTTCATGTTTTCAAAAGACCACAAACGGGTTCTCCAATCACTATCTAACCCATGGTCCTCTGTTCCTGTGATTAACAACATGGGTTTCTCAATCCCACTCCAAGCATTATCTGGGAATAACAGCCCTGGCCCTTGGGGAGAAAGCGCGACATAGGCGTTAAATTGGTCTTTTCCTTCAATAAAAAGCCTACTTATGGCCCCCGCCTCGATCATAACGGTTGCAGCACCCATGGAATGGCCCACAAGGATCCTGGGACCACCCACAATTCCCTTAGCCCAATTTAATACCTCCCGAATTTCCATCATTCGCCCTTGGTAGGACAGTGGATTGGTCACCATCTCCTCCAAGCCTTTTTTTAAACCCCGACCTTTAGTGTGCGCTCTTAGGGATTTAAGATTGCTTTCAAGGTGCTCCATGACACCAACCATGTAGCCCCGATTAGAAAAATAATCTGCTAAATAGCGGTAACCATTCTCACTCCCCCCCGCTCCCGGGGAGATCACCACAAGACCCAAAGGAGTTATTTTAGGTGTGTATGTTTTGAGTTTAAAAACTTTTCCATCGAGTCGCGTGAGTTGATGTGTCTTCATAAAATACGCCCGATCCACTAGGCCCAGCTTGGTATTTATAGTTTTAAGCGGAGGCGGCTCTTGCCCTATTAACATTAACCCAAACCCAAGAAAATACCCTAACATTTAATACACCGTATTCAACAAAGCATGAACTAATTTGTGAAAATCATTATCCTTTTTCATACGTTGTTTTACTGAATCAATTGCGTTCATTACAGTACTATGGTGCATATCAAATTCTTTAGCGATATCACTGTATGACGCCACCGATAGCTCTCGTGCCAAATACATAGCAACTTGTCGAGGAACCAAAATAGAAGCTTCTCGCCCTCTTTTTTTCTTGAGGTCTCCGTATGAAATATGAAATGATTCGGCCACAGATCGCAAAATACGCTCCATTGGTACAGCCCCTATCGGTTCATCGCCGTTTTGTCCCTGAAACGCACTTTGGGCGACCTCTAAAGAAGGACCTACCCTCATAAATTGAGCCTGGAAGATGACTCGATTGAGAAGACCCTCTAGATCACGGACACTGCCTTTGCCTCGATGCGCAATGAATCCAAGAACCTCATCGTCGATTTTTGGGGCATAAAGAAAATCGGGTTCTTCAAGTTTCTTTTTTAAAATTGCTATTCGTGTCTCAAAATCTGGTGGCTGAATATCTGCCGTTAACCCCCATTTAAAACGAGTTTTGAGTCTTTCATGAAGACCTTCAAGATGTTGCGGGGGTTTATCTGATGTGATTACAATTTGTTTCCCGTGCTGAAGAAGATACTCCAAAACATAAAAAATTTCTTCTTGTGTTCTTTCCATTCTCCCCAGGGTCTGAACATCATCTAACAGGAGGACATCACAACCTTGATACTTCTTTCTTAGTGGCTCTGTGTTTCTTTTGCTTATAGCCGCAGTGACCTCATGAAAGAAACCATCGACCTTTAAATAGTGTAATTTTACACTCGGATCTTTATCTCGGATGGCTTGTCCGACCCCTACCATGAGGTGGGTTTTCCCCAGTCCAGACGAGCCATAAATAAACAAAGGGTTCATATTAAAAGACGATGAACTTTTTCCAAAATGTTCGACCACAGAGTTAGCAGCCGCGAAAGCCAACTGGCTACTGGGTCCAACCACAAAGCGATCCAATGTGTAACGTGCGAATAAGCTCGGGAATGATATTTGAGGTTTTTCTAAAGAATCCGCCGGCAACACCGAGGGGCTAGTTGGTACTTGAAGCGACCCAGAAATCTGAAAAACTAACTGCAAATGGGCTAAGTCTTCTTGGACTAATGCATCGTTAAATTCCTCGGCCAACTGTTGTTCGATCCATACTTTTGTAGATGCATTGGGGACCTGAATGTTCAAGGTATTGCCGTCACGCCTTATGGCAACACACGGGGAAACCCACTCTTGAAAACTTCCTACAGAAAGGCGACCTTGGATATTTTTTCGGATTAAGGCCCACAGCTCATGGGCGTCTTTTTCAACCGGGATAGCTTCCATTATTCCTTCTTCACGCGTGCGGGGCCCGAAGCCCAAATTTACATAACCGACCGTAACAAATCAAACACGGGGGGATAACTACTTTATCACTAGGCTTGATATGGGTAGGAGGCTTTTTGATTGAGCTTTCAACCCCCTAATGGTAATCTCTAAAGTCCGCCTTCAAGAAGAACATTTAAAACAAACAAGGACGCCCATGAAACGAACTTTTCAGCCTAATCGACGGCGAAGATCAAAAACTCACGGCTTTCTCACGCGTATGAAAACTAAGGGCGGGCGGCTGGTTTTAAAACGACGTCGCGCAAAAGGCCGCCATACAATAGCGCTATAAAAAGATTCTGTGGAATTTAAAAAAGCCTTTAGGACTGTTAGCCGAAGGGATAAGTTGGTGCTCATACCACCTCCTCTTGCGCAAAAGGATATATCCGTTGACATTCGCAGCCTAAAAACAACAAATAGCTGCTCACCCCGCCTTCTTGTATCGGCCCCTAAGAGTTTTGGATCCGCTCCTGATCGCAACCACTTCAAGCGGATAGTTCGCCACGCCTTTCTCAGGGCTTTATCCCAACACACACTTTCAGCATCATGGGTGGTTTGGGTTCGCCCACTAAGGCACACTAAGAATACGACACCCCCGATCGACGAGATCACCCAATATTTTGTGAATCTTATTAAGAGGCTTAATTAAACATGCAAAACCGAAATATCTTATGGTTCACAATAGGCACCATAACACTCCTAGTCCTTCAATTAATGGTCGCTAGAGTCTACACACCTGAGACCCAACCAATAAACACAAGCCCTCCAGTTAAGGCAATTATAAAACCGCCAATTCTACCTCCCCCAATTGTTGCCGCTAAATCAAGCCGGCCAGAATCAACGGGCGGCACCTTAAATATTTCCAACCAGGATCTTGAGGCCTCCTTCAGAAAAGACACGGGGGCGCTCGTCCAAGTGAAATGGCTAAGGGACCAAACCCTTTTCTTCCCAAAATGGGGCTCTTCGGGCGCCGAAGATTTCCTAGGCTTGGGGGTAACATCTAGGCCCTTTGATTCGTACCGTGAGGAGCAGAACCCATCAGGCAAGACTGTCGAATTCCTCAACAATCAAGGAGATCGCCTGGTTTGGGTAGTGCCGACTAAAGGCTACGTTTTAGAACTTATAGTGACAACCGCTGAACCTCAAACACTAACACTTATTCCACTACCGAAAACCATGGGCCCGGTGACCAATTTGGGGCGCGTATTTTCAATCGATGAAAATAAAGTTAACGAAACTCTGTGGAGCGATATTCTTACTGCACCCTTTTTTAGTTTTCTAGGGGACCAAAAAGAAGTACTACCTGTCGCCGCACAAAGAGTGGGGCTTGACGCAGGCCTCGAAGAAGGCAGTTCGTTTCAACCAATAAGCCACTACTTCGCTGCTGTTTGGAAGTCTACAACTGCACCCATTAGTGTTTCTGATGCAGGCTATACAATACAGACCACCCCTACGCCTACCACACTCCAGTTATTCACGGGCCCTAAAGAGCTGAGCGTGCTTGCGACTTTTGATACCATTTCGGCGCAAGCGGTTAGTTTCGGCTTTTTTGGGGCGATTGCCAAATGGATGTTTTATGCTTTAAAGGCCATTTATTCACAAGTAGGTAATTGGGGTTGGTCGATTGTGGTTTTCACTTTAATTTTACGAGGCCTGCTGTGGTGGCCAAACACCAAGCAGACAATTTCAATGCTTCGCATGAAAGATTTTGAGCCACATCAACAAGCCCTCCAAGCTAAATATGAAAAATATGGTAACGATATGTCCAAAAAAGCCGAGATGCAGCGCGAATTAATGGATCTGTACAGGAAAAATAACCACAGCCCCTTCGGTGGCTGTTTGCCGATGTTACTCCAAATGCCAATTTTATTTGCTTTGTGGTCAATGCTCCAGGCTGTCTTTGAATTGCGTAATGCTCCTTTTATAGGCTGGATTTCCAACTTATCTGCAAAAGATCCCTATTATGTTTTACCAGTTCTAATGGGCCTAGGAATGATTGCACAAACTGCCATGACTCCTGCCATGGGTGACCCACAGCAAAGAAAAATAATGATGTTTTTGATGCCGGCCATGATGGTCTTTATCTTTGCACAATCTCCGGCGGGGCTTTGTCTATACTACACAGTGTTTACACTAATTGGCTTATTCCAAACCTGGTGGGTTAAGCGAACATATGTATCCCAACCGATTAAAACTTAAAGCGGCGGAAGAGCTAACGCACACTTAACCACAATGACCCTCCCTATTTTTGCTTCTGCGACCCCACTTTTAAAATGCGCTGTTCACATTATTAGGGTCTCAGGCAATAATCTCGAAAAAGTCTTGGCACCGCTTTGTAAACTACCGCGCCCCAAAGAACTTCTTCGTCGAGACCTTAAATGGAGAGATGGAAAACATAGCTTTCACGAGAGAGCGCTAGTGGTTTTTTCTCCTGCTCCACAAAGCTATACGGGAGAAGATTGTGTCGAGTTCCATCTTCACGGTAGCCCCCTTTTAGTTCAACGCTTTTCAGAACGTCTTTTGCAACTTGGCCTGCGCCTTGCGCGACCTGGAGAATTCACAGAACGCGCTCTTTTAAACGGCAAACAATCCCTGCTAGAAGTTGAAGCGCTTCAGGAGCTGATGGAAGCCGATACCGATCTCCAACTTCAACAAGCGCAAGCTCATCAAGGGGGGCTCCCCGCGTGGGTAACCACCTTCCAAGCCGAGTTGGCTGGTTGGGTTGCACAGGCGGAAGCCACTGTCGATTACGGCGAGGATGAACACGTGTCGCTCGACGAGCATGCCCTGAAAGCGTGGGCGATAGCGTGGAGCGAGCAAGTACAACTTGAATATCAAAAAGCGCAAGCTGCACAATGGGTAAAAAAAGGAATCCATGTTGTTCTTGTGGGCCGACCGAACGCCGGGAAAAGCTCCCTCTTTAATTATTTATTGAAAGATGAACGAGCAATTGTTTCTGACACACCAGGCACAACCCGGGACTATTTAGAAGGTCGCTCTGAATTAGGGGACCTTCCGTTAGTAATCTTTGATACGGCAGGTATTCGGTACGAGGCTGAGCAAATTGAACAGGCAGGCATTCTTAAAATTCACAAACTGTTGCTCGAAGCTGACCTAATTCTTTATTTAATTCCTGCTCAAGATCGTTCGCCTGACCCCGCTACCGAAGCCCTTATCCAAGTCTTTAAGGCTAAAGTGATGAGAGTCAGTACTATGGTCGATCAAGGTGAACCCTGCCTTCCTACCGATTGTCATATTTCACTTCATCCGATCGCGACCAAAGGATTACAACAAGCTTTACATAATCGCTTCTTAGGACATCATCGCGCACAGGATCTTCACACCTCTTTTTGGAGAGACCGACATCTTCAACTACTCTTGAATATTATGGAAGCGCTACGTATTTTAGACAGCGCACCATCAGAAGCTCCAAGTGAAATTTACGCCTCCGCGCTCCAGAGTGCCTGGAGGCATCTCTGCCGTTTGACAGGGGCCGATCCCGCCGAATCCTCCTTGGACGAAATGTTTAAAAGGTTCTGTCTAGGCAAATAATCTACCCTCAGCCCTAGGGTGTCCGTAAGGTCGGGATATTGTTTATGTTCCAATCTGAACATCCATTGTTCTTTGATGAACAATGGATGAGGGGGTGCTATAAAATGTCTCTCTGTCTATATGTTATCAGTTACACATTTTAGTCCCCAAGAGCCTGTTGCATAATTTCGCGAGGTAAACTAGGCATGGAGACCGCATGTCAGTTACCTACCAAACTGTTATTGGCCTAGAGATACACACTCAGCTCAAAACTCAATCAAAGATGTTTTGTAGTTGCGCAAATATCTACGGCACCGAGCCCAATAGTGAGACCTGCCCCGTGTGCCTAGGTTTCCCGGGCGCCCTCCCGGCCATCAATCAAGAGGCAGTTAGGATGGCTGTTCGTCTCGGGCTAGCTCTAGAGGCAGAAATTACGCCCGAGAGTCTTTTCTATCGTAAGCATTATTTTTATCCTGATTTACCCAAGGGCTTTCAAATTACACAAGGCCCCCGAGCGGTTATTGAGCGTGGCAAGGTGGTTATCGCCGGAGACACTTCTGTTCGCGACAACGCAGAACCTATCACGGTGGGCATTGAGCGCGCACACCTCGAGGAAGACTCCGGCAAAAGCCAACATAATGATCGCTATCAAGCAAGTTTAGTGGATCTCAACCGGGCAGGGGTGCCTTTGCTTGAGATTGTGAGTGCCCCTGATCTTGCCTCCCCTCAAGAGGCATACGATTATCTCAAAACAATGCACCAACTTGTCACCTCTTTGGGTATTTGTGACGGCAACATGGAAGAGGGCTCTTTCCGTTGCGACGCGAATGTGAGTGTACGGCCGATAGGGCAAGCTCACTACGGCATCCGCGTAGAAATAAAAAACCTCAACTCTTTTCGTTATGTGAAGCAAGCCCTTGAATATGAAGTTAAGCGGCATACCCAACTTTACGAAACGGGGCAAACACCTGCCCAAGAAACCCGAGGATGGGATTCACAAACTAATCAAACCTATGCCCAGCGCAGCAAAGAAGCAGCGATGGATTATCGCTATTTCCCCGAACCCGATCTTCCACCTTTAGTGGTTACCCATCAAGACATTGAAGACGCGCGTCGGCTTCTTCCCGAATTACCGAAAGTACGGGCTGCGCGGTATCGACGGGACTACCAACTGAGCGAGTACGATAGTGAGATGTTGGTATCTTCCCCTTCATTTTCAGAATATTTTGAAGCTCTAATCGCAGCGCGCGTTACCCCCAAGTCTGCCTGCACATGGATGCTGGGAGAAATGAGTCGGTTGCTTAATGAGCAAAATATTGACATCACAGCCCTAGGCCTTTCGCCGAGTCGCTTATCGGAACTGATTCATTTAGTTGACGAAGGCGTGGTGACGCGAAGCAGCGCAAAAGAAAATGTACTACCCAAACTCTTGGGAAGCGACCTATCCTCAAAAGATATTGTGGCGCAAGAAGGCTTGGCCCAGATTTCAGATCTCGGGGCTATTCAAGCCTTGATTGAAGAGGTCCTTTTGGCTTCTCCCCAGCAATTGGCGCAATATCGGGCAGGCAAACTGAGTCTCAAAGGTTATTTTGTTGGTCAAGTGATGAAAAAAGGTAAAGGCCAACTGAATGCAACCGCCGTGAATTATCTTCTCGATGAGATACTCAAGTGAATTAGAAGGTGAGAATGAAAAAAAAGCCTGTCACGAAAACCTGGGGCCCCACAACAAAAGCAGTTCATGCAGGCATGCACGAGAACACGTCTCGCTCGGTGACGACGCCGATCTATCAGACTTCAACTTTTGAACTTCAAGAAAATCGCGAAGGCGCCGAGTTTGCAAATAGCATTGAACCACCCGCGTTTTATACCCGCTGGGGTAACCCTAATTTTGCCGAAGTTGAAGCGGTGATCGCAGCCTTGGAAGGGGCTGCGCGCGCATTAGTTTCTAGCTCAGGTATGGCAGCAACGGCGACCATTTTTGAGACCTTTTTACAACACGGGGACCATGTGATTGCCCCTGAAGCAAGTTATTTAGGGACGGAACTCTTACTTAAACACCTCATCATAAGCAAAAACATTAAAGTGACCTTTATCCATAACACGCTCGATATGGATGAATGGGAGAGAGCCGCTTCGATCCCGACGAAACTCTTGTGGATTGAAACCCCCTCCAACCCAACTCTAGGAATTACAGATATCGGTAAAATTGTTCAATTAGCCCAACGCCATCGTATTAAAACAGTGGCTGATAATACCTTCGCGTCACCTATACACACACGTCCTGTCGAGTGGGGAATCGATTTAAGCATGGCGAGTGCCACCAAATATTTAGGAGGTCATAGCGACGTTACGGCTGGCGTTATTGCAGGCTCGGATGCAGATGTGACAGCCTGTTGGAAAGTTGCGCGGCTCACGGGTCCCACGATAGATCCCATTGGGGCTTGGCTACTTCATCGTGGGATCAAAACCCTGGCCCTTCGGGTTACACGGTCTTCAGCCACAGCAATGACTCTAGCTCAATGGCTAAGCCAACACCCGCAAGTTGAACGCGTGGATTATCCAGGGCTACCCTCGCATCCAGGACATGAGATTGCTAAACGTCAAATGCAGGACGGTTTTGGAGGCGTCCTAAGTTTTCAAATTAAAGGAGGCCTTGAGGCCGGCTCTCGATTTTGTGAGTCACTCCAAATGGTATACCGAGCGGTATCCCTCGGAGGTGTGGAAAGCCTAATCCAACACCCTGCGTCTATGACCCATATTTTTGTCGATGAAGCCACGAAGAAAAACCTTGGCATCACACCGGGTCTCCTGCGTTTTGCGACAGGCATTGAAGATGTGCAGGACATTCAGTCTGATTTCGAACAAGCTTTTAGGGCCTTAAGTCGTTGACCATGGACCTTTTAATCAATGGTCAACTCGAGACTTACCCGCCGCTGAATAATTTGGAAGAGCTACGCGCGCAGTTACGTTTGCCTGACTACGGTGTTGCAATCGAATTGAATGGGCTAGTTATTCCAAAGAAAAACTACAGTCAAACGCCGTTAACGCCCAATGACCGACTTGAAATTGTACGACTCGTAGGTGGTGGCTAGCGCTCTTGGCGGTGTACGGCCCAGCGATCATGACCGCATGAGTAGTTATAGTATTCTTCCCAGCTTGCACGTAGCGGCTGAAAGATAGGGCCACCACCTAATTTCGGTGAGTGTATAAGATGTACCTCATCAACAAGTTTTTGATCTAGTGCTTTTTGGGTCAAAGTGGGACCGCCCTCAAGAAGCAGTCGTGTGATATTCCTACCTCCTAACTCAACTAGCGCATGGGGCAGAGAAGGACGTCCTTCAACATCTGGAGGAACTACAATATCGATAATGTGCTCTTGGGGCGCGAGCTTTGTTGTGCTGATGCGGAAGACATTGTGGCGAGATGAAAATTGAAAAACAGCGGAGCGTTCGCTAATTGGTTTTTGACCCACCATAACGATACGGTTGAAAATACGATGCCCCTCGGTTGGTGTAGGCCAACGATCTGTAAGCCGTGGATTATCTACTCTTATCGTTTCGCTGCCCACCATAATGGCATCTGATACCCGCCTTAAAGCGTGGGCTAAATCTTGGGTTTTTTTACTGGTAATAGCTTCTGCTACGCCAACTCCCCGGTCACTTCCAATAGCCAATTTGGCTGTTACCCAGGGGCGACCCGTTTGAACCCATTTAAAAAAAGGTTCATGAAATCCTACACACTCCTTCTCTAGCACTCCGGTCACTACGTCAAGCCCTGCAGATTTTAAAATAGCCACTCCACCTCCATTCACCCGAGGATTCAAATCCATCGCCCCAATTACTACACGCCTAATACCTGCTTGCGTGAGAGCGTCAGTGCAAGGCGGTGTCCGTCCCACATGACAACATGGCTCAAGGGTAATATATGCTGTAGATCCTCGCAGGTCTTCCCCAGCCTGAAGGGCACCTTGGATCGCCAAAACCTCTGCATGTGGTTGGCCGGCTTGAAGATGAACACCTTGTCCAAGTAAACGGTTATCTTTTGTTATCACACAGCCCACAGGAGGGTTAGGGCTCGAAAGGCCAACGCCTCGGGTAGCCTCCGTAAGGGCTAGCGACATCCAATCCTTATCGCTACATGAGCCATCCCGAATGGGCCAAGGTCCCCTAGTCGCTAAAGACCAAACTTCAGCTTGTTCGTGTGTGAGAGGACGGCTCATAAAAGACGAGATCGTCTCCGTTCAGTCTTTTGGGGCTCTACTTTTTTATTTTTTCTTTTTTCTGGTCTTACCCATCCTTTTAGGGCGAGTTCGAATACATCTTCAACATGTTTTACGGGGTGAAAGCGTAAACGCTTTCTAACTTTAGCGTCAATCTCTTCCAAATCTTTCAAATTTGAGTGGGGAATAATAATGTCATAAATTCCCAAACGAAGGGCCGCCAAACTTTTTTCTTTTAGTCCGCCAATTGCTAATGCATCTCCTCGCAAATCAATCTCACCTGTCATGGCCACAGTATTTCTAACCGGTATACCGGTCAGCATTGAAAGCAAAGCAGTAGCCACCGCTAAGCCTGCGCTTGGGCCTTCTTTGGGGATTGAGCCTTCAGGGAAGTGGATATGGATATCGCGTTTCTGGAAAATCTCTGGCTTAAGGCCGAAAGCTTCACTTCTGCTTCGAAGATAACTGAGTGCTGCGCTTGCGCTTTCCTTCATAACATCTCCGAGTTGACCCGTAAGTTGCAGTCCTCCTTTGCCGGGCATAGACAATGCCTCAATAAAAAGAACATCGCCACCTGCAGCAGTCCAAGCCAAACCCGTTACTACACCGACCCGCGGACCCGCCAATCTTTCGTCTTTAAGAATTTTAATTGGGCCTAAGTAGTTATGGATATTGTCTTCTGTAATATTGCTTTTCTTTTTCCAAGTACCCTCTGCAAGTTGACGGGCAATCTTTCGAGAAACCGCACCCAATTCTCTCTCAAGTTGGCGCAACCCCGCTTCGCGCGTGTACCCCATAATGATGGATTTTAACCCTGAGTCTGCGAATAAAATATGTTTAGATTTGAGCCCATGTTTTTCCAGTTGTTTCGGAATCAAATGGCTACGCGCGATAGCAAGTTTTTCTTCGAGCGTATAGCTCGACAGAGAAATGACCTCCATGCGATCACGGAAGGCTGGGTGCACGGGCTCAAGCTCATTGGCGTTCGCTAAAAACAAAACATTCCCTAAATCTAGAGGCGTATTGAGGTAGTGATCCCTAAAGGTATTATTCTGCTCAGGGTCAAGTACTTCTAAAAGCGCAGCGCTTGGGTCGCCACGAAGATCGCGACCAATTTTATCAATCTCATCAAGCATAATAACGGGGTTCATAGATTTAACCTGATGAATAGCTTGAACAATTCGACCAGGCATAGCCCCCACATACGTTCGTCGGTGTCCACGAATTTCACTTTCATCATGAACTCCGCCAAGAGAGATACGCGCGAATTTTCTTCCCATGGCACGGGCGATACTTTTCCCTAGTGAAGTCTTACCTACGCCTGGGGGTCCCACAAAACAGAGAATAGTCCCACGCTGTTCCGGTTTCAATTTTCGAACAGCTAAGAACTCTAAAAGTCGGTCTTTGATTTTATGGAGCCCATAATGGTCTTCATCCAATACTTTTTTAGCTTCTTTAAGGGCTAAATTATCTAAGGTTGTATGCCCCCAAGGTATCTCTGTCATCCACTCAAGATAGGTACGCGTCACCGCCGTTTCGCTGCTGTCAGGATGCATACGCTCAAGTTTTTTAAGATTTCGATCGATCTCAGTTTTGGCCTCATCAGGTACTATCAACTTGGCAATTTTATCTCTGAACAACTGTATTTCATCGCTCAACTCACTACCTTCTCCTAGCTCTTGCTGGATAGTTTTTAATTGTTGACGAAGATAATATTCACGCTGACTCTTGTCCATTTCACCGCGAGCTACCATTGTGATTTTTTGCTGCACTTCTAGTAATTCGATTTCAGCGATCAGCAATTCATGAACACGTCGGAGACGCTCGAGAGGATTTCCCATCTCTAGAACTTCTTGTGTTTGTGCAAGTTTAAGGTCTAGATTAGAAGCAACAAGATCTGCTAACCGACCGGGTGCCTCCAGGTTGTTAGTGATCACTAACACTTCTTGTGGAAGATTTTTACCAAGAGCGACGGATTTTTCCATGTTTTGTTTAACACTGCGGATCAGCGCGTCTGTCTCTATGGCAGGCTCTTTAGGCTCAGGGTCACCAATGGGCTCAACACGAGCCTTGAATACACTTTCGGTTTCGGTGAAATATTCAATACGAACCCTTTGAATTCCTTGAGCAAGCGCACGTATACGTCCATCGGGGAGCTTAAGAACCCGCATAATAATGGCCACAGTTCCAATTTGGTATAGATCGCTTGGAGTAGGGTTATCTACTTCCACTTGTTTTTGTGAGACCAAAAGAATCATTCGGTTTTCCACTAAGGCGGCGTCAATCGCCCTTATGGACTTTTCTCGGCTCACGCTTAAGGGTTGAATGACATAGGGGTATACTACGACTTCTCTCAGCGGTAGAACCGGCAATATTTCTGGGATCTTGGGTGTTTCTTCAATTGTTGGGGTTGGGATAAAGTCGTCAGTCAAGTTTCGCCTCGACTAACAGTTTACAACCCCGTGCCCTCATTTCTTTTTTTGATGTCATCCGTCGAAAAAAGAGATCGTTCAATTGTTGGTGTGCTTTGTTTTGGTTGCAAAATCTTGACTTTACTTGGCTCAACCGCGCGATCCCGCTGAGTGAGCACATCCTCGAGGGCACTGATGAAGTCTGGGAGATCTTTAAAATCCCGGTAAACAGAAGCAAAACGAACATAAGCGACATTATCTAGTCGTTTTAATTCGTTCATGAGAATTTCGCCTAGCTCTATTGACTGAATCTCTCGCTCTACCCGGTCCATGATGCGGCGCTCAGCATCCAGTACGATGTTGTCAATTTGTACCGTGGTGACTGGCCGTTTTTGACAGGCCAAGATTAGACTTTTAAGTAATTTCTGGCGATCAAAGTTTTCTCTCCGCCCATCCTTTTTAACAACCATGATCGGCATTTCTTCTATGCGCTCATAGCTTGTAAATCGACGATTACACTTCAAACATTCTCGCCGACGACGAATAGAATCACCTTCTCGAGATTCTCGAGAATCGACCACCTTGTCTTCGGCATGGTTACAAAAAGGGCACTGCATAAAATCTCAAGGGTAATAAAATAGGTTAACCCTCTTGTAGGGTTGGTTGCATAACAACTTTGGATTTGATGGATTTAGCGACAAAGCAATGGGTGTGAGCCTTCTCAAATAACTCGTGTACCTTAACTAGATCTGTACCTTTAGCGACAGTAATCAAGGGTTTCAAACAGATCTCTGTCACCGCAAATCCTTTTTCAACATTTTCTAAAACCGAGAGAGCCTGGTCTTCATAATTTTTAATTTCAATTCTCGATTTATGTGCCAACGCCAAAAAAGTAAGCATGTGGCACAACCCCAATGCAGAACCTAATAAATCCTCTGGGTTCCATCGTGTGGTATCCCCCTTAAACTCTGGGGCACTTGAACCTGATACATCATGCTTTTTGGGTGCGCTTACGAGCGCATTCCGAGAATAATCTTCAGATAAGGTATTTCCAGACCATCGAATTAAAAAAGGATAATGATGAGCCATAAATCTCCACAAACCTTCATTATGCTTTGGATGAAGGCGAAATAGAACCCTTTAACCAGGGTAAACACCGTACCAACAGTAAAACGGCGATCACAATGGCAAAAGCTTTTACCTCAGGGTGCTGTAAGCCCACTTTTATCCGATAGGTGAAATGCAAAATACCCAAAACGGCTGCTATGTAGGTTAGGCGGTGTAGTTTTTTCCAATTAGCGCCCAACTTTCTCTGCCAATTTTTAGTACTCGTTATGGCGAGCACTAATAAAATCGAAAAGGCCGATAGTCCGAGCAGAATAAACTTTCGGTCTAACAAATCAGGAAAGATGTAGGACCAATTGAGCTCTTGATCAAAATAGGCATACATAGTCATATGGGGCACTGCGAATGCAAAAGAAAAAAGACCGGTTAATCTTTGCAGTTGTTTCCACCAGGTCTGACCTGTCAGTTGAGATAAGGGAGTCCAAACGAGAGTGAGCGTTAGGAAAAATAAAGACCACCACCCAAGAAGATTCATGCCTTTTGCCAAAGGATTGGCCCCCAAGTACTCAGCTTGGAAATATAGCCCCCCGATCACCCTTCCTAATTGGGAAACCCCTAAAGCCCAACAGAGACCCTTAAAAAAAAGCACTAGCCTTTTAGGCTTCATTACACCCTCTAAAAATTCTTTGTCAAATCCATTTGGTTATAGAGTGAACCAACTTGATCAACGTATCCATTGAATAATAAAGTTTTTCTTCTCGACATTTCACCGATTCGAAGTTCATTCTTCTGCGACCAGCGCGGGTGGTCCACACTAGGATTTACATTTGCATAAAACCCATATTCATCCGGAGTGGCCTTGGCCCAACTAGTCCATGGTTGATCCCTCAGCAAACGAATTTCTACAATTGATTTACCCCCCTTAAATCCATATTTCCAAGGGACTATAAGCCGCACGGGCGCACCGTTTTGGTTGGGGAGTATTTGCCCATACATCCCTACTGCTAGGATCGCAAGGGGATGCGAGGCTTCATCTAATCGAAGGCCCTCGAGATAGGGCCAATCTAAGACGGGGTTGTCTAATCCTGGCATTTGCGAAGCATCTGCTTTACTAAAAAAGCCCACATAACGAGCTGTTGACTTAGGTTGGACTCGGTCAAGAACCGATTTGATGGGGAACCCTACCCAAGGGATCACCATACTCCAGCCCTCCACGCAACGCATTCGATAAATGCGCTCTTCAAGTGGGGCTAATTTTAAAAATTCTTCAATATCGATAGTTTGTGGCTTTAAACACTCTCCGGAAATCTTAATCGACCAGGGTCTTGTTTTAAGCCTCCAGGCATTAATAGCTGGCTCCTCTTTGTCTAATCCAAATTCGTAGTAATTGTTATAACGGGCAGCATTCGAGAAGGACGTAGTTGCTTCATTGGTACTTAATACAGATTTTTCTAATGAACCCAGGTTGGCTCCCATACCCTTTGATTTTGTTATTTGCGGTAAGAAAGCTGAACCTATTAGGCCACCCATAGCAGACACAAAGCTCCTGCGGTCATGATACTGAGTCTCTGGTGTGATTTCAGAGGTGGGTACGTCTAGGGGTTTTCTTATGAGCATGCGAACCTTATCCTTTAATATCAACATAGAAAAACACTAATGCGCATCCGAAAAACTAGATTCTTTATTTCTCTTTGGGTTCTTATGGGAACCCCCTTCTTCCTTCAGGGCCAATCTATTCGGCTAATGTGTGCCTCTTCTCTTCAAATGTCCATCGATCCTTTGGTGAGAGAATTTAGTCTAAACAATAAAATAAAGATAGAGGTCATTTACGGATCCTCATCTTTGTTGAGAAATCAAATACAAGCTGGTGCAACGGCAGATATTTTTATTTTTGCTGGAGAAACACAAGCGCGCTGGTTAACAAGTCGCCAATTGGCAAAAAGCTTCAAGCCCATTGGTAATACACAGTTGGTTCTTCTAGTGCGCCAAGGAGCACCAATAAAAACACTTAGAGATTTGGCTACACCTGGGATACGTATAGCTGTAGCGGACTCCGGTGTTCCAATCGGTAGTTTTACTGAAAACCTATTAAATATGGCAGTTACAAAGGAGTATTTACAACCCGGAGAACTTCAAGCTATCTACCGAAATATCGTTACACGTGATTTTAGTGCCCAGAGTTTAAAAAATAAAATACAGTTACGCGAAGCAGATGCTGCTTTTATTTATCTATCGCAGTGGGATTCCGGGGATGTTGTGAAATTCTCACCACAAATTAACCCCCCCATCACATATTTGATAGGCATTGCCGCTGATTCTCGGCAAGTATATTGGAGTCAGCGGTGGATAGATTTTTTACAGACCCCTGACTCCAAAAAGAAACTTCGTGAACGAGGCGTTGAATGAGACCCCTATCTAAACTATGGATCTTGGCTCTTTGCCCTTTCGTATTGCTAATACTACTTCCTGTACTTGGTCTTTTTATAACTTCGCTACCTTTCGATCCTTGGGCTTACATTAACCATAATTTAGTCCAAAAAGCACTATTACTCACATTAAAAACAAGCATTATCGCTACAATCATCGCTTGGTGTATCGGTCTTCCTGTTGCTTACATCTTGAGTCGTTTTAATTTTCCCGGGAAAAAGTTTTTAGAGATCATTATTGATCTACCTACTACCATGCCACCGGTTGTGATAGGGCTAGGATTGCTTTTGGTTTTTGGACAATTTGGTTGGCTAGGAAAGTTTTTTAATATTTTTGGTTTTCGTATTCCACTAACAACTTCAGCCGTCGTGATCGCCTTGGTTTTTAGGTCTACACCACTGCTCATTCGGGCTAGTAGAGCAGGATTCGAATCCATACCTTTGATATATGAACAAGCTGCATCTAGCGGCGGTATGAATGAGTGGCAATGCTTCAGAAGAATCATGATTCCTATGGCTAAGCCTGCATGGATGGCAGGTATAGCTTTGGCATTTACGCTTTGCTTGGCTGAATTTGGAGCAACCTTGATGTTTGCGGGGAATGTCCCAGGTGTCTCTCAGACTTTACCTGTAGCGGTTATGAGTGCCATGGAAAGCGATCTTCCTTTGGCTATCTGTATTGCTGTAGTTTCAATGTCACTATCGATTATTTCTTTGACGGGGCTTAGGTACTTGGAGCAAACATGGAGGTCTTAGATTTTAATGTTTGCTATCAAGCGGGCTCTTTTTCTTTAGAAGGAATTTTAAAAATCCATCGTCCACAATTAGTCTATTTGTCTGGTGAGAATGGGAGTGGAAAATCCACACTTCTCAAATTGATTGCTGGCCATCTTCACCCCAATAATGGACATCTTCGAGTGGGCACCCAACTACTACTCGATACCGCTAGATGCATAAATATTAAACCTGAATACCGGGGGATTTCCTGGCAAAGCCAAGAAGATAGCCTGTTCCCACTCGCCTCTGTGAAGAAAAATATCACTTGGTGGCAGCGCCACGCCCAGGGTATTGAGTTTGCTAAGAAGCTAGGCGTCGAGGATCATTTGGATCGTCTTCCCTCTCAACTTTCTGGGGGCCAAAGAGCCCTATGTCTTCTAGCTAGAACCTTGGCTACTCCAAACCGATATATTCTTTTGGATGAACCACTCGCAAGTCTCGATGACCTTAAACACGACCTCGCTCTCAAGGTCATTCAAGCAGAAGCGCAAAAGGGAAGGACCATATTAATGGTTGTTCATCACCCCAAGCGCTATAATTCTGTCGTTGAATTGCCTCGAGCTAATTTCAAGATTGAGCTGGGGTAGGTAACCAGCGCAAGATGGGTTTTCGTGCAGCCGCGGTTTCGTCTAAACGACGCAAAGGCGCCGTGGTCGGTGCTTGATGAATTAGTTCGGGCGTCTCAAGAGCCTCACGCGCAATAGACTTCATGGCATCAATGAAGGTATCGAGTTCTTCTTTAGATTCTGTTTCGGTTGGTTCAATCATGAGGGCGCCGCTAACTACCATTGGAAAATAAACTGTGGGAGGATGAAATCCATAGTCAATCAACCGCTTGGCAATATCTAGAGTATGGACCCCGTTCTTAGCCTGAATTGAATCGTTGAAAACAACCTCGTGCATGGTCGGAGAAGTGATGGATAAGTGGTAGAAACCCATTAATTGACTTCGAATATAATTGGCATTGACTATAGCTCGCAGGGTTGCTTCTCGTAGGCCATCACTACCGTGGCTCATACAATATGTAAGAGCTCGGACCAACATACCAAAATTACCAAAGAAAGTGTGTACTTTGCCTATACTTTCTGGCCGATTCCAATCCCAATAATAAAGATGTTCAGGCACCTCACCTTCTCCGACTTTTTTGGTTTTACGGGCCACTATAGGTCGAGGAAGAAAAGGCTCAAGGTCTTTACTGCAGGCAACAGGACCGGCGCCAGGACCTCCTCCGCCGTGAGGGGTGGACATAGTTTTATGAAGATTCATATGCATGACATCGATGCCAAAATCACCAGGGCGAGCAACACCGACCAAGGCGTTCATATTAGCGCCATCCATATAAACCAGTCCGCCAACGCGATGAATCTCAGAACAAATATCGCCAATGCGAGATTCGAAAATGCCTAATGTATTTGGGTTGGTAATCATGAGGCCTGCAATATCTTGGCCATACTCCTGGATGACAGAATTAAAACCTCGCTTAACTTTTCCAGAAGTTTGATCAGTGATGTCTTCGAAAGACACACACCCATCTGGTCCCGAGGGTAAATCAATAACCTGAAAACCCGCCATAGTAGCTGTGGCTGGGTTTGTCCCGTGAGCCGAATCGGGAACAAGTATATATTTCTTATGATGACCACGAGAGAGGTGGTAGGCGCGGATCAATAACACCCCTGTTAATTCTCCTGCAGCACCAGCACTCGGCTGCAGGGTAACAGCGTACAACCCGGTGACTTCTTTGAGCCACTCTTGCAAGGTATAAATAAGCTCTAAATCCCCTTGAATATATTCGTCGCTAGCCATTGGGTGTGACTCTGAAAAGCCTGGTAGGGCTGATGTTGCTTCATTGAGTCTTGGATTATGTTTCATCGTACAGGATCCCAACGGATACATGCCTTGATCCATTCCATAGTTCCATAGAGATAAGCGGGTGAAGTGTCGGATAATTTCAGGCTCGCTACAACTGGGTAGTACGCCAAAGTCCTTGCGCCTTAGATGGCTAGGGCGGGTATCCTCGGCAGGGGGAACATCCAATTTTGGAAGATCCATTCCCGCTTTACCTTCAACGCTGCGTTGAAAAATTAAGGGCTCTCGCGATCTTAACTTCATGAGTGCACCACTGCAAAACGAGCCATAATTTCAATAAGATGTTCAATTTGATGACGAGTATTGAGCTCTGTAGCGCACCAAAGAATACTCTTTCGATATTGATTTCGCCATGGGGCATCCAATGTATCAAGCTCCAACCCCGGCAGAATGCCCCCGCGAACAAGTTGTTTTTTCATCTCTGTCCAGTCGCCGTTATAACGTAATACAAACTCATTAAAGAACGGCGCCTCGTCAACAACTTCCCAACAGGGGAGCTCAAGTAATCGCGACCTTAGATATTGAGCCTTAGCTGCATTTTGTTCGGCTATACCTCTCAAGCCATGTGGCCCAGCTAGCTGGAGCCAAATGTTGGCACGTAAGGCGATCAAGCCTTGATTCGAACATATATTCGAAGTCGCTTTATCCCGACGAATATGCTGTTCTCTTGCGGTCAAAGTAAGGACATAACCCGTTCGCCCCTCGAGATCTTTTGTCTCGCCCACGACTCGACCCGGCAATTCGCGCTTGTATGCATCACGTACACCGATGAATCCTAAAAAAGGGCCACCAAAAGATGTGCGGTTCCCAAAACTCATAGCCTCACCACAAGCGATATCGGCGCCGACGCTTCCTGGTGCGGCTAACCAACCTAGGCTCATTGCTTCCTGTGTGACTGAAATTAAAAGTGCACCAGCAGCATGGGTTATCTCGCCACATGCAGTTAGGTCCTCTACGTTTCCAAGAAAATTTGGGTAGCCAATGAGAACAGCAGCCACTGTATCATCACATCTGTTTTTTAAATCGGTAAGATTTGTGATCCCTTTATCGAGGGGAATGGAAATAAGTTTTAGTTCTTCATGGGAAGCAAAACCACTTTTCAAAACCTCATAATAATAAGGATGCAATCCCTCGCTTACTAGAACAGTATTTCTTTTCTTTTGAACTCGAACCGCCATTAATGCAGATTCTAAACACGCTGTTCCCCCATCGTAGAGACTCGCATTACTTACATCTGTTCCAGTGAGATCGCACATAATCGTTTGATACTCAAAAATATGCTGAAGCGTACCTTGGCTAATTTCAGGCTGATAGGGAGTGTACGATGTAAACCATTCCTGTCTACCAACCTGCATATCTACCGCTGTTGGGATGAAATGCGCATACGCACCAGCTCCTAAAAAACGAGAAGTGAACGAAGTATTCTTTTGGGACATCTGCTTCATTTCCCTTAGAACTTCGAGTTCGGAAGATTGTCTAGGAAGATTGAGAAGTGATTTCAACAAAAACTTTGAAGGCACCCCCGATAAACAATCCTCTGCTTTCTTGACGCCAATAGCTGTCAACAACTGTTGGTCTTCATATGGAGATGAAGGCAAGTAACGCACAGGCGAAAACCTTATTAAGATTAATTTATAGTTTAACGATTGCAGCCTTTAGGTTCCTAAAGTAGAACCTCGCCATTTTGTTTATCAAAACAATGCCCGTCGTGCCTCTATCTAAATCCACACCAAAATGTGCATTTCCCTAAAGTCAATACTAGTAATATCTAAATTATTGATAATAAAGAACTTAAATAATATATTATCATGTGAAGATGACAGAAGAATCCTGTTTCTATGGGGTTTTCCCCATCTTTTCCACACGACCATAGTGACGGCCCCCTTCGAAAGACGTTTCAAGAAAGACCTGCAAGTAGTACTCTGCTTTAAGCGGATCAATTAGTCGTTGGCCAAAAGCAATAGCATTTGCATCATTATGCTGACGGGCCAAACGAGCATGATCTGGGGAGGTTACTAAAGCACACCGAATATCCGGAAGGCGATTAGCGGAGATGCTCATACCAATACCGGATCCACAAATCAGTACTAATCGATCCCACTCGGAGCGTCGACGAATCGCCTGATAAACATAATCAACATAATCTACTGAATCTTTTGAATGCGTTCCAAAATCAACAATCTCATATCCACAACCCTTCGCCCATTCTTTCAATCTTGTCTTTAACTCAAGCCCTGCATGATCACAAGCAAAACCAATTTTCAGCATGAAACACTCACTCTCAATGGATTTAGATTACGTATGAACAGATTAACGTTCTTTGTTCGAGGCCGAATGTGATTCAGCCTATTTTGCAATACCGTCCACTTGATCGAGGCTTCTTTATTGGGCTTTCAGAACCTGCGGACGCTGAGGAATGGCAAAGGCAATTGCGAGCTCTGCCTGGAGATATCATTGGTCGAGATCGTTTGACCCCGGCTAAAGCACAAATGTATATAGCCGATGGAACACTCTTAGAGGTTCACGGACTTCCCCTTCGCTGGCAGCGCGCTTATGTTTGGTTAAGTTCGCTCTCTAAGTACAACGGGGAGATGAGCCCCTCTCTTCGCTATTGGTCTGCAGCGGTTCGCCAACTACAATCACTGGTCATTCGTGGGGCGGTACTACCCAAACTTAATACCACTGGGAATCCTTGGCGTGCTCAGTGGGGTGCATCTTTGACGGGTCCTCAAGATCGTAATGTCATTCAAGCCCTCGAAGCAGCCATGCCTCCGGCGTGTTCAGCTTTTCCTACTTCAGATCAATATGAATTTACCAAAGGCGTTCTTTTGGGAAACTTTGATACCTATGTTCTTGAAGGAGAAGATCCTTTACCGTGTAATTCTCACCAGGTACTCCATGCTTTTTTAGAAGACGGGATTGATTTTCTCATTCGTTATGTCGCAGGTGGCATTCGGCCGGGGGAAGACCCCCGGCTAGCCATGCTTCATCGATTAAGGGGACACAAGCGGGATAGGCTCCCCTGGGATGAACGCTTGATGGTGGCCTTATCTCATCCTATGAACGAATTCCCCAATATTGGTATTACAGAACGAACACTTGGTGATCAATTAGACCAATGGAGCGAGGGGGCCCGACCTCAGTGGATTCGACCAAGTTTTTATTTAGAGTCTCCACCGGTTCCAAAGGGTCAACAAACTGTTCAGGAAGCCGATCGTCTTAGTGAGGATGGCTGGATTTTACGCGCGGGTTTAGAAACAGAACATGGCACGCGTATTTCCGTTGAAGAATTATGGCAAATTTCAAATGACCCGCGCGTCATCCAAGCTCGCCAATTGTTGCTTCGCGGCATCGCGCGTGCGACCCCATTTTTTAAACCTCTCTATAAAATTTTAGCTGGGCAAAAACCGGAAAACTTGATCCTTCTCCCAGCCGAAGCGTGGGAATTTATAACACAAGGAGCTTCTTCTCTTAAAGAAGCAGGGTTCATGATTCACATTCCCGAGGCGATGGCCGAGTTTGGCGGTGCTCGTCGGCTAAGAGCGAAGGTCAGGCTGGGCGCTCGGGACTTAGAATCTTCAATTCCTGCGATTCAGGCAGGTATAGAGGGAAGCGTGTCAGCCGATTGGAGTTTGATGTTAGGTGATGATGCCCTGAGCATAGAAGATTTTTCACTAATGGCCAGCTTGAAGCATCCACTTGTGGCGTGGAAAGGTAAGTGGGTTGCTATTGATCCAGAAACCATGAAACAGATTATGGCCATTATTAGCGCAAGTCGAGGAAATGGCTTCGAGTCGATGACCAAGGGCGAAGCTATTGCAGCTGCACTCACGGGTACTGCTCGAATTCCTGGAGTAAGTGAAATCATTGAAGTTGAGGTAGCCGGTAATTTCGGGGAAGCGCTTCAACAACTGCACCAACTCCCCGATCGCCCCATCATGCAACCTGAAAATTTCAAGGGTGCTCTGCGCCCCTATCAACTCCGAGGGCTAGCCTGGCTTGACGGCCTTGATCGCCTGCAGCTTGGCGGCATACTTGCCGATGATATGGGTCTGGGTAAGACCATTCAGGTCCTGGCACTTTTACTCCATAGACAATTAAGATCTTCTACAGAAGGACCTCCAACGCTTTTAATTTGTCCGACTTCTTTATTGGGAAATTGGGAACGGGAAGTAAAAAAATTCTCTCCATCTATACCCGTATTCATTCATCATGGCAACAATCGAGAAGAGCTTCCTATTAAATTTAGGCCCCACACTCTAGTTATCACGACTTATGGAGTGATTCGCCGTGAAGAAGACACGTTTAATAATCGATATTGGTCGATTATTGTCATTGACGAAGCTCAAGCAATTAAGAATTCAACTAGTGCACAAGCTAAAGCAGTGCGCAATCTTCGAGGTGGGTTCAAATTAGCACTCACCGGTACGCCAATTGAAAATCGCCTCACCGAATTATGGTCCATCATGACATCGGCATTGCCAGGCTATCTCAGCAGTGAGAGTAATTTTAAAGACCGTTTTTCAACCCCAATCGAAAAATACCGAGATCCTGAGGCTGCTGAAGAGCTTCGCAAGCGCATTGGCCCTTTTATTCTTCGTCGTCTAAAGACGGATCGAAATATTATTCAAGATCTGCCAGAAAAAAACGAGATGAAGGTCTACATAAGCTTAAGCAAAGAACAAGCCCTTTTGTATCAAGCACGTGTTGAGCAGATGGAAAAAGATTTCGAAAAGGCCACAGGTATTGAGCGACGCGGTAAAATTCTCGCTCTTCTAACTCATCTAAAACAAATTTGTAATCATCCAACGCATTTTTTACGCTCGAGAGGACCCTATCTGGGTCGCAGCGGCAAACTCGATCGACTTACTGAGATGCTCGAAGAAGTAATTGAGGGAGGGGAAAAAGCTATCATTTTTACTCAATTCAGAGAAATGGGAGATCGACTTAAAGAGCACCTTGCCTCTGTCTTGGGCTTTGAGCCACCATTTTTACACGGAGGAACTTCTCGTGATCAACGAGACGAAATGGTTCGCTCATTTCAAGAAGACCCCTTTGGATCCAAGGTGCTGTTGCTTTCCTTGAAAGCCGGTGGCGTAGGACTTAATCTCACAGCAGCAACCCACGTATTTCATTTTGATCGTTGGTGGAACCCCGCCGTTGAAGATCAGGCTACAGATCGGGCTTACCGCATCGGTCAGACTAAAAATGTTCAGGTTCATAAGTTAATTACTATTGGAACTCTTGAAGAGAAAGTAGATGCCATGTTGGAGTCTAAGAGAGATCTTGCCGATCGTGTCGTAGGAACCGGAGAGGGTTGGCTCACAGAGTTAGATGATGATGCATTGCGCCGTCTTGTTGCTCTAGATTCGGACTCGAGTATGTTGGGTACAGAAGGTCCAGCATTTTCTATGGCTGAAGCTAAGCGCCTTGCCGCCTCCGCTTTGGTGATCGCAGATGAAAACCCTGAGGAGCTCCTATGATTTCTATGGAACGTTTCGGTTCTACATGGTGGGGTCGCTTATGGACTAAAGCTTTAGAAGAGCTAAGCGATGATTTCGAAAATCGTCTACCCCGGGGGAAAAAATACGCCGAAGAAGGAGCCGTCTCACATTTCCAAGTTCGACCTGGACAAATTGAAGCAAGAGTCCATGGACGAAAAACCTATACCGTCACCCTAGCGCTTCCTGCATTGAGTGAGCAGCAATGGCAAAGGGCTCTCGACCTGCTTGCCAAAGAAAGTCGTTTCGTCGCCTCGCTCTTGGCGGGCGAAATGCCACAAGGTTTGGACGAAACTTTTCGAGAAGCAGGCGCTAGTCTCTATCCTCGAGTCCCCAAAGAACTTCAGACACACTGTGATTGTCCGGATCTAGCGAATCCCTGTAAGCATGTTGCTGCTGTTTGTTACGTCATGGCCGAGGCGTTGGATCGAGATCCTTGGCTGCTCTTTGATCTCCGAGGGAAAACCAATCATGAAGTTCGTTTAGCTCTTCAAGCCGCTGTTGACTCCGCGGCAATTGAACCCTCAAGGCGTAGAGGCAGACCTAAGAAAAATGATTTACCACTTGAAGATAAATTAGCCATCCAAGAATCTACTTCCATGGTTTGGCAGGCTATGACCTCAGATCGATTTACCGATCTTGCAGCCCCGCTTCCAACCGTAAGCATTCCTCGGGTCATACCTGCTGATCCCAGCGTTTTTTCTCAACTTGGTCCCTTACCCCACGCACGCATAGAAGCCTCTTTGTCGTTGGCTGCCCTTATGCATCGAACCGCTGAATGGATTCAGCAGGGAATCGTTTCGGACCGCACAGATGAGAATTTGAATGGTAATGGAAACATAGAAAGTGAGAAAATTGTCAAGGAAGCTTCTCCCTTCGATAGTCCTACTTCGATTATTCGAGCTGGAAACCAAAGACCTTGGCGTGGAAAACGCCGACGTTGGCGAAAAACCTAAAAGGAACCCACTATGAAAAAAATAAATACCCCCCATGCTCCGCCAGCGATTGGTCCTTATTCCCAAGCGATCGTTAGTGAGGCCTTTCTGTTTACGAGATATCTGTTTACTTCAGGGCAAATTGCTCTGCTACCTGCAACAGGAGATTTTCTCAATGGCGACATCACAGAACAAACTAAACAAGTACTCAAGAATTTAGATGCCATTCTTGTAGAGGCAGGAACCTCATGGGAACGAGTTGTTAAAACG
Organism: Acidobacteriota bacterium; assembly: GCA_005788175.1. Classification (GTDB taxonomy): domain Bacteria; phylum Acidobacteriota; class Holophagae; order Holophagales; family Holophagaceae; genus Acidiparvus. The sequence goes on from SXYX01000009.1 coordinate 33,506, forward strand.
AATGTTTATCTTATTGATATGAATGAATACGCAACTTTCAATCAAATCTATGAGCAACATCTTAAAGGGGCGCGACCGGCTCGCCTTACTTGTGCCGTCGCAGCACTTCCAAAAGGTGCCCGGGTTGAAATAGATCTTATTGCTGAGGCCTATTAATTCTTTTAATTCAAGTTCTCAGCCTTCTTCGGTATCTCCAATATCGTCATCAACCTTGTTCCATCTAGGTTCTGCGTGAAAGCGGTCTTCTTTTAGTTGTTCAAGGAAATGGATCATCCGCTTTCCCCAAGGAGATTGCGATGATACTCCCGCAGGGATAAATGGGACTAGTTCTTTAGGTACTTCTTCCAAGCAAAGTTGGGTAAGCGTCAGTGACTGTCTGAAATTCTCACCAACAGGCATAAGGTTTACTGAAAGAGTATCTAAGATCGTATTTAATTCTTCATCATCCGTTTGACTAGCTGCATGTTGTATGGCTTCCGAGGCCTTAATCCTGGCCTTCATTAATTTCACATGTAGGTTCGTAAGTGTTTTAACAGAGGGTTTATGACGTAAGGCTTCCGCTGTGTCTTCAAGGAGCGGGTGAAGTTTTTTAAACAAGATAGAAAGCGTTTGTTCGGCGGGCGGCATATGGTCATAAATACTGTACTTCAAAGACATCATTCACCATACTTTGTTGAGATGGTTACAAGGCAAAATAGATTGAAATACGAATCATATCTATCAGTTTAGTTTAAGTATGCGTTTCTTTTAAATAGCCGATAAAAATTTTTCCACCTCATCCCAATCCCGAATCAATGGAAACGGCGGGAGAGAGGCTCGAACTATTCTTGCATACGATTTACCCTTGGTATCCTCGTGTGGCATGAGAATGCGCGGGTCCATAATAGCAACTACTCCGCGGTCTTTTTTTGATCGAATTAATCTGCCAATACCTTGTTTTAACTTCAGGGCCATTAGGGGAACCTGAAGTTGCATAAATCCCGCCAGGGCATCTTCCTCGGTCAATCGCGCCATACGAGCCTGTAAAATAGGATCATCGGGGGGAGCAAACGGGAGAGCCATCACTACAACTAGAATCAAGGCATTCCCTGGTAGATCAACGCCTTGCCAAAAAGAAGCTAGTCCCAAGAGCACCCCTTGTGGCGTCCTTCGGAACTCTTCTAAAAGTATTTGTCGGTTCATTTGTTGACCCTGAATAAAAAAAGTGAGGGCAGGAAGGCCTACCTGCAAACGCGGCGCAAAGTACTCAAGCATTTTTTTACTTGTAAAAAGTATCATGGCTCTTCCGCGGCTTGCTCGGCAGAGTCGTTCAATAGAATCCTGGCAGTGGGTTAGCCATATTTCCTCACCTACCTGGTTTGCACTTGCCCGTCTTTCGGGTATTTCCGGCGGTACAAAAATAAGACCTTGGGTTTGGAAATCAAAAGGACTTTCGACGCTTTCAGATGCCTCGCACTCGCGTCTTGTTAGTCCCAGAGTAATCCGAAGATGATCAAAACTTGAATCACCTCTTAACGTCGCCGAAGTCAAAATAACTGTTTCAAAACCTTGACGAAGTAAGCGATCAAAAAGATTTCCAACATCGACAGGATTTGATTGAAACCGAACAAAGGACTTCGATTCCCGGTGCAATGTCGATACCCATCCTTCTGGGCTCAGCAGAAACTGTTCAAGACTTTGTAAAGCATATGAAATACGATCCATCAACTTTTCCCACCCAAGTTCTTTTTCTTTTTGCATAGAAAGTCGCTGACATTCTCGTCCGATCGCCTCCATGCAAGCTTGCCACGACTGAAGATATAAAGTGATAGAAGATAAATCTATGGAATCATCCCCTAGGGCGTATACCTTATTTATTGTTGGTATTGATTCCTGAAGATCGCTCCACGTTTTTCTCAGCGTTGGAAGATACAAAGGTATTTGAGTCAGTTCTTTGAGGCTTCTTGTAGACTCCTCTAGATCATTAATTAGCATATTCATGCTGCGGGTACTCCAAGATAATGCACAAGAATCTGTAATCTGATCTGTAAGTTCGTGAGCTTCGTCGAGAACAAGAATAGGAGCATCAGGAATGACTTGGCCAAAATCTGATTCACGCAATTGACGATCGGCTAAGAGCAGTGCATGATTTACGATTATCACGTCTGCCTGGCTCGCCTCATTCTTGAGTTGGGTAAGAAAACAGGTTTCATACTGCGCGCATTTGCGACCCGTACAGCGCTCGGAACGAGCATTCACGAGTTCCCAAAGGGGGGATTCATCGCTTTTACCCAGTTCGTCGCCGTCGCCCTGACTAGTTTGCGTCATCCAGCGGTCCATCTTGAGCCATAACTTTTGATCAGGAACCGTAAAACTATCGGGTGGGCTCTGCTGAAGTTCACCCCATGCTTTCTTACACGCATAGTTTCCTCTTCCTTTAACAACAACGCCCTTGATAGGCTTCTCTAGAATATTTGCTGCGCGAGGTAAGTCTTCATCCATCAATTGCTGCTGAAGATTTTTAGTCCGCGTGGAAACAACAATAGGCCTTTTTTTACCCGCTAAGGTGCTCAATAAATAGGCAAGGCTTTTGCCTATGCCTGTTCCGGCTTCGAGGGTCTGAACCACTGCTTGAGGCACAATACCGTCTCCATTTTCAAGCCACTGGGTTCTTTTTTGTGACCCATCTTCAACAGCGTCATAGAGAATTTCAGCCATTCGTCTTTGACCAGGCCGTACTTCGGCTCCCGGGAAAAACCGAAAGAGCGCCCCGTTTTGTTCGTCAAAATAGAAATCCATCGGATGAGGCATGGGTATCTCAACTAAAAAATTATAATAAGCCTCAGATGAGGCAAGGTATTAGAGAATAGCCTAATGTGGAACGCCCAAAATACTGTTGTATTTCTCCCAACCGAGAGGGAGTATAAAATCCTTAGTGCCTTGTGGAAACTTGGCCCCAGTACTGTAGGTGAAATACAAACACTGTGTTCTGAGGAACGCCCTATGGGCTATACAACCGCACTAAAGTTCTTGCAAATCTTATTAGCCAAGAAAGCTGTTACACGCCTGAGGGATGGACGAAGAGATGTTTACGAGGCCATCATTGGTATCGATGAAGTTAACCGAGCACTTTTCATTAAATATCTACGCTTAATCCACGAAGGTTCACCATTACACTGGGTTCGATCAGCTCTTAAATGGAAATTAATTAAATCGAAAGATTTACGACGACTACTGATAAAGAAAAAAACTAAAGTATCCAAAAAAAAGAAAAAATGAGCTTACATACTTCGCCTGTACTGACCTCCGACTTCATAGAGAGCCTGGCTAATCTGACCCAAACTACAAACCTTAACAGCCTCCATAATTTCTTCAAATATATTTTCTTGGCGCAAGGCTGTCTCTTTTAGTTGAGCGAGAGCCTGGGGAGCACGATCGCGATTGCGAAAATGGAATGCCTCTAAATTTTTAATTTGTTCTTCTTTTTCATCTTCTGTACTTCGAATGAGCTCGATAGGGCTTATTTCGGATATATATGGGTTGAGAAAAGTATTTACTCCAATGATAGGTAGTTCGCCACTATGTTTAAGATGCTCGTACAGCATAGATTCTTCCTGAATTTTGCCCCTCTGGTACATTGTTTCCATTGACCCAAGTACACCTCCTCGATCGTTTAACCTTTGGAACTCAGCAAGAATGGCTTCTTCAACCAATTCCGTGAGTGTTTCAATTACAAAAGATCCTTGAAGTGAATTCTCATTCTTAGCTAATCCTAACTCGCGATTAATAATATGCTGAATAGCTAAAGCTCGCCGGACACTCTCTTCCGTGGGTGTTGTAATCGCTTCATCATAAGCATTAGTGTGAAGACTATTACAATTATCGTAAATAGCATAAAGTGCCTGCAATGTTGTTCGAATATCGTTGAAGTCTATCTCTTGAGCATGCAAAGATCGCCCAGAAGTTTGAATATGATATTTTAATTTTTGACTTCGATCATTCGCACCATAACGCTGCTTCATTGCGATGGCCCAAATACGCCTAGCCACACGGCCAATGACCGAATATTCAGGATCCATGCCGTTACTAAAAAAGAAGCTAAGATTATGAGCAAAATCATTGATGGACATACCTCGGCTCAAGTAATACTCAACGTAGGTAAATCCGTTAGCTAGAGTGAAAGCGACTTGGGTGATAGGATTCGCACCGGCCTCCGCAATGTGATATCCCGAAATAGAGACACTATAGAAATTATCAATATGGTGATTGACAAAACTACTTTGTACATCCCCCATGACTTTGAGACTGAATTCCGTTGAGAAAATACAAGTATTTTGTGCCTGATCTTCTTTCAATATATCTGCTTGAACAGTCCCGCGAACTGTTGCTAGTGCTTCGGCTTTAAGTTTTTTATAAACTTCTTTTGGCAACAATTCATCTGCACTGACTCCGAGAAGAGCTAAACCTAATCCGTTATTACCCTCGGGCAACTCGCCAAGATATGTCGGAGGCTGTAGACCTTTGTTATCGTACATGGTTTTAATTTTATTTTTGGCTGTGTCAAGTTGACCCTGATCCCTGAGCCATTGTTCCGCTCGTTGATCAATGGCGGCATTTAAGAAAAAGGCTAAAACTGTTGGAGCGGGACCATTAATGGTCATTGAAACCGAGGTTCGTGCTGAAATAAGGTCGAAGCCCGAATATAGTTTTTTTGCATCGTCGATCGTGGCAATACTTACTCCAGAGTTGCCAACTTTTCCATAAACATCAGGTCGACGTCCTGGATCTTCTCCGTAAAGTGTGACGCTGTCAAAAGCGGTGGAAAGACGAATAGCGGGTTGACCTTGGCTGACATAATGAAAGCGTCGATTAGTGCGCTCAGGACCACCCTCTCCTGCAAACATTCGGGTAGGGTCTTCCCCCTCACGCTTGAATTCAAAAACCCCAGCGGTATAGGGGAAAATGCCGGGAACATTTTCTAATAATTGCCACCGTAGTTGATCCCCCCAACTTTTATATTGTGGCAAGCTCACCTTAGGGATAGAGGTACCGCTTAGAGAAGTTATAAAGTTTGGCCGACGTATTTCCTGTTCTCGTACGAGATAGATATTTTCTGTTGTTTGATAACGTTCTTTAGTTTGTGGCCAGGATTGTATTAGACCGAGGCACTCGGGGTCCATAGAGTTAAGACGTACTTGGTATCGTTGACGCAATAAAGTAATAGTGGGATCGCCCCCGCCCGACAAATCGTCCTGGAGATATGGTTGGCCAGGGGGCAAAAGGGAGTCTCCCCATTCCCGCAGACTAATCCAAAGACCGTATGCAGCTTCCGCTTCATCTGCTTGCTGGTGCGCCCATTTTTTGTAACTCCTTACACACTCAGCGATATCCCCTAGGTACCTCGAACGATCAGAAGGGATCATTTGAAATTGTGTACCTTCTGAAACGCTTGGTTTGAAATGAGAGGTCCATGCCTGTTTGGTTTTTTTCCTGAAGATCTGAATGAGGTATGCATAAAGATGGTCGGTTCCAGGATCATTGAAGAGAGAAGCCGTAGTTGCAAAAACGGGCATCGATTCAACTGAATCTGCGAAGGCTTTGCGACCCCTTTGTACCTGTTTTTTCACATCTCGAAGCGCATCTAGGGATCCTCGCTTATCTGATTTATTGATGACAACAACATCAGCAAAATCAAGCATATCAATTTTTTCAAGCTGAGTAGCAGCTCCAAATTCAGGCGTCATGACATACAGACTTATATCAACTAGATCTGTAATTTCACTATCGCTTTGACCAATACCTGCCGTTTCAACAATAATGAGATCAAATAACTTATCTTGGAGATGTGTCAAGGCAGTCTGAAGCGCTTGGCTTGTGGCACGATGTGCAGCATCACGAGTAGCTAAACTTCTCATATATACCCGGTCTCGTAATTCAGGATGATATAGAGAATTCATGCGAATGCGATCTCCCAAGAGCGCACCACCTGTCTTCCTTTTGGTAGGATCTATGCTAAGAACAGCGACTCGTTTCGTGGGAAAATCAAACAAAAATCGTCTCAGAATTTCATCGGTAAGAGAGCTTTTCCCTGCACCACCGGTTCCCGTAATACCCATGATTGGTGTGGTTTTTTCGGTTTTTAGACTTTTTACAATTCCTGCCTCTATCTGGGTAATCGTTCTTGCCAATGTATCGGGAGAAGAGTATGAACACACGTCAAAATCACATTGGCGAACAATTTCGTTAATCATCCCTTGAAGACCCATGTTACGGCCATCATCAGGAGTAAAAATGCGTGAAATACCGTAACGATGAAGAGCTTCAATTTCTTCTGGAATAATAACTCCACCACCACCACCAAAAATTTTGATATGGGTAGCAGACTTTTCTTTCAGAAGATCTATCATGTACTTAAAATATTCTAAGTGGCCACCTTGGTAACTTGAAATAGCAATTCCCTGCACGTCTTCTTGTATAGCGGTCAGGACTACATCATGAACTGATCTGTTATGGCCAAGGTGAATTACTTCACATCCCGTTGCTTGAAGCATCCGACGCATAATATTGATACTTGCATCATGGCCGTCGAAGAGACTTGCTGAGGTTACCAATCGTATTTTATGTTGGGGACTATAGATAGGTTCTTCACCCGAGGGTGGGTTCACTGTCCGTTTTCTAGAAGGGCTTGGGTTCATGTAAAACCTTGAATTCTATATGGTTTTATTTATTTTACCCTTTAAAGTTCCCCTTTCTTTCCATAAACGGCCCGCGCCTCTAATCTTATAGAGTAGGGTCTGATGGAAATTAGCCCTCTTCAGTCAAAACACAGATAGGACTTCGATGCCTCGCTTATGGATTAAGATTGGCTGGATACTTTGCACAGGCTTCATTGTCTGGGGCCAGGACACCAAAGCTCTAGAAGAAAAGTGGATCCAACGTTTTCGCCGAGAGGCCAGGCCACCATCTGTGGAAACTACTCAAAGTTTGACAACTGATGAATTACAACAGATCAAAATATTTAAAGATATAAAATCATCAGTTGTTTACATAACACCCTTGGAGAAACCAGCGGGCAGTGCATCAGATTCCTACGATTCGCTTGGTACAAGTTCAGCAACAGGGATGGTTTGGGATCGTTTTGGACATATCGTAACCAATGCACATGCAGTTCTTGTTAATCAAAGCGTTAGATCTCCTGAGGGATTTATCGAAACTCAAGGACTTGCTCAGGAAGTCGAAGTAACTTTGGCAAATCAGAAGAAATATAAAGCGCGTGTGATAGGTTATTCGTTTGCCTATGATTTAGCCGTTCTTCAGGTTTTTGCTCCTCTAGAGGAACTGAAGCCGATTCGACTTACTACTAGTAATAATTTGAATATTGGTCAAAAAGCCATGGTTGTTGGTAACCCTTATGGCTTAGATCATACATTGTCCGTGGGCGTCATTTCCGCGCTTAAGCGTGATGCCGTGAATCTTATTTCTCCCCAAATCGGTGGTGTCCCTATACCCGATGTGATTCAGGTTGATGCAGCCATTAATCCTGGGAATAGCGGAGGCCCACTTCTTGATAGTCAAGGACGCGTTATTGGTATGACGACCGAAGTCGTTACAAAAGCTAATACACTAAATAATTCTAGAATTGCCTTTGCTATTTCGTCCGATACACTCATCCGCGTCATACAGGAATTAATTACTCGGGGCAGACTACTACTGCCTGAGCTAGGATTTACATCAGCTACAGACATTTTTCAGAAATCTCTTGGCCTTCAGGGTAAAGGAGCCTTGGTTGAAAGCGTTATAGACAGAAGTCCTTCTAGTGAGGCAGGTCTTTTGGGAACCCAAAGAGATCTGGCTGGTAATCCAAATAAGATTGGAGATTTAATCATTAATTTTGAAGGACGCTCAGTACTAAGTGCAGGCCAATTGCTCGGCTATCTTGAACAAAATAGAACCCGTAAAAGTTATCGTCTGATCGTTAAACGCGGGGAAGAAACTATCAATCTTACGATCTATACAAAGTAGATAGGGGCTAGTAGCGGACTCCTACTCCAAAAGTCCAAAGTCGATTAAATTCTTGACCTGTTCCTTGTGTATTCAAAAGATCCACTAGAGATTGTGCAGAATTGATCACAACAGGTTTATCAGGACTAAGGGGCTGCTGCCAACTCGCCGTTACGTATGCATCGAAGGGAACAAAAGGTATTCTGTAGCGTGCTCCGATACGCATCCAAGTGCGTCCGAACGTTTTAGATTTTGACGCGGTATCGAGTACGATATCGTAGGATTGGAATCGGTGAATGAGACCAAATTCACCAGCAACACCTACGAAGGGAGCCCAAACCATCGCGTTGAGCCCTAAGCCTACTCCCTGTTGTTTTACTTGGCTGGCTAATAATCTTTGGGCTTGCGTCATTGTTCCTGACGCCTTGAATTCACTGTATTCCAAACTACCATCAAAACTTAGGAGGCCTACATCGAAGATAGCTTTACTTCCGGTAATGATATACCCCTTGCCCATATCAAACTCTCCTTTTTGGAGAGCCGTAGAGCCTGCTAATAATACATTTGGCAAATTACTGCTCTTAGCAGATGGAATCTCGACACGAATATCCCACTGCGCAGAAAGAGAGACCATAAAACTTATATACGCAATAAACCATCGCAAAACGGTGAACTTCATAGAGGCCTCCATTTGACCGAACAACCAAGGGATGATTTTTGATCTGTTGAGACAGGCTGACAATTTAGGATAGACTCAATTGCATCAACTAAATCCCGTTTCTTGACCTGTTGAGGATTCTTCCAAGAATCATCTAGACGACCCCGGTAGGCCAAACGATGCATCTGATCGTAAAGAAAAAAATCAGGAGTACAAACACCACCTAGGGCTTTGACAAAGTCTTGAGATTCATCCCAAAGATAAGGGAAGATATAATTCTTTGTTTTAGATCTTTCGACCATAGCCTCGAAGTTATCTTCAGGGTAGGTCACCGAATCGTTGGCGTTAATTCCTAAAATCTGTAGGCGATCTTTATAATGATGAGCTAGATCATTAATGCGATCATCCACCGCTTGTACATATGGACAGTGATTACACATCACCACTAGAAGAGCAGGTAATGATTGTAGATCTTGGCTCGTCCATATCCGCCCCTCTGTAGACGGGAGAGAGAAGTAAGGTATAGATGATCCCAGAGATCCTTTAGCCGATTCGGTGAGTCCCATTGAAACTATCTCCTATTCTTGGTTTATATCTTAAGAATCCACAATAAACTAGGAAGATGTCTACAGCGCCCATTGTTATTTTCGATAGCGGTATCGGCGGGCTTACGGTTGTTCAGGCTGTGAGAGAAGCACTTCCGTTCGAAAACATCATTTACTTAGGGGATACTGCCCGAGTTCCGTATGGCACAAAAAGTGCTGCCACTATCGAGCGCTATGCTCTTCAGGCGGGAGAGTTGTTAAAAAAATTTCATCCTAAATTAATGATCGTTGCTTGCAACACAGCTTCTGCCTATGGTTTAGATCCCCTTAGATTGCAGTGCAGTTTCCCAGTGCTCGGTGTTATAGAATCCGGAGCTAAGGCTGCCCAAATTTACGGAGGTCCTATTGCGATTTTGGGCACACGAGCCACCGTTGCAAGTCAGGTATATCCAACAGTTTTAAGCCAACTGAATCCTTCTATTGAGACCTTCGCCCTCGCTTGCCCCCTCTTGGTTTCTTTGGCAGAAGAAGGATGGTGGGAGGACCCCATCACTGAGGAGATTTGTCGTCGTTATATTTCCGAGATTCCCTCATCTATTAAGACTGTCATTCTAGGCTGCACCCATTATCCCGTCTTGCTTCCTATTTTTAAGCGCATACGCCCCGATCTTGTTTGGGTCGATAGTGGTGCACCCTTATCTCGCGAGGTAAAAAATATCCTCAGCCAACAAGCTGCTCTTAATAACTCAAGGGAGACAGGAGCGCTCCGCCTTTTGGTCACCGACCAGAATTCCAGACTTCAGGAACTCGCGTCTAAGTTTTTAGGCGAGCCCGCACCCTCCGTAGAGTTGATTAATCTCGAAAAGGTATTTTAAAGACTCAAGAAACTTTAGGAAATATACAATCTAAATACGCGTGGGACAATTTGGGTTCGGGGTTGATCTATGGATGCCATACACATTAAGGGCGCACGTGAGCATAATCTCAAAAATATCGACGTAGATATTCCACGCAATCAATTGGTTGTAATCACCGGGCTATCAGGGTCAGGTAAAAGTAGCCTTGCATTCGACACGCTTTATGCAGAGGGCCAGCGACGTTATGTTGAAAGTCTTTCAGCATATGCTCGACAATTTCTAGATCAAATGGAGAAACCTGATGTAGATTCCATCGAGGGGCTTTCTCCAGCTATTTCAATTGAACAAAAAACTACAGGACGAAATCCTCGATCTACAGTAGCAACAGTCACAGAAATTTATGATTATCTTCGCTTGCTCTTTGCACGAACAGGTAAGCCGATTTGTGTTGAATGTCAGAAGCCCATTACACACCAAACCATTCAGGAAATGGCAGATCAGATACTCAAAAGACCCAAGGGTACCAAACTACAAATTTTAGCTCCAGTCATTCGGGGCCGCAAAGGTGAATACAAAAAAATGCTTCAGGATTTTGTTGTAAGAGGGTTTATTCGTGCTCGAGTTAATGGAGAAATGATCGATTTGTCAGAAGAAATACCCGAACTCAATAAACAAAAAAAGCATACGATTGAAGTGGTTATTGATCGACTAAAAATCTCTGACGATTTGAGTACGCGACTTGCCGATAGTCTTGAGATCGCTTGTAACCTAGCCGATGGTAACGCCCTCTTAGATATTGAAGGAGAAGAGCAACTCTTATCACGCAAACTAGTCTGCAATAACGAACGCTGTAATCGGTTCGGATTAGGGCTTCCGGATTTAGAACCCAGATCATTCTCGTTTAATTCCCCTTTCGGCGCATGTCCCGAATGCGATGGACTTGGATTCAAACAGCAGTTTGCCGAAGAACTTATTGTTCCTAATCCTGAACTCAGTATTAATCAAGGAGCTATTCAAGCACCGGGATGGAAGACCCTCGGCAACGATAGCTGGCGGTATAGCTTTCTGAAGCAATTAAGTAAAAAACTATCCTTTTCTTTAGATACTCCATGGAAATCCCTTTCTAAAGAGGTCAAGTCCATGCTTTTGCATGGAGGAAGCGCAACGATTCGATATAACTTTGACGGCATTATTGATCGACTTGATCATAAATATGCCGAGACACAAAATGAAGACTTCAAAGAAGAACTCGAGAGCTTCATGCGAACAATTACCTGTGAGGTATGCCACGGTCAGCGATTGAAGCCCGAGAGTCTTTCTGTTTATGTTGGTGGGAAACATATCTCAGACATTACTGCTCTGAGTGTGCGAGAGGCTCGAATGTGGTTTGAGAAGCTAAGCTTAGCGGGTAAAGATAAGATCATTGCTGAAAAACTCTTGAAAGAAATTCGTGAACGACTTGGATTTCTGGATGATGTAGGTCTCAACTATTTAACGCTTAATCGTAGTGCTGCAACCCTATCTGGAGGCGAGGGCCAACGCATTCGTCTTGCTTCGCAGATAGGTTCTAAACTCATGGGTGTATTGTATGTCCTAGATGAGCCATCCATCGGTCTACACCAACGTGATAATCATAAATTACTGAATACACTCAAAGATATTCGCGATTTAGGTAATTCTGTCTTAGTCGTTGAACATGACTTAGAAACTATTCTGGCAGCCGATCATGTCATCGACATGGGCCTAGGAGCTGGAGAACATGGTGGGACCATTGTGGCGCAAGGAACACCCAATCAAGTGGCACGATCATCACGATCTATTACAGGTCATTTCCTATCAGGGCGTGAACGTATCGAAGTACCAAAAAAATTGCGGCCTAGAAATCGTGGCCAAATAACTATTGTTGGCGCGGCAGAAAATAATTTACAAAATATTGATGTGACCTTCCCCTTGGGCGTCTTAACTTGTGTCACGGGCGTAAGCGGATCTGGGAAATCAACCCTAGTCAATGAGATTCTCCATAAAGCTATTGCAAATCGACTTCACCAAAGCGCTTATGTAGTAGGCCAGCATAAAAAAATTCAAGGCTTGGATGCGATCGATAAGATTATTAACATCAATCAAGCACCCATTGGTCGAACTCCACGCTCTAATCCAGCGACTTATACGGGCCTCTTTACTCCCCTGCGAGATCTGTTTGCTCAGATCCCCGAGAGCAAATCTAGAGGTTATACTCCTGGGAGATTCAGCTTTAATGTCAAAGGAGGACGATGCGAGAAATGTGAAGGTGACGGGGTATTAAGAATCGAAATGCATTTTTTACCAGATGTATATGTTACATGTGAGCAGTGTAAAGGGAAACGATATAATCGGGAAACACTCGAAATTTACTTCAAAGGAAAAAATATATCAGACATATTAGATATGACAGTTGAAGAAGCTCTAGCCCATTTGCAACACATCCCTGTTTTACAAAACAAACTCAATACATTGATGGAAGTAGGCTTGGGTTATATACGCTTAGGGCAGTCGGCTACAACACTTAGTGGTGGTGAAGCCCAGCGAATTAAGCTTGCCAAGGAACTCTCTAAGAGATCCACAGGTCGAACCCTATACGTTCTCGATGAACCAACTACTGGGCTTCATCTGAAGGATATTCAGAAACTTTTAGAGGTTATGAATCGACTTGTTGGAAATGGCAACACTGTGGTTGTTATTGAGCATAACCTAGACGTGATTAAGACTGCTGATTGGATTGTTGATATGGGGCCAGAAGGTGGTGAAGGAGGAGGTAGGGTTGTTGCAGAAGGGGCTCCCAATGAAGTCGCCAAGAATAAAAAATCTATTACTGGACAATTTCTTGCTCCCTATTTGAAACAATAGATTCGTAGAGATTAGTCACTTAAGAATTAGTCCACAACAGATCATCATCGTTCACTGATCTCTTTTTCTGTGCGTAAGGCTCAATAATGGCCCATAATTCATCTCCGTGTGCCTTGAGAAACCTTGGATTACGGATAGTTTTATTAAAAAGTTCACGACGTTGCGGGATTTGTTCTGCGCAGCGGAGAATCCATCGATTACCCATTTCCATGATGGCTCCAATGTCTCCTCGGTTCCCCCACTCAACCCTGAGTTCACAAAATTTTCTGGCGATATCCCCAGCATCTTCTCCTAAATAGGCTGCCTTCTCAACTACAGGTTCAACAACCGGTGGTTGATAGGCTTGAATTCTTTTAAATAAAGCCTCCATTTCCCGAGGAAGCTGGGCTACTCGAGATTGAATTTCGCTTTCATCTTTTCGGTCCTCCACCTCATCGGCTAATCGTCGGAGTAACGGAAGCAGAAGAGCTGCGTCTTGAGCTGCATACCGAAGCTGGCTTTCTCTTAAAGGACGAAGGACCCAGTTACTGTCTTGTTCTTCTTTGTCGACCTCAATACCTAGTTTAATCTTGGCAACTGCTTTTAGTCCTGGTTGCGGGTACCCAAGAGCTTTAGCTAAAAGCATCGTATCGAAAACAGAATTAGGAATGAAGTTAAACAAGCGCTTCAAAACAATGCCATCATTGGAGAAATCGTGGCAAATCCAAGGTATGTGACGTATCGAATCGAGAGCCTTTGGGATATATTCGGATAATACTAGACTATCTACAAGCCATACTTGGTTATGCGTCGCAACCTGGAGTAAGGCCAAATTACAATGATGCATTCCGGTAAGTGAATTTTCTAGGTCAACCGCAATAACATCAGCTTTCTGCCATGCATCGATTGCAAAACGAAGTGCCTCAGGTTGATCAATGAACTCGGTTGGAAGATTGAAAGTAGAATCCGTCATACTATTATTGTGCCTTATTGGTCATTACATACGTGATGCTGACCCTAGATTGTTTTGGAGTTTATTTTTGTGCCGATGCTCTTAATTTATGATGGGACATGTGGTTTATGTCATAAGTCGGTCATTTTTGCGATGCATCATGATCCTACCGGTGTACTTTTCTGTTTTAGTCCTTCAGGCTCTAATTACGCGCAATACCACCTCAGGAAATTAAATCTTGAGATTGAACCTAGATCTATCATTCTTGTTACCGAAGACGAAGAGGTCTTGCTTAAATCCGACGCCGCCCTTAGAGTTTTGTCGGTTTTGGGGTTTCCTTGGTCATGGTTAGCTCACCTTGGAAACCGGGTTCCCAAAATCATTAGAGACCGTTTTTATGATCAAATTGCGGTTAATCGCCGTTTACTATTTAAACAACCGCCTTCTATTTGTCCAATTGTTCCTAGTCATGAATCTTTTCGCTATCGTCTAAGAGTCGACAACTGAAGCGCTGCAGCGCCCATAAGAGCGCAAGGTGCAGTAACTGCTCGAAGAATCGATCCACCAAGCGAAATTGGCTGCCACTGAGCATCTAAGAGTTTTGTAATTTCCTTTGACGTAAACCCGCCTTCGGGGCCACTTGTAAAAACAAAGTTTTGGAGCTTGAGTGTGGTGTCCATTTGGGTTTGTTTCTCTTCATAAGCAAACCAGCGTTGCGAACTTGAGTGTTTAAGAAGGTAGTCGATGGACTCCGGTGGTCTGATCTCGGGTAAAAAATTTCGATGGCTCTGTTCGGCACTGCGCTCACAAATACGTTGCCACCGATCCATCCTATTTTTAGTCTTATGCTCGTCGTATTCACTGCGCTCAAAGACAATGGGCTGGAAAGTCTGAACACCTAGTTCTACTAGTCCCGGGAGTACATCATCAAGAGAGCTCAGTTGTGCTAAAATAGGTATACACGCCTCGATACGAACTGGCCACTCTCGGTTTTCGTCCAGCGAGCGCACTAAGCGGATGGTCCAATCAGTTCCTCGTATGCTTACTACATCCCCAACCCAAACCTGTCCTTGATCCCAAGCCAACTCAAGAGCATCTCCGGGCCTAAGGCGCAAAACATGAGCATGCTTTGCTGCTTCTAGCGTTAATGAGACCAAACCCCCTTCGTGAGGGTTTTCAGGTAGGGCTGGAAGAAAAAAGCGCGGTAAAGACATAGGCTTCTAACTATCATTGCATTACTTGTTCACTTGTACTAAAGGAGTTTTCATTACATGGATATCTTAGTCTCTCTAACTGAATATGCTAGCCCAACCGTTTGGGCTGTTTTCCACATCTTTCTATTTGCGATGTTGGCACTTGACTTAGGTATTTTTAATCGAACAGCTCACGTGCCTTCTTTCAAAGAAGCATTATTTTGGAGCATACTGTGGATTACACTATCGCTCATTTTTAATGTTTTAGTTTGGAAAAACTACGGTGGGGATGCGGGGCTTGAGTTTCTTACCGCATATCTTTTAGAGAAAAGCCTTAGTGTAGATAATATTTTTGTATTTGCTCTCATTTTTACGGCTTTTGACGTGGACATGAAGGACCGACATCGTGTCCTTTTTTGGGGTGTCGTAGGAGCCTTGGTTATGCGCGCAGCAATGATCATTGGAGGCATGAGTCTCCTGGCTAGATTCCATTGGATCCTCTACGTCTTTGGTGGATTTTTGATTGTCACCGGAGCAAAGATGTTATTTAAAAGTGAAGACCAAAAGGGACCTAATTTTGAGAAAATATCACAATGGTTGAGTCGCATTCTTCCATTCGATCCCGCTGGCGGCCATAAAAACTTCATGGTCATCAAAGATGGCAAGCGTTTATTCACACCGCTACTTCTGGTTATCGCAACGATTGAATTTTGCGACTTGGTTTTTGCTATCGACAGTATTCCTGCAGTATTAGCAATTTCTAAAAATCCTTTTGTAGTATATACCTCAAATATTTTTGCCTTGTTGGGGCTTCGGGCTTTGTATTTCCTAGTTGCAGATTCCATAACTCGCTTTCATTTTTTAAGTAAAGGCCTCGCTATCATCTTGGTTTGGATTGGCATAAAAATGTTGATCGCCGATTTTCTAAAAGTCAGTCTTGGTATTTCTAATAAAGTCCTAACCCTTACCTCCCTCTCTATGATTCTTGGTGTTTTGGTTATATCTATTTTGTTGAGCTTAAAGAAACCATCGATCTCTAAGTCATGACACTTGTTCGTTGGACTCATGGATTTTCATCCGAATGCTTGCTTAAAGGTTCGGTTTTAACCATTGGTAATTTCGATGGCCTCCATCATGGGCATTGTCGGATCGTATCTGCGGCCGTTCAACAAGCATCTATGGTGGGATTACCTAGTGTTGCTCTAACCTTTGACCCCCATCCCAGTACGATTATCAGTCCCTTAAATTCACCTCGTCTCCTGATGACTCTTGACGAAAAACTCATTTTTCTTAATAAGTTAGGTGTCAATTATGGATGGGCCCTGATGTTCTCACAATCCATTTCAGAGTTATCGCCAAAAAATTTCATGGAGGCATTAGTTACCTCAGTAATGCCAGAAAGTATACATGTTGGGGAGGGATTTCGCTTTGGCTATCGCCGAAGTGGCTCTTCTGACTTTATGTTGGAATGGGGCAAAGTTCACGGTATTCATGTGGTGACCTACCCTCTCGAGCACTTAGATGGAGAACCTATTTCTTCATCTCGTATCCGTTTATTACTCAATGAAGGAAATATTGTCAAAGCCACGCAGTTATTAGGTCGCCCCTATTCTCTTTCTGGGACGGTGATTGCGGGATTTAAGCGGGGTCGGAGCCTCGGTTTTCCAACTGCAAATCTTAAAACTGACTTGATACTCCCAAAATCTGGCGTATATATTACTTCGGTGCGTTCTCTTATGTGGGAGGGAGAAAAACTTGGATTAACCAATATTGGGATTCAACCAACCTTCAAGGACGGAGATCTAACCGTTGAAACCCATTGCCCAGATGGCTTTGGGGATTGGTATGGTTCTCATCTTCAATTAGATTTTCTTTATCGCATACGGGACGAAAAAAAATTTGATTCTTCCGAGGATCTCCAGATACAAATCTTAAAAGATATTGACGAAGGTAAGCAATGGTGGACACAAGCTCATCGCTGAGGCTCAGAATTATATGGGCCTAGACGCCTAATCTTTTAGGAGCTCTCCCTCGCTGATCAGTTGACCATTGATGACAGTGCCTGTGCAGCGAGTGGTCCATTCAAATGGATCACCAGAGAACAAGGCAATATCGCCATCTTTACCTACTTCCAGACTGCCGACACGCCCTTGAATTCCTAATAAACGGGCGGCTCCAAGTGTCAGTGTATAAATAGTCTGTTCCCAAGAGAGACCATTTCCAACCGCCATGGCTGCTTCCCAAAGAACGACCCGTGTTTTAGGAACGTAAGCCTCAAACCCACTCTGAAAGATAAAGGGGATCCCTGCTTTGTAAAGAAGTGCGGGAGTTTCTAGATTTATATTCTCCATCTCTCCACGAGGATAGGCCATGAGTGGATGAATGATAATGGAAACACCCGATGCTTTAATTTCTCTTATCAATAGATGTGCATCAGCCGCACCGTCAAGAATAACTTGGATATTAAATTCCTTGCCTAGCCTTAGGACACCCATAATATCGATTGATTTGTGAGCGGTGATTAATAAGGGACGCTCGCGCTTAAGAACCTGAATCAATGCCTCCATTCTGATATTTCGTTCTGGCCGTTGTTCTGCCTTGGCTATATCTACTTTGCGCATGTATGCCTGAGCAGACAACAGTTCAGATCGGATCATAGCCATTGCTTTAGATCTTGTACCTGGCGCTTTCGTGCCTGCATTGCGTATAGAATCACCTAGCGTAGCGGCAATCATAGCTTCGGAAACTATCACGGTTTCATCGATCGTATTACCTGTAGTTTTTGCAATAAGAGTTTGGCCACTAACCAGGGCGCCTGGTCCATGTCCGGTATGCACAGTGGTAATTCCACGATGAGCCAAGAATCTTACGAGAGGATCCTTTGGGTTATAGGCATCAATAGCTCGTAATTCTGGTTGAATAGGTGCCGAACGTTCAACTTGTTCCTGATCATGACGCTGATTAAGTAAGCCAGAAAATCCAACCGTTGAGTGACCATCAATGATTCCAGGCATGGCGACGTTACCTTGAATAATTTTGATTCCCGCAGGCAACTTAATATCAGACGCCTTCCCGATAGCTTTAATTTTTCCTTTTTCAATGACGACGATTCCATCCGAAATCATGGATCCAGAGACGGTGTATAGTTTATCAGCCCTCACTGCAATGTCTTGTGCTGATAGTACGAGGGAAAATAAGGAAACTAAAATATATCGCATTTAAAGGTCCTCGCTTTCGTGCTCAAGCAAATCGGTATGATCCATAGTGTCCATAGCGGCACCTACACCCCCTGTTGCAAATTTACGATCCGAAGGGTCAAGCCGATTGAATACCCGTTGACCTTCTACCCATGTTTCTTGAATTTTGGTATACACGCTAAAAGGATCTCCTGATAAAACAAGTAAATCTGCGTCTTTGCCGATTGCCAAACTGCCCACCCGTTTATCGAGTCCTACAAGTTTGGCATTATTGATTGTCATAGCCTTCAAGGATTCATTTCTTGTCATGCCGTATCGAATAGCCAAGGCTCCCGATCGCAAGAACCACCTTGAATCTGTTATGGGGTCATCTGTATGGAATCCACACAGAACTCCCGCTTTTTCTAGCGAAGCACCGTTTGAAAAACGTATTTCTTTCGTTTCAAGTTTTCCACCTGGACTATCTACGATGATAATACTTGCACCGATAACCCCATCGCCTGCAGCTTTAATTTCATCCGCCACAGCCCATGCTTCGGAGACATGGTGCAAGACTACCCTAAAGCCAAATTCTTTTTGTAAACGTAGGACAGTTATGATGTCGTCATGACGATGTGTATGATGATGTACGGTTCGTTTTCCCTCAATCACTTCTACCAAAGCCTCCATACCAAGATCACGGGCAGGGAGTTTATTGGCATCTCCTGCGGCCAATTTAATTTTGGCTTGGTAAGCTTGTGCTTTAATAAATTGTTCTCTTACGAGAGAAGCACTTTTAGATCGTGTTCCTGGGAAATTGCCTGCTTCTCGACGGGAGTTAGTTCCGTTCGCCATCTTCATACCACCCAAATATCCATGGGCTGTTTTTTCGACAGCTAATTCATCGATTGTAGTTCCCCTGCGTAATTTTAGATAAACCGTTTGGCCAGAGAGAAGATGGCCTGATCCCGGCATAACATTAACGGTAGTAATGCCACCAGCTTGTGCACGTCGTATCGATGTATTTTCTACATTAATAGAATCTGAAATTCGGATTTCTGGTTGAATAGGTGCGCTTGCATCAGCTCCTTCACCTGATCCGATATGCGAATGACTATCGACTAGTCCTGGCATAATGACTTGGCCTTTTAAATCATTAATCTGAGCATCTGCAGGGATCGAAATATTATTACCAAGACCTATAATTTTTCCTCCTTTGATAATAAGAGTTCCTTTTGCTAGATCCGCTCCTTCTATGGGAATAATATAGGCGTTAGTGAAAGCAATAGGCCGTTCTTGGGCCATCATTCCTAAACAGATCCCAATTAGCAGAGCGGTCAAACGAGATTTATACATAGGCACCTCAGCGCAAAGTCTATGCTTTATATCCTACATAAGCAACAAGATAATGCGATCCGTTTTTTAATCACGTTGTCCTTCAAGGACTCTAAAGCGTTCACCTAACAGTCCAGGTAAAGTCAACTGGAGAACATTATTAATGCGTTTCATTTTCTCTTCGTTTGGTAATTTAGACCAAGCAGACTCCCAGGTTTCTAAAAGAGCATGGCGCCGAATCCAATAAGAAAGGGATTGATGAGTTAAACAATGGAACCCCTCATGTTCCCAGCATGCTTGAAGACGGGTGAAATCCACATCGGCAGTAAGATCACATTGTCCGATATCTTCCCACCACTTACCATCTACTTGATGTTGATGATATCTGCGAAGATCAGATCCCTTAGCTAGCAACCGATCAGCGGACTCGCCATAATCAATGGCAATCATAAGACCTCGAGTCATTTTTTCTGCAAGCGAACCTACTAAATGGGGTAATTCTTCAGCCCAAATACTTCCATCTCCAACCTCAAGATCTATAGCTTGCGACTGAAACCATTCGCCCGCCATAGCCGAGTCTGAGACTTGCCACTCTGATCCATTAGAACTCAAAACTTCACGAAGCCATTGGTTTCCATCCCACCGCCAAGGCTGCGCAGCTAGTGCATCAAAAAGCTCATTAGAAAAAATAGCACCCGTGAAAGGTTGAATACTTTCTAAGTTATTGGTGATTATGGCATGCCCACTTGAAATCCATGGCTCAAGTACTTTGATGGCTTCATTTTGAGCTGCCGGGCTGTCATCTCGATGAAGATAGATGAGGATTTTTAAAAAATCAGGAGAGACGTGAGTGAGGATATCCCGCCCAAGCCATCCCCGGCCAGCGCCCGGCTCAAGTATGGTATATGAAGACGGAGATCCTAGTTGTTTCCAGTTGTCTTCTAATCGAAGAGCCAGTGTTTGACCAAGCAACGGTCCACAATCAAGCGCCGTATAATAATCTCGTCCTTCAAAACCCCAACGATCTTGGTTTTGGCGATAGTATCCTTCTCGGGGATGATAAAGCGCTAATTGCATTACTTCCGCCGCAGGAATTATCCCTCCTGCGAGTCGTTCATGAAGAATCTCGTTCAACGTAGTCATCACGAAATATAAAAATTATGTAGTAGCAATAAGAGTAATTAGGCTTTTAAGCGTAGGTTGGCACTCAACGCGTTGGGATTGCTCTAGGCGCCTAAGCAAACTATTATCGCCAAGTTTTATGATTGGACTCTGTTCACTTTGAAGAACACTGCGTGGGCTTTTAATGGCTGTTAGCAAGGTAGGTTTAGTTTCAGAGTAGCGATAATCGAGTAATTGAGCGAAAGCACGCGCTATACGAATGTCATTGTCAAGGCGATCAAAATCATCAATTACCAACACCGCGGCTTCCATAAGCGGTTCCATCAGAGCTCGCTCACTTTGGAAATCTGTATTTTTGAAGGATCGAATATCGTAGTAAACATCTTTAAGTTGTTGGCTAAAAGTACGAATCGATATAAAGAGACCCGATTCACTCGTTCGGGCGATACGCGCCCTAAGGGCAGCCGCAGCGAGAGTACTGCGTCCGGTTTGTGGACTCCCCGATATCCACCAAAAGTCTGAAATAGATTTTCCTTGAGAAGCCCATCCTATCAATTGGTCGTAGCCACTAGGCTGCAGAGCATAGCGAATATTTTTGGCACTTCCAAGCCCACTATTGGAGGGTTGGTAGCCACTCTTCTGAATAATATGCTCAAGCTTAAGATCTAGGCTGTTCTTGAGGGTCGCGCGACTCATGGGATTTAGAAGTAGTTGGTTGGCTAAATCTAATTGACTTAATAATTCGGTTTCTTGATGCTCGCTAGTCCACCAAGCCCAGAAATTATCTAGAGTGGCTGATTGGTAACGAGGCGGTATACCCAAGTGAGATTGAAAATCAAAACGCTGTTGATAGCAGGAACAGCGAATAGCGGGTTTAGTCGGATCCGCATCAAGTAAAATGCCACGACCACCGCATTTCGGACAAATAGCTTTCTGTTTTATAACCACAAATTTAATCCATCCTAAATGTCCCTAGGTGAACTCAGTCTCCGTTAGGGCAGTGATCAAGAGTAGCAAAAGATTATGTAAATTTTAAGTCGGGAAACGAACCCAGAGTCCTAGCGCATAGGCCTGCGGAGTTCTCGCGAGACAGGCTTAACCAAGCCTGTCGGGGAGACAGAGGGATCAAGCCCTGCCGCCTGCAACTTTCGAGTAGCATGTTCTAGTTCGCCCTGAATCTTGTGCATTTGCTCTCGTAGTTGCAAAATTACTTCGATACCTGCCAGATTTACCCCTAGATCTCGAGTGAGGTTAAGAATAAATTCTAGTCTTTCTAAATCTCGATCACTATAAAGCCTCGTCTTCCCTTCGGTACGCGAAGGCTTCAATAAACCTTCCTTCTCGTAAAGCCTGAGGGTTTGTGGATGGATTCCGTAGCGCCGGGAAACCACACCGATCATATAAGCTCCTTGTCTTCCGTCTGTTCTCATAGTTAAACCTCAAAAAAGTTATGCATAAAATTGGTCACGTTCATTCTTTGTAGCAGCGTCATTTAATTCAGCCAGTTCTTTGAGAATTTCCTTACTTCGTTCATCTTGAATTTTGGGAGTCATAATCTGAATTTCAGCAAACAAATCTCCGCGCTGCTGACTGCGTATGATCGGCATCCCTTGGCCCTTGACGCGCAGCTTCGTCCCAGTTTGGATACCCGGAGGTATTTTGAGTCCGGTGAAACCCTCAGGTACAGGAATCTCAATTTTGGCTCCCAATGCTGCCTCACTGAACGACACAGGAAGAACGACATAAAGATTGTTGCCCTTTCGATCAAAACGAGGATCAGGGTCTACCGATATCTGTAGATAGAAATCACCCGACCCACCACCTCGATATCCCGCCTCTCCCTTGCCTGTTACGCGAAGCCTACTCCCCTCGTCAATTCCGGGAGGAATAGCAATGGTCAAATTTTCCTGTTTAGGGCGGTGTCCTTGTCCACCACAAACAGAACAGGATGGTGCAGTGTAACCCCGCCCCTGACAAGTAGGACAGATTTGCATTCCCCCAAAAAGAAAATTTCGAGATTGAATTCGCCCTTGTCCTTTACATTGCGCACAGTTCTTTTTCTGTCCGAGAGAATCTCCCGTTCCCTGACATGGTGTACACGATTCTGATCTTTGAACTCCGACTGTAAGTTTGGTGCCAGTAAAAGATTCCATGAATCCTAGTCGAACACCACGTACTAGGTCTGCGCCTTTCTCTGGGCCAGAACGTTGTACTCGATCCCCAAATAAATCTCCAA
>SXYX01000002.1 GCA_005788175.1 Acidobacteriota bacterium
GGATGGCATAGCGATGACGAAAAAGAACTCGGGCCTGATCCTGTCATTGCATCTCTGAGTTTAGGCGCGCCGCGAACTTTCCAAATTCGCCTCAAGGACGACCATAGTAAGAAAATATCCGTCTCGCTCCTCCATGGATCGTTATTGGTAATGAGCGGTCGGACGCAGTCGCTCTCTCAGCATCGCGTCCCCAAAATCAACCCTAAGAACGCAGCATCGACACCTAGCAGAATTAATCTGACTTTCAGAACTATTCGCTAGATAACGTTGCAACGGCTTGGGCAGCTAATCCTTCGCCTCTTCCCGTGAATCCCATGTTGTCCGTGGTAGTGGCTTTAATATTAATTCGATCGGTTGGGATTTTGAGTATGGCTGAGGCAGAAGTCTTCATCTCTGCGACACGGGGACCAATTTTAGGACTCTCACCGATGAGACAGACATCGACGTTATGAACCTTAAATCCTTTTTCAGCCAAGACTTCAACGACTTTGGCTAAAAGATGCATAGAGTTGCATCCCTTATACTCAGCGGCGTTACTAGGAAAATAATGGCCGATATCACCAAGCCCTGCTGCACCTAAAAGGGCATCCATTAAGGCATGACACATGACGTCTGCATCACTGTGACCTGCTAATCGCGGCGAGTCAGGAAAGTTGACCCCCATCAGCACAAGAGGCTCGCGCGTTGCCCCATCGGATACATAATGAGCATTGAAGCCTAATTGACTCTCTATAAAACGATGGGCATCAAACCCTATCCCCACTCGAAGCATGTCCATCTCCTAAGGCGAACCTCTGGTAAGTTCTTAATCCAAGATTAACGCGAGTTAAACTAGAAAGACACCTTGCCTTGGCTGATTGGTTTATGACAACTTCCCGACATCCTGATTTAGACCCTAGTCATATTGAGACGGATGCTGTTGAGTTTAGCCTAAGACCCCAGAAACTTAATGAGTACATTGGTCAAACTAAAACCAAAGCCAAGATTGATATCGCTCTTGATGCCGCAAGACGGCGATCGGAAGTCCTTGAGCACGTTCTTTTATTTGGTCCTCCCGGACTAGGTAAAACAACCCTTGCGAATGTGTTGGCCAACGAGATGGAAGCGCATTGCCGTGTCATTCAGGCACCCGCCTTAGAAAAGAAAGGGGATCTAGCTGCTATTTTGACGAATCTAGAAGAGGGAGATTTTCTGTTTATTGATGAAATCCATCGCTTAGCGCCTCCTATCGAAGAGATGCTTTATTCGGCTATGGAAGACCGTCATCTCAATATTCTCATTGGTCAAGGTCCCAGTGCGCAGACCCTTCAGGTCGATCTTAAACCTTTCACTTTAGTGGGAGCGACAACGAGGGCAGGGCTGATCAGTAAACCTCTTCGTGATCGTTTCGGGATGACATTTCGACTCGATTTCTATTCGGTGGAAGATCTAAGTCATATCTTGATTCGTAATGCCCAACTTCTAAAACTGCCCATGGATGCCGAAGCATGTTCTGCAATTGCAAAACGAAGTCGAGGAACCCCTCGGATCTGCAATCGCCTTCTTCGTCGCTGCCGGGACTTTGCGCAAGTCAAAGGATCAGGGAGTCTGACTTCATCTCTAGCTGAGGACTGTCTTTCCCTGCACGAAGTCGACGAGCGAGGTCTAGACGCCCTTGATCGTCTTTATCTAGAAACGCTAGTTTCCAAGTTTAATGGGGGGCCCGTGGGACTCAAGACCTTGTCTTCGGCTTTAGGAGAGGATGAAGGAGCGCTCGAGGATTTGGTAGAACCCTATTTAATGCAAGTAGGACTATTGGATCGGACTCAGCAGGGGAGAAAGGCTACTGAAGAAACCTATCGATTTTTAGGATTGCGGTAATTCTGCCTAAATCTAGTCTAAGAAGCCATCATTTAGCGCCCAGCTAATTGGCCTAAATGTTGAAATATCTAGAGGTAGAATTTATGTAATTATTCTTTGACAATAACGCTACACCTTTAAACAAAATCTGCCTAATATTAGTGGCATAACTCATCCCTTAAGGAGGGCCCATGCAATTACTCGATACGATAACTGATGTAATCAAACGATTCACTAGTTTTATCTGGGTTGTTTTAACCATCGCCATCCTGCTCGAGGTTTTGGGTTTGCCTATGGCCAACCTGACTCCTGTAAAGAATCTTTTAACGTTATCTCAGGGTTTTAATACCGGCCTGGTCGGAATTCTGGCAGCTTTTATTGCTTGGAACATGGCCACAAGAAATAATTAAATATCTCTTTAATAAACGATTAAAAGCTCTCCACCGGTCCATTTTGGAGGGCTTTTTTAATTTTTGGCTGTTTCTGGGATCAATATAACTATAATTAAATCAATAATTATATTTTATGTCATGATTTTATGACCTTTTGCTTTATTTTATGGGCACTCGGGGGTATCGTAGGCACATAACTATCCCTGAGGAGGGAACCATGCAAATACTCGATATGATCGTGGATGCCATCAAGAGACTTACCTCTCTTGTTTGGGTACTCTTGACCATCTCAGTACTTCTTCAAATTTTAGGCGCCAACATGTTTGGTTGGGCACCTATCACAAACCTCGCGGCCATTGCCGGTAGTCTAGCTGGCCAAGGCTTCGTAGGTCTTGTGGTCGCTTTCATTGTTTGGCACATAGCCAACCGAAATTAAGCGATATCCATAATAAAAGGCCAAGACTTCACCGTCTTGGCTTTTTATTTAGGAAGCAAATAAGGCCAAGAAACACTAAGGAAATAAATGGGCCCAACATAAGAATTAAGCCGGAAGAAGGCTTCATCTAGTCTTGTTAGGTCACCCTTTCTGAGAATCCACTGCTCGCGAATCAAGATTCCGCCAATCAAGATCATGCCGATTGCAGCGGATAGTTGAAAACTAGAAGCTTGGGCAGCTGTATAAACCCATATACCCCAGGCGCCAACATGGAGCAGTCTGGACACATATAGCGCTTTTGGGGTGCCGAGGCTAGCAGGAATGGAATGAAGACCTTGCGCACGGTCGAAATCTTGATCCTGAAGGGCATAGAGGATATCAAAACCCGCTGTCCATAGGCACACGCCCCCCGCAATGAGAATAGCTAGTGGCTCGAGTTGTCCGGTGACAGCCACCCAGGCCCCCATCGGTGCGCACCCCAGTGAGAGTCCCAGTACGAGATGACACAACGAGGTAAACCGCTTCGTGTAAGAATAACCTAGCAAAATCAATAGTACCCATGGAGCTAGCTTAAGACACAAAGGGTTTAAGGATCCTGCCGCGAAGAAATAAGCAGCTATAGAAATGAAAACCATAATCCACGCCGATCCCCGAGTTAATTTTCTAGCCGGAAGGGATCGAATTTGTGTTCGAGGATTTTTGGCATCAATATCTTGATCGACTAGACGGTTGAATCCCATGGCCGCAGTCCTTGCACCCACTGCTGCCATGAGTACCCAACCAAAGATTCGAAGATCAGGCCAACCTTTAGAGGCAAGAATCAAACCAACCAAAGCAAAAGGAAGGGCAAAAATCGTATGCTCGAATTTGATCATCCGACCAAATTCCATTACTTTACCCCAAGACGAGCCCAAGGAATCAGCTGTAGATGTCATCGATCAGTTTCTTATGCTTTTCGTTAACGACTCGACGCATTACTTTCATAGTGGGAGTCAGTTCTCCGCTGTCTTGAGTCATTTCTATGCTTAAAAGCTTAATTTTTTTAACTTGTTCATAATTAGACAGTTTCTTGTTGACCTTAGATACCTGATTCATAATCTTCTCGTTCACACGGGGATGCTCAAGCAATTCCTCCCTAGATTGGTATGATATTTTATGGCGCTTGGCCCAGGGCTCTAGGGTATCGAAATCAGGCACAATGAGTGCTGAAATAAAATTCTGTTTATCGCCTAGAAGTACGGCCTGATTGATGTACTTATTACTCTTGAGTGAATTCTCAATTGGCTGTGGGGCTACATTTTTCCCCCCTGAGGTGATAATGAGATCTTTTTTTCTATCTGTAATGTAGAGTCTTCCGTCTTTAATATGGCCAATGTCACCGGTATGAAAATAACCATCGGGAGAGATGGCCTCGCGGGTTCCTTCTTCGTTTTTCCAATACCCTTTCATGATATTAGGTCCTTGGCACAAGATTTCACCATCCTCAGCAATTTTGACGAAGGGACGCCCTTCCCACATATCGTAAAGAGGCCTACCCACGGAGCCCGGTGTAATATCTCCGAGACGATTAAAAGAAATTACGGGGCTAGTCTCGCTGAGTCCATACCCCTCCACAATATCGAGTCCGATTGCCCAGAAAAATTCCAAAATATTTGTGGACAGGGGCGCTCCGCCGGAAGCGGCAAAACGAATATTACCTCCTAGCTTTGAAAGAATCTTTTCGAAAACTAATTTCGTAGCTGCACGGTGGAGAAACTTCAGGTAGAAGGGCAAGGGTCGTCTAGTGTATCGATAGGGGAGCGACCAATGGCCAATCTGCATAGCGAGTTTAAAAATAGTTCTCTGCAGAAATGGGGCTTGACCTGCCATGAAGTATGTTCGATTGAATATTTTTTCATAAATTCTAGGAACAGAAAGTAAAACATTGGGTTTAACTTCAGGGAGATTATCTGCGACACTAGCAACTCCCTCGGCGTAGTAAATCGATATACCGAGATGCATCATGGTGAAGTGGCCCACCATACGCTCAAAGATGTGGCATAGAGGCAAGAAACTTAGAGATCGGTCACCACTCCTTAGATCTAGGGCTTTAGCTGCATCAACTACATTGGTGACTAAATTATTGTGCGTGAGCATAGCTCCTTTGGGATCGCCAGTAGTTCCGCTGGTATAGATGATCGTCAATAAATCTTCAGGTTTGACGAGGTTACCCCATTGGCGTATTTCATGTTGTTTTGAGGACAATGAACGCCCTACGGTTAATAGTTGGTCCCAAGTATATATATTTTTATTGGGCACAGCAGGTACTTGACCTTCCATGACAATAACAGTGTGGAGATTGGGAAGTTCAGACCACGAATTCATAATTTTAGTAAGTTGCTGAGAATTTGAACAAATCGCCCAAGATGCCTCACTATGCCGAAGAATGAAAGCGGTTTGGTTGGTTACAAGGGTGGGATATAGAACAACCGTGGGGACTCCAGAAATGGCGCAGGCAAAGTCTGCGATAGCCCACTCAGGCCGATTTTCTGAAATGATGGCTAAGTGTTCTCCGGGCCTAAGTCCTTTTTCACGAAGAGCAAGGGCAACCCACTCAACAAAATCTTTATATTCACGATGAGAGATTGGATGGTACGTGCCATTGCTCTTGTAAGCAAGCGCATCGGATAAATCCCTCTCGATGCCTTTATAAAATAAATCTGGAATAGTCTTTATTTCACTCATCAAAGAAATCCCTCATAATGATGCATACGTTGGAGTTAATTTCATGAAAAAAGGGTTCCTTAAGACTGTAACTCTTTTTGGCCTAGAACAGAAGAGTCGAGGTCTCTCCCCCCATACAATACGGGCTCAAGAGCTGGATCTAAAGAAAATTTTACAGTACGCGCATGAATGTGAATGGTCATCCTGGAATATTTCTGTAAGACAAATGCGGGGCTTTGTTGCCTCTCTTGCACAAAGGGGCATGGATCCCGTAAGCCAATCTAGAATCCTTTCTACTATTAGAACTTTCTTTCAGTGGATGTTAGATCAGGAACACATTTCGAGCAATCCAACTATGGGGTTGAAAAATCCAAAGGAATCAAAAAAACTGCCTAAATTTTTATCAGAAAAGGACGCTCACGCGCTTTTAAATGCTCCCACGCCAATTAATTTTCAAGAGGCCCGGACCTTATGCTTAATTGAAACACTATATGCCACTGGATTGCGGGTGAGCGAGCTTGCGGGTCTAAATTTACAGGATGTTGATAAACGAAATCAGGTACTTCTTATCCTTGGGAAGGGAGGTAAGGAGCGCATGGTCCCTTTTCACAACCGCGCCCTTAAGTCTCTAACGACTTATCTTGTATTCAGAACACTGCTATTAAATTCAATAAAAAAAGCCCCGCCCACTAGCGCAGTTTTCATAAATACAAAGGGGACCCGTTTAAGCACTACTACGGTTAGAAATTTACTGTCTAAATTAATTATTTCCAAGGGGGTGGAGAATAAAATATCCCCACATGGCCTTAGGCATAGCTTCGCAACCCATCTATTGAATAAGGGAATGGACTTGAGAATTATCCAAGAACTATTAGGCCATTCGAGCCTAAGTACAACACAAAGGTATACTCATCTAGGTATAGAGGATCTGTCTAAAACCTACCTTAAGGCACACCCTCGTGCCCGAAAGAAAGCCTAAATTAGGAGCATCATCATGTTACTCAAATCTTTTCTCTCTATTTTCTTCGCGGGAGCTACGCTTATGGCAACTGAAGAGCCCAAATATAAAGTGATTGAAAAAATGGGTCGTATTGAAATACGACAGTATGAGCCTTATATGGTTGCACAAACCAAAGTGACGGGGTCTTTTGATCAAGCAGGTAATAGAGCCTTCCGGGTCCTTTTTCAGTACATTTCAGGAGCCAACAGAAGCCAAACGTCCATCGCCATGACCGCACCTGTGTCCCAGACTAAAGGGACATCCATCGCTATGACCGCGCCTGTAGCACAGACTGAGGAATCGGACGGAACATGGAATGTGTCCTTTATGGTTCCTTCTGAATTCACCCCTGAAACAGTCCCTCAACCCACAGATCCGCGCGTCTCTATTGTGACCATTCCAGGGTCATTAGTGGCAGCCATGAACACCTCAGGCTTATGGTCTGAAAGTAAAGTAAAAGAATCTGAAGTAGAACTTGAGCGTTGGATCCAGTCTTCTGCCTATACTCGACAGGGCTCCTTCACTTATGGACGATACAACGCACCCTTCGTTCCCTTTTTCATGCGACGAAATGAATTAATGTGTACAGTTGTTAAAAAATAAGTAACCCAATCTACCTCAGGTGCAAGAGTATTTCCTGAGTGGCCCTAGAAAGACCTACGTAGATGGATCGAGCGATAATGGAATGCCCTATGTTAAGTTCGTCAACGACGGAGATCTTGGCAATATCTTGAACGTTGAATCGATTTAAGCCATGACCAGCTAATACCCTAAGTCCTTCATTATGAATCAGATGAGCACATTCTTTAATATTCGAAAGAGCCTCCTCATAGGCCTTGGATCCGACAGTCTGTAGAGAGTAGTGATTAGTGTTGATCTCGATAGCGTCTGGATTCAGCGTAAGAGCTCGATTGATTAGAATAGGCTTCGGATCGATAAAAAGGCTACTATGGATCTGTTTTTCCCGAAGGCTAGCTAGAGTCTGTCCAAGTGAAGAAGTATCGCTATCTAATTTGAGACCACCTTCCGTCGTAACCTCATTCGGATTTTCTGGAACGAGGGTGATCATAGCAGGTTTGAAGCGACTTAAAAAACTATTGAGATCGGTATAGGCATCAAACTCAACATTTAAAGGTATATTAAAATTTGACTGAATCATCTCAATATCAGCTAATTGGATATGACGTAAATCCTTCCTCAAATGAACGGTAATTCCATCGGCACCCGCCTCTAAAACTTCGGTGATAGCTTGGCTTAAATTAGGTTCAATACCCCCTCTAACCTGGCGAAGGGTCGCTATATGATCGATGTTGACGCTGAGTTTCAAGTCGAGGTCCTAGGTGAGATCGTTGATAGCAGCTTGTTTTAAACGCTCTAGGGCTAGAGTAACCGAAGTAAGTTCCGAATCTTCGGCCATCAAGCGCAATTTATTCTCAGTGCCCGACCATCGGATTACCGTTCGTATATTCGGGAATTCTATCTTGAGATTATTAAGGGTTTGGTTAAGGGACGAACACTCTTCGACCGGTTTTTTAAGCCGCGTAGTAAAACTCACGAGTTTATGGGGGTAGGGAGTAAATCGTGACTCGAAAACTTCATTAATACCCATACATTTAATTATTTCACAGACCGACAGAGCTGTTGCAAGACCATCACCCGAGGGGCCTATTGATTTTTGTATGACATGACCCGATGCCTCTGCTCCAATCGGATAGTTATGGTTAGTCATTGCTCGCAGAATGTGTTTATCTCCGACTGGGGTTCGAATGAAGGGGATTTGAGCTTGGTGAAGCAATCTTTCTAGGGCTCCATTGGTCATAACAGTTCCCACAACACCCTTAGGGGGGCGCCCTACTCGAATACTCTCTTTCGTCAGTAACCAAAGGATTTGATCCCCATCGAAAACCTCACCCATCGAGTCTAAAAATAGACATCGATCAGCGTCTCCATCGAAGGCGAACCCAAAATCAAGGTGATTATTGAGAATCTTTTTTCTTAGAGTATCGAGATGAGTACAGCCTACATGACAGTTGATTCGCTCTCCATCGGATGGAGTCCCAATCCAGTGAATCTCATCGCCTACAAAAAGATTCCTGGCGATATTGCTCGCTGCACCGTGAGCACAATCGATGGCGATCTGCCAGTGACGTGGGAGAACGAAGGGCTTGTGGAGATTGAGGTACCGATTGAATTGAACAGGGGGAATTGGTTGATCTAAATTCTCTTTTTGATCTGGACATGATTCAAAAACTTTTTCGATTTGAATCTCTATAGCCTCTTCGATCTTTTCGCCGGTAGAAGAGAAACCCTTGATTCCATTATCCTTAGGTGGATTATGACTTGCCGAAAACATTACTCCCCAAGCCTGCTTCATTTCAGAAGTCTCATAAGCCAGGACCGGTGTAGGGACCATTCCGAGATTGATGATAGTGATGAAAGGATCTATTCCTGAAATGAACGCTTTTAAAAGAGGTTCCGAACTAACCCGTGGATCATGTCCCAGTATGAGAGTATGGATGTGATTCTGAGAGGCGACTAGACTCCATGATTTACCCCATCGTGAAACTTCTGAGGTTGTTAAGGGTGACTCAAAGGCCTTTCCTCTTATCCCATCGGTTCCAAAATACTTTAGAGACATGTTATTCCTTAAATCTAAGCATATCTTGGCACTGCATGAACTCTAAAGAACCGATAACCTTTACCCAAAAGGGTGAATACCGCATTATGTGTGAGGGCATCTCGTTGCTCAGGGGCTAAATCAGCTTGATTGGCCTTCGCAACGAGAAAGCGCTTCCTTGATAATCCAATACAAAAGCGATCGATGGGCCAAGGGAGCTCTAATTTCATCTTTTGTAGGTAGTCCCATAAAAAAGCATCCTCATTATATGTTGTTCCAAAGCCAAATCCGATATCCAAAAGGCATTGCTGGGGGTTAATAGAAGCATTCTTAAGTCTCTGAGTGAGCGTAATTAATTCTTCTAATTTGGTCGCGGTATCTGATCTTGAACTTGCATAGTTGGGCATTACTAAGATGTTTTCTGTGATTGTACTTCGCATAGCTATGGCACCTATGGATTTATTGTTAAGAAGTCGGAGCATCATGGGATTTGAAAACCCCATCACATCATTGAGAACGTTGGCGCCAAAGTCGAGAGCTCGTTGTGCAGTCAGCGGATGCCTTGTATCGATACTAATTAAAATATCAGCGGGAAGTTCTCGACGGAGTAGGGGTATGACTTTTTCTATTCGACTCCATTCCTCCGACTCACTAATGGGGGTTGATCCAGGTCGGGTACTTTCGGCTCCAATATCTATGACCTTTGCACCCTCGTTTACAAGACGAAGAGCTTGGCGAAGGGCTGAATGCGGCTCAGCAAATAGCCCCCCATCGCTGAAGCTATCGGGAGTGCAATTTAGAATCCCGATATAGCAGGGACCGGATATTAGTAGAGGAGCCCAATCAAACAAATTAGATGGGCTTCAGGGCTTCGCCCAAGTTACCGTCGGCAAGAGGAAGATTGCCGGGTTTATCCGAGTCTGAAGGTGGTGCATTTATTGCCACTTTTCTGGGCGGCAGCGTTCCTCCCATCATGAGAAGTTTAATGTCTTCACCCGTGAGAGTCTCGTGCGTCAATAGTGATTCAGCAATGGCAATTAGCTGCACCTTCTTTTCGATGATAATTTTTTTAGCTTTTTCGTAATTACGATGAACGATATCTCGTACCTCGGCATCAATTTGACGAGCTGTATCTTCAGAGATGTCACGTCTTTGTCCATAGTCGCGACCTATAAAAACTTCACCTTGGTCGCCTCCATAGTTAAGAGGACCTAATTTATCGCTCATGCCATATTTAGTTACCATCGACTTTGCAAGAGAAGTAGCCTGTTGGATATCGTTCGATGCTCCAGTCGAATATTGATTAAAGAAAACCTCTTCTGCGATCCGACCACCCATTGAAATAGCAATACGCGCTTCCATGTATGATTTTGTAGTATTAAATCGATCTCGTTCTGGTAACTGCCAAGTGACACCAAGGGCTTGACCTCGAGGAATGATCGTGACTTTGTGAAGGGGATCTGTTTCTTCGATGACGGCTGCTAGGACGGTATGACCTGCTTCGTGGTAAGCAGTGATTTTCTTATCTTCTTCGGTCATTACTAAACTTCTACGTTCAGCGCCCATATAAACTTTATCTTTAGCATTTTCAAAGTCGATCATTTCTACCCAATTTTTGTTAGAGCGTGCAGCGTTAAGAGCTGCTTCATTACAAAGATTGGCCAGATCCGCACCTGCAAAACCAGGAGTGCCTCGAGCTAGAGTTTCAAGATCTACATCTGGAGAGAGAGGGATTTTGTTAGCGGTGTGGACTTTGAGGATGTCAACGCGACCTCTGATGTCTGGTCGATCAACAACCACTCGACGATCAAATCGACCGGGCCTAAGAAGGGCGGGGTCAAGAACATCGGGTCGATTCGTTGCAGCAATGAGAATAACTCCTTCCGTGCCTTCAAATCCGTCCATTTCAACCAAAAGTTGATTTAACGTTTGCTCTCGCTCATCGTGACCACCACC
>SXYX01000010.1 GCA_005788175.1 Acidobacteriota bacterium
GCACAGGCTTCTAAGACCTGGGTGTCTACCAATTCCACCACACTCGCATTGTCAAATTTTGATGGTGCGCCCTGAGCGATTCGAACGCCCGACCGTCAGGTTCGAAGCCTGAAGCTCTATCCAGCTGAGCTAAGGGCGCAGCGGAATCCTTAATTCTATCGTCAAGTTTCAACATAAAGAATCGCTATTTTGACCCTACCTAAGGCTTTTGGCTCTCAATGGGCTCGTCCTTGCAAACACCATGCATCGGCTTCTCCGTGAACCCAAAGTTTTTTGACTTCATCATCAGTCAATCCCAGTCGACGGGCTAGTCTTTCTTCGGTCTCTAGTGAGCATGGAATGATACCGGGATCATCGGTTCCAAGTGCACAGCGGACTCCTGATCGAATCATATGAGGTAAAGGATGCTTGACAAGAGATGGCACTAAAATACGGTTCGAAGAAATGCATATATCTACCGGGATATTTTGTGTACAAAGTAAGTTCAGCGTTTGATCATCCGAAAGAACACCATGAACAATGCGCGATACCCCCGCTTCCACGATAGCCTCAGTTACATTTTTGGCATCTCCATTTTCACCTGCATGAGCAGCGATACGAAGACCAAGTTTTCGTGCACGATTAAACACGGGTGCCCAATCTCGAAAGGGTACCCGTTCGAGACCTCCTGTGGAGAATCCTACGACGTAGTCCGGAAGGTCCATGCTGATGAGATCAATGACTTCATGACCATGGTCGATACCAAAATGATTTACAGCATCAATGACGACTGCGGTAGCGAGGCCCTGATTTCGAGCTTCGTTGAGTCCTTCCTCTAGACCTTTCCAGAATTCCTCAAGGCTTAGTTGTTTTTCCTGAACGACTAGCCAATGGGGAGAACACCATAGATCAAATCCATGTCCCCCTGAAGCCAGGGTTCGTGCAGTGATGGATCTTACAGCATCTCGTATTGATTCACGATTACGAATAAGGGAGGCAATGAATAAAAAACCTTCAATGAAATCATCGAAAGATCGGTCTTGGCCCCTCCATAGCTCTTCTAGTGATGACGGTATGGACTTGCCTTGTAAATGAGTTTGGGAGCGAACCCAATGCGAATCGATACCCCCTTCAAGATGAACATGACGATCAATATGTCTTGGAGGTAGCATTGAAATGAAAAGTACCCTTCTTATTCGTCGTAGTCATCCATCTTGAGACCCCCCGGATCGATACCCTCTTTCTCGGGCTCGAGGGGATTATCCGTAGTGGCTGCTTCATCAGTAGAGTCCTCTTGTTCTGAATGATCATCATCAATGTCAAGGGCTGCTTTAGTTTTCTTAACGGCTTTTGCTTTTGATGCAGAGGCTTTTTGATTGGTACCACATTTCGGACAGACGACCTCTGCCTTATTGAAGTCATAGAATTTAGTTCCGCAACTAAAACAAGACCATTTTTTACCTAGTTTTGACATAAAAGTTAAGTCCTCGAAACGCAGATTTTTGAATAGTACTTCAGGTTTCTAAATAACAGACTTTCCGCTGAATGTCACCTTTCTATATCTGAGCGGAACGTTTAGACCGCCTAAACCGCCTTTTGCTCTGTCGAGTCTTTACTACTTCAGCGAATGCAGGGACCCTTATAGTTATTAGGCTAAAATGGATATCTAAGGTGATTTATGAATCGTTTTAAGTCTTTTATATTAATTATTGCCATGTCGGGACTGCTGATGGTGATCGGCGATGTATTTTACGGTCAACAGGGTCTTGTGATGGCTTTGGGTATTGCTATTGTGATGAATGGTATCAGTTATTTTTTCTCTGATCGCATCGTTTTAAAAGCCTATCGAGCCAAGATTATTTCTTCTTCAGATGATCCCCAGCTCTATGAAATGGTTCAAAATTTAGTACGTCGAGCTAATTTACCCATGCCTCGTATTGCTATCATTCCTGACGATACTCCCAACGCCTTTGCAACAGGAAGAAATCCAGAACGAGCAGTCGTCGCCGTCACATCAGGTATCCGCCGCCTGATGAATCGTGAAGAACTTGAAGCCGTCCTAGCCCATGAACTTGGTCACGTTAGTCATCGCGATATCTTAGTAGGATCCATTGCCGCAGTTTTGGCTCAAGCTATTATGTTCATTTCACGAATGGCTATGTGGTTCGGTGGTTCTCGAGATTCAGAAGGACGAAGTTCAAGTGGTGTAGGTGCTATTGCCGTGATGATTTTAGGACCCCTCGCAGCCATGATGTTGCAGATGGCACTCAGCCGATCTCGTGAATTTATGGCTGACCAATTCAGTGCAACCATCACCGGTCGACCTGACATGCTTGCCTCAGCTTTGGAAAAACTTGAGAATTACAATCAACAAGTACCCATGATGGATGCTGAACCTGCCACAGCACATATGATGATTGTGAATCCTTTGTCAGGTGGAGGACTGATGTCCTTATTCAGCACTCACCCACCCGTCAAAGAGCGCGTCAAACGTCTTCGTGCTATGAAAATTCGTGGCTAAACGTTAAAGAGGAAATGCATGACGTCTCCATCTTGGACGACATAGTCTTTGCCTTCAGTTCTCATTTTGCCAGCATCTTTAGAGCCTTGTTCGCCTTGATGTTCGATATAGTCTCGGTAAGCAATAACTTGAGCTCGGATAAATCCTTTTTCAAAATCGGTGTGAATAACTCCGGCCGCTTGAGGCGCTGTTGAACCTTTGGGAATGGTCCAAGCACGCACTTCCTTCTCGCCGGCCGTTAAATAGGTCTGAAGACCCAAGAGATCATAGCTCGATCGAATTAAAGTATTGAGACCGGGTTCTTTCAATCCCGACTCCTCGAGAAAGAGAGGACGCTCGGAGGAATCTAATTCTTGAATTTCGGCCTCAAGTTTTGAGCAAAGCGCAATCACGGGAGCATGTCGTTCTTGAGCAAGTTGTTGCAGACGAACGAAATGAGGATTATTCATAGGATGGGCAATATCTTTTTCACTAATATTGCCGACAAAAAGGACAGGCTTAAGCGTCAAGAGTCCAAACGACTTCACAAGTCCTCGATCTTCCGCTTTGAGCCCCAACGAACTCGCAGGTTTTCCAGTATTCAAAGCTTCTAAAATACGTTGCAGGATTGCCAAAATAGCGACGGATTCTTTGTCGCCCCCCTTGGCAGTTTTCGAATGCTTCTGAATGCCTTTATCTACGGACTCTAAATCTTTTAACATCAATTCGGTTTCTATAATCTCGATATCGCGAGCTGGGTCGACTGACCCTTCGACATGGGTAACGTTCGAATCTTCAAAACATCGACAGACCTGAACGATTGCATCAGTATCTCTAATATTGGCGAGAAATGCATTTCCTAGCCCTTCACCTTTCGATGCTCCTCGGACAAGACCTGCAATATCTACGAATTCTTGACTGGCGGGAAGGATACGTTCAGGATGAACAATATTTGCCAAGGCTTGGAGGCGTTCATCGGGAACATCCACAACTCCCGTGTTGGGTTCGATGGTGCAAAAGGGATAGTTGGCACTGGCCGCTCCCGCTCTCGTGAGCGCATTAAAAAGCGTTGATTTACCTACATTGGGTAAACCGAC
The DNA here is from genome assembly GCA_005788175.1 of Acidobacteriota bacterium. Taxonomy (GTDB): domain Bacteria; phylum Acidobacteriota; class Holophagae; order Holophagales; family Holophagaceae; genus Acidiparvus. Next base: position 3,577 of record SXYX01000010.1, read on the forward strand.
AATGCCACAGGCTACAGCCATCATTCCACCTCATCTTCTAGTATCCCAAAAATAAAAATGTTTGAACTCTAATAATGGGAGTATTTTTTAATCATGTGAAGTCCCACTATTATTTTTCACTTAGGAGACCCTCTTGATCGTTCGAACCCCTTGGAGTGGCCAAGTTGTTGAAGTGCGTATCCGCGTGGGTTCCGAGGTGGATGAAGACGAATCTTTGGTTCTCATTGAAAACAAAAGTATGGAGGGTATTCCAGAGACCGTCTATGCACCTATTGCGGGGGTAGTTGTCGAAATTCATGTTGAGGAAGGGGATCAACTTCAGGTCGATGATGAATTAGTCACCCTTGATGGTCCCGAGTCTGACGAGGACACGTAGATCAAAAGCCGTTAAACTAGGTCTTCAGGTGCTCTATGAATTTTATTTATGCTGAGATGGCTGGAAAAATTCTCGAAATTTGTGTCCACGTAGGTGATGTTATTGATCCTGACCAAGACGTCATCATTATGGAATCGATGAAAATGCAGATCCCCGTTGCGACGGCGAAGGCTGGCCGTATTAAGACCATCGTTGTCTCGGTAGGTCAATTTGTGAACGAGGGAGACGCCCTCGTTGAACTCGAGTAAAAACATGATTGAGCGCCAACTTCTCGATGGGGATTGCCAGGGCGGAGTGATTCTTCATATGAATCGCCCAGAAGGTAAAAATGCCTTTAGTCGATCTTTTTTAGAGGCATTTCATCAGGCAATTAGTGATCTTGATCTCAATCAGACACGAGTCCTACTGATTCAATCTAAAGTACCAGGGGTCTTTTGTGCTGGAGCAGACCTCAAAGAGCGGGCCCAAATGTCCGATATTGAAATCGTTCAATTTTTGGATCGGTTAGGAGAACTTCTTAGTCGTATTGAGTCATTACCTTTTCCCACGATCGCAGTCCTTCAGGGCGTGGCTTTCGGAGGAGGGCTCGAGTTAGCTTTAGCCTGCGATGTGCGAATTGGAACCCCGTCAATGCAGGTCGGTCTTGTTGAAACCTCAATCGGGATCATTCCTGGAGCCGGAGGTACCCAGCGTTTGGGGAGGTTGTTAGGTAGCTCAAGAGCCAAACAAATGATTTACACCGCGCAACGCATTTCAGCGATAGAAGCCAAAAGTCTTGGACTTATTGAGGGGATCAGTACTAGCGAAAATGGTGAAAGTGAAGCCAGAGAGCTTACAAGTAGCATTCTTCGTAACGCCCCTCTTGCTATTCGAGCCGCTAAGCAGGCTATCCAACAAGGCCTACTTTTGCCTCTCTCTGAAGGACTTGCCATCGAACGTCAATATTACCTTAGTCTTCTTCAAACTACAGATCGACAAGAAGGCCTTGAAGCCTTCAAGAAAAAGCGACCGCCTCGCTTTCAAGGTCAGTAATAATGTTGCATGACCACTCTAATCATGGATCCACCAATCGTCGCTTATTATTGAGCGCGCTTGTATTTTTTGTTAGTTTTATGATTCAAGGTGTTGGAGGCTTTTTAACAGGCTCCGTCGGTTTAATCAGCGACAGTTTAGAGAACCTTAATGATGCCTTTGTTAATACTCTGGGTATTGGAAGTCTATGGGTAGCCCATAAACATTCCCCAGACCACCGTTTGCCTTATGGACTCCACCGTCTTGAGGTAATCAATAGTCTAATCGTCGTGATACTCCTTATTGTTTTCGGGTTTTACATAGCATCTGAAGCTATAGATCGATTTCAAAATCCCCAACCTATCCAAACCGAACAGGTCCTTTTGTTTGCCTTAGTTGGGCTTACGCTTAATCTGCTTGCGACACGAATACTAGTCCCCCAAGAAGCCGATGAAGTCATTAATAATTTAAATCTAAAAGGTGCTTATCTTCATGCACTGACCGATAGTATTACGAGTTTTATTTTAATTATTTCTATGATTGTCATTCGCTTCACGGGCTGGATATGGATTGATCCCCTTGTTGCTCTGTTGATTTTGCTCATCATTAGTCGTGGAGTATACGTCTTACTCAAAGATGTCTTAGCTATTTTGCTGCATTGGTCAGCATTCGATCATCAAGAAGCCATCAATGATATAAAAAAGCTCCCGGGCATAATTGATGTTCAAGATTTGAGAAGTTGGAAACTATGTAGTCATTTAGCTATCGCAACTGCGCATGTTGTTGTTAGGGCTGACCGACTTGATGAAACCGAGGCCTATCTTGAAGATATTGAATATCTCTTGTGGGCGAAGTACAAAGTTCGTCACCTAACAGTCCATTTTGAAACCCAAATAATGGCCGATCGACATCATCATCTCTTTATTCACGATCACGACTCAGCAGGAGTGGAGGACCCCATTCATAAGGGCCCTCATCACCACTCGCATCCTCATCATCATTAGTGAAAAAGGATTTATTTACTACCTTCTTTAGGTGGGGTAGCCCAAGTCCATGAGTCGTACTCATTCTTCTCTAAAATACGTGGCGCTTTTTCGGCATTGGCTGTGGTGCGGGTAACACCGTAAAGCAGTTTGACAATTATAGAGATTTTTTCATAATTTATTTTATCTTCTGTGTCCGTTTTCTGATGGTAATCATAGATATCGCCCATTCCATCAAAGAAGAAAATAGCAGGAATACCTCGTTTGAAGAAATTGTAATGGTCAGATCTCAACCAGTACTTATCGGCTTCTGCAGTCAAATTAACGCCTAGCGAACTAGCGATCTCCCGTGCATATTTGGTAAGTTCGCTAACCCCTTTCTCTACACGAGCAGGAGCGACGTCGACGCGTGTTGTTTCTAGTCGCCCGATCATATCCATATTAATGTTTGCAACCATCTGTTGGACAGGAATTGGTGAATTTAAAAGAAAGGATTCTGATCCTAGTAGCCCCCTTTCTTCTCCCGAGACTGATAAAAACAAAATACTTCTCTTGTTATCACTTAATTTAAATTGTCGTGCTAATTCTATGAGACCTACGGTCCCTGAACCATTATCATCAGCCCCCGGGTAATAACTATCTTTCGTACCGCCTAAATGATCATGATGGGCTGAGAGAACAACGTATTCATTCTTTAGAACAGGATCTGTTCCGGAAATGACGCCGACCACATTGGTCGTTGTGAATATCTCTTCATCAACACCAGCCTGGAAGGACACTTTCATGCCTTCCTTGAATGAGGCTTGGGTTTTTTGGAATCCCTCTTCGGTAAGCCAAGCCGTGAAGCGTGGAGTTCGTCCCGGTCGAGCTGGGCCCGTGGCATTGGGAATAGATAAGCGAGGACCGCTTTGGGATTTCAACATATTCATGAGCGCTTTTTGGCTAGATCCAAAGGTTGACCATCCATAGATGATGCCAATGGCCCCTGCTTGCATGATGCTTCGGTTTACTCGTTGCATGGCTTGCATGTCGCTGTTGGTTTCGAGAACCACAAAAGCCATCTTATCTTTCAGATCAAGGGTGGTCGTAATATCGGATTCTTTCATGCGAATAAGTTCGCCCTCAAAGTTAGTCGAGGACATCGTTTCATAATCAGCTCCGGAATTTAAGGACAGATCCCCGATCTTCATTTTCATTTTGGAGGGACTCACTGTCGTTTTCTTAAGTGGGTATGAAAAAAGATAACCATTCATGGTGTCACCTTTGATCATCTCAAGGCCGGCGGCTTTGAATTCTTTAGCAATATACGCCGCAGCGACAGCTTGACCCACTTCACCCGTGCCTCGCCCCATGGTTTCAGGACCAGCGAGATAGACGAGATCTTTTTTCATTCGAGCTACGTTGGGCTCCATCTTGAACAGAGGCGTTTGGGCAACTAGAGAGAGGGACAATAGTATTGAGAACGTTAAGAATTTTGTGAAATTCATAGCACACCTCGTAAAACAAAAATTAATATATCTTTAAGCCGATGGAATTCCAAGAACTTTCAACCATTGTGCATGTTTTTGTGGGTCATCGGATGCTTTTTGTTGGTCTAATCGCAGACGATGAAGTACCAAGGCTCCATCCTTGAAGCCCAGGTGACATTGTTGGTCTTTGATTCGATAGTGACCGATGGGACAGGGGTGATCACTAGGCATAGCCCAGGCAAAGTAAAGTGTTTGCGTGGTTCTTTTCAGAAAAGCCGTCGGCCACGGCTCAGCCACGGCTCGTATTTCGTTGAAGGCCTGTTGCGCCGTCATGTCGAAATGCAGTTCGCTATCTTCAGGCCTTCGCCGTCCAAAGTAGGATGAGGGGCCTAGGTCACTTTGACGTTGTCTAGAGGGATTTCCTCCGGCGATATGAGGTAAGACCTGACCGAGAAGATTTGGCGCCGCAAAGGTCATTTTTTCAGTTAGGGACAATGGGGTGTCGTTCCAATCTATTGAGATTTTAGTTTGTGCGACGATATCTCCATCATCGGGTTTCTCGGTCATGCAATGAAGACTCAGTCCGGTTTCTGATTCACCTCGAGCGATAGCCCAATTGATGGGAGCACGCCCTCGATATCGAGGAAGTAAACTACCATGGAGGTTATAGGCACCAAGTTTGGGTAGCAAGAGAAAACGTCCTTGAATCATTTCGCGAAAGTAAAAACTAAACAACAGATCAGGTTGAAATTGCTGACAGCGACGGAAATTCTCCTCACTATTGAAATGATCTAGCTTGAAAACAGGAATACCATTAGCTCGAGCTACAACCTCGGGCGGAGTAAACCAGTAGTCCTCCGGCGACGGTTCGTATGTAAAAAGGGCCTCGACAGAAATCCCCGCATCTAGAACACATTGCAGGGCCACAGTCCCAAGGGAAGAATAGGCGCAGACGAGGGCAGTGGGGCTCATCGGTAGTCCATAGTTTCTAGTCAGCTAAACGAGGAATATTCTCGGCTAGGTTTTTAGCAAACCAGCCGTCCTCCGATCCGAATAAGAAGGTCATGGGTTTCATACGCGCCCCTTCGGCTTGAAGACCAATGCCGTCGGAATATCCTTGAACCGAAATTAATTTTTTCCATGCAATTTTTATGGATTTTGTCGTTCCGTCTCCCGTCCAAAAAAGATATTTATTTGTGAAAATCAGAGCTCCCTCACCCACGTGCGTTTGTCGGGTTGTCACCACCGGGTGTCCTTTGAAAGATCCAATACGGTAATACACCCCTTTGGCGATTCTGAGGCTGACCCCTTGGCTGCCTCCCTCAAAGGACTTATGTTCACGCATTTCATAGAAAGCGACCCCCGACCAGGCCCAAATAATTTGTTCTTCTTTTCCCAAAATAACAGGGGTCCCAAAATTGATCCCACTGCTTTCGGGTATGCGTCCTGACAGTATTTCGCGTATTACTATTCCTTTACCTTTTTTTATAAAAGCGTCCTTGCAGTCCTCAGGCGTGAGTTCTAGATACCCAAAAAGGTTATTGAGTTTCGCTTCTTCGGCTTCGGTCAAACCGTCGGTCTCGAGGGCTTCATGAACCATGCTCGAAAAGAGATCGGTCTTATAAGACAGAAGTGTAACGATAAAGCCCTCGTCCGCAATCTTTTGAGCCTCTTTCAAAATTGGCCGTGGATCATCTTTGTGTTTGAAAAACAAATCGCGCAATAAGGTATCTGCATTCTTTTGTTTTTCCACGCATGCGGGATGTTCAGTTCGAAAGAAGCCCGCTTTTGCTTGACAGAGCCGACAGAGACCCATGTGTATACTCCGCTAATTACCTTGTTGAATCTCTTTAGCAATGACGAGTCGCTGAATCTGATTAGTCCCTTCGTAAATTTGGAGCAGTTTGGCATCGCGCATAAATTTCTCGACCAAGAATTCGCGACTGTATCCATTACCTCCCAAAATTTGAACGGCATCGGTTGCCACTTCCATGGCGGTATCCGTCGCAAAGGTTTTTGAAATAGCACTTTGTTTTGAATTCTTAATTTGATGATCCGTCAGCCACGCCGCTTGATAGGTCAGAAGGCGGCTCGCCTCAATTTTTACCGCCATATCAGCAAGCATAAAACTAACGCCTTGGTTCATAATGATGGGACTTCCAAATTGAATCCGAGTCTTGGCATAGTCGAGAGCAATTTCAAAGGCTGCACGCGCCACGCCGACGCCGCCGGCGGCAACTGCTGCGCGGGTTTGGTCGAGTGTTTTCATTGCGATAATGAAGCCCATGCCTTCTTTGCCTAAAAGATTGGCGACGGGCACTTCGGCGTTTTCAAAATGCAGTTCGATTTGATTGGAAGCGCGTTGCCCCATCTTGTCTAAGGCTTTGCCAACGGTGAGTCCTGGGGTATTGCGGGGGACAATGATGGCACTTGAACCTCGAGCGCCCCGAGAAGGATCGGTAGAACAAAAGAGGGTATAGAAATCAGCATAGCCACCGTTGGTGCAGTAACACTTCGTTCCGTTGATGACATAGACATCCCCTTTTTTCTCGGCGCGACAGGTCATGCCCCCTGCATCCGATCCCGCATTAGGTTCAGAGAGCGAGAAGGCGGCGAACAAAGGCGCCTCCACTAATTTAGATAACCAAGTTTTCTTTTGCTGATCGGATCCGGCAATAAGGATCGGCGTGATGGCTAGGCCGTTGGCCATGATGGAGGTGTAGAGACCGGCACAGCCCCACGCGAGTTCCTCACACACAATTGCTTCATCGAGTTGGCTTTTACCAGGGCCTCCGTATGCTTTGGGGACGAGGGATTGGAGATAGCCGACTTCCCATGCTTTTTGATAGACCGGGACGGCCCATTCTCCGGTGAGATCATAGTGCCGTGAAACGGGACGCATCACCTCGACAGCAAAGGTATGAGCGTCCGTTTGCAATTGTTTTTGTTCATCCGAAAGGGAAAAACCGATCACACATCCTCCACGTATTTCATTCGCACCCTTGTAGTGTATACAGAAGGCCCATCGTTGTACTTGGAATAAGAAAGACTGTCCAAAAACAAGTAGAATAGAGGTTGAACGTGAAGGCGAATCTATGCGCATTGGATGTCCCAAAGAAATCAAAAATAATGAAAATCGTGTAGGTTTAACCCCGGCGGGTACCAAGGCTCTTGTGGCCTCGGGGCATCAGGTTTACCTCCAAAAAACAGCTGGCGAAGGCTCGGAGTTTTTAGATTCCGAATATACCCAAGCCGGTGCCCATCTCCTTGCGACGGCGGATGAAGTCTTTGATCAAGCCGAAATGATCATCAAAGTGAAAGAACCTCAAGCCAGTGAAATTAAAAAATTAAAACAGGGTCAAGTATTATTCACCTATCTGCATCTCGCGCCTGATTTGGAGCAAACCCAAGGGCTCCTCAAGTCCAAAGTCACGGCCATTGCCTATGAAACCATCATGGATCGAGACCATCGTTTACCCTTGTTGACGCCGATGTCGGAAGTTGCCGGCCGGATGTCCGTCCAAGTTGGTGCTCAATATCTTCAGAAAACCATGGGAGGCCGAGGCATGTTGCTCGGCGGTGTTCCGGGTGTGCCTCCTGCGCACGTACTCGTTTTGGGGGGTGGCGTCGTGGGTATCAATGCTATAAAGATTGCGGTAGGTATGGGAGCGCGCGTGACTGTGCTAGATCGCAGCTTGCCTCAACTTCGATATCTCGATGATATTTTTGGCTCATCCATTGAAACGCTTTGGAGTAGCCAAGCGCATATAGAAGAAACGTTGCCCTCGGCGGATTTAGTCATTGGCGCCGTATTGGTGCCGGGTGCCTCGGCTCCCAAACTGATTACCCGAGCTATGTTGAAATGCATGAAAAAAGGTTCGGTCATCGTGGATGTGGCGGTGGATCAAGGCGGCTGTGTCGAAACTACCCATGCGACGACCCATGCGGATCCAGTATATATGGTGGAGGACGTCCTTCATTATTCCGTGGCCAATATGCCCGGGGCCGTCCCTCGAACCAGTACGATTGCTCTGACTAATGCGACGTTGCCTTATGCGCTGAAGTTGGCGAATGCCGGTTGGAAAAAAGCGCTCACCGATGACCCGGGGTTTCTTCTCGGATTGAATACGCACGAAGGACATCTGACGTGTGAACCCGTTGCCCAAGAACAAAAACTAACCTACACCGCGCCTACCTCTTTTCTTCGCAGTTAATGATGCGTCCACATAAACTCAATATTCTCATTACGGGTGCTTCCTCGGGCATGGGTGAAGCCTGTGCTCGAGCGCTAGCTCCTTTGGGACACTCTTTGGTATTGGGTGCTCGCAACATTGAGAAATTAAAAAAAATACAAAAAGAACTTTCTAAAAAATCTAAAGGAAAGATCGTCGTCAAAGCCTTGGATGTTCAAAATACAGCAAGCGTGAAAGCATTTACATCTTTTGGACTTAAATCACTCGGATCCTTGAATGTAGTTCTAGCCTGTGCGGGACTTGCGCGAGGACTAGAACCCATTGAAACCATCACGGATGATGAACTAGAAGAAATGGTAAGGACAAATGTCGAAGGCTTAGTGAAAACTCTTCGTGCGACGCTGCCCCATCTCAAGAAAAGTGGCTGGGGCTATGTCATGGCGATTGGTTCTACCGCTGGTCACGCTGTTTATGAAGGGGGCGGAACCTACTGTGCGACGAAGCACGGCGTAAAAGCACTCATGCAGGCGTTACGACTAGAACTCTGTGGTCATAATATTCGCGTCACGAGCCTCGATCCTGGAATGGTAGAGACGAATTTTTCTGTCGTACGGTTTGAAGATAAAACTCGAGCTAAAAATGTATATCAAGGTATGACCCCTCTCACGGGACAGGATATTGCCACGTGTGTCCAGTGGCTTTTAACACTTCCTGAACATGTCAACATCGATGAGATGATTATTAAGCCTCTCGATCAAGCGACGCATACGGGCTCTAAAGTTCATCGTCAAAAATAGTTACTAATGAAGCGCTAAGCGTTGCCCTCGAATTTGGTAAGCTAGCGGAATCCCGAGGGTCATAAAGAAAGCACCGACACTCCAACCCAATTGATACGAGTAGGTTCCAATCAGGTAGCCCAAAATCCAAGATCCAAGACCAATCCCTGCATCGAAAGCAAACATGAATGTCCCAAAAGCGGTTCCGCGACTCTCCTCGGGCACCGTATCTAAGAGTGCCGTGTTGAGGAGCGTGAAGACCATGGAATAGCCGGCGCCAAAAAGAAGACCCGCAATCACTAATCGTTCAAGTCCCCCAAAGGGAAGGGATAAAACAATTAATCCAAGTGTAGCGAGAATCGCCATTCGTGGAAGATGAATAATAGGCTGTTGTCCGAGTCCTGTTATACCCACAATGATACGCATAATCACCATACCGAGTCCCATGGACGCGAGTCCTGCCGCAGGCCATCGAAGATTGAGCCCGAGACCTTCTTGGGCAGAATAACTATTTAGGGCCCCATAGGCGATGGCCTGAATGAATAACAAAGATGAAAGCTCCAAAATCAAACGATTAGGTTTTTGAAGATGCGACGAATGACGATCGATCGATTTCGGATCCTTGGGGATGATGAGACCTAGTATAGAAAGAGTTCCGAAGCATAAGACTAGACCTAAACACTCCATCTTCCAGCCAAAACTTTGATAAATAGTTACCCCTGCCGTAGGACCCAAAATGACGCCTATGGGACCGGCAAGTCCATAGAGAGCAAAGCCTTGGGTTCGTCGGGTTTCAGGAATAATGCTTCCTGCCTTGGCAGAAGCGGAAGTCAAAATACCCGACCAGACCACTCCGTGAAACGGAGCCAAACTATAAAAAGTTAAGAGGGAATTTGTAAATCCATAAATTCCGGAGATCAACATAAACATTAGTGAAGAAAAAATCATCATACGCCGATGACCAATGCGATCGCCAATGGCTCCTGTAAAAAGAGCTCCAATCGAAGAACCCAATGTGAAGATTGATAGAAATAGACCGCTATCAGCGAGTGAAGAACCTAATTCTTGAAGGCGAAGTGGCGCTGTAGGAAATAACTGAAAAGCTGAAAAAAAAGTTAGGAGTGCAAAAAACCAGATAAGAATAAACGAAGGGGTCCAGATGGCTTCATTAGATTCTGGATTCAAGGATGCTCCTTCGGGGCGCAGGTTAAGTCCCCTAGTTTAACCTTTCTTGTATCGAACTTCATTTCTCCTCTAGTCGAAACATAGGGTTCCTCGATAACCTAATAGATCTTTATAAATGTTCTAGGAATCCTATGCAGGCTGATGATTTCAAACTCATAAAAGACCAGGTCTTGAAAGGTGGATCTGAAAAAGATCATGCCAAAAATACCGCTCAAGGCAAGCTGTTCGCCCGCGATCGTATTGCTCGTTTGATAGACTCAGGATCCTTTGTTGAAGACGGCCTTCTTGCCAACGCAATCAACTCGTCGCTTCCCAGCGATGGCGTGGTTACAGGAACGGCTTTAGTGGGTGGTCGCCCCGTAGCTTTAATGGCTAACGATAGCACCGTGAAAGCCGGGTCTTGGGGCGCTCTAACGGTAGAAAAAATTATTCGTATTCAAGAAGTTGCACTTCGTCAGCGAATCCCCATGTTGTATCTCGTCGATAGTGCAGGGGCTCGGATCACAGATCAAGTGGATATGTTCCCCGGTCGTCGCCACGCAGGAACGATTTTTCATAATGAAGTCGCGCTCTCCGGACTTGTGCCTCAAATTTGTCTTTTATTTGGACCGAGTGCTGCGGGGGGTGCTTATATTCCATCCTTTTGCGACGTCGTCATGATGGTTGAAGGTAATGCATCAATGTTTCTCGGTAGTCCTCGTATGGCTGAAGCGGTCATCGGAGAGAAAATCTCACTCGAAGATCTCGGCGGTGCTCGAATGCATTGTTCTACCAGCGGTTGTGGCGACTTTTTATGTGCCAATGAAGAAGAAGCCATTGCTCTTTGCCAACGTTACTTAACATATTTCCCACAACATTGCGAGGCGGAACTTCCAATCTCCACTCCACAAAAACCTCAGGCGCTTAAAGTTCCTATCGAAAAAATTGTTCCTGAAGATATTAATTCACCTTTCCAAATGTATGACTTCATCAAAGCCCTCATCGATCAAGATTCGTTCCTTGAAATCAAAAAACTTTTTGCGCCAGAATTGATTACGGGTCTTGCGCGGCTTAATGGATCACCGATAGGCATTATTGCCAATCAACCTCGAGTCAAAGGCGGTGTCTTGTTTGTTGACTCCGCAGACAAAGCAACGCGTTTTATTAATTTATGTGATGCATTTGGTATTCCATTAATTTTCTTATCCGATGTACCAGGCTTCATGATTGGATCCGCTGTTGAGAGGCAGGGCATCATTCGTCATGGAGCTAAAATGATCAGCGCCATGTCTAGTTGTACAACGCCACGTTTCTGCGTCATTGTTCGCAAGGCCTATGGAGCAGGTCTTTATGCCATGAGCGGTCCTGGCTTTGATCCTGATGCCACGTTGGCGCTTCCTACAGCATCCATTGCGGTGATGGGGGCCGAAGCTGCGGTGAATGCGGTCTATTTTAATAAAATACAAGAAAAGCCAGAAGCAGAACGTGCTGATTATGTAGCGAACCTTCAAAAGGAATATAGAGAGGATGTGGATCTCCTCAAGTTAGCATCCCAACTTCATATTGATGAAATCGTGGCCCCCGAAGCGTTACGCGCTAACCTCGTCTTACGGTTAGGGCGGGCTCAACGCAGAGTCATTTTTCCTATGAAACGCAAGCGAGTGACACCTGTTTAAACCCAATTAGAAACCTAAGAGATAAGAATTAAGATCGCTGAAATCGCTCAATCAGTAATTGCTTAAAATACTCTACGATAGGATCTTTCATCACCAATAGAATTCCAAAATAAATAAGGGCGCCTGCTAACACTAGAGGAAGAATTCCTAGGGCAAGCATGAGTCTTGATTGCTCAATCGATAGATGAAGAAAAGATTGATCTAAGGTTCGAACACAAAAGCCCATCACGAGTCCTGCGACGCCATAGCGACCCCACGATCGAAGCAGGCGGCTGTAGGGAAAACTCTGTGTGTGTCGAGGGAGACGAAGAAGCAGCACCCCGACGCCGATGAGGCTTGAAAGGCCATTGGCCAGCGCCAACCCTTGGGTACCTAAGGGTTGAATGAGCCAGAGGGAAAGAGCAATATTACTGACCAAGCTGATGGAGGCTGAGATCATGGCGCCTCGATAGTCTTTAAAGGCATAAAGAGCTTGAGTTCCAATACGTTGGGTAGAAATAAATAAAATCCCAACACATTGAAAGACAAGCGTGGAGGCGGTCCATTGAACAGCAGAGAGCGAATACGCACCCGTATAAAAAATCATACTGATAATCGGACCCGCCAAGAGGGCCAAGCCGATACTTGCCGGTATACACATGAGTGATGCACCGGACAAACTCGTGGCGATGGTGTCATTGACGCCGAGCATATTTTTTTCTTCAGCCATACGAGCGAGGGCCGGTAGACTCACGGTGGATATGGACATCGCAAAGAGACCTAAAACCATTTCACTCATCATGCCGCTATTAAAGAGGACCACTTGAGCGCCTTCAGGAAGACGAGAAGCGAGGGCCGTCGAGACAAGCACATTAATCGGATAAATCCCGGCGGTAATGAGTCCCGGAGCCATGCGCTTGAGTGCCTTTAAAACCCAAGGATTTTTGAGATGAAAACCTGGTCTAAAACGAAAACCTATTCGAAAAGCAGACGGTAAGAGCACTGCTAACTGAACGAATCCACCCACCAAAACCGCTTGAGCACAGATGAGGGCCACTTGGGATTCCATAAGATCGCGCCCGGACGCTTTATAAGTGAGTATCATCCAACCTGCAAAGACGATAAAAGCAAGATTCCAAAAAATAGATACCGAAGCTGCGAGGATGAATTTACCTTTAAAATTTAGAAGCCCTGCCATCCCAGCCGTGAGGCTCACCAAAACGAGATAGGGAAACATAATACGAGCAAGGAGAGTGGTGAGATCTTGCTGATTGGCATCACGCCCCATGGTGAGCCATCCCGAAATGGGATTCATGAAAAGGAGAACGAGGATGACAACGAATGTCAGGAGAACAGTCAGCGTTCCGAGAAAAAAGATTCCGGTGCCCACCGCCGCCTCATGACCTTCGGCCGCTTCCGTTTCAGCCAACGTCGGAACAAACGCCGCCGACATGGTGCCTTCCGCTGTGAAACGACGAAAAAGATTAGGAAGACGAAAAGCAACAGCAAAAGCATCGGCTGCCGAACCGGCTCCTAGGAAGTGAGCTAAAAACATACTCTGTAGTAGACCCGTGAAGCGAGACAGCAGGGTCATGAGTCCAACCCCAGAAGCCGAGCCTAGAATTTTTTGTTGGGTCATGAGGGATAGGTTCCCTGAAGAAGTGGAGCCCGCAGCCGGGATCGAACCAGCGACATCGAGTTTACAAAACTCGTGCTCTACCAACTGAGCTATGCGGGCCTAGAAGGGGCTCTTTTTTATTTTGACGTCCCCCGTGCAAATCATCAAGAAAACCTTACAAGCAGTCCTCAAGTAGCGTCTTCTGGGGACGGAGGTGTAGGGGCCTCCACATCGCCTTTATATTTTGATTTTCGACGAACCACAATATCGTTCGGTCGATAATGCTTACGAGCCGAGTCTAAGATACCGTTCAAAAATTGAGTACTTTCTGGATCGCTGAACTCTTTAGCGATCTCTAGAGATTCATTGATGATGATGGGATAAGGAATATCGGGACAGTTCATCAGTTCATAAATACCAAGGCGAAGTAAATTACGGTCTACGACGACCATGCGAGCAATTTTCCAGTTTTCAGCAAAGCTCTGAATCATTTGATCGATGACCTCGTGATGCTGATGAACACCCAGCACCATGATTTTGGCATTTGAAAAAGCTTCATGATTTAAATCCTGAATGGTTTTAAATCCTTTGAAAACTTCTTCAGGAAGATATTCATTCACATCCATGGCATAGAGCATCTGTAGGGCATACTCTCGCCCGCGTCGTCTAATGCCCATGAGGTGACGATCCATTTCGTTTAACGTCAATCATTTCTAAAAGGGCCGACATGGCTTCCCAGCCTTTGTTGTTTTCATCTTTTCTTGCACGGGCTTCGGCTTGTTCTAAGGTATGAACCGTTAAGATGCCACAGGTCAAGGGGAGGGATCCTTGCAGAGCAAGAGTTTGAACTGCGTTCATGACCGAATGCGTTAAAACATCAAAATGTGGGGTATCGCCCTTAACGATACACCCAAGTAATATCACACCCACATGACGCTTTTCTTGAAGCGTCCATTGCGTTGCCTGCGGTATCTCAAAGGATCCTGGCACACGAATAACGTCCAATTGGCTAACTTGGCCCCCGACGTGAATGAGATAGTCTTGAGCTCCCCGAATGAGTCCCTCCACGATGGAGCTGTGCCAACGACTTGCTATGAGGGCATAGCGATCATGTGGAAGACTTTTGCCTTTGAACTCTAAGAATGTTTTCATTCAACCCCCCGCAAGGTGTTTGAAATTTATTCTATCACACGCTAGAGTTTGCCTCGCGATCCTCGCATAATAAAGAAATCAGATTTCGCTCTTGGAGGATCCCTTTGGCTCAAATTGAATCCACAGCCGCTTTTGTCTCAAATGCTTATGCGCAGATGACCCAACGGTTGGCGGTGATCCGGACTCGCCTAGGTAAACCGCTTACGCTCGCTGAAAAAATTGTTTACAGTCATATCGATGATCCTAAGGGTCAAACTCTTGAGCGAGGAAAATCGTATCTGATGTTGCGCCCTGATCGCGTAGCTATGCAAGATGCCACGGCTCAGATGGCCCTGCTTCAATTCATGTCCTCGGGTCTCTCTGAAGCAGCGGTTCCCAGTACAGTCCATTGTGATCACCTCATTCAGGCTGAAGTCGGCCGAGAAGCTGATTTGGTTAAAGCACAAAATGACAATAAGGAAGTTTATGATTTTCTAGAATCGGTTTGTCAAAAATATCAATTAGGTTTCTGGCGTCCTGGCAGTGGCATTATTCATCAGGTTGTTTTAGAGAACTACGCTTTTCCCGGTGGTCTTATGATTGGTACCGATTCTCATACACCCAATGCCGGGGGATTGGGAATGGTTGCCATTGGCGTAGGCGGTGCCGATGCGGTGGATGTGATGGCAGGAATGCCCTGGGAATTAAAAGCTCCCAAAGTCATCGGTGTCAAATTGACCGGTCAAATAAAAGGATGGACCTCTCCTAAAGATGTGATTTTGAAGCTCGCTGGAATTCTTACCGTTAAGGGAGGCACGGGAGCCATTGTGGAATATTTTGGTCCAGGAGTTGCCAGTATTTCTTGTACGGGTATGGGAACTATTTGCAACATGGGTGCAGAAATTGGTGCGACGACCTCACTGTTTCCCTTCAACCATCGGATGGGCGACTACCTGCGAGCTACGGGTCGAGCGGATTTAGCGACACTCGCTGAAAAAAATCTAGCCCTTCTGTCAGCGGATGAAGGCTGTACCTACGATCAAATTATTGACATTGATCTCGATACTCTCGAACCTCATATCAATGGACCCTTCACACCGGACTTAGCGTGGCCTCTCTCCCAATTCGCTAAAGCCGTTCGAGAAAAAGGTTATCCCGAAGAACTCAAAGTTGGACTCATTGGGTCTTGCACGAATTCAAGTTATGAAGATATGGCTCGCTCAGCTCATGTAGCCCAACAAGCACTTAATCACGGTCTTCATGCCAAATCTGAATTCACAGTCACACCGGGTAGCGAACAGATTCGTGCCACCATCGCTCGCGATGGTCAATTAGCCACGTTTGAAAAAGTCGGCGGAGTCGTTTTATCCAATGCCTGTGGGCCCTGTATTGGCCAATGGAAACGCCATAAGGTGACTAAAGGGGAAAAAAATTCTATCATCACGTCCTTCAATCGTAATTTTGCGGCTCGCAATGACGGCAATCCAGAGACTCACGCCTTTGTGGCCTCACCAGAAATTGTCACAGCGCTGACCCTTGCCGGACGTCTCACCTTTAATCCTGAAACCGACTATCTCACGGGTGCTGATGGTCAAACTTTTAAATTGAAATCACCCTACGGAGATGAACTTCCACAAAAAGGTTTTGATCCAGGACAAGTGACTTATCAGGCACCTTCAGTATCGGGATCCTCGATACAAGTTAAAGTAAATCCCACGAGCGATCGTCTTCAACTACTCGCTCCTTTTCCCAAATGGTCCGGAAAAGATTTCGATCGTCTACCTATACTTCTAAAAGCCAAAGGTAAATGTACAACCGATCATATTTCGATGGCGGGACCGTGGCTTAAATTTCGGGGTCATCTCGATAACATCTCCAATAATCTTTTCATTGGTGCCATCAACGCCTTTAACGAAAAAGCTAATGCCGTTAAGAATCAACTCTCTGGGGAGTATCTAGAAGTCCCAGCAGCAGCGCGTCATTACAAGAAAGAAGGCCTGGGTTGGGTCGTTTTTGGCGATGAAAACTATGGCGAAGGAAGTTCCCGTGAGCATGCAGCCATGGAGCCTCGTCATTTGGGCGCCCTCGCTATTATTGTGAAGAGTTTCGCTCGAATTCATGAAACGAATTTAAAAAAGCAAGGTCTTCTTCCGTTAACTTTCATCGATGCATCCGATTACGATAAAGTTCAAGAGGATGATCGTGTATCAATTTCAGGACTGACAACATTGAGTCCGGGCGTTCCGTTGACGCTCACCTTGCATCATGTAGATGGATCTCAGGATACGTTTCCAGTCGCCCATACATTCAATGCTGGACAAATTGAGTGGTTTATGGCGGGGAGTGCTTTAAATCTAATGGGTAAAAAAGCATAAAAAAAGGACCTCCGAAGAGGTCCTTTTTTTTCAGCGTCAGCAATTATACTTTGTTGACGTTGGTGGCTTGGGGGCCTTTTTGGCCTTGGCCAACTTCAAAGCTCACTCGTTGGTTTTCATCGAGGGTTTTGAAGCCCGTGCCTTGAATGGCAGTGTGATGAACGAAGAGATCGGCTCCGCCTTCATCAGGGGTAATGAAACCAAAACCCTTGTCGGCGTTGAACCACTTGACTGTTCCTTGCGGCATAAATTATTCCTTTGTACTACCTGGTGATAAGAACGCACAACTTCCACCCAGGCTAGGAATCTATGCATATAAGCTAGCCATCAACTGAGATGGTAGCCGTTAATCAGTATAGGGTCGGAGCCCCCAAAAAAGGGCTTTCGATTGTTCATCAATTATCTAAATACACTTATATTTAATCTTAAAGAAGGGTCTCCTCGTGAAATAAATAGAACGTTTGAGGGGATAGTTTGGGAGCTAAAAAACCAGACTCGTTCGTTGTGTCGAACTTTCATGACATCAAAGTAAGGTATCAGCGTCCACAATCTTAGACTGATAAACCCTAGCTTACATTTGCTAAAGTATTAGATAACCATTACTTAACTATCCACGCATTTCATTTAGGATCGGTCTAATGTTGTCACGCTTTTCTGAGTCCTCTATCGGGCAAAAGATCATCATGGCTTTGACCGGAGTTTTGCTCGTATTCTTTGTCTTGTTTCATATGCTGGGCAACCTCTTGCTCTATGCCAATGACGAGGGACAAGCCATTAATGCCTATGCGAAGTTTCTTCATGAGGTTGCCGGCGGTTACGGTATTTGGATTGCCCGAGGCGGACTCCTTGTCTTGGTGGGCCTTCATATTTGGTCTGCTATACGGCTGACCCAAATCAATCGACGTGCACGACCTATTGATTATAAAAAACATGCCTATAAAGAATCAACTTGGGCAGGACGAGGGATGCGCATCAGCGGAATCATTGTGGCTATTTTCGTTGTCTTCCATTTACTCCATTTTACGGCTGGCAAAATTCTACCCGAACTTCATACGACCAATGTTTATGCCAATGTCATTCAGGGCTTTCAAGTGAAGTGGGTCGCGGCCTTTTATATCATCTCAATGTTAGCCCTGGCTCCCCATTTAGCCCATGGTATTTGGAGTCTGCTTCAAACGCTTGGGTTGTCCCATCCTAATTTCAATACCACCCGTAAAGTGATCGCAGGATTACTAACAACCATGATCATTTTAGCTAATATTTCATTCCCCATTTCGGTCCAATTAGGACTGATCAATCTTCCATCGTCTCCCCAGAGTCAACCATGAAACTCGATCCTAAAATCCCCAGTGGACCCTTAACTGAAAAGTGGAATCATTATCGGGAGCACGTTAAACTCGTCTCCCCTGGAAATAAACGTAAATATAAAGTACTCGTTGTGGGTTCTGGACTAGCCGGCGCTTCAGCTGCAGCTAGTATGGGAGAGCTCGGATATCAGGTGGAATGTTTCTGTTATCAAGATTCACCTCGTCGTGCTCATTCCATTGCTGCTCAAGGTGGTATCAATGCGGCTAAAAATTATCACAATGACGGCGACAGTGCTTTCCGACTTTTCTATGACACCATCAAAGGTGGAGATTTTCGTTCTCGAGAAGCCAATGTCTATCGCTTAGCTGAGACATCGGTACGAATCATTGATCAATGTGTTGCTCAAGGTGTTCCTTTTGCTCGTGAGTACGGAGGACTGCTAGACAATCGATCCTTTGGGGGAGCCCAAGTCAGTCGAACTTTCTATGCTCGCGGCCAGACGGGTCAACAGTTACTCATCGGTGCGTATCAGGCACTCGAGCGTCAAATCGGCCTAGGAACCGTTAAGATGTTCGCTCGACACGAAATGCTCGAGCTGATTGTCGTAGACGGAGTCGCTAAAGGAATTGTGGTTCGCGACATGGTCAGCGGAAAAATTGAAAGTCATATGGCGGACGCCGTATGCCTTGCTTCAGGTGGCTATGGCAATGTATTTTATTTATCTACTAATGCTAAGGGATGTAATACCACTGCGAATTGGCGTGCCTATAAAAAAGGGGCTGCCTTTGCCAATCCTTGTTACACACAAATTCATCCGACCTGTATTCCTGTCAGCGGTGACCATCAGTCGAAATTAACTTTGATGTCTGAGTCACTCAGAAATGATGGACGTGTTTGGGTGCCTAAACGTAAAGAGGATCGCTTAAAACATCCCTCATCAATTTCCGAAGCTGATCGCGATTATTTCCTCGAAAGAAAATATCCTAGTTATGGTAATTTGGCTCCTCGCGATATCTCCTCGAGATCAGCCAAAGAGGTCTGTGATGAAGGTCGTGGCGTAGGCCCTACTGGGTTGGGGGTTTACCTAGATTTTGCCGACTCTATTAAGCGTCTAGGCAAACAAAAAATACAAGAAAAATACGGCAATCTTTTTGAAATGTATGAACGGATTACCGATGAAAATCCTTATGAAGTACCCATGCGTATTTATCCTGCTGTCCACTACACCATGGGCGGTCTTTGGGTTGACTATGAACTCATGAGCACGGTCCCAGGACTCTTTGTTCTCGGCGAAGCTAATTTCAGTGATCACGGAGCCAATCGATTAGGCGCCTCGGCCCTCATGCAAGGTCTCGCGGATGGTTATTTTGTATTGCCTTACACCATTGGTAATTATCTTGCAAACGTCAAACCTTCTGATCGCCCTTCTGCTGATCATGTGGAAGTCAAGAAAGCAGAACAAAATGTTCAGAGCCGTATTGAAAAATTACTATCGATTAAAGGTAAAACGTCCCCCGCACATTTCCATCGTGAACTCGGGAAAATTATTTGGGATTACTGTGGCATGGCCCGCAATAAAGAAGGCCTAGAAAAAGCCATTAGCCTTGTTCAAGATCTTAAAAAGCGTTTTTGGTCAGATGTCTCCGTACCCGGCTCGGGACAATCTCTCAATCAGGCCCTTGAGCATGCGGGACGTGTAGCTGACTTCATTGAACTCGGTGAACTCATGTGCCGTGACGCGCTCCAACGCAGTGAATCCTGTGGGGGTCACTTCCGCGAAGAATGGCAGACTCCTGATGGTGAAGCTAAGCGAGATGACCAACAATTCTGTCATGTTGCCGCATGGGAATATCAAGGTGAATCCCAAGAACCCCTCCGCCACGAAGAACCTCTTCATTTTGAAAACGTCGAACTCGCGACGCGCAGTTATAAATAAGGAAGCTTGCGATGAAACTCAAACTCAAAGTCTGGCGCCAACCTGATGCACAAACCCCGGGCCGTCTGGTGGACTACTTAGCGGAAGCTAAACCCGATATGTCGTTTTTAGAAATGCTCGATGTAGTAAATGAAGGTCTGATCGTCAAAGGTGACGAACCCATTGCATTCGACCATGATTGTCGTGAAGGTATTTGTGGTTCTTGCTCGATGGTGATTAATGGACGTCCTCATGGTCCTAGAGATCGAACGACGACCTGTCAACTTCACATGCGTAGTTTTGAGGATGGCGACACCGTTGTGATTGAACCCTGGCGATCATCAGCTTTTCCAATTCAAAAAGATTTAGTATGTAATCGCAGTTCATTCGATCGCATTATTGCTTCAGGAGGCTTTATTTCGGCTCCGACGGGTAGTGCTCCCGATGCGAATGCCATACCCATTCGTAAATCCGATGCCGATCGCGCCTTTGACGCTTCAGCCTGTATTGGTTGTGGGGCCTGTGTAGCCGCGTGTCCCAATGCGTCGGCGATGCTTTTCGTGTCGGCTAAGATTTCTCATCTTGGTAAATTACCCCAAGGCCAACCCGAACGTTATACCCGTGCCCTTAGCATGGTGGAACAGATGGATGCCGAAGGCTTTGGATCATGTACAAATCATGGCGAATGTGAGGCGGCCTGCCCCAAAGGTATTAGTGTTGAAAATATTGCACAAATGAATCGAGACTTTTTGAAGGCTTCAGTTTCGAAGCGTCCCGAAGTGGCGGCTGGGGGAGCCGGTTAAGCTTTTTCTTCTCGATATTTTTCCGCCATCCAAGTAAATAGTAAAACGGGTAATCCTAGAATCGTCGTAAAGATGAAGAAATTCTCATAACCCCACTCGGATACATAAACGCCCGAGAAACCCGCCAAAAATCTTGGGGCTAATTGCATCAATGAAGCCAAAATGGCATATTGTGTGGCGGTATGTTTGATGTTGGTCAACGATGAGAGATAGGCAATAAAAGCTGCACTCGCGATCCCAGAGCTGAGGTTATCCACAGAGACGACGAGCATTAGGGCTTTGAGATTATGACCCCAGTTGCTCAAGCCCGCATATAGGAGATTACTGCTCGCTGCAAGGATGGCGCCGATAGTCAACATTCGCGGAATCCCATAACGCAGTGCGAGGACCCCTCCCAAATAAGTTCCGCTGATGGTCATGATCACGCCATAAACTTTACTAACCGTGGCGACTTCTTGTTTAGTAAATCCTAAATATTGATAAAAGTTGTAAGCCATAGCGCCCATCACAACATCACTAATGCGATAAATAGAAATTAAAGCTAAAATCCAAAAGGCTTGTTTTTGATATCGATGAATGAAATCTGAAAACGGATTAACCAGCGCTTCTTTGAGCCATTGCCAAAAGTGAGTGATCTTCGGACGTTCTTGAGGGACAGGTTCGGATGAAAACAGAACGGTCAAAATGCCGACCAACATCGATATCGCCATCACCATATATCCAAAACGCCAGGCTGGATGATCGTAACCTTGAATATTCTGTCGCCATGCTGTGATCCAGAGTAAACCTGCGCCCGACCAAATCATGGCCAGGCGGTAGCCGGCTTGATAGGAAGCAGCCAGAATTCCTTGTTGATCAGCAGGCGCTGACTCGATTCGATACGCATCCAGGGCAATATCCTGAGTTGTTGCCGCGAAGGCCACCACGAGAGTGCAGCTCACCACGGCCATGAGTTGCGTTGTGGGATGAAACCACCCAATTCCCATGAGTCCCGCCGTGATGATGATTTGTGTTACGAGAAGCCAACTTCGTCGCTGACCGAGGAGTCGACTCAGCAATGGAATAGGGAGTTGATCGACGAAGGGTGACCACATCCATTTGACTGCGTAAGCCAGCGATACCCACGATAAAAAACCAATTGTCGTTACATCGATACCCGCTTCGCTCAGGCGGAAGAAAAGAGATCCTGCAACTAAAAGATAAGGTAAGCCAGCCGCAAACCCTAACAGTAGGATCCTAAGACTTTCACCTTTGAAATATAAAGACCAGCTCGGAGAGGCGACAGGCGACATGCTTTATATTATCGACTGAGTATTATCGAGTCTCGGGACCTTTTGTAAGAAAATTAGAATCAGGGGTTAATCCCAATTGATCCATGATTGAGATGAAACCAGGATGCAGATCTGCCAGAAAGGTCAAAGGGCGTTGGTCTTTAGGATGGAGAATACCAAGGGACCACGCATGCAACATAGGATACGGAATCAAAGTTTGATCGCGTTGGTCATTTTTCCACTCCGACGGGCCCGCATAGAGAGGATCACCTAAGAGGGGCATATTGGAGTGAGCTAGATGAGCGCGAATCTGGTGTGTTCGACCGGTGAGAAGTTCGCAAAGCATGAGGCCTACACCATTAGAACTCTTAATGAGAGTAAA
>SXYX01000011.1 GCA_005788175.1 Acidobacteriota bacterium
AGCGTTCATTCTGAGCCAGGATCAAACTCTCATGTTTAATTCCATAACTCAATCTCTCAAATTTTTGAAATTTGAAAGCTGGTTGTGTTTCTTAATTTAAAAAATAAAAGACTCACCTAATCCTAAAATTAGGTGACTCAAAGGTTTTTCTATCCATCACTATCTGGTTATCAAAGACGCTTACAGGCATACGCCTAAAGCCTGCGAACCTCGGCTCGGCAAGATTAATTAGATTACCCGTAAATGCTGTAAAAGCAAGGAATAACCTAGTTTTTTACCAATAAAAAATGCTTATTTTTAGGAGCATTTCCTAAGAAAGCCTTAATTTATCGTGGGTTTTAGCTTTACCCGCTTCGACGGCCGGCTGGTCAAAGGGGTTGATTTCTAGGCCCAAGCCAACCAAAGCCACTATGATCTGCCATGCCATCATTAGGGCGCCTAAATTGGCTTCGTCTAAGGTCTGAATTTCGATCTGATACGTAGGAACTCCTGCTTCTCGAAGAGAGGATTCCGTACCATCAATTTGTGCTCGCAAAATATTATCACCGGTGCGCGCACTCAAAAAAGGATAGGGAGAATTTTCTGGCTGAGTAGAAAGTGAACTATTCTTTTTTTGACTCATTGTGGAAAGGAAAATAATACCGACGTTTTTAGGTCCATCGAGCCAGCGCTGTAATTGCGCATGTTGATCCTGAGGTCCAACTGCACGAATAGCCGTAATACCGCGCCGTGTTCCGTCTGGAGATTTTTTTCCGAGGCTTTCAGAAACTAATTGTGTCCACCAGCCACCTAGAAATTTAAGTTTTCTTGAATAAGGCATGAAGACCCAATTAGAAGTTCCTTGAATGTACTGCTGCAACCATAAGTGATGCAATGACGAAACTTTTTCAAACCAAGGCCCTTGTCTTGCATCTATTTCATCAATAACCCTCTGCCCACCTTGAATATAAGCGTTTACATTTTTATCAAGCCAAGCGAGTGGAAGGAAACCAATAGCGGAAAAAGCTGAGTAGCGCCCACCGATATTTTTTGGGATTTCTACAACGATCCATTTTTTTGTTTTAGCCAACTCGTGCAAAGGATTCTGATTGATTTCTGTGATGACAATGGGTATTTGAATTAATTTTATAAATGCTGGCATTTGTAATAATTTTCCTAACCAAAACCACAGCTCTAAAGTATTTCCACTCTTGCTAGCGAAGACGATTAGATCGTCAACTTGAAGTTCAAAGCCTTCGAGATCTTCGGGTGAGGCGAGTGTAATCCATCTCGACAATTGATTGGAAGAAGAAAATATGCGTACAAGTGAATCGGCTGGCAAGAGTGAGCCCCCAATGCCAACCCAAATGACTCGGCCATCAGCACTTAATTTTGGCAAGTTTAATCCCTGAGTTCCAGAGAGAGAAAGCCAACCCGAATGCGGGTTTTTCTTGAGGGATCGCCACAGTTCGATCATGAAAATCTTATCCTTAGAGGGTCTTCTTATCATCTTAAGCCAAAAAGTTAGGTCACTATATAAAGTATGATTTCAATTCAAAAAGCTGTTATTCCCGTTGCGGGTTTAGGTACCCGCTTTCTTCCGATGACCAAGGCCCAACCTAAAGAGATGCTCCCCTTGGTAGATAAACCTGTTATCCAATACGTTGTAGAAGAGGCATCGCGATCAGGACTTTCTAAAATGATTCTGGTCACTAGTGAGGGGAAGCATTCAATTGAGAATCATTTTTCTAGATTTCCTCAATTAGAGGAGATTTTGATGAGGAAAAATAAAACAGAAGATTTAAACCAACTAAATTGGATTCAGTCCTTGGGTGAATTCATCTTTGTTACTCAGCCTCAGCCTTTAGGGTTGGGACATGCCGTCTTATGCGCTGAAAAGGCCGTAGGTAATGAATTTTTTGCCTTACTTTTAGGGGATGATATTTTCGATCCCAAAGAAGATGCTCTTCAGGCCCTAATAGATGCCTATATATCCTCAGGTAAAAGTGTGGTCGGGGTTCAAGAGGTTCCTCATGATCATGTGGAACGCTACGGTATTGTCAATAGCCCTGATAATAAAAAAAATATGTCTTGGTGCGTCAATACAATTGTTGAAAAGCCATCTCCCAATGAAACTTTAAGCCGATGGGCTGCAGTCGGTCGCTATATTTTGTCACCTGCTATTTTTAAATTGCTCCAAGAGACTCGGCCAGGTGTAGGGGGAGAGATACAAGTCACGGACGCCCTATCGCGCTTGGCAGACCAAGGTGAGTTGATCGCTTGTCCGATTCCCGCTAAGCGATTTGATACGGGGAATAAGGTAGACTACGTCAAAGCCAGCATCGAATTTGCCCTAAAGCATCCGGAAATTGGTTCAGAAATTTCGCAATATCTCAAGAATTTCAAAACTTAAGCCCCTCTATTTTTTTCAATTACGAAATGTAATAACGATACTGCAGCAGGGGTAATACCAGGGATACGGCTTGCTTGGCCTAATGTTTCAGGACGATGTTTTCTTAATTTCTCAATGACTTCATTGGAAAAACCTGGCCATCTTTCTACAAAGAAATCCTCGGGTATTCTCACAAAATCCCATTGTCGGTTGTGCTCCAAAAGATGCTCTTCGCGATCGCGATAAGTTTGGTAGCGTAACTCATAGACCAAGAGATCTCTTTCCCATCCTTGATCCCAATTAGAGAGTGGGCTTTCAAAAGATGAGACCAGGCCCAAGCAGGCATCAATCTCGGTAGGGGTTAACTGCAATTTTTTTATGAATTGACTCAACGTAAGCCCTTGATCAAGATGTAGACCCACGCTCTCACCGATCTTACCGAAAGGAGTGTTGGCGGTGACCCAGGTCGTGTCGCAATCATGTCGCAATTTTTTTCTTTGGATAGCTTTTTCTTCGATCGCTCTCAATTGATCTTTGGTTAAGGCTCCAATCATTTTAGAGGTTTCTAGCAAACGCACATCAGCTAGGTCGCAGGCGAGACCCAGGCGATGCTCTGCTCGCGCCGTGAGCATCCGATAGGGCTCGTCGGTTCCCTTGCTGACCAGATCGTCTATCATGACCCCGATATATGCTTGGTCCCGCTGCAGGATCACCGGCTCTTGATTTAAGAGCCATCGGGCCGCATTGATACCCGCCATAAGGCCTTGTCCAGCTGCCTCTTCGTAACCGGTGGTTCCATTAATTTGACCAGCAAACCAAAGCCCCTCGTAATCTTTCAGACGAAGGGTCTGATCGAGTTGTAAAGGATCAAAGCTATCGTACTCTATGGCATAACCGGGTCTAACAATTTCAGCTTTCTCGAATCCCTGAAGACTACGAACCATCTCGAGTTGAACTTCTTTAGGCATAGACGTACTAAACCCCGATAAGTATATTTCTTCGGTTTCCAAACTCTCGGGTTCTACAAAAATTTGATGTCGCTCACGGTGAGGGAATTTCACATACTTATCTTCAAGCGAGGGACAATATCTCGGCCCTATACCTGAAATCATTCCTCCATAAAGCGCTGAGCGTTGAAGATTGGCTCGCACAATATCTTCGGTTTGCTTATTGGTCGATACTAAATAGCAATTAACTTGAGGCTGGGGTAAACGCTGAGTGAAAAAACTAAAGGGATGCGGTGGCGTATCTCCCGGTTGCGGCTCGAGTACGTCAAAATTAATCGAACCCTTGAAAATACGGGGGCTTGTACCGGTCTTCAATCGGCGGTAGTGGAGCCCGAGGGATCGAAGTTGTGAGGCGAGTTCCGTACTCGCGGGTTCTCCTTGACGACCGGATTCGGTTTCCTCGTCTCCAATAAGAATCTTGCCATTGAGAAAGGTTCCACTCGTCAGAACAATGGCATCACATGGAAGAAGTGATCCATCTTGAAGACGAACCCCTTTAATTTTTTTTGATGCCTCTTCAAAAAGAATTTCAACGGCCAGTCCCTCATGAAGATTTAGATTAGGAAGATGAGTTAAATAGGATTGAGCATAACGTCGGTATTTGACTTTATCGGCTTGCGCCCGAGGACCTCGAACGGCCATTCCTCTTGAGGCATTCAGTACTCTAAAATGAATTCCCGTTTGATCGATGAGGTGAGCCATTAATCCGCCCAACGCATCCATTTCCCGTACCATGTGTCCCTTACCTACTCCTCCAATACTTGGATTACAACTCATCTGACCAATTTGCTCAACGGACATGGTCAATAAATGAGTAGTAATACCCAGGCGTGCAGAGATGTTTGCCG
This sequence comes from Acidobacteriota bacterium, assembly GCA_005788175.1. Classification (GTDB taxonomy): domain Bacteria; phylum Acidobacteriota; class Holophagae; order Holophagales; family Holophagaceae; genus Acidiparvus. The sequence continues at coordinate 4,227 of SXYX01000011.1, forward strand.
CTTCAATACCCGCATGGCCTCCGCCGATAACCACGAGTACTCTAGAGCTATTTTTCATAAGTCTTATTATCTCTCAATTCATTTTCAAGACACCTTAGTTAAACTAAGAAGATGATGAAAGACTCCAATACGCCTGAAGATCGCAAAGAGCGACGGCGCGAATTTAGACGCCAAGCTCTTCAGAAATCGAAGTTTGCAATTCCATCAGGCGTAACCCTTCTTTCAATCTTTTGTGGATTCTCTTCTGTAGTGATGAGTCTGAATGCTTCCACAGGAGACGCCACTATTTATCTCAAATGGTCTGCTATTTTTCTTATTTTGGCGGGCATTTTTGATGGTATGGATGGTCGGTTGGCACGCATGACTAATACCACCACCGAATTTGGTATCCAACTCGATTCCATCGCCGATATTACAAGTTTTGGGATGGCCCCAGCTATTATGGCCTACCAATACGCCTTTCTCGAACTCGGTAAACTAGACCCTCAGCTCAAATTTATTGGGTGGGCCGCATGTTTTTTCTATCTTGCCTGTGGAGCCTTGCGTTTAGCTCGCTTCAACATCCAAACCAAGGAAACCGATCCACGTTTTTTTATGGGAATGCCCATCCCGATGGCCGCAGGCACGCTTGCTTCTGTCGTCCTGCACTGGCCTACTCGTCTTTCCTCTAGATACCTCGCTCTTTTTTTTGCTCTCCAATTATTTTTAGCAGGCATTTTCATGATCTCCAAAGTCAGATTTGCCTCATTTAAAAAATCTCCTTTTGGGGTTTCTCGACCCTTCAATAAAATGGTGCTTTTTATTCTTTTGACGGCCTTATTGGTCGGCTTTCAAAGTACCTTTCTTTTGTGGTTTGGGATCGTACTCGTTGTGGGCAATTTATTAATCAATGGCCTATGGTTATTGGGCTGGACGGGTATTACGCCCCCACTTGATCAAGAAGAGGTCGAACCGGATTTCTTCGAAGTCTAGATCCTAAATAAGGTGGGTTATTTAGATCCTTCGTTAGTCTTAAATCAATGGAGATTTCATGCCGGTTTTATCTGCTCGTCGTTTAGGAAAGCGCTATGCAGATCGATGGGTTCTGAGCGGAATCGACTTAGAACTTGAACCAAGCGATCGATTAGCGATTCTGGGGCCTTCGGGTTGCGGTAAAACGACGTTGCTCAATCTTCTGGGAGGACTGGATCGACCGGATGAGGGTTACGTAATGCTTGAGAACCAAGATCTGACCAACATCACGCCTCTTGAGCGATCACGAGTTCGACGGGAGCGTATTGGGACTATTTTTCAATTCTTTCACCTTATTCC
>SXYX01000012.1 GCA_005788175.1 Acidobacteriota bacterium
CCGAAGCCATAATTTTAACCTATCTCATCCGATCCTCGAATGTATTGGCCATAAAAGGGTCTTTTTAAGAAACTTTATTAGGTTTTTCAATTCTTAATAAGTATCTTATTCCATGACTTGCGGAGCTAGTAGTTGACCATAAAATCCTAAACAAATAAGCGATTCTATTACAAACTTTTCAAATTTTTTGTGATTTAGAACCTACCTCTTATTCAAGAATCATGAATTACGGGTCTCTTAGATTTTGCGTTAATATCTGTCTTGATTTATGCCTATTAATATCATTCAAATAGGGTGATAATAAATCTGAGGTCAAAATATGACAATCGATATCCATAGTGCTAACTCTAGTGGTAACACAGATATAGCGAAGAGACTTTCAGTAGAGGAATCCAGACAAGTCGCTGAAGATGCAAGACAAGACTCTTGGACTTCAGAGAGTTTCATTAAAGAGGTGTTTGGAGGTTCCTTCAATTTAGACATTCTTGAGTCGGTCCCTGCTGCAAAGCCCTTGAGTGAAGATTTTCATAATTTTCATACTAAGTTGAAACTATTTCTCGAAAATGAAGTGGATTCAAATAAAATTGACCGCGAAGGTCAATACCCACCCGAAGTAATTCAAAAATTGGCTGAAATGGGTGCTATGGGGATGAAAATACCTAAAAAGTATGGTGGCTTGGGATTCAACATGTCTGAGTACGGAAAAATCATGGAATTACTCGGAACCCAAGATTCCAACATACTAGCTTTATTATCAGCTCATCAAAGTATTGGTGTCCCAAACCCATTAATGCACTTCGGAACCGAGCAACAAAAAGAAAAGTACCTGCCCATGGTTGCTCGTGGAGTGATTTCAGCTTTTGCCCTAACCGAAGGGGAAGTTGGCTCAGATCCGGCTAATTTAAGCACCACCCTCACTCGTACTTCAAATGGAGACTTTATCCTTAGTGGTGAAAAACTTTGGTGTACCAATGGAACAATAGCTGGGCTTTATGTAGTTATGGCTCGCCACGAGGATACCAAGAAAATTTCAGCTGTCATTGTTGAGAGAGAATGGCCCGGAGTAGAAGTTGTTACCCGGTGTCATTTCATGGGTATGCGGGCATTAGAAAATGGAGTTATTCGTTTTAGCAATGTCCATATTCCTAAAGAAAATATACTCTGGAAAGAGGGCAAAGGACTTAAACTGGCTCTTGTCACCCTCAATACAGGAAGACTTTCCATCCCCAATGGAGTAGTAGGTGGAGGAAAGCGCTTGACCCAAATCGTACGTGCATGGGGAGCAAAAAGATATCAATGGGGTAGCATAATTGGAAAGCATGAAGCAGTCGGTCATATGATTTCAGATATAGCATCTACCTCGTTCGCCATTGAATCTATGTCCTACCTCTGTAACCGCATGGCCGACGAAGGTACTCGAGACATAAGATTAGAGGCCGCTATTGCTAAATTGTGGACCACTGAAGAGGGATGGCAAATGGTAGACAGAACCCTCCAAATCAGAGGCGGTAGGGGATTTGAAACAGCCGATAGCTTAATTAACCGTGGTGAGGCGGGTGTTGCGATCGAAAGAATGCTTCGAGACTTCAGAATTAATTTAATTTTTGAAGGTAGTTCAGAGATCATGCATCTTTTTATTGCTCGAGAAGCTCTAGATAAACATTTATCCAAGGCTTGGGATCTTGTTAATCCCAAAAGCACATTGGCTATCAGAATTAAAGCTATACCCAAAGTGATCGCATTTTATTCTTGGTGGTATCCCAGTCGTTGGTGGGGACTATCAACATTTTTCAAATACTACTCCTACGGGTCATTAGGTAAATATTTCAGACAATCCGAGAGACTAACTCGTAAGTTGAGTAGATCCATTTTTCATCAAATGGTCATCCAGGGTCCCAAATTAGAAAAGAAGCAAGCAACACTTTTCCGAGCTGTAGATATCGGCGCAGATCTTTTTGCTCTCTCGGCAGCCATTATTCATGCTGTTGATCAACAAAAAATCAACGGTATAGATTCAGAAAAACAAAAACAACTAGCCGACATATTTGCACGAAAAATGCTTCGTCGTATACGAAATAAATTCAATGACCTTCACTCCAATGACGATAATGAAAAAACCCGTCTCTCGTGTTCAATACTTGAGGGCGAATATAAGTTTATGGAAGAAGGACTAACTCGAGATAAGGAAATAGAATTCATGGAGTTTGGAAAACTATAAAATAGTTTTATGTGGAAAAATATACGTCGTGCCTGTACCTCTACTGTTTTTGTTGCAGCTTTAGGTTATTTCGTTGATATTTTTGATTTATTACTCTTTGGTATCGTCAGGCAACAGAGCTTAATAGATATAGGAATCCCCCTTGAGCAAACTCTTCCTGTAGGTATATACCTTCAGAATATGCAGGTATGGGGATTAGTTATTGGAGGAATTTTTTGGGGAATCCTTGGCGATAAGAGAGGCCGACTAGCAGTCCTGTTTGGATCAATCGCTGTCTATTCGATCGCTAACATTGCTAATGCGTACGTCACAACGATTCCACAATATGCCTTCTGGAGGTTCATTGCTGGTTTTGGATTAGCCGGAGAATTAGGAGCTGCCATTACCTTAGTTGCCGAGACATTACCTTCAGATATTCGGGGGTATGGAACAACGATTGTGGCTGCCGTGGGTATCAGCGGTGCCGTTGCAGCCAATTTCGTCGGCCAGTATTTTTCTTGGAGTTATGCCTATCTTACAGGAGGTATTTTAGGTCTAGCTCTATTGCTACTAAGAGTAAAAGTTGGAGAAAGTATACTCTTTAGGTCGAACCAGAATAAAAATGTACCGCAAGGTGATTTTCTATCTTTATTCAAAAATAAAGATCGCTTCATTAGATTTGCTCGATGCGTAGGTATCGGTATTCCTCTATGGTATGGTGTGGGAATTCTAATATTCTATTCCCCGGAGTTTTCTATATCTCTAAACTATACGAGTGCAATAAAAGCCGGTAATGCAATCGCCTGGTGCTACGCTGGCTTAGTAATTGGCGATTTGGTTAGTGGATTCCTTAGTCAAATACTCGAAAGCCGTAAAAAGGTTCTATATATATTTCTTTGCCTCAGTGCCTTATGCTCTACTCTCTTCCTCACTCTTCGGGGACTCAATGCGTCTCAGTTTTATATTCTAGCTTTCTGTTTTGGAATCACCCTGGGATACTGGGCTGTTTTTGTGACTACAACGAGTGAGCATTTTGGAACCAATCTCAGATCTACTGTGACCACTTCAGTACCTAATTTCGTAAGATGGTCTGTGAGTCCAATGTCGATCCTTTTTCTTTTCTTAAGCGGTCAATTGGGCAACTTGGTTTCTGCTTTCATAATTGGAGTGGTTGTGTTTGCTATAGGATTTACTTCCCTTCGTGGGATGAAAGAGACACACAATCGATCCCTTGACTTTGTGGAAGACTAATTAGGTTGTACAGCTCCTGCGCCACCGTCAAATGGGATTACTGCACCTGAAAGCCACAGGCTTTCGGGTCCCAAAAGATAAACAACAAGTGAAGCAATTTCTTCCGATTGTCCGATGCGATGTAATGGATTAACCCTCTTCAAATTATTCAAGGTTTCTTCTGGTTCAAGAGTTTCCTCAATGCGGTCAAGAAGCATATCTGTTGCCACGGGACCAGGCGCAACGGCATTGACTCTAATTTGCCTATGCCCCCATTCCTGCGCAAGGTATTGGGCTAACATATGTAAGCCTGCCTTAGCAACACCATAGGCTGCTTGCAAAGGTACTACTCTAATGCCTACATTGGATCCCGTTAAGACAACACTTGATCCCTCTTGTAAATTGGGGCCGAGAAAATGTGCCATATTCCAGGGACCTAAGAGATTCTGATCAATCATACGATTGAAAATAGCTAGATCACTTTTTTCAACGCTCCCGGCTTCAAAAGATCCGGCGTTGAGAAAAAGTCCATCAAGCGGCCCACATTGATTGGCAAATTTCTCGACAGCACTTTGATCACTATGATCCAAGGAAATAGCCTGCACTTTTGGTAAAGTTTCTTTAAGTTTGTCTAAACGACGGCCAACCAAGATTAGTTCTGCGCCCAGCGAATGCAGTTTACGAGCCGTTGCTCTTCCTATTCCGCTACCTGCTCCAGTAATTAGAATCTGTCTGCCTTCGAAAATACCCTTATTCATTGACGAGGTCCATGCGGGACAATGGCTCCCCCGCTAACGATCCAAGAAAGAGCTTCGTCGGGTGCGATCGAAGTAGCTTTTATTTTATCCTTAGGTAGCATCAGCACATATCCATTGCTAGGATTAGGAGATGTGGGGATAAAAACGGAATACCACTCTACCCCTTGGGGACTTATCCAAGAGCAATCTTTATGAGTTATAAATCCAAGAGTTTGATTGCCCTCACTGGGAAACTCTATGAGGACAACTTCGCTAAAAACTGCTTTATCAGGGTTTTGGATTGCAGCGGTGAGGCGATTAATCGAACTATAAACACTTTTTACAACTGGTATCTTAAGAATAACTATTTCAATCCACCTAAAAAGTTGCCGACCAATAAAATTACTGACTAAGAGTCCTGTAAAAAGAATGGTTAGGAAGGTGCATAAAACAGAGAGGAGGAAAATCTCTAAATCAGAAAGGCGCGTATAACCTAATGTGCTAAATACACTGCTGACCGGTTCTTGATAAAGCGAGGTAAGCCATCCACCCACTAATTTTATGAGGTAAAAAGTAATTAAGAGTGGCAGAAGTCTATATGTACCGCTCCAAAGATATCGTTTAATCATCGGTTTTGTCCCCTTCAGACTGAAAATAATTCCAGTAGGTTGATAAATACTTATAGCCGCTCCATAGAGCCACAAAAAGAGAACACCATAGGATGAGGGTCCCTATGCCCAGGAAAAAACTGAAAGGATAGCGAAGAGTAATGAAGTATTGAAATATGCCCAAGTCCGTCCACTCATAAAACCATTGATCTAATTTGGGGCCCAAAATTAGGAGCGAGATAGCTGTAATTTGTAGGCCCACTTTCCATTTTCCAAGAGTGCCTGCTTTAATAATTATGCCATCCTCGGCAGCAATTGATCTCAGTCCTGTGATTGCAAATTCTCTAATTAAAATTATGAAAACCATCCAAGCTGGAGCAAGGCTATGGCCATCGTGTTGCAATTCAATTAAAGAGATGAGAGCGCCTGTAATGAGCATCTTGTCGGCCAAGGGATCCAGTAATGTACCTAATTTAGTGACCTGTCTCCAGCGACGAGCAAGATAACCATCAAGACCATCTGTAATGGCCGCTACCCAGAAAACAATAACGCCGATGACGTGGTAATACTCGATTCGTGTCAATAATATCACTACCAAAACTGGAACCAATAGAATTCTCGAAACACTGAGGTAGTTGGATGTGGTCATTTTCATGGCATGTTCTAGGCTATCTATAAGGAGGGTGAGATTGTTATTCTGAATTTACCATTTATACGACAAAATTTGGACAATAATTCCACATAAATGATTGATAGCTTAAGCATGTAACCCGACTTCTATGAGTCCGAGATATTTATGCAACTCGACAAATTAAAAAATCAAATAATCGATTTTGCCCTCCAAGAAGGATTCGGCCGGGCGGGCATAGCAAATTTAAGTCCATTCGATACTGAATCTCAACGGATAAATCGTTGGTTTAAAAACAAATATCATCGCCATCTTTCTTATCTTGATCCTGCTGTACTTTTATTTCCGCAAAGTCTAGAACCATATGCCAAAACAGCTTTGGTCGTATTTTATCCCTACGCTCGTCCCAATTGTATTCCTGGAGAACGGGGAGCACAAAAAATCTCTCGATATCTGTGGGGAGATGACTACCACTGGATTATTAAGAAAAAACTACTACGGATCCTAGAAAGTATTCGAAATATTGATCCGACTATTGAAGGTAAACCTTGTGTTGATACAGCCCCGATTCTAGAGCGACAACTAGCCCAAAGAGCTGGAATTGGATGGCAGGGTAAAAATACAATACTCATTGCCGAACGAGATGGTAGCTGGGGTTTTTTGGGAGTTCTTCTATTGGGGGTTGAATTGCCTCCAGACCCCCCATTTAAATCAGAGCAGTGTGGAAGCTGTACCGCGTGTCTCGACGCATGTCCTACGGGTGCTCTTGCCCCATTTGAGCTAGATCCCAATCTTTGTATCACGACATACACCATCGAAACAGAACAAGAGGCGCCTGCGATCGTAGAAAAGGCTATTAGGGAGACGGGCTGGGTCGCTGGATGTGATATCTGCCAAGAAGTGTGCCCGTGGAACAGTAAACCACTTTGGGGAGACGCTGATACTTGGGGTGGATCAACATCAATTCACAGCTTCTCGACCTCCAATTTACGGTTTTCCTCTTCACAATGGCGAAAAATAACTAAAAAGTCCGCTCTTCGGAGGGTAAGTAGACGGCATTGGCTGCTGACATTAAGGCGTGCGGGCCTCCTGTCAGACCCCTTAATTTAACCATGCCCAAAAAAAATGAAAATTATACTTTATTATTTGGCATTTTTTCCTTATAAATCAATTTCACCCCTTTTCGAAAACGAAGGATCAACAATATGCCCCTAAAATGGACAGTCCAAGATTCCGCAAAACTTTATGCCATTGAAGAATGGGGGGATGGATATTTTGGAACTAATCCTAAGGGTCGAATTATTGCCATACCTACTCGAGATGAATCTACGAGTATAGATCTTTATGAAGCGGTGCTCAGACTTAAGAAACTTGGCATCCAAACACCAGTCACCCTTAGGTTTCCCCAAATACTCGAAGGTCGAATTAAAGAAATAAATTTAGCATTCAAAAAAGCAATTAATGATTTCAATTACAACAGCGACTATAGTTCTATCTACCCAGTTAAAACTAATCAAATCAAAGAGGTAGTTCAAGAAATAGTTAAGGCTGGTAATGATTACAAATTGGGCTTGGAATGCGGGAGTAAGCCTGAATTAATTCTAGCTCTGTCTATGAATTTAAATCCTGATTCCCTTATCCTATGCAACGGGTACAAAGATGAAGGCTTCATCAGAATGGCTCTTTTAGCCCGGAAGACTGGTCGCCGAATTGTTATTACCGTGGAGAAGATGTCTGAACTACCTGTGATTCTTAAAATTGCAAAATCTCTCAAGGTCAAACCGCTTATCGGCCTGAGGGCAAAATTAAATGCTCAGGGATCTGGTAAATGGGAAACCAGTGCAGGCGATCATGCCAAGTTTGGCTTAACGACAAGAGAGATTCTCGAAGCTGTTGCTATTCTTAGCAAGAAGAAAATGCTTGATAGCATCATAGAGCTGCATTTCCATATCGGCTCACAAATTACAGATATTCGAAAAGTTAAAATTGCAGTTAAAGAAGCTACTAGGATCTACGCTAAATTGAGAAAAATGGGTATCCCCATTGAATATATGAATGTTGGAGGAGGTTTAGCTGTAGATTATGATGGCTCCAAAACAACATTTACTTCGAGCATGAACTATACAGTGGAGCAATACGCCTCCGATGTTGTATATAACACTAAAGATATTTGCAAAATGGAGGATGTGCCGGTACCCCACTTATTAACAGAAAGTGGTCGTGCACTAACTGCCTACCATGAATTAGTAATAGTGGATGTGATCGGGCTTATTGATACGACTCACTCAAGATACAGTGTTGAAATCTCAGGAAAAGAAATTCAAATCATCAAAGATTTAGCCTATATCCGAGATAACATTGGTCCTAAAAATTATTCGGAAATGTACAGCGATGCCTTATCCTCAAAGGATGAGATCAATAGTCTATTTAATTTGGGCTATCTTTCACTTGAGGATCGGTCTAAAGGCGAAACTTTATTCTGGGAAATCCTGAGGAAAATCTCAAAAATTCTCACTCATAAGTCAATAAAATATATTCCTGAAGAGTTTAGAGACTTGAACAAGAGTTTGGCCGATAAATTTATTGCCAATTTCAGTATTTTCCAAACCATACCCGATCATTGGGCTATTGAGCATTTATTTCCAGTGGCCCCTATTCATCGACTAAAAGAGAAGCCTACCCTTAGTGCTACCTTATGTGACATCACTTGTGACAGTGATGGAACCATTGAGAAATTTGTTGACCTCAAGGATGTACGTGATGAAATACCTCTTCACGAACCCACAGATGAACCGTATTTTATTGGCATATTCCTTACCGGGGCCTATCAAGATATTTTAGGAATGCGACACAATCTTTTCGGAGCCCCAAGCGAAGTATTTATGATAGCTGAGGAAGATGATAATTTTAGAATAGATAAAGTAATTCCAGCTGAAACTATAGATGATATGCTTCGAAGTGTTCACTATAATCCAGAAAGTATGGGCCGTATTTCCATCAACGGTCGTAAAATAAAGACTAAAATCGATGCTTCAGAAGATCTTCACTCCCTCATCATTAAGCATCGGGGATCTCACACCTATTTGAGTTCCGAAGAAGACTAGCGTACTTCAATAATTTTATGGGCAGGCTTATATAATTTAGTTCTTTGGAGTTCAACGTCTCCTTGAATCCAATCCTGCCGCATATTTAACCGATAAGGACTTGCAACATGACCACTCATTCCTAGAGGGAGAACCAGGGTAGATGCACTAAGATCGTTCACATCGGCTAAAAAGCGCATGCTCTGTCCATATTGGGGCTGATTGGCCCGGATAGCTCTATAATTCCCGCTTTGCTGTTCTTCTTTTACTCCAAAAATTGACTTTAGAATAAACCCTCCTTGGGCCAGTGGATGCTGAGGTCGCGATTGATTGTAGTCACCCCATTTTTTTTGAGGATTCTCCTTAATTTCAAATTCTGAAGCACGTAAAACTTCCCTTAGGAATGTATTTTTATCCCCTAGCCCTGCACGTGACCACCCCTCCTGAGGCGCCAGCATTGACTCAATTAACGGAGCATCATTATTGGTAACGTTCATGGTGGATCCTGTAAATCCAGTCCCCATGAGGATTTTATTGTATAGTCGGTCCCTAAAATTGATTCGGATAATTTCGGCTTGAGTGAACAACTCGCTATCTTGATATGAGGTTCCATCCCAAGAAAGGAATAGCTGTCTCATTTTGGATGACATGAAGGGTAGTAAGAGTTTGATTAGGTCGCGATGCGGAATGGATACTGTATCTAACTGAATCTTATTCATATCTCCTAAATCCAAGGGTTGGTGAGTCGCAATTAATTGATTGATACGCTGAGCTCTCGCCGGACTTGCCCAACGTGAAGATATATAAACAGAACTCGAATTACCAACTATCCTTTGATTGGCTGTAGTGATCCACCCATTTTCAGGATTGTATATTTTGGGCATTGCTTTCTGATCGAGATAGCCTATCCAATCTAAATGGCCGGGGATCGGTATTGTTCCGTCAAAACCCTTGGGGCGTAGCGGTATTAATCCAGCCGCACGCCACCCAATATTGCCCTGTGCATCACCATAAGTTACGTTCATACAGGGCCCATGATATGTATTAAAAGCCTGGTTAAATTCATTCCAATTCCGCGCCATCATGATTTTAACCATTGGTAAACTCATTGTTCTAGGATCGAGTGCAGCCCAAGCTAATGAATAGCCTGGGCGAACCTGGGGTCCGTGATGTCCATCGTAAACTCTCACGCTCTCCGAAGGCAGATTTCTGACTTTAATCTCCTCAGTGCGCTCAAGGATTCTAGGCTCACGAAAAAGATCTTGCTGATCTGCAGATAAGTTGGTGAATCCCCAAGCTAAAAATTGATTCTGGCCAATCAAAATACCAGGAACAAAAGGTAAGGCTACCCCCTGAATAATCATTGTTTGAGGGCTTTTGATTTCGAATCGTACTGGAAACCAATAACCTGGGCTCTGAATATCCATATGCGGATCATTCGCAAGAAGAACATGTCCATTTTTACTTTTCTTAGGTGATATGACCCACGAATTAGACCCGAATATCGGGAGATCTATCCCTAAAATGTCAGATAAGTTAAATGGATGAAGAAGAGATCTAGAAATCTTTTTCTCTTTTATACCTCTTGATCTGAATAAAAGAAGGGGGTCATTGAGTTCAGTTTGGTTATCGGGGATAAGTAATTGATCAGAAGATGTATACACAGGAGAAAGAAATTTCCTTTCGAGCTCCCCGAGAACTTGAAGTGATTCATTACGTAAATCATTTTTCCATGAGTTGGACTGAGATTCAGTCATGAGTAATAAACATACTAATGAATCCTCAGGTATCCAGGGTTGTGGCTTCGTTCGAAGAATTTCGAATTCAATCCCCAAACCCTTCGTCCACCATATATCTTTTGAGTAAATGTCCATGAAACGATTCACACCTAGTGCAAAATCTTTTAGGGCATTTTGCTGTTCTGTATCGAGAGTCTGCCATGCCTTCGCAGCCACACGAGTAAAACCCAATAGCCGATACCAGCGATCACTCGGAAGAGCTGCTGGCCCTAGTATTTCTGATAGCGTACCTCGAGCCACTCTTCGAGCGATCTCCATTTGGAATAATCTCTGCGAAGCGACAAGATAACCTTGAATTATAAAGGCATCTGATAAATTTTCAGCCTGAATGGTGGGGATACCTCGATCATCGATCATTATTTTTGCTGGACGTGATATCTGATTCAGCGCAAGCGTATCTGGTATCTCGGATTGAATATGGATATATCGCCAACCTGTGATTAAAATCATCGATAACCCTAGGGTTACAATGATCACGGTTCTAAATTTCGAAATCATTTTGATGGATCCCTTATGAAAACCAGGGGTCATAAAGAGTTTTATTCAATTGATGATGTTTCAAAGATTTTTCTCCAATATCAGATCGATATTGCATTCCGGTCCAGGCCACTTGAGTAATAATTTCCTTCCCTCTTTCTTGAGCCTGCTCGAGATTTTCTCCAGAAACAACTATATTAAGAACTCGCCCACCATTGGTGAACCATCGATGATTCCTTAATATCGTCCCAGCATGAATAATTGATGGGTTCCCTGACTTAATATTAGGAAGTTCAACGGGTGCGTGTGGCATATCCGGATAACCAGAAGACGCCAGAACGTAGGTGAGATAAGTACCTGGGTGTATTTTTATTACGTTCTTGCATAGGCGCTGCTCAGCCACTTCTAGTAAAAGAGGGAGCAAAGGTTCGTTCATCATCGCCATCAAAGTTTGTGTTTCTGGGTCACCAAAACGGCAGTTATATTCTAAAAGTTTTGGGCCTGATGATGTCCACATGATTCCAAGAAATAAAATTCCCCGCCCAATGAGCCCTTCGGACTGCAGGCCTTTTAGGGTAGGATCGATCACTAAATCCTTCATGATCTCCACGTCTTCGTTAGTTAAGAATGGTATGGGGGCAAAAGCCCCCATACCTCCTGTGTTTGGGCCCTTATCGCCTGTCTTTAATTTTTTGTGATCTTGACATGCCGGAAATAGACAGTAACTTCTGTGATCGGATGTTACATCTACTAGTAAATGCTGAGACAACTCGATTCCATTTAAATATTCTTCAAATACAATTTTACGACTTGCATCGCCGAATTTACCATCAAGAAAAGAGCGCAGTGTTTGAAGTGCTACTTCCTTGGAGACAGCAATTACTACTCCTTTTCCACTAGCTAACCCATCTGCCTTGAGAACAATAGGCAACCCATGAGACCAATGGGCGATCAGAGATTCGCCAGAAGCCCAATCGCAAATTTCGTAAGATACTGCTGTAGGTATCTCGTATTTTTTCATGAAATTCTTAGCAAAAGACTTACTACCCTCTAAAAAACTTGTAGATTGATCATGGCCAAAGACTTTCAGTCCGCAATTGGAGCATTTGTTTGCCAATCCAGCAACCAAGGGGCCTTCTGGACCTATAATCACAAGGTCAATGTTTTGACTTGCGGCCCAATCAGCCACGAGATCAACCTCGAGAGGGTTCAAATCTACGCAGTGTCCGAATTGTTGCAAACCATCGGATCCAGGTAAAAAATATAGATCATTATCAGAACTCTCATGAAATAGTTTTTGGGCTATAGAATATTCACGACCGCCTGAGCCAATCAAAAGGATGCGCATCCGGATGTTCCTCAGTAAATTATGAGCCTTATCTACTTACATTCTAACCAATTAGCACCCTTTCTCACCTCTGCTAAGAGGGGGACGCCGAGTGGCTTAATATCATCCGCTTGCTCCATAGAAGATTTCAAGAGATCTGAAACCTTGTCAAACTCTTCGGGAGGTGCTTCAAGAAGTAATTCATCATGAACCTGAAGGAGTATTTTGGCCGAGTATCCCACTGATCTCAACCCCTCATGAAGTTTAACCATTGCTCTCCGCATAATATCTGCTGCAGTGCCTTGAACGACCGTATTGACAGCAACACGTAGTCCCGTAGCCCTTACATTACCATTTGCGCTCTCTAGATCAGGGATGCGACGGACGCGACCCCAATAAGTAGTGGCCTGGCCTTCTTTTTCGGCGAGTATTTTAGTCTGCTCTATCCATTCAGCAACTTTTGGCATACGTTCAAAATATCTATCGATAAACTCCTTGGCTTCCTTGTGACTAATCCCAAGAGAGCCAGCTAAGGCAAAAGCACCTTGGCCATATAACAGGCCAAAATTTACTGCTTTAGCTTTAGATCTCTGCTCGTCAGTTACTTTATTAATTGGAATACCCATCACTTCACTTGCAGTTCGTCGATGAATATCCTCCCCGGATGCAAATGCACTAAGTAAAACTGGATCTTTAGCAAGGGCTGCAACAACACGCAATTCAATCTGGGAGTAATCTGCATCCATTAAAACCCAACCAGATTTTGGTATGAATGCTTTTCGAATTGATTTGCCCTCGCTAGTCCTTATGGGAATATTCTGTAAATTAGGTTCTGAACTCGCAAGTCGACCACTCGCAACAGCCGCTTGATGCAGTCGGGTATGAACTCGATCAGTCAACGGATTTATCATCCTAGGAAGAGCATCGATGTATGTTCCAAGCATTTTTTGAAGTTCGCGATGTCTGAGAAGTATCTTAGCAATCTCGGCATTATGATTTTCGGCTAACTCACTCAAAGAATCTTCGTCGGTACTTGGAGATTTAGATTTACCTGTATATCGAATTACAGGAAGTTTTAGTTTCTCAAATAATATTTTTCCTAACTGAGAAGGTGAATTCAAATTGAAGCTTTCGCCAGCGATCTCTATGGCTTTTGATTCACACAAGTCTCTTTCTCGAGAGAACTGTTCGCTAAGATTCGCTAGGACTTTGCGATCGAGAGAGATTCCTGTCTTTTCTATATCTGATAGTACTTTCAATAAAGGAATATCTATATCTTGGTAGATTCTAAGTTGATCTGGATTAGTCATACTTTTATTCAATACAAGACAGAGACGACGAGCCAAATCTGAATCTTCAGCAGCATACTGAGTTGCTTTTTCAATGGTAACCTCATCAAACCTTTTTTGGGATCGACCCTTGCCGGTTATTTCTTCAAAACTTATTGGTTTTATATTTAGGTGTCGGACCGAGAGATCATCAAGATTATGTCTTAGGTCGGATTCAAGAATATACGAGAGCAACATGCTGTCATCTGTAATACCTTCGATAGAAAATCCATGTCTTTCCAGAACTTGTAAATCATACTTGAGATTTTGTCCGCACTTCTGGATGTTTGGATCTGAAAATAAAGGGAGTAATATTTCACGAACCTTCAAAAATGGTAAGTTCTCCTCGTCGAGATATGTTTGGATTTTTTCGAAGTAAAGACTGCCTTCATCCTTCAGATCGAGGTCATCATCAGACAGACCTGACTCAGGCATAAGTCCAGGCAATGCTCCCTCTTGATCGATATTTGCAGATTTAAGATGGGCTAGAGGGATATACACACCATGATGATCTTTCCATGCCAACGAAAGTCCTACAAGGTGGCCTCGAGTCGCATCAATACTAGTTGTTTCGGTATCGAAGGCAAAATGACCAGTCTCGCGGCAAATTTTGACAATATCTTCTAATTGATCGAGGGTTCTAACCTGCTCATATTTTCTCTCTAAAGAGATTTCTGTAGCATTGTGGCTAGGTGTGAATTCTTTGGCAAGGGAATGAAACCCCAAATTAAGAAATGTATTTCTTGCTTGAGCTTGATCATAGCCCGTAAAGCGTAGTTCCTCGATCTCTATGGGGAGATCTAAATTACGAACGACTGTTACTAATTGTTTGGATAAACCTCTCCACGAATCTGATTCTGCAAGACCTGTCTGCTGACGAGGCTTTAATTCAGATGCATGTTCAATAATAGCGTCTAAACTTCCATACTTTTCTAGTAATTGGGCAGCACCTTTTTCTCCAATCCCCGGAACTCCCTGGATATTATCTGATGCATCTCCTACAATCGTTAAGAAATCAACAATCTGCTCGGGATAAACTCCCATACGCTGGTGAACGCCATCGCGGTCATACCAAATTTCCCCATCTCGGATATTCAGAACCTTGATATCGTTGTTGCGTACTAGTTGCAGTAAATCCTTGTCCGGGCTAACAATGACAGACTGCAATTGAGTACTGCAGCTTTTCTCCGCCAAGGTTGCAAGTACATCATCGGCTTCAAATCCCTCTAGTTGAACAATAGGAATTGAAAGACTTTTTATAATATCTCGAATCATTGGAATTTGCGGGACAAGATCCTCAGGCATTTCGTCCCGATTAGCTTTGTAATCAACAGACAGTTTATGCCTAAAGGTTGGCGTGGGTGTATCAAAGACACAGGCAATATATTCAGGCTTATAGGTTTTTACAATCTGTAATAAGATCTTAGAAAATGTAAAAGCAGCTCCATTTTTAAGGTTTTTATTTGCAAAATAGGCTCTAAATATAAAAGCGAACGTATCAATAAGAAAAACTTGAGAATTCTTGGATTCTGACATAGGAAACCTTAACGAGTTAAACCATAAATACGTCTAGCCAGAAATTCAAACAACGATGTTGGAATTAATTTACTAAATAATAAAATAATATGGGCATCAGGACCGATTAATATCCTTCTTGGAGGAGATAAAAGGTTAATGGCTCGTGCAATTTTAGTAGCTGATTGACCAGGATCCTGACTCCAATGTTTATCAGCAGCTTTTCCGTAAGATAATAAGCGCTCAAGTATTGGCTCGAACCTCGTGCCGATGACACGCTGAGGAAGATCACCCCACGATTTAGTCGCCGTGCTTCTAAATTCAGTCCGAATGGCTCCGGGCTCCACTAATATGACCTTAATATTCGGAGCTAGTTCCATTCTTAGCGCTTCACCTAAGGAAACTACTGCGTATTTACTTGCTGTATAGGCACCCGCAAGGGGAATGGTTATTCTTCCAAGCATTGAGGCGATATGAACAATTCGACCTTCTCCTGGTCGAGCATTACGTTGGATTAGAGGTAAAAAATAATTTGTAACACGATGAAGCCCTATTACATTAGTTTCCATTTGGTTTTTCAATTCTTGAGTAGTCAAATATTCTAATGGTCCCACCTGACCATAGCCAGCGTTATTGATTAGTCCTACAATTCTCAGATGCTGACATTGCTTCACGGCGAGATGAACTGAATCATCGCTGAGCACATCAAGGTCTATTTTAAAAAGGTCTTCACCTTCGGGTAGATTATCTAAACTTTCTTTTTTTCGAGCCGTCGCAACTACGCCCCAACCAACCTCACGCATTGCCTTGACTAGTGACAATCCTAAACCCGTTGAGCAGCCCGTAATTACAATCCATTTTGTTGGGGTGTTTTTCATACTTGTCAATTTTTAACTAGAAAATGCGCACTATGTTAAAAGCGAGTCCCCAATCACTATTTGCTTTGGCACCTACACCTTGATAATCACCAGGAACCACTTGATGAGCTGTAGTTCCCTGAACGTTGGTACCTATTAGAGTAAATCGATGGCCGAATGTTTCAAATCGATAACCAAACGCAAAGCCTGGCCTCAGGGATCGACTCATAGACGAACTCAAAGGAACAGAATATTTCTTAACTGAACTAGAAATCGGATAGTACTCAACAATAAAACTATGAAGATTTGATAATTGATATTTTAAAGACATCGAAATGTTGAAAATCGAATTGGATGTACTCGTTTTAGTGATGTAAGTAGGTACGATCCCAAAAGTCCATACACCTGAAAAAAATTCTGTTGGTATTTGGTAAACTGATCCTGAAATACCTTCATCTATAGTCTGGGTCGATGTATTGTCTTTTACACCTTCGGTAAAATACTCAATTCTTGCAGAGGAACGAAGGGCTTTTTCTGAGTAAAGAACTCCCTGAATGCTATAAACCATTGTTTTTTGATCACTCGTGCGATAGATCCCATAATTAAGTTCGGGTATACTTGGCACCGACCCCCAAAATCCGAACCCCGAATAAGCATAGCCATCGAGTCCAAAGAGATTTTTACCGTTACCAGAAGTCGACTCAGCAAAACGATGGGTGAATATAACACCCCAACTATCCTCAATGTATGAAGTTGTTGGAAGATTGAGCCCTAAGGGGACCTGCTGCTGAGCTCCAAGAATGGAAAAGGCACATAAACATATAAGATGCAGACGGTACCTTAATCTCATAGTCCTTCTCCTTCTGTTAGATTAATACATTTGACGATTGACACCTTTGACTTCTCCTGGATCTTCGGGCGGAGGTGGGTCTGTATATACGTGCATACTTTGGCTTTTCGTAGGTAAATATGACATACCAAAATATGTGAATAGGATCAATGTCCAAGCTAAAGCGCTGACTTTGAGAGCTATACGACCCTTAAGGAATGATGTATGGTGCATATGAAGTACAACACCGTAGATCAGCCAGGAGATAAGACCCCAGTTTTCTTTAGGATCCCAGGCCCAATAATCAGACCATGCGAATTTAGCCCACAAGCCACCCGTAATCAAACCCCCCAAAAGGAAGAGGTATCCAATACGAACCCAATCTCTATGCAATATCTCAAAATTCATTTCTTGGCGCCCTAGCGCACGCGCCCAAAATGAGTCTTTATCTAAACTTATGTCACCGGTTTTAACCAACGCTAGGATACTAAGAACAAATGCAACTGTAACACTAGAGTACCCAGAAAAATAAATGGTCACATGGGGAAGAAACCAGCCACTATTGAGCGCTGGTGGCACAGTGACAATATCGATGTCTTGTTTCAATAGTGCAAATGTTTCTGCTGAGAGAATGATAGCCAACGAAAGAAATCCTAGTAATTTTATTTTTTTAAACCATTCGATCGAAAGTGCCAATAATCCGAATAAAAAACTAAAGTAAAGAAGGCTCTCATAGAAGGTTTTAAAGGGAGGGCGGCCTGCCACAATGCCCCTAGAAATTAGAATATAAGCGTTCATACACCAAGCAAATAAGAAAAGAATACGAGCTACATGATAGATATTAGCTTCATATTTAGTCTTGATAATGCTCAATGCATAAGCAATACATGAACAAAAATAAGCGACTAGCATGATTTGAAAACCTATTTCAGCTTTAGCGAAGTTGAAATATAAATTCATCATTTTTTAATACCCCCTGCCTGTTTCTGGAAAAAAGGCTTTAAGTAAAACATCCATATTGTACCGATAGCAATCATTGCAAATCCTAAATAAGTTATCCAAAGACCAGGTTCGTATACAACCATCACGCCACTCACGGAAGGATCTTCCGGATTATAGTTACTCTGATAAAACCATAGTCCTTTATAAACAAGAGGGCCATTAACTGAAATTTCTCTTTGTGCTAGTGTTTTGCCGCTAAAGTCGAGCAAGGTGATCTTTGAACGAAAGTCCTTTGCTTCTTCATCTTTTAGGCGATAAATGAGACCTAGATTATTACCGAAGAAAGTTGTTGGTCGCGCCTCTCTGCCATCTAGCCATGCTGTTTCAGATTTTCCTGTATCCGGATCCGATAGAGTGACTTGAATGGCGGGGTTTCTTTCTGAAATAGATCGTGTTTGAGGATTGGGTATATATTTTTGTTCAATTCGTGCATTCGACAAAAGAGAGAGTGGCGTCGCAGAGTATCCATTCTTAAAAACAAAAGGCCTATCGATGATCAGTGGCATTTCTTTTGAGATTCGACCATTTTCAATCGAACGGATCTTCATATCATTTTTTGAAAAGAGCACGAAATTAGAAAATAACTCCTCGCCAGAAGCTTGATATCGTATATCAAGACCTGGTGGAAGATTTTGGGCATTCAGACTATTGGAAAATTCGGGATTACGTGAACTTAAAAGAATCTTCCCTCTCTGCCCATCATTTTTTGTCAGTTCTAATTCAGCCCAATTTCCTCTCATCTCCATTGGAATTGTTTCTAATTTTACAGGTCGACCATCAGGATCTTTTTCGAATGGAAAATCTTTGTAAAGACGGATCATTTTCAGTTTAAAAACTGGAAATTCCCAAATATCCCCTTTTTTAAATTCTCTATTTAGTTTTTTTCCTGCGAAAGTGATTTCTATAAGATGACTTGTGGCTTCTCTTTTCTGGAAACTATTAAGATTTTTAGCCTCGAAGACCTCATTAAAGACGAGGGCAAACCTCCCTTGAGGATCATTGAACCTTTGGGTACGAGGATCTTGAGCAACTAAATACCCTAGGAGTGGGTTAGGCGAACCTGTTCCAAGCATGATCTGCAGAACGGGGTTTTCAGGAGAGGTGGTGTCATTGGTCCAGGTGCTTCGATTGAGGCCATCGGGTAGCGCTTTCAAGATCTCAAGCCGTTTCCATGTGAGTGGTAGCCTGGCCTTCAAGCCTTCTTTGGATTCGTATGATTTGGGGTTTTCTTCAAAGCCACCTTTACCATCAGGCTGAGTGAAAACATAGAGGCGATATTCCGGATCATTCTTAATAACTTCAAATTGATCTAGTCGAACATTGAAAGGGAGAGTGAAAGGATTTTTCCAATCATTAGGGTCAGGGCCTTTGACTTTCCAGAAGACCGATACAGGCTGATTTTGTTTTAGTTCATTGAAGGCTCTCACAAACCCAAATTTACCTATCAAGCCGCCAAGTAAAATTACAGTGGTTGCCAAATGAACAATTAAGAAGCCCGCTCTTGCTAAGTTATAAGGTCTTCGCTTCCACGCAACCGCTAAGGTACTTGCAGATAAGAGTGCCATAAGGGAGAGAAACCATAAAGATCGGTAGAGGTCGTAAGCAAAAGCATATTTAACTAGGAAAAGGGCCCAGTCACCCCACCACACAGAGCTATAAAGATCTAAATATTCGGAAAATTTCAATTCCTGAAGGATGAGTGTTCCCAGGGCCGTTGCAGCAGCCATGAATGTCAGCTGAGAAATAGCAAAGGGGACACTTGTAAGCAGTCGGTATGTCCAAGAGGGGGCTAATCCAATGACAAGCCCAGTAATAATAATTAAACCGGCCAAAAAGCTGGAAACCTGCTGAACATCATTCCATTTGAGGCTATTGCACAGATGCTGGAATAATACCCATAGACAAACCCAAAGAATCAAGGCAAAAACTTGCTCTAGAATATTTTCGTGAAAAAGTCTTCTGTTTGAAGCATATTTAAATTTACTCAATATCAAAATAGCCTCACATAGTATTGATTACAAATACAATAAACCTAACAAGAAAAAACTAAATTCGGGACGCAGATTGATGCTTGGCGAACCAGCAGAAAATCGGTGATGATAAAACCACCAATAAAAAATGGGGTACAGCAAAGCGCTACTTAAAGAGATTTGAATTAGTGGCGAACATTGCCTACAAGTTGAATAAACGAGTGACAGAGTCAAAAGTACTAAACCAAAGACAACCCAAAGGGACTTTGTTCGCCCTAATGCAATGGGAAGAGTCTCTTTGCCTAGAACGCGATCCTTTTGCATATCCCTCAAGTCATAAATAAATGTTCTAGATAGTGCCAAAGTAAAAATGACCATATAAAACTTTGTATGTAAAAGACCAAGAGAGTATTCATATTGAATACTTGGGGCTGAAACCATAAGGAAACTTATTGCAAGCGGCACAAATAGGTCCTTGCTCCCGGGAATTGATCGCAAACTTAAACTTTGATTACTCGAAGCCCCTAATATTCCTATTCGATATCCCAAACTGACTACAACAGTAATAATGAAACATATTAAATACACAGGGCCTATACGTGCAGCGAAAAACATGGATACGATAGCTGAAGTTATAGAGACGTTTAATAAAAGTAAGCGATTATTTTCTAAAAATTTAGCTTGAGCTGGGCCTTTCACATTTAATCCTAGAGGCTCGAGATAAGGAGCTGCTAAATACATTGAAAAAATATAAAAACCCACCGTTAGTGCAATATCGGTTGAGGCTACATAATTCATTTGATTTGAAATACCTAGACTTGCAACGATTATTGAACTGCTAAGAAGGAAAGGAGTAAAAAAAGCTCGACTAATTCTTTTCTTTAGGGAGGTCCAGTAATCGTTTGTGGTCTCTAGGCAATCAACAACTTCATCCACAAGCCAAGTTGGTGTTGATGCACCCGCTAAGACACCAACGGTTTCGGAGCCTAAAAATTGAGATAGATCAATTTCTTGAGCCGTTTCTACATATTGAACCGGCTTTCCATGCCGTTTAGCCAAATCTGCGAGATGCTTCGTATTACTTGATTCTTTTCCGCCAACGACGACAACGTGATCTACCCTTTTGCTTAGGGACTCAGCATCATCCTGTCTCATCCAGGTATCTTCACAAATTGTATTTTCAACAATACAATCATCGGCTTGGCTTTCAAGGTAGGTTGAGATCGTTTGAAAATCGGCTACCGTGAAGGTGGTTTGGGCAACAATGAGACACTTGGAGAGTTCTTTTGAGGTCAATTGTTTAGCTTCGTCCATATTTGAAATAATTATTGAATCGCTTTCGGCAAAACTCCGGTGAGCAATGGACTCTGGATGCCCCTTGGAGCCCAAAATAATAGTGAAGTAACCTTTAGGGCTCCATTTTTTGATTTTATTATGGACCTTTGCAACCTCTGGGCATGTTGCATTAACAATCTTGAGGTGTCCTTGATCTTGTCTTTCTTTAAGGCCACGAAGTGCTTGAATGGGGATACCGTGCGCTCGAATAACTACAGTGCCGTCTTTGACCTCATCAGGTTCCGTAACTACAGAGACGCCTCTGTTTTCAATCAGTGCTAGGGCTTGAGGATTATGGATAAGAGGACCTAGTGTTTGGACTTTATTGCTGTGACTTTGCAAAGACGCCTCAAGTACAGCGTCCATTGCGCGCTTAACGCCCCAGCAAAAACCTGCGGTCTTAGAGACAATTACTTTCATATCACTATTCTATCCGATCAGTGTGATTCGTCCCATACCTGAGGCCTAGATATTACCTATACAGCCGAGTGTCTAGTTTACAGATACAAACCAAAAATGAATGCCAAGGGTGTCAGCTTCATATCCTTGCGGTAGGGGAGGAAATGATCCAGATCTCATAATTGCAAGTCGTGCACTTTCGTCGAAGAATCGATTACCGCTGGGACTTTCTACCTGCAGGCGATCAAAATCTATGCTTCCATCTTTTTTGATTCTGAAATATATTGCAACACGTCCTTGGCTACCAGATTTTGACCAATTGGCAGTGATCTTATTTTGTACCTGCTGAAGATAGTACGTATATGGAAATTCACTATCCGTTGAGGAAAGAAAGCCTTGACCACCGCTGATGCCAGTAGAGGCTCTTAGACCTGAGATGGGTGTTCCCATCCCAATTCCGCCACTGTTACCTTTGCCGACTACGCCTTGCATTTTGACCTCTGAAGGATCAGTTGTTTTAGGCGTATTAGAGGCTATTCCAATAGAACGCTCATCTGGATTTGTTCCCTGGACAACTAAGCCTTTGGATTTAACCCCGAGACGATCCGGTGATTTTGTAGCCGTGACTTTATCCTGATTACGGGCTGCAACCTGTTGTTTTAAACGGATACGCTGACTATTTTTTCCAACATCGTTGGTCTCAACACCTCCGCTCTTACCTCCTCCGGCCAAATTAACCCAAGTGATCTTTGTGGGAACTTGTCGAGAGGGAGAATTATCCTGAGAAAAAATTAAGAATCCTACGATTAGGGTATGAATAGCGAGGCTTTGAATAAGAGGGGGGGCCATGGCGACACTCAATAGATACGATTCTATTTTTTAGGGGATCTTACTTCTACAGGAGCACCTTCTGTTACAAATCCAACCTGAGAAAATCCTGCCCCGCGAACAGCATCAACAACTTCGATAACACGACCATAATTAAGATCTCTATCTGCACGAATCAGAATAGGGCGAGTAGATGAAACCTGAGATTGTCTAAGGAGTTCTTTTTTGAGACTCTCTAGAGACATTCGTGCTTGCTCAAATTCGATAAGACCATCGGGGGTGATGACAACAGACAAGGCTTGGCTTTCGAGGCTTTTTCCAGTTTGGGTACGAGGTAAATTGATATCCAGTCCGCTTGTTAATAAAGGAGCAGTAACCATAAAAATAATTAATAAAACAAGCATGACGTCAATCAGCGGGGTCATGTTGATTTCAGCCATTTCCTTTTGTCGATTGTAGGGACTGAAGGCCATAGCGTCTCCTAAAATACTACAGGTGAAACGACGTACTTACCTTTTACATCTTGACTGACAGTTCCAGCAGGAATATCAGGATCATGCTCAAATACAAGGACGGTCCCCGAATTACAAACCTCCTTGAGTACTTTGAGTTTTTCATCAACACATGTGACCACATCTAGGTCATAGCCCATAACCCAAGCAGGCTGAATATGTCTTGTAGTTGGGATTAAATCGGCTAAGTAGAGAATCTTCTTCCCTTCTCCCTCGATGACAACATTTTGAAGAGCTTCGATGTGCCCCGGAGCTAATCGTACACGAATACCTGGAAAGACTTCTTGGTCTCCATCGACTGTTTCGAGTAGCCCTAATGTTTCGAGACATTCCCAATTTTTAGCAAGATAACTTGCACGAACTCTAATATGAGGATTTTTTGCATCGGCTAGATCTTTTTTTTGGACTATATACCGTGCATTAGGAAAACTTGGCACAAGATTATTTTGTGAATCGAATCGCGTACTGCCACCGGCATGATCAAAATGCAAATGGGTAAGAATACAGCATGTAATCTCATTGGGGGTAAGATTAAAACGAGCAAGCTCACGATCTAAAATCCCACGACCTTCAAATTTAAATCGGGTCATAAACATATCATCTTCTTTATCCCCATTTCCGTTATCGATGAGAATATTTTCCTGTTTTCCGTTCACTAAACCTCGAACCAAAAGGCAATTAGTAGCCATTAAGATCTGATTATCTTCATCGGCAGGATAGATCTTGGACCAAACAGTTTTAGGGACTGTACCAAACATCGCTCCGCCATCCAAAGCGAATTGGCCGCCGCTAACAATTTGAACATCCCAAGATCCTATTTGCATAAGATCAAGTTACAGTTACTAAGAGACTACGATTTAGGTTTATCACCATTTGCATACCTCTCTATAGCTTTTAAGAGATCAATTGGTAACGGGAAGATAATCGTACTATTTTTTTCAACAGCAATATCTGCAAGGGTTTGTAAATACCGCATCTGTAATGCAGCTGGATTTTGACTAATCAGATTAGCGGCTTCTAGAAGTTGTTCGGCAGCGGCTAATTCACCCTCAGAATTAATAATTTTAGAGCGTTTCTCTCTCTCTGCTTCTGCCTGTCTACCCATCGCTCTTTGAATCTGTTCAGGAAGATCGATTGATTTTAACTCTACGCTTGTCACTTCGACACCCCACGGTTCAGTGGCAAGATCAACAATTTCTCGGAGCCGTCTAACTAGGGCCTCTCGATCACTCAATATTTGATCAAGTTGGACTTCTCCCAAAATAGAACGTAGTGAGGTCTGAGCTTTTTGGCTTACCGCATAATCGTAGTCTTCGACACCTGTCACTGCCAAAATAGGGTTGGTAACTTTATAGTAAACAACTGCGCTTACCTTGAGGGTCACATTATCTTTAGTAATAATGTCTTGACTTGGAACATTCAAAACTATCGACCGAAGAGAGAGTTTCACCGCTCGCTCGAAGGGTCTAAAAACAAAAATGAGCCCAGGGCCTCTTACTCCGACCATACGTCCAAGTCTGAATATGACACTGCGTTCATATTCGTTGACAATGCTAATACATGTGAAGGTATAACCTAGTAAAAGAAGGGTGAAAGGAGCGGAAAAGAAAGCAGAAATTAAGTCACTAAGCATGATAAACACCTCTTAGCTATTGTCTCACAAATAGATTATGTTCACGCTCTTCCCCAATTGTGGTGAATGGGCCGTGGCCTGGGATTACTAATGTTTTGGGATGGCAAGGATAGATTTTCTTGACAATACTCTCTTTGATTTGTTCACTAGATCCACCGGGAGCATCAGTACGACCTATAGAGCGGCGGAAAAGGGTATCTCCAGCTAAAAGAACTTTTCCTTGGTGGAAATCCCCAAGAAAACAGCAAGATCCGGGAGTATGCCCAGGGGTATGGAGGGTGTTTACTCCTAAAAACATATACGACTCTTCGAGTTGAGTCATCTCAGGAGCATCAATCGAAGGAAAGCCGAAAAAAGATGTCTGGCGATCTAGGTGCTCAATTAAGAAGTCGTCATCTTGGTGGAGATATGCTGGACAGTCGTAATATTCCTGTAATTCCCTGGTCGCTCCAACGTGGTCAAAATGGGCATGAGTATGAAGCAAGGATATGATTTTTATTTTTAGGGAATCAACTTCCTCTTTGATGCGATTGGACTCACCGCCGGGATCTACTACGAATCCCTGATGCGTAATTTCATTCCAAACAATACTGCAATTACATTGTAGATCACCTACTTTGAAAGTCTTGAGTTTTAACACCTAATTGCTCCTCGGTGAACGATATACAATGAAATTTAAGGATTTTAATGATGATACCGACTTCCACCGAACAAAACCAAGATCATAAACCTTCTGTCCAATTAAGATTAACGTTTTGGGACAGTACTTTAATTTGTTTTCTATTTGTGATTTTGTTTATATATTACCGATATATAGAGCTTTTGCCACTTAAAGTTCCTACGCATTTTAATAGTCACGGTATAGCTGATGGGTGGACTTCTCGGGAACATTTAGGATGGCTTTTACTGGGTCTTCCTTCTCTACTTTGGCTATTTTTAATGGGAATAAATTTTTTAATGTCCCATGTCAACATTCCAAGTGAAGCCTCTTGGCAAAAAGAGATAGGTATGAAGGTCTTGGGTCAATTGAGAGGTGTCATTCCTTTGGGAATCGGTGTCACGATAGCAGGGACAACTTTCTTACCTATTTTTTTTAATATTTCTATTTCAAAGTTTATTTTTGGGGCTCTAGGTTTTCTTGTTATAGTCATACTTTTGATCCTCCGTGGGGTACAAAACGAGATTCCTCGGGGACATCAAGGTCACTATCGGTGGGGATTGATCTACGTGAATCAAGATGACCCTTTAGTATGGGTACCACGCCTAGGGGGTATGGGGCTAACACTGAACTTTGCCCACAAGATGGCTTATGTTTGGTTAATATTTTTACTCCTCCCTGGATTTTTGATTCTCTTTTTTATTTAATTGAATAGAAATCAACTAATGGTCATTCGTATACAAACTCAACGCGAAAAGTCTTCTATTCTAAGACGAAAGCTTCACGATCTCCCGAGTGAGCCTGGATGCTATCTATATCGTGACCAAGAAAATAACCTTCTCTATATTGGTAAGGCAAAAAATATAAAAAAGAGAGTGAAAAGTTACTTCACCAATAAAGAGTTAGATGCCAAAACCAGTCGGCTGGTTGCACGTATATGGGATATCGAGTTTCTTATTTGCTCTAACGAAATAGAAGCTCTTATTTTAGAAAATAATCTAATAAGAAAATACCGTCCACCTTTCAATATCATGCTCAAAGATGATAAAAGCTATCCGTATATCAAGCTCACGCGAGAACCTTTTCCAAAAGTATTCGTAACGAGGAAAATTCTCAAAGATAAGGCCTATTATTTTGGTCCTTTCTTCCCATCGAGTACGGCTTACCGAACAGCCGAATTAGTATATCGATTTTTCCAGATTCGAGACTGTGATATTGAAATTGATGGGAAACGGGGTCGTGCTTGCTTAAAGTATCAACTTCATCGGTGCACAGCGCCCTGTATTGGAAAAGTTGATGAAATAACTTATCAAGAGCAAACAAAGGGGGCAAAACTTTTTCTTGAGGGCAAAAGCGATGAACTCAAAAAACGACTAGAAGCTGCCATGTGGAAAGCCTCTGAAGTCCATGCTTTCGAACAAGCAGCTCATCATCGTGATGCCCTTAACCAATTAGATTCCTGGTTCTCAAAACAAAAAGCTTCTACCTCAGATTTAATCAATACCGATATTTACGGATCGGCTCTACTCGATGATCGAGCCTGTATTCATCGGCTGATCATACGTGATGGCAATATCATCGGACGTCATGAATATCTTTTGGATAATACCGAAGTCATGACACCTACCATCTGGGCTGAAGTAATTCAAGGCGTTTATTCGAAGGAGCCCTGTCCTGATCGATTGATTCTCGAAATGAGCCCCGATCAGGAGGATATTCTTCTTCGCTGGTTGGAAAAAGATAGAAATTCAAAACCCAAAATTTTAATCCCTAAAAAAGGGAACAAGGTCGAATTGTTATCGATGGCTCAAGAAAATGCCAAATTAGCTCTCGAAAAAAAATTCGAGCCCGCACAATTAACTCAAGCTACCCTAGACGGTCTTAAAAAAATGCTCGGATTAGTTCGAATTCCTCATCGCATAGAATGCTTTGATATTAGTCATAGCCAAGGTCAAGACGTAGTTGCTAGTCTTGTGTCATTTCTTGACGGGAAGCCCGACAAATCAAATTATCGGCGCTTCAAAATGAGTGTGGATAAAAATGACGACTTTGGGCAAATGAAAGAGGCAGTTACACGACGATACCGTCGCTTAAAAGAGGACGGATTAGGTTTTCCAGATCTCGTTCTGATCGATGGAGGATTGGGCCAACTTGGTGCCGCGTTAGAATCCCTTAACCAATTAGGGCTATCGCATCTAGAGTGCGCCGCCATTGCCAAAAAAGAAGAATTGATTTATCGACCTTTCTATCCTGCTCCACTTCGGATTCCCAAAACTAGCCCAGTTATTCATCTTTTACAGCGTATTAGAGATGAGGCTCACCGATTTGCTGTGACTTATCATCGCTCACTTCGTGCCAAGAGAACTTTCAAAAACGAATTAACGTCAATTAAGGGGATAGGTGATAAAACAGCTAGCAAGCTTTTACTACATTTTGGTTCAGCCAAAAAAGTTAGGCAAGCATCGCCTCAAGAGATTGAGGTTGTTGTTGGATTTCGCTTGAGCCAAATCATCCATAGTTGGCAAAAAACTTGAGTTCTCTTATACCTCGTTATCGGGCAGCCACTGCGAAAGTCTTGGCACAAAGAGGAAGAAACAGATAGGACTTAACATTATAAATGTACCTACATGGCGAGAGACACTCCATCCTGCCAAAAGCCAGTAAATTAATCCATACCAAGTTGTCATTTGTATCACCAGAACATAGATAAGTGATTCGCGAAAGACAATGTGGGGTTTGAGGTGTTCTGGCTGATTTTTAAAATTGGTAAGTACTTTACTAGATCGATACACTACGAAAAAAGTACCAATTAGAGTGAGACCAGTGAGGGTATAACTAAATTCTTTTATGAGAGTCCCCGAAATCAAATTTCCCGGAACAACCTTCTGGTTCATAATCAATAACATCAATATCAGGGGCCAAGCCACACAAACTATGAGTCCCAGCATCCGGGCGATACGAAATCGGGATATTAAATCTGGTTGCGCGCTCATTGATCTTTCTTGAGGTCTTGAATGTTAATATTTTGACATATGAACCTTGGTATACCCCATAGAATCCTTACCCTCATATCTATTTGTTTCATCGGATGTATACGCGAAGAGATTCCTTCGGCACAAACTCGTCAAACATCACTCTATCTTTTTGATAGTACTTCAAATCAGATTCTCGCCTATAACGACCTTGACTCACTTTACAATGCGTCAATCATACCCATAGCCACGAAAATTCTAAGTAATAGTAACCTATCGCAGGTAACCAATTTAGCTTGGGGTGGTATGACATTGGATACTCAAGCTGATCAACTCTACTTGATTTCTGAATCAGGAACCATTACGCGGATCAATCGGATCAGAGAGCAGACAGGTTTGATCAATTCGACTGATCTCACGATATTTACTCTAGACTCAGGTCAACGACTTTTTAATTCGAAATTCTCTCAAGCCTCAATCGATCCTGTTACGCACACACTCTATGTTGCTGAGAATGGTGAAAATCTATGTCGCATCTGGGTTATTCCTAACGCTGGAACTCGTTTACAAAATGAAACGATCACTTTAAATGCCCTGCAGGTCTCAAATGATTCGGGAGGGCGTTCTATAGTTGCAAATAATGGAACAATTTATGCCTATGCTGATGGCGGTTCAAGTGTTTTGATTGGAACGGATTTAGTAATTGGACCACGCCTAAGAAAAGGATCGTCATCAGGTTTTCAAAATGTAAATCAACTCATTGGATCTTCGACACAACTAGGAACCTATGGATCCTTAGCTTTAGATACTGCAAACAATATTATTTTTGTAGGTCTACACTTACAGGATGGAAATCGAAGTATTAACCAATCGCCTGTCCTTGCTTTTGATTCAGGTATCTTTGGCTTAGGTTACAACCAACCCCCCAAATTCACACTAGGCGACTCGTCTTTGCAAAGGCAACTTCGTGTACTGGCACACGGTGGCAATAAGGCATGGTTAATTGCTCTAGTAGGTTCGGGTTCCATTGGGAACAACACCATCACAATCTGGATGGCGCCTCAATCCGGAAGCGTACATAAAACTTTAGTGATCCCGGGGACTCCTTCAAGAATTTTCAAAGGCCTTGCACTAGATGGGAATGCAAATTAGGCAACATAAAGACTGATCATTGGCCAATGTTATCCTAAGAAGTACGACAGAAGTTGTTCCTAGAATTGGAGATACCTATTGGCTAGACGACAAGAAGCTTTGGACTATCATTCCGAAGGCCGAAAAGGGAAAATAGAGGTCGTTCCTTCAAAACCGACAAGTACGGCTCGTGATTTAAGCTTGGCTTACTCTCCGGGGGTCGCCGAACCCTGTCTAGAGATTGCACAAAATCCAGACGATGCTTATAAATATACTGCTAAGGGTAATTTAGTAGGCGTAATTAGCAATGGTACAGCTGTCCTTGGCCTTGGTAATATTGGCGCCCTTGCAAGTAAGCCCGTCATGGAGGGCAAAGGTGTTCTTTTCAAACGGTTCGCTGATATTGATGTTTTTGATATTGAAATCAATGAAGAAGACCCTGAGAAATTTGTTCAAATCATAAAATCCTTAGAGCCTACGTTTGGTGGTATTAATCTCGAAGATCTCAAAGCTCCAGAATGTTTTGAGATTGAAGAGAAACTTCGTAAGATTATGAATATTCCAATCATGCATGATGATCAACACGGTACCGCTATCATTTCTACGGCTGCCTTATTCAATGCTCTCGAAATAGCTAAAAAAGATATTTCAAAGATCAAGATAGTTTTTAGTGGAGCAGGAGCTAGTGCTATTGCCTGCGCTAACATGATGATTTCGACGGGTGTCCGACTAGAAAACTTATGGCTTTGCGATACCAATGGGTTAGTTCATACAGAACGCAAGGAAGGAATGAACCCATACAAGACAAGATTTGCGAAGGAATCAAATTTTAGAACCTTATCAGATGTCCTTAATGGTGCAGATGTCTTTGTAGGCTGTAGCGCAAAGGGTGTATTAACAGTTGAGATGGTAAAGTCGATGGCGCCTAATCCGATTGTCTTCGCTTTAGCCAACCCCGACCCAGAAATCGATTATCCTATCGCTAAAGCAGCGAGACCAGATCTTATTATGGCTACAGGTCGAAGTGATTATCCAAATCAAGTAAATAATGTCCTTGGCTTTCCATTTATTTTCAGAGGGGCTTTGGATGTCCATGCTAAAGAAATTAATGAAGAAATGAAACTTGCAGCTTCAAAAGCTTTAGCAGCATTAGCGCGAGAAGATGTGCCTGATTCAGTGAGTCGAGCATATGGAGGTCAAAAGTTTTCTTTTGGCCGTGAATATATTATCCCAAAGCCCTTCGATAGTCGGGTTCTTTTATGGGTAGCCCCCGCCGTAGCAAAAGCTGCCATGGATTCAGGGGTAGCACGAAATCCTATTAAAGATTTTGACCGCTATCGTGAGCACCTTGAAGATCTACAAGGACGCAGTAAGGATCTAATCCGATCTGTCATAAACCGAGCCAAACTAGATCCCAAGCGAATTATATTCCCCGAGGGAGACCATCCTTTGATTCTTCAAGCCTGTGAAACTTTGATTGAAGAAGGTATATGTCATCCCATTCTTATTGGATCTCAAGAGAAGATTGAAAGTAATATTTCTGAACTAGGATTAAAATTACCGGGAGTCAAAATTATTGATCCTGAGCATACAGATTTAAAGCATGCTGCTACGGAACTCTATCTGGAATTGAGAAAACACAAAGGAATAGGCTGGGAAGAGGCTAAGCGGCAAGTTACCCGTCCAGTTGTTTTAGGATCTCTTTTGTGTCGAATGAATCACGCCGAAGGATTACTATCTGGTCTTACTACCACTTACATCCAAACTATTAAACCCTGCCTTGAAGTTATTGGAGTTCGGGAGGGTGTCCGTAGAGTCGCTGGGGTGTACATCACAATCATGAAAGATCGTGTTTTATTCCTTGCGGATACCACTATGACCATTCAACCCACCGCCGATGAACTAAGCGAAACGGCTATTATGACCGCTGATCTTGCGCTGACTAGATTTGGCATAGAGCCTAAAGTCGCTTTGCTCTCATATTCTAATTTTGGTACCGTCAATCATCCTGATATTGAAATTATTCGAGATGCAGTCAAGAAAATTCATGAAAAGCGACCCGATATCCTGTGCGACGGGGAAGTCCAAGCAGATACGGCTCTCTCTAAACGGATCTTATCGGAAAAATTTCCTTGGTCAGCACTCCAGGGAGGCGCTAATGTTCTCATTTTCCCCAATCTTGCTAGCGCCAATATCAGTTACAAGCTGATCCAACGATTAGCTAAGGCAGAAATTATGGGTCCCATCACCTGTGGTATGAGTACTCCCGTAAATATCCTCCAGCAAGAATCATCACTGAATGATGTCATACATATGGCAGCGATTACTGTTGTCGAAGCACAAGATGCTGGACGCTAAAGTATGCTGTCACATAATAAACCGCTCTGGCTGATCATCGGCGGGCGCATGCGTCTTGGTAGATGGATTGCAGAAGACCTCAGTCGAGATCACGAACTTATATTGACTAGTTCAAAATCTTGGGAGGAGGAATCTTGGCATCATAAGATACCTTCGATACAACACGCCCTACGTTGGGATGCTTGCTCTGCAGATATTTATTCGAGAATCACATCTGATCTGAATATGATTTTGGGAGCCTGCCATAAACTAAATGGTGTAGCCTTTTTATCTAGCACATTTGAAGAACAAATTATAGGTACTTGGAATGCTGAAGCTATAGAGCGGACATTCAAGACTAATCTAATTTTTCCTATGCTGTGTTCACAGGCTCTTTTACCTCACCTACACCCGAACGCCTCTCTTCATTATTTTTTAGATTATGCGATCAAAAGTCCATTTAAAAAACGTCTGCCGTACTCTGCCGCAAAAGCAGGGCTAGCAAATTTCATCGAGGGACTAAATCTCCACCTCAATGAAGGGCAATCTGCGCATGGACACATACTGGGGACTATTATCAAAGAAGGCGAGCATCAACCCGCTATTCTTCATACTCCTCCGCACCCTTTCTCTGCTTTGATCAAGACCATAAGAGATAAGTAAAGGACCAGCAACGAACTTAAAATTTCTTGAGTAAATCTTTAAGTATCAAAAATAAAAAAACTATAACTCCTACCGTTAACTCGGGGGCATATTTTTGTTTCATATATCCTAAACGAGATTCCATGCGTTGCTCCTATAGTCCTCAGAATTCCCTAGTGGAATTATACATGATTTTTAATACTCTGCTGTCGACATAATAGATCTCTATTGGCCTATGAGTTAACCCCCGAAAGGCCGGTTGTATCGAGAATTGTGGCAGTCTATAGAAGGCTTCTTAGGGTTATAGGTATGAAATTTAAGGTTAACGAAATCTTCACGAGTATCCAAGGCGAAGGAACTCGAGCAGGTCGTGTCTGTTGTTTTATCAGACTCACAGGATGCCCACTTCGTTGTGTGTACTGTGATACCGAATACGCTTTTTACAATGGTCAAATGAAAGATTTAAAAGAAATTTTAGATGAAGTGATCAAACAGGTTGGAACCCCAAGACCTGAGATAAATGCTCCCTTTGTGGAACTCACGGGAGGAGAACCCTTAGCTCATCCTCATGCACCTGATCTTTTACGCCATCTTCTAACCCTTCAATACGAAGTAGCGATCGAGACTGCTGGAAGTCACGATCTTTCTTCCGTACCCTCAGAGATTATTAAAATTGTTGATCGTAAAACACCAGGAAGTGGAGAGGTGGATCAGTGGTTAGAAACAAATCTTAAATACCTCGTGCCCGGTCAGGATGAACTAAAGTTTGTTTTGGTCAATGAGTCCGATTATGAATGGTCGAAAAAATGGTGCCTAAAGCGTTCAATTTTCGACCAGCATACCGTCCTTTTCTCCCCGGCCTGGGGCTCCTTGAATCCTCAGTGGCTTGCAGAAAAGATTATTCAAGATCAACTGCCCGTTCGCTTCCAAACCCAGCTCCATAAAGTGATCTGGGGCGCTGACCGAACAGGCGTTTAAAGTCTAGGTGATTCGAAACTCTCCTTGGCATGGTAACTACTTCTAACCAAGGGGCCCGCCTCAACTTTAGCAAAGCCCATAGATTCTCCCTGTTGTCGATACATATCAAATTCACTTGGTTCAACATAGCGCTCTAAGGGAAGATGATTAGGCGTTGGAGGAAGGTATTGTCCGAGCGTAATAATATCGACTTTAGCTCTTGACCAATCTTTCATAAGATCCAAAATTTGGTCTGGTGTTTCCCCGAGACCCAGCATAATCCCACTTTTGGTTTTCATGGATAAGTTCTTATGTAGACGATATTCATGGGCTCGTCTTAGCAATTCCATAGACTGCCGATAATCTCCATCGGGTCTCACTCTTTTATACAAACCAGGTGTAGTTTCAACATTATGATTAAGCACATTGGGATGCGCCTCAAGTACGGTTTCTAAAGAACTTAAGGATCCCTTAAAATCGGGAATCAGTACCTCAATACCACATAATGGATTAAGGATTCTGATCCACTCAATAGTCTGCTGAAAATGGCGTGCTCCCCCGTCAGATAAATCATCACGATTGACACTCGTCACGACAGCGAACTTGAGCTGCAAGGCCGCAACAGCCTCGGCCAATCGCTGTGGTTCATTTGGATCTAAGGCCCCTGGTTGGCCTTTGCCTACTGAACAAAAACTACAATGCCTAGTACATACATCACCCATCAACATAAAAGTTGCAGTGCGGTGCACGCCCCAGCATTCATTCAAGTTGGGACAACGAGCTTCTTCGCAAACGGTCACTAGATCTTTTGAGCGTATTAGATCCATCACTTCATTAACAACATCTGGTGCAGGAACCTTGATTTTTAACCAGTCTGGTCGAGGACCAGGTAATACAGCGGGTCGAGTCAAGCATTCTCCCTTAAATCAATACCTGAGATGATTCATTCTAGCCTTAGAAAGCGAGGGGCTGCGTTAGAATATCTTCATGGCAGAATTTCTAAATAATCCTTCGCATTCTCAAACCGATAATTATCCAGAAAAAGTTTCATTCAAAATACCTGATGGTTTTGAAAGTCGCTTTACGGAGCTTGATTCTATTAGGGTTCAGGGGTTCGAGGGCCCTTTGGATCTTTTACTCTTCCTTATTAAGGATCAAAAACTCAATATTCTCGATTTGCCTATGGCCCAAATTACCCAGCAGTATATGCAATATTTAAGGCTGATGGAGGAATTAAATCTTGATATTGCTGCTGAATATATCGCAATGGCTGCGCATCTTATTCAAATAAAGTCGAAATTGATGTTGCCCCCACTACCTGGCGAAGAAGATGTAGATCCTCGAAAGAAACTGATTCAGAAACTTCTGGAATACCAACAAGTCAAAGAAGCAATAGGGTATTTACACACACTCAAAACAAATTGGGATACCACACCCATGATCCCTCAAGCTGATCTCCAGGAATTTGCACATGTAGAGGAAGAACCCATTAAGGCGACCACGTTTGATATTCTCGCAAGTTATCGCGGTGCACTCAGCCGATTAATTCCCCCGCCTCCTGTCGAGATCCAAACACAACCTAAAACAGTTGAAGAAAGAATTGGAGAAGTACTCGACTTACTGCAAGATGGGAGCTGGAAAACACTGATGGGGCTATTTTTTGATGTAGCGACTCGGGAAGAAATCGTTTTAACCTTCGTTGCAGTTCTTGAATTATCTAGAACCAATAAAATTGCCATTGTTCAGAGCGAGCCTTTTGGTGAAATTAGAGTGAAAGCCGCATAAATATGTCCGAAAACTCCTCTACTCCGTTCGCCAGTATCGAGGAAGCCCTCCTGCGAATTAAAGGGGGAGAGATGATTGTCGTTGTCGATGACGAACATCGAGAAAACGAAGGTGATTTAACTATGGCAGCAGCGAGTGTCACGCCAGAGGCTATTAACTTCATGGCTACACACGGGCGCGGTCTTATCTGTGTAACCCTAGAAGGATCACTGCTTGACCGACTTCAAATACCCCTAATGGTTCGGGAAAATAGCAGTCCTTTTGAAACAGCTTTTTGTGTTTCAGTGGAAGCCCGAAGTGGGACCACAACAGGTATCAGCGCAGCCGATCGATCTAAAACGATTCAAACACTCATTGACCCACAATCTAAGGCTTATGATTTTGTGAAACCTGGCCACACCTTTCCACTTCGAGCTAAGCCAGGTGGTGTTCTTATGCGCACAGGCCAAACGGAAGCTAGCGTTGATTTATCAAGACTTGCAGGGTGCCATCCTAGCGGAGTCATTTGTGAAATTATGAATTCTGATGGGACGATGGCGCGCCTTCCTCAATTGGTCGCTTTCTGCCAGCAGCATCATTTATTAATGGTGACGGTCGCCGATTTAGTTGCTTATCGTCTATCGAAAGAACCCCTCGTCAAGCACTTAAAAACTGAAATCAAAGAAACTCACTGGGGTACGATTCAGATCTATCATTTTCAAAGTCTCATAGATGGAGGCATGCATCTAGCGATGGTACTTGGAGATATTGCGAAATCTCCAGAACCTCTTGTCAGGGTTCATCTTGAAACGATTCCTGATGACTTATTCAATGGCGGATCCTCAGGCAATTCTTTTGGCTTAGCGATGGACCATATCCGAAAAGAAGGTACGGGTATTTTGGTTTATTTGCGTCGGCACGCCAAGACTCAAGGAGTTATTCAGGAAACCTTGATACCCCCCACATCCATGAATGATAAAGATATTGGTATTGGAGCTCAGATTCTTCGTCATCTCGGAGTTTCGAACATGAGGTTACTCGCAAGAAAAGAGACAAAGTATAGTGGTCTCAAGGGATTTGGGCTAAGTATCACGCGTCATGAAATTCTCAAATAATTTCATGCGCCTAATTGAATCTTGAATTTGAGGTAAACTAGGAAGTCGTTTTGTATACCCATCGGAGGTTACATGTCTCAAAAAGTTATGCATATTGGTGATGCAGAATTTACGTCGTCTATCGAAAAGGGAAT
The DNA here is from genome assembly GCA_005788175.1 of Acidobacteriota bacterium. GTDB lineage: Bacteria > Acidobacteriota > Holophagae > Holophagales > Holophagaceae > Acidiparvus. Next base: position 36,005 of record SXYX01000012.1, read on the forward strand.
TACTTTAGTCGATTTCTGGGCTCCTTGGTGTGGGCCTTGTAAAATGATTGGTCCTATTCTTGACGAGATTTCAGAAGAACTTCCTGAGGGATCTAAGATTGTAAAAATCAATATTGACGATAATCAGATTACTGCAGGTAACTTTGGCATCATGTCTATTCCAACTCTTTTGGTATTTAAAGATGGAAAAATGATTAATAAAATGGTTGGTATGTCTAGTAAAGACAAAATTAAATCCTTGATTACGGATGTAGCCTAATCTCTTCTCATAAATAAACTTCAGATTCGCGGCTCGAGAATTTTCCAAGTTCTATCTAAAGCCTTGCCGAATTCTCTTAGTACGCTCCCCAAGGCAGGATCCGGGGCCCGTAAATCATGGTTCATTAAGGCTTTGATCTGAGACGGTAAACGATCTACAGGAAGAGCCCAAAGAGAGTTCGTTGTGAGCAGCGGGCGAACAATATCTTCGAAATTATCGTAACGTGGACCCATAAAAGTGCGGACACCATACCGGAGTGGCTCTAGTGGATTATGTCCTCCGTTCCCGGACCATCCACCTCCTACAAAAGCAAACTCCCCTAATTGATAAATGGTAGCCAAATCGCCAACGGTATCAAGTAGTAAAATATCCTGTGGAATCAGTTGAGTATTTTTTTTCCAGATTGAAGCACGTGTATAGGTTAGGTTCAAAGACTTAATAAGAGCTTCAACATCACCGAATCGTTTGGGTTGTCTCGGAGCTAAAATACATTTTAGATTAGGTCGGGTCTCCTTTTGCTTTTTCCATAGATTCAGCAATTCAACTTCTTCGCCATCCAGAGTATTACCCATGATCCAAACAGGATGTGATTCCCACAGAATCTTTAAGTCTAGTAGAGGAGTTTGCATAGGTTCAGGTCGAACGTTAGCGGCTTTAAGATTGCCTCCATAATGAACCCTTGAAGCTCCGAGTTTACGAAAAAGATCCTCGCTATCATGATCGCGGGCGATCACAAAATCAATTTGGGAAAGGCTATGCATGGTTAAACTTTTAATCCACTTTGTGGATTTAACTGTAAGCCGCCCATTAACAATACCAATGGGAATATGATTTTTGCTACATAGATGGATGAGGTTGGGCCATAGTTCCGTTTCCATGAGGATTACACATTTAGGTTTTGCATCTATCCAAGGGTTCAGTGATGACTTCAGATCGATAGGGAAAAAACCGCCAGTAATATGACCGTGTTTAAGTCTTGTTTGTAATAAAGTATTCAAAAGGTCTCGGCCTGCTTTGGTACTCGTAGTGATATGAATGTGAACTTTTTTCTCAAGCATTCTGCCTACTAACTCGGGGACTAAGAGTAATTCACCGAGACTTACCGCCTGGATCCATATCCATTCACGTCCAGAGAGATGAGCTGGGGGCAAAGCGTTTCGCCGCTGCAATAAGTGCTGTGTAAGACAAAAACCAAAAAAACCTGTGATAAACGCCATCAGATGGGAAAACAACCAATAGATAAAGTGGAAAAAATTCATTCTTTAACCTTCGCACATGTAGGTGAATCTTGTGAATCAAGAATGCCTCACAAGGCATAAGATCAGGTCTTAAATAGGGTTTTATGGGGCTTCCTTTGATAAGATTAAGGATTGCGGAGATTTCATTGATCGCGACTCAAAATATCACCATGAGGTACGGCTCTCGAATCTTATTCGAGAACGTCAACACCATGTTCAGCCCTAGCCGTCGCTATGGGCTGACCGGACCCAATGGATCCGGTAAAAGTACATTTATGAAAATAATGTCAGGCGAGTTAGAACCCCAAATTGGTATCGTACAGCGTCCTAAGAAAATCGGTATCTTAAGTCAGGATCAATTTGCCTTTGATAATTTTCGGGTCATCGATACCGTCATTATGGGAAATCGTAATTTATGGGCTGCACTCCAAGAACGGGATACCCTATACGCCAAGGCTGAGATGAGCGATCAAGAGGGGATCAGGGTTGCTGAGCTAGAAGGTATTGTCGCTGAAGAGGATGGTTACACCGCAGAAAGTGACGCAGCCATTCTCCTCGATGGTTTAGGCATACTTGAGCAACTACATGATCGTAAGATGAGCGAGATTCAAGGAGGACAAAAGGTGCGAGTTCTTCTTGCTCAATCCCTTTTTGGAAATCCTCAGGCACTTCTACTTGACGAGCCCACTAATTACCTTGATCTTCAGTCAATACACTGGCTCGAAAATTTTCTTAATGATTTCAAAGGTACTGTCATTGTCATTTCGCACGATCGGTACTTCCTGAATAACATCTGTACCCATATTGCGGATATTGATTATCAAACCATTATTCAGTACACAGGTGGTTATGACGATATGGTGTTACAAAAAACACAAATTAGATCTCGAATTGAGTCGGAAAATGCTCAAAAAGAAAAGAAGGTAGCCCAATTGAATGAATTTATTTCTCGCTTTGCTGCAGGTACCCGTTCCTCTCAGGTCAATAGTCGCAGGAAGGAAGTTGAGCGACTCCAGCCAAATGAATTAGCACGCTCCAACATTCAACGACCCTACATTAAATTCGATATCGAAAAGCCCGGTGGAAAATATGCGATTGAATTTGAGGGTGTTAAAAAAGGCTATAAAACCCCTGACGGTCACCTCAGCGTCATTAAAGGTTTCACAGGTATGGTTCAGCGAGGAGAGCATATTGTCCTAATGGGGCGTAATGCCTCGGGCAAGAGCAGTCTCCTGAATGCTTTGCTTGCCAACGGACCGAGTGTCACTGAAAAAGGCTTAAAGCTTGACGCTGGCAAGGTCAAGTGGGGTCATGAAACCTCAATTGGATACTTTGCTCAAGACTATAGAGATAGTATTCCCAAAGGTATTTCAATGATTAATTGGCTTTGGCAATTTAGACCTGAAGCCTCAATCGAAGATATCCGAGGCGTCTTGGGTCAGATGTTGTTCAGCGGCGAGGAAGGTACCAAAAAGACTGACATCCTTAGTGGTGGCGAAGCTTGTCGACTCATGTTCTGCAAATTGATGCTGCAGAAGCCCAATATTCTTGTTCTTGATGAACCTACCAATCATTTAGATCTTGAATCTGTCATCGCTCTCAATATGGCCCTACAAAAATATCCGGGCACCCTGCTATTGGTCACTCACGATGAAGATTTAATTGATGAAGTCGCCACTCGAACATGGCATTTCACCGATAAAGGCGTTGAAGACTTTAATGGAAGCTACGCTGAGTATCTCAAATATACAAAACAGTCCTAACGAGGAGCTATTTCACTCCAGGGTGTATCAAAAATGATTTGGGATGTGTCATAGCCTAGAGCTTTTGCCTTTTCAATGAGAGAATTCAATATTTTAGGATCTATGGATCCTGAGCGCGACATAATCCAAAGCCATTTACGATTTGGGTGACCAAAAAATACCCACTGATAATTAGTATCTAAATCAATAATCCATTGATCAGCGGTAAACGGCCATACGAATTGAACGCTCCATTTCGCAGGTACTTGAGGATCTGGAATATGAGCTTTGCCATAGACATACTTCCATGGACCTTGGGGTCCGCCCTTACGATAGGATCCGGTTACTAGAATTGTTCCGTCCGTTTGTAATTCGTAATGATCTTGCCATCCATATTCGGAAGTTTTTTGTGCAAAGATGGGCATGCGAGCAATTTCAATCCACGAACCTCCCATTTTAGATATATCAACCTGAGGAATTACCGGCATGGCCTCTGGTTTTGAACAACTTATTCCTAATAAAAATAATAGACTCATTGCAATACGCTCCGCACTCATTTTGCCTCCTATACTATTATGAAAGGATAATGGGTCCCGTAGCTCAATTGGATAGAGCAACGCACTCCTAACGCGTAGGTTGGAGGTTCAATTCCTCTCGGGGCCACCATTAATAAAGAGTGGTCAGGTGAATATTGGTGTAAAAGTGCTTGAGGATCTGATCGTATTTTTTACCTGCAATAGCCATTCCATAAGCACCTGTCTGAGATAGACCTACTCCGTGACCCCATCCGCGGCCATAAAATATCCAGCGTCTCTGCGTACCTTTGCCGCTAGTTACCAAACTGAACACATTATCTTTCAATCTCAACAGATTTCTAATCCTCATACCTGTAAAAACATAAGAAGATTTATTTTGGTCACGAATAGTCATGCGGACTACCCTACCTTGTTGATTATGTTTTACTTCAATTGAATAGATTTCTTTAATAGGGACTCGCCGTCGAATTAGTCCCAAAAGGTCAAATTCGTTATATTCTTGCTTCCAGTGAGAATCAGGATGGAATCTTTCTAATGAAATACCATCAGGATCCTTACGGTGAACCGCAAAAGTAACCCCACCTTGCTCATCAGAAATCCAACGGAGTCGATCACCCGCTGGTATTGATAGATTGGAAACTAATTGATAGTAACCCCCGGGAATCTCAATACCCAGAATGGTTTCTTGATTGAGGTTGATTTTCTTAGGTTCCTCCCTTTTCTTTCGAACTTCACCAGTTCTGAGTAAAGTTCCTTCCTGAAAAGTGAAAGGAGCCAACTCGTTCCAAAATGTGTAGATCCAGTTCAAATAAGTTTTCCAATCAGGCGGATTAGATGTTGTTAGATCTTGGTAAGATGCAAGATTACGCCTCAATAGGAAATAAGCAAGTTCTACATCTTTGCCATCAATAGAGTTACCGAACATATAGGTTGCATCCTCTATTCGATCTTGTCCCAGCAATGCACGTTCAAAACCAAAAGCGCGAGCCACTGCCAAAATACTTATTGGATCTTGTAACATTCCTATAGAATTTATTTCTAATTTATCTTGAACTTTTTTTAGTATCGAGTGAGCATCGCTTGAAGTGACCTTAGAATTGATTTTATCTTTCAGGAGTGCTTCGGGTGAAATTAAACCACTAATGAGTAACTTAAATTGTGATTCAGTAATAAGCGATGGGAGTATTTGGGGATATTGACTCGAGGACGCATAAAAAAGATTGGGGATTTCAGAAAAATAAGTACTCACTCCCTTGAGATATGGGGCATCACCGCCAAATACTTCTCCAACATCAATTGTTGATCCTCCTGCATTAGCCATGAAAAGGGCTTGAATAGGTTTACCTTCGTACGAAGCAATAATGCCTCTTGTCTCTTGAATCGCTTGATCGGTCATTGGCTGTTCGGCATCGTATCCACCATAAACCTGATCGGCTACGGTATCGTTTAGATCAAATCCTTCCTTTTTTCGCTTATTTAAATTAGCAACGGCATAGGTTCTTGCTGCGATGGTTTGGGCCTTTAATGCCTCGATATCTGGAAACTCAGCGGGGCCCATTTCTCTAGGAACAACGCCACGAAGATAGGTTTCTATATCGAGAACATTAATAATTGATAGTCGGCCAGAGCTATGAGGTAAAACATTTATTTGTCCTCTATATTTGCCTTTATTTAAAACATGAGTTGTAAGTCCTAGTGACTTGAGACTAACTCCTTTCCCGGGTAACGGGACGCGTTCATATCGTTCGGTAATGAGAAAAAGGCCTCGAGTAGGATTAGGAAAATCCAAATTGCGTTCAGAGCTAATCCATAATTCCTGATAACCCAAAGTTTTCAATTTATCAAAATCTAATTCAGCTTGTTCGGAAGTTAAAAAGCGACCTGCAAGTACTCTAAAGAATGCACTATCGACGACGCTTACTTTATCGGCAGAAAAACCTTGCGTCTTCAATTGAGCAATCAATTGATCTGCGTCGATATCACTTAAAGGGCCTCTAACCTGAATCCGATATTCATCTGAAAACTTGGTCTGCGACGAACTATCGATCCAAATTCTGAAACGCTCGCCATTAGTGAATGATCGAAGGGGAATACCTTCTAAAGACTGAACAGTGCCACCGCTTTCAAAAGAAAACAGGTATTCATTTTGGGATGTTTCTATCCCAACTCGTATTACAGGAGATTGAGCGATCACGAAGGTTGAGAGAATAACAAAGGCGAAATATCGAAGCATACTCATATAGACTAAAGGAAATCGACCACTGAACCCAGTAACTCTATCCGCCGAGCATGTATTTGGGACTGAGAAAGCAGCTCTCCCTGAGGCCCTTTACGATGGGTCAATAGTCCAATACATGCCTGATCTTCAGGTCGGTAAAAGATAGCTGGGCCCGTGAATGCAAGGTGACCCCACCAATCACAATCACCTTCATGGTGTTGTTCAACATTAACCGAAAGGTGATCACCAGGTCCCTCTATCACAAGGGGTTCACTGAGGGCTCCAGATGGAATACGAGTAAGCAGGCTCCCAAGGGACCCCGTGCCTTGACGTAATTTTTGCAGGCCCAAGCCCCATAAGCTTCCGTTTTCTCCAAGTAACGGTTCCTTGGCCATGCGTTTGGGAAATTCTCCTTCGATCCAATTCTTGATGGCCTGTTTAAACTCGATAGGACTGGCAGCAAAACCTGCATGACCCCGCATACCAGCCCGTGAGTTGACATCATGGGGCAACGAGACGTGATAAAAGGGAATCGGTTGCTTAGAATCAATACATTTCCATGCTTCATGATCGGGACCTGGAGGAATTTCTGTACAACCTTGTATCCAAGGAAAAGGCTTCAATATTGTGTGTTTTTGAGTCAATGATAAATAGTCTTCATGTGTAGATAGAGAAAGCTGCTCAGCAAGTAAGCGATAATTGAGATCACTATAGCAAGCCAATTTCTCTGGTGCCTTGCGGAGAAGCGGATGAATTCCCCATGGAATATTCGATTCGAGTAATTCTCTTAGCGGAGTGCCATTGAAAGGCAACCAGGGCGGAAGTCCTGAACCATGAGATAGTAGTGCGCGAGGAGTAAGATGGTAAATCGAATCTTCAAACCCCAGAGATGATGCGTAGTCTTGATCTAAATTCAGAAAGGTTATTGCTAGCGGCGCGGTAATAAGCGGCTTAGTGAGAGACGCTAAATCGTAATTTTTCACGTACTTTCAATCTCCGAAAGACTTTTCTGAACAGCTCTTTGAACGAGATCAGCTACTTTAAGGGCCTCATAGCCTTCGGCCCAAGATACATATTCACCTTCTAAACCTAAACACGCACGGTAGAACTGTTCTATTTCAATTTTGAGTGGCTCACATTCTTGAATCGATATATTTTCATTTTTAATTTTAAACCCAGTATCTCCTTTAACTAAAGTTAAGAGTTCCATTGTTTGTTCAGCAAAGTTTAATTTGGCGTAGCTCTGATGACCAAATACACGTAATGTCCTCTCTTTTTTTTGTGCAACGCGGCTTGCCGTTAGAATAGCTACGGTTCCACCCTCAAATTTAATGCGGGCATTAACGAGATCCGCCTGTTTGGTCAAAACAGGGATGCCAAAAGCTTCGACATCTATGATGGGCCTGCCCACCAGAGCTCGAATCAAATCTAAATCATGAATCATGACATCTAATACAACATCGACCTCGATGGAGCGCATGGGGAAAGGAGATACCCTAACGGTTTCCAAAAAGCGTGGTATGAATTTTTTATCTCTCAGAGCTCCAACAACAGGATTAAATCGCTCAAGGTGTCCTACAGCTCTCACTAATGAAGTAGATGATGTTAAAGACTGTTCGTGGGCCGCATAAAGTAGTTGAGATTCCTCTAGGTTAGAGGCTAAGGGTTTCTCCATGAGGATGTGCTTGTCCAACTTAATGGCTTCAATCCCTAGCCGGTGATGATGAATGGTTGGTGCGGCTATTTGGAGTACATTCACCTCATCAGCAATAGCAGACCAATCAGAGACCCATCGGGCACTGTACTTATCTGCAATGAGAGATCCCCTTTTTTCATCAGGGTCAACTACGGCGACCAAATCAGCTTGGGGAGATTCATAGGCAATCCGGGCATGATGCTGCCCCAAATGGCCTACCCCTACAACAGCAACTTTGAGTTGAGTCATATCTTTAGGCTAAACTGAATCTTGATTAACAGGGAGTCCGTTATGGATTTACAAGCAATCACCCTCCTTTCAGTTGCTAAATGGGTACATTTGGTTTTGTTTAGTACAGCGTTAGGTGGTGGAGCAGCCTGTCTCATTATTTCCGGTCTTGAAGAAAGCGATCCTGCCTATAAAGGTCTTTCCGCAGCCCTTTGGAAATCATTGGTGAACTGGTCTCTTCGAATTTCAGTCATTGTCGGTGTGCTCCTTCTGATCTTGAATATGCAAATGGGTGAAAACCTTTTTGTGAATAGATATTTCCACTACAAACTTCTTTTCGTATTTGTCGTTTTAGGTCTTTCAGAATCTGCAAGTAAGAGTTTAGCCGTCGGGAAGCGCACCTTGGCCTTATCGAGCGTCATCGTGATTGCTTTGATTGGTTTTATCATTGAAAACCAACAAATCTTCGGTCAAATTCAACCCAAGGAAACAACGACTATTCAATCAATGCAATGATCCTCATTGTCCTCATTTTTGGACTTAGTGTATCTTTATTTAGCCAGGGCTTGTTAACCGTACCTGAAAAGACTCAATACCAAAGGACCTCAACGGTTAATGAAGTTAAAGTCTTTATGGATTCTCTCCGGCAGAAGCATTCGGAGTTGAACCCATATCGACCCAAAGGATCTCCTACGCATACTGAGACAGGTCAACCATTAAATGCTTGGCGCATCAAAGCGACACAAGCAGAGGCCGTTCGAGTTTATATCAATGCCAATATTCACGCCGGAGAAGTTGAAGGCAAAGAGGCTGTTCAAATGCTCGTTCGGGAGTGGCTCACAGGACAACATGGAAAACTTCAAGAGTCCATTGATCTCGTAGTCATGCCTTGCTACAACGCTGAGGGTACGGATTTGCTAGATCCAAAACACCGCCCATATCAGCCCAATCCGGCAGGAGGTGTGGGCACTAGGGAGAATGCTCAAGGCTTAGATCTCAATCGTGATCTCATGAAGGTCAAAACTACGAATACTCAATGGTTTTTAGCCATGCTTACAGATTTCGATCCTCATGTTGTTATGGATCTGCATACAACTAATGGGAGTTATCATGGTTTCTATCTTACCTATGCTCCAGCTATGGCTCCCGGTTTCAGCCCGCTGATGAAGCTTAATCGACAACTTTTGAGCAATGTCAAGAAAGAGCTTCATCAAAAAAGTTTCCCCACTTTTGATTATGGTAATTTCAGCTCAGAAGGTCCATTACTCCCAAAAACTACAATTCTGAATAACGCAGAACCAACTTCAGATCCAAAATCCTGGAGGACATTCGATTGGCGACCCCGCTTTCTAACTAACTATGCGTCCCTACAGGGACGCCTAGCTATTTTAAGTGAAGCCTATGTTTATCGAAGCTTTGAGCAGCGTGTTCTAGAGACGAAGATTTTTGTTTTAGAGTGTCTCGAAACAATTATTAAACAATCTGATTCCATAAAAAGAATTAGGGCTGCAGCCAAAATAGAATTGCCAAGCAAACTGCCTCTCAATGCCTCACTTAAGATTAGTGAACGCTTCGTATTTGATCTAGTCGATCCAATCAAAGACAATTTCGGTAAAGTCCTTGGCGAGAAATCTCGAAAACAAATCGAGCTCCCTGCCCTGACTTCATATGACTATAACGATTGGGTTTTGTTACCTGAGGGATATCTCATTTCTGGAGATGATCTAGATACTGTCAAGAAACACTTAGTAGCTCATGATGTTGCTTATCAAGAAATTTCTAAATTTAATCTTTCTTCTACACATTGGTATTTTGTCGAAGACGAACGCATTGAAAGTCGACAACCTTTTCAGCAAATTAAAACATTAAGTATTATGGGGTATTGGGCGATCCCTTCAAGTTCTGAAAAAAAGAACCTGTGGCCCTTGGCGAAACTCCAGAAATCTATTTTCGTTCCCATTGTTAAAGGTAAGGCTCGGCTGGCTTTTTATCTCATCGATCCAAGAAGCTCAGATGGAATGGTTTATTGGAGAATTCTAGATCCGAAGGACATCATTGCTATTGCACCAAAAAATAGGCACATTGATAAAGTCTTCCCGTCTGAGTAACCACTTGACGGACATGAATAACGGCCTAGGTGTCTATAATCACCATTAAAAAAAATTAGGGGCTAAGCAACCCCTATGGTTTAGGCTATTCATCTGACTCTACGGAGGTCTCATGAGACGCCCTTATACAACATTGATGTCACTTGTCTTGATGACTTCGACCCTGCTGGTCGGTCAATTGCCTAGTATCCTTCCCGTCAAAGAACGTACGCTCTCTAACGGCATGAGAGTCCTTATTGTTGAACGAAACGACGAGCCAACAATTTCAGTTGGTTGGATCGCACGCGTTGGTTCAGTGAACGAAAAACCAGGGATTACAGGTTTGGCCCATCTTTTTGAGCACATGATGTTTAAGGGATCTAAAACCATTGGGACTAAAGATATTAAAAAAGATCTTGAACTCAATGATCTACAAGATAAATTGAGAGCCAAAATTCGTGAAGAAGAATCGTACCTACGAGCTAGACAAATCCGGGGAGATATTGCGGACATGTCTGATCCCAAAAATCGCTCGGAGAAACACCAGGAAATGTTGGTTGAATTCGAAAAACTAGTAAAAGCTCAGCAAGAATTAATCATTAAAGATGAATTCTCTAAAGTTTATGCCGAAGCAGGTGGTACAGGGCTTAATGCCTTTACGAGCAATGATGTAACTTGCTACATACAAACCATACCTTCAAATAAATTGGAACTGTGGGCATGGATGGAATCCGATCGTCTCTATAATCCTGTCTTTCGAGAATTTTATAAAGAAAGAGATGTTGTTTTCGAAGAACGTCGATTAAGAACAGAAAGTACACCGACTGGTAAATTCGCTGAACTATTCGAGTCCATGGTGTGGGAAGCGCATCCCTATCATTGGCCGGTCATAGGATGGGCTTCTGATCTTGATAGCATCACTCGAGAGCAAGCTCTTGATTTTTTTAAGACATACTATGCTCCAAACAATCTAACCGCCGTGCTCGTGGGCAATGTTAATGCTGCAGATGCAATACCAATGTTGGAGAAATACTTCGGCAGAATTCCTCGAAATCCTAATGGAGTCCCTGAAGTCGTAACACTTGAACCCAAACAGATCGCTGAGAAAAGAATGATTGCCGATGCTGAGACGACTCCTTCTGTGGAGATTGCATGGAAGGCTGTTAGTACTGGCCACAAAGACATATATGCGCTTGATTTACTCTCTTCCGTTCTCAATGGACGAAGTGGTCGTTTATATAAAACGATCGTACTTGATAAGAAAATAGCTACAAATGTTCGTGCTGAGGGCGACAACCGTAAATATGGTGGAGTATTCACCATTAGTGGGACTGTAAGCGGCGACTATAAACCTGAAGATGTTGAACAGGCTATTTATTTAGAAATCGAAAAAATTAAATCGAACGGTATTACGGGTCAAGAACTTGAAAAAGTAAAGAATCAAATCCAAGCTGATAGTTTCAGACGTCAAGAAAATAATTTCTTTCTAATGATTCAACTAGCCCAAGCTGACGCAATTACGGGCTACAAGGAATTCCTGGATTCACCTTCTAAATATCAAAAAGTCACGCTTAAGGAAATTCAGCAGGTTGCTGAAAAATACTTAACCAAAGAAAATCGAAATGTTGCAATATACAATCGCAAGGCGTCATCTAAACCTGAAGATCCTGAATTAGCCGCATTCCCTGATCAGATGCGCGCCATGATCAAAAGCCAGCTAAATAGTATCGCTAAGATTGTAGATGTGCCTCAATTAAAAACAATGCTAGGCCAAATGGAAGCGCAAGCTGCCCAGCTCCCTCCACAAATGAAGGGTGCTTTCGATTATCTAAAAAAGAAGCTTGAAGCTCAAATTGATGTACTCAGCAAGAAGGAGAAAAAGTAATGTTGAATCGTTTTGTTTTATCCCTCTTTTCTATTTCTCTCATTGCACAAGCAGCCACTCCAATTCAAGTTCCCGCAAAAGAACCATTGAAGAAGGCGGGGATCCCCAATCGCCCAGAAAAGCTTTCTTTTAAGCCGATAGATTTTAAAGTCCCTAATATTCGAGAGGCAAGAACTACTCTCGATAACGGAATCAGCTGTTATCTCGTGGCTGATCCAACAGGTCAACCTCTCGTTAGCATCAATATCACGCTCACAAGGGGCGGATATTGGGACCCTCAAGGAAAGGAAGGCTTGCATCAACTCATGGGGGGACTCCTTCGAACCGGAGGAACTGTCGCCCTAACACCCGAACAACTTGACGAGCGCCTTGAATTTATGGCGGCACAATCTGGCTCTAGCTTAGGCAGTGAACGTGGCCAAATTTCAATAAGTCTTTTATCAAAAGATCTCAAGGAAGGGATGTCCTTACTCATGGATATGCTTACCCAACCTCGATTTGCACAAGATCGATTAGATCTTGCAAAGAAAAATGCCGTCCAAGCAATGCAACGTCGAAACGATGATACTACATCCATCGAGCGTCAACAGATAGGCTTCCTACTCCGATCAGAGGATTACTACGGTAATCGTAATACTACTAAAAACTCCATCGAATCCATTAACCTCGACGATATAAAAGCTGCTCATAGTCAAATGATTCACCCTTCGAACATGCTCGTTTCGGTTTCGGGTAAATTTGATAAGAGTCAAATGCTAGCTCTTTTGAATGAAACGATTGGCAAGTTGTCCCCCATGGCTAATGCTCAAATTAGATCTGAAATACCAGATAGTACCTATATAGGTAAGCCTGGTATTTTTGTTGTCGATAAAGATGTTAATCAGGGTCGAGTTACTCTCCATCTACCTGGAATCGCACCTTTAAGCGAAGATTATCCAGCCGTTTTGGTGATGAATTTTATTTTGGGTCAAGGAGGTTTTACTTCCCGCCTGATCAAAAAAATTCGCTCTGATGAAGGACTTGCCTATTCAGTAGGATCTACCTTTACTACCCCCTTGTATGTCGATCGCGCCGGAGACTTCAGAGCTCTTTTCCAAACTAAAACCCGAACAGTCGCTTACGGAACTCGATTAGTTTTAACTGAAATTGACAAGATGAGAACTACCTTGGTCTCTGAAGACGAAATCAAAGTAGCCAAGGGTTCCATTATTGACGGTTTTCCTGCTCAATTTGCGAATAAATCAACCGTTGCCGCCACGTTTGTGAGTGGTGAACTTACCAAACGTCCGGATGTCTGGCTAGAAACTCTCCGTGATCGCGTAAAAAAGGTATCTCGCGAGGATATTTTGAGAGTAGCAAAAAAATATCTGCAGATTGAGAAAGCCTCCATTTTAGTTGTTGGTAACGCAAAAGAAATGGAGGAGGGTGACGTCAAAGATCATCCAGGTAAATTAAGCGAAGTAGGTAAATCATTCGGATTTGATTGGACGGTTACGAACTTGCCACTCCGCGATCCCATGACAATGAAACCCATTAAGTAATCAAAATTCATATGATTATATATGTCGCCTAGTCCTAAAAATTACCTCATCTTTGGAGGAATTGGAGGAATTGGGGGAGCTTTAGCCAATCAACTCAAGGAGGAGGGTCACCGGATATTTGTGACTGCGCGTACTCCAGAAAAGGCTCTTGAAAGTTCTGTATCCCCTGATCATACCTTGATCGTTGATGTCTTCAGCCCTGAAACGATTCAACAAGCTGTGGCCATTGCCAATCAAGAGGGCCTCGACGGATTAGCCTACTGTATTGGAAGTATCGATCTCAAACCTTTATCCCGAAGTACGCGAGAAGATCTTCTACGTAGTTTCGAAATTAATACCATTGGGGCTTTTTTGGCAATCAAAGCCGCTGCGCCCTCTCTAGCAGAAAGACGCGGATCCGTCGTTATGTTCAGCTCTATCGCTGCATCAAGAGGATTCGCTAACCATAGTGCAATCGGGACGACGAAAGCATCTGTTGAGGGTTTGGGTCGCTCACTTGCTGCAGAACTTGCCCCTCATATTCGGGTCAATGTAATCGCCCCCAGCCTCACTGCTACACCGCTAGCTCAGGCTTTCACGCAAAACCCGAAAGTGGCTGAGGCTATTGCGTCTCTTCATCCCCTGCCTAGATTAGGTGATGCAGGAGAGATGGCTACATTAGCATCGTTCTTGCTCTCCGACCGTTCTAGCTGGATTACTGGACAAGTATTCCATGTAGACGGTGGCCGATCTTCCCTAGAAAAAAAATAAGTATCTTTTGGGTAGAAATATAATTAAGAATTAATTATTCTTTTAATTTCTTTAAGATTTTTATAAAGTAGTATTGCGTCTGACATGGTGTTGACTCCATTTTTAATAAAATCCCTTTTAGTGGCATCCGACCAAAGTTCTTGCAAGGAGACCGTTTCTACTTTGACTAAGAATAAACTACTTTCTTGATCAGCAAGAGGGGCTGTAATTTGGGTTTCTAGTCTAAAGAAAAGATCTTCAATTGATCTTGGACGGATTGGTTTAGTTTTCTTTGGATGTTGACTCAATTCTCCTGAAGCTGAGATAGTCCAAACATAACGCTTGAATGATCCCTGTTGAAAACTAGCCATACGTTCAGTTAAATTACTACTCGCCTGAACTAAAGCTCTTCCGTCGGCGACTGGAGCATGGATTTGAGCTAGATTTTGTCCTAAACGCTCTCGAGGGATCCAACTACTCGGAAAACAAAAACATATTGCCTCTAGCTTGCCTCTATTCATAATGGCAATATCTTCATCTATCTTGAGGGCTAAATTACAAATATCATCTGAACTATCGATGCCTAGATATTCTGATGCCCTAGCGACTAAAGAAGCAGATTTAGCACTGGACGTTACACCGAAGAGGTCTTCCCCGAAAAGATCTAGCTCATTTTTCTTGGCTTCGAGATATCGAGGATCAGGATTTTTATTGAACAAGGGCCCATGGTAGGGCACCATGTGGGGTGCCGTCGTATAGTTTTGAATTTTAAACGGAAAATCCACTTGATTCTACTGGAGTCGAGTCGATACAAAACTCAAGGTATAGGCTAAGATCGCGACGGAACCCACGTTGTGTTGCAAATCTCCCTTAATAATTTTGTCAAAGGTATCAGCTTCCGTGTGGTGGACGTCAAAATACTTCGACATATCATGGCTAGCTCCTATGCCAACTGATCCTGCTTCAACCATGGGAGATACGTCTACTCCTGACATGCCAAGGGTAAAGGTTTTGGCGCCACTGACCTCTTGAAATTTTGCTAATGACTGAAATCGATATAGAAGTCCGGGATCAGCCTTTAGGTTTCCATTGTCATAAAGATTAACTCCCCTTTGCCTAGCAGGACGTCCGGGAAGATCAAGAGTAAATCCGGTGATCCTCCCATTACCAGAATCGGATTCCAAAAGAGCAATATGTTTGGTGAGTTTAAGTTTATTTTGATCTCGATAACTACGGCCTCCAGCTACGCCATTTTCTTCATTGGCAAATAATATGACACGAATCGTACGCTCGGGGACAATATTCATTTGTTTCAGCAGACTAGCTGCTCCAATAGCAATAACGCAACCGGCACCATCATCCTGGGCCCCCTGGCCTACATCCCACGAATCTAAATGGCCCGATAGAACAATAATTTCTTTAGGGTTTTTCGACCCCATGATCTCACCAATAACATTACCCTCTTCGACATCAGAGAGTTGCTCAGCTTCCATATTTAATCTAACAATTACCTTTTGATTCGCTTCTGACATGCGCCTCAGTAGAGCAGCGTGTTCAAGACTTAAGGCTGCCGCAGGAATTTTAGGCCAGCGTGGATCATACGACAGGGTTCCGGTATGTGGAGTATTCGAATTGCTTGACCCAGCTGATCGAACAAGACAAGCCATCGCGCCATATTGAGCTGCGCGACTAGCACCACTAGAACGATAGGATACAGATTTGTCATAAGTTACAAATGGGACATCAAATAAAACAATTTTGTTCTTCACTTGCTCACCTAGTTTATCTAAGTGCTCGAAGCTATCTACAATGACAACCTCGGCAGTGATGCCTTCCTTGGGGGTCCCAACGCTCATTCCTACACCCAACATAGTTAAATTAATAGGCCTTGGTGAAATGAGCTGAATCGACTCTTTGCCTCTAACCCAACGTGGAGACATAACTTTTTCAATACGTACATTCTCAAAACCTTTTGCTTTCAACTGTGCCACTCCCCAAGCCATCGCCTTGGTGAAGTTCTCGGATCCACTAAGACGGTGCCCCACGTTAAGAGTCAAATCATCAAGCATTTCGTAAGCCTCATTTGATATCAGTGCCTTGTCATAGATCGACTTAGATATTTCGGGAGTCTGGGCGATCAGAAAAGCTGAAATAAGAAGAAAGGCAAAAGATCGAACATTCATAAATCTCCCTTATAAGTATTTTTCAAAAAGAGCTCAATTTGATTTTTAATGTTAGGCATTAGAGGATTAGGAACTGTAATAGTTAAATTGTACAAAATAATCTTCCAACCAGAAATAGTTTGTACCAATACTCCGGTTCCCCGAGCAGGTCCCAAGTTTGGTGTATCTAAATCCTCGTCGAACCAAGCCGTTTGACCATCTTTTGAAAAGGTAACTGAACGGCGAATAGATTTGAAAGACCAACCCTTCCCCTTCGAAAAAAACGGGCGAGCATAGGTTAGGAATTGATCTTTGGTCCAACGTTCTGTCGCATCGGTTCCCATGAAGATCCCTTCGGGGTGGATAAGATCAAAATAGGCCTTTTCATCAGCCTGAGAGGCCGCCACATGCCAAGCGTCCAACTTTTTATTAATGAGGGTCTCTGGGCGAGTTTGGGCAAGCAATGCCAGCGAAAGGACGCATAGAAAAAAATAGCGCATTCTTCTCTCCTGTGTATTGACTAACTTTAACGAAGTTTAGATGGAGTCAATATATTAATAATTTCAATTCGCCGACCCACCGATACAATAAGGTTTAGGAAACTAGCTTGATCGACCCTCAACTAATAAGAAATTTCTCTATCGTTGCTCATATTGACCATGGTAAATCCACTTTGGCTGATCGCTTATTAGAGATCACCAAAACAGTGGCCTCAAGAGATATGCAGGCACAAATTCTTGATGATATGGACCTCGAGCGCGAACGCGGTATTACCATCAAGGCTCATGCAGTAACTTTGAAGTATCGGTATAAAGATGGCAATATTTATACCCTAAATCTGATTGATACACCTGGTCATGTCGACTTCACCTACGAAGTTTCAAGAAGCCTGGCTGCCTGTGAGGGTGCCATTTTAGTTGTGGACGCAACACAAGGCGTAGAGGCACAAACACTAGCAAATACTTATCTTGCCCTCGATAACGGACTAGAGATTTTTCCCGTACTAAATAAAATCGATCTACCTTCGGCTGATTCTGTTCATGTTTTAGAGCAGATCGATTCCGTGATCGGCTTAGTTGATACCCTTCACGCAGTTGAAGTAAGTGCAAAGACAGGTCTTAATTGCGAAAAAGTTTTAGAGGGTATCGTTGAATACATTCCATCCCCTAAGGGTGACGGAGCCTCTCCACTGCAAGCTCTTGTATTTGATTCTTATTACGATCCTTATCGAGGAATCGTTAGTCTCATTCGCGTTTTCGAGGGTACCCTAACGCCTGGAGACAAAATTCGCTTCATGAGTAATGGTTCAGATCACGATGTCCAAGAAATTGGCATCTATGATCCCAAAATGACTAAAGTTGATCGGCTTTCAGTAGGTGAAGTAGGTTACTTAATGGCAGGGATCAAAGAATTAAAAGATGTGAAGGTTGGAGATACTATTACCCATACGCGTAAGCCTGCAGAATTGATGTTAAGGGGATTTAAAGAGGTACAACCGGTTGTTTTTGCAGGTATATTCCCAACATCTAGCGATGATTTTGAAAATCTACGAGATGCCATGAGTAAACTTCGCCTCAATGATAGTAGTTTCACTTTTGAGCCTGAGACGAGTACTGCCTTAGGTTTTGGTTTTCGTTGTGGATTCTTGGGTCTTCTCCATATGGAAATTGTTCAAGAGCGATTGGAGCGTGAATTTGATCTCGACTTGATCACGACAGCCCCTTCAGTTCGTTATGAAGTCTATTTGAACGACAACAGTAAAGAAATAGTCGATAATCCATCTAAATTAGCTAGCACTCAATATATTCATCATATTGAAGAACCTATGATTGAAGCTACTATCATCACCAAGACAGAATTTGTAGGTGGACTACTCAAATTATGCGAAGTGCGACGCGGTATTCAACAAAAACTCGAATATGTTAGTATGGATCGCGTCATGTTGGTTTACCTTTTACCTTTGAATGAGGTTGTCCTTGATTTTTACGATAAGCTCAAATCAATTTCAAAGGGTTACGCCAGCTTTGATTATCATCTGAAGCATTATCAGGAATCTGATCTCGTCAAAATGGATATCTTGGTCAATTCTGAACCGATCGATGCTCTTTCGGTCCTAGTTCATCGTTCAAAGAGCGTGACCTTGGGTCACGCTTTGACAGCCAAAATGAAAGAAGTCATACCCACTCAAATGTTTGATGTCGCTATTCAAGCTGCCATTGGAGGGAAAATTGTAGCAAGAACCAATGTACGAGCGCGTCGTAAAGACGTTTTAGCCAAGTGTTATGGTGGCGATATTTCGCGAAAGAAGAAACTACTCCAGAAACAAAAAGAGGGAAAGAAACGAATGAAATCGATTGGCTCTGTCGAAATTCCACAAGAGGCTTTCTTGGCGATTCTCAAGGTCGATTCTTAATGGGTCAACCCTCAGGCATTTCTTTGACAGAGGCAGAAGTAGTTCCGCCTTCAGAGTTTCCTTGGTTGTCCTCAGGTCAAAAGAATCTTATTATCCTCATTTTACTTGTCTTACTTTATCTTCGGTTGAGACGACGTATGAAGGCTAAAACACGTTATTGTCCTAAATGCGGAAAAAGTCACCTTCCTGATGCTTTAGTTTGTTTAAATTGCAGTACTAAACTCTAAATAGTTCAGATCTAAGGTTGGCAGTGTGCCATAAGAACGATAAACTAATAGATCTGCAGGAAACCTTAGGTTTACCAGTAAATCCATTATGAAGGGGGGGACTACATTGCCGCTAATCAAACTTAAAGAAGACGAAACTTTTGAAAATGCCTTAAGGCGCTTCAAGCGCAAATGCGAGAAGTCAGGTATTTTGAGCGAACTCAAAAAGCGACAACATTTTGAAAAACCTTCCACTAAAAGAAAACGTAAGATGTTAGCTGCTCGCAAGAAATCTCTCAAACGTTTGGCACAAGAACGCCGTATTATGGGCTAATTTTTTCCTAAGTATAAAAAAAGCCCACAAGAGTGGGCTTTTTTTATGAACGCTTCTGTCGTTTCTACTTTGATGGTTTCTTCGAATAAGAGGCTCTCATTTCTGAGATCCATGAACTTAACTTTTCAGGCGTTATAAAACCAAGTTGCATATTCCCAATACGTTTACCATTTTGATCCAAAAACAACATAGAGGGATAAGCTTCAATGCTATAGGCCGTTTCTGCCCATACATTCTGAGTTGCACTGTTATCTTCAGTGCGCGTTTGGAGATCTAAAGGAATCACCTGAGCCAAGGCTGCTTGAGCTATCGGAGTAGGAAAGACCTCTTTTTTAAGGCGTATACAAGGACCACACCAAGCGGCCCAAACGTCAACAAAGACAATCTTATTCTCAGCTTTAGCGCGAATCAAAGCACTTTCTAAATTCGTTTCCCACTTCACCTCTTGCATTGAAAGCAAATTTAGTGATGAAACAAACAGCAATAGTAAGACTTTCTTCATTGAATCTCCTAGTAATATCTATATATTACCCTAAAATACTTTTAACCTTCGAATATCTTGGTGCGCAATGATTTCTAGAACTACTTTGGACGTTCGGTATGTAGAAACCGATGCCATGGGTATTGTTCATCATTCAAACTTTCTTCATTGGATGGAAGTTGCCCGGACGGACTTTATGAAAGATGGTGGTAAGTCTTATAAAGATTTTGAATCGAAAGGCTTAAGGTTAGTTGTCATCGGTGTTGACGTCATCTATAGAGGATCTGCTCGTTATGGAGACTGTATCAATATCGAAACAGATCTTACTAAAATTCATGCACGAGGAGCAACTTTCTTCTACCGTATTTTGGTTAGTGATCGGTTGATTGCCACTGGGCATACCGAACACTTAGTGACGAACACAAATGGGAAATCGGTATCTATGCCCTCTGAATGGCTTGAATACCTTCAACAAATTCGATCCCCTCAACATGACTAATAGCCTTTACGATTAATCATGATCCTC
Source organism: Acidobacteriota bacterium (assembly GCA_005788175.1). Classification (GTDB taxonomy): domain Bacteria; phylum Acidobacteriota; class Holophagae; order Holophagales; family Holophagaceae; genus Acidiparvus. The sequence goes on from SXYX01000012.1 coordinate 56,286, forward strand.
CTCAAACCCGTATCTCTTTTTAATACCCTCTCGCGCAAAGTAGAGGCAATTAAAACCTACGAAGAGGGGAAAGTTAGGATGTACTCTTGCGGACCCACAGTTTATAACGTGGCACATATTGGAAACTTAAGAACTTTCCTTTTTCAGGATCTTTTAAAAAGAGTATTATCTGCCTCGGGCTTCTCTATTACCCATTGCATGAATATAACGGATGTTGAAGATAAAATTATCCGTGATTCTCAGGTAGGCCTGCATTCTAAAGTGAGTAATGATGATCGACATGAAAAAATGAGCGAATTCACAGATCACTTTACAAATATTTTTTTTAAGGATCTTGAAGCCCTCAAAATTATGCCTGCTACTATTTATCCAAAAGCTACTGACCATATTCCTCAAATGATCAAATTGATAGAGCAACTGATATGCAAAGATCTTGCCTATACCCAAAATGGTTCCGTGTATTTTCGGCTCAAGAATTTTGAGGGATACGGTCAATTATCTAGGATTTCCCTGGATGCCAGCACTTCAGAAGCAAAAGATCAGGACGAATACGATCGTGAGCATGCAAGTGACTTTGTTCTATGGAAGGCTGCTAAGTCTGCCGAACCCTTTTGGAATTCTCCTTGGGGCCCAGGGCGACCCGGTTGGCATATTGAGTGCTCAGCGATGGGGATGAATATTCTTGGAGATCATATAGATATTCATACAGGGGGCGTGGATCTTATTTTTCCTCATCATGAAAATGAAATAGCCCAAAGCGAGGGTTGCTTAGGTCATCCGTGGGTGACCCATTGGAGCCATGGTGAGTTTCTACTTGTTGAGAATGAAAAAATGTCAAAGTCATTGGGAAATTTTTATGCCCTGAAAGATTTGATAGAACGGGGTATTGAGCCGATCCATTTTAGATTCATGATTCAAAGTAATCACTATCGAAAACTTTTTAATTTCTCTTTTGAGGGTCTCAAGGCTTCGAAGGCGTCCATTGAGCGAATCAAAAATTTCAGACGTCGCATGGAAGAACCTGTTTCAGAGAGTATCGCCTCGTGGGATGGACCTATGGGGCCTGTCGACCGGATTAACAAAGCAAGAGAAGAATTTTGGGCAGCGCTGCGAGATGATCTGAATTCTCCCGAAGCTCTAGCTGCTCTTTTTACTATGATTTCAGACCTCAATACCCTAGATGATCAAGTCCCTTTCAGTTCGCATGAAAGAAAACAAGTTCTGTCATTCTTAGATGAAACTAATGGGATCTTTGAAGCTTGGCCTGGGACTATGAACGAATCTGATGGCGACATAGAAGCCTTAATACAAGAACGAATCGATGCCAAGAAAAATAAAGACTGGAAGCGTGCTGATGAAATTAGAGATCGTATACAGTCTCAAGGTATTACGCTCGAGGACACTCGAGATGGTCAGTCCAAATGGTTTAGGCGCTAAATTCTAGAAGATCTAAAACTTGCTTCGGCCTCAAATCTTGTAGGCAGGTGACTCTTTGACAACCGCGATCACGGCAAGGTGAACAATCGATCTGATTACTCAATATTTTTCCTGATGATGACGGAATGCCAGCAATGATAGGATCTGAGGGTCCATACAGAGCGGTAACAGGAATTCCAAGAACTACCGCTAAATGCAGAATACTGGTATCTCCTGAAATCACATGATCATATTGAATTAATTGCTCAGCCATTTCCCAAAAAGGCAATTTCGGTAGTGCGGGTACGTCTGAGGCCTCGATCAACCATGAACGTAGATGGTCTTCTCCGGGCCCCAAACACCAAGCTAGATCCTTTTTTTTCTTTAGCTGCTCGGCTAAGTTTAACCAGTGATTCAGGGGCCACCGTTTATGGGCTCCACGAAGTGATGCTCCCGGTACAAGCAAGATTTTTGTCGGTTTAGAAATTACTTCTGGAGCTTCTGAGCCAAAAATAACCTTTCGAAGAGATCTAAATTGTCCTAGGTGCTTTACATTTTGAGAGCGACCAAAAGCCTCAGCGAGCCCGAGTGCTTGATCATATCGGGATTGATTTTTATAAGGAAGGATTTGATTTTGAAACCAGTGTGCTCCTTCTTTGTGAATACCATCTCCCCATCGAACCGGAATACTAGCAATATAAGGAATTACAGAAGACTTAAACACACCGTGAAAATCTAGAGATACCTCGCAATGTTTAATTTGATCGGCGACTATCCTAAATTCTTTCATAGCGTTAAGTGGATTGCCGATTTTTTTTCTCTCTAAAACTACAGGATGAATCCATTTGAAAGGTTTCAATAAGTATTCATGTCTATCCTCTATAACCGCGCAGAACTCTATTTCAGGTAGACCTTCATGAAGGTTTTGCCAAGCTGGAAGACATCTTAAAATATCGCCAATGGCAGAGAGTCTAATTAGGGCAACACGCATATCTATATAGTGTATCGATAGCAATCAAGGTTAGTCTAAAGGCATGGAAGACACGACCTCAAAACCCAAAAAACTGTTTGCAGAAGATCAGTCTAAAAACCCTCCCCCTGTTAATATATTCGAAGCTTTACTGAGACGATTTGCACGTACCAGTTATTTGATTGCAGTTATTCTCATGTATATTCTGGCTTCATTGGCCTTTGGCGTAGCGCTTGCCCCAGCAATTTGGGCAGGCCAAGTCCTTGTTACTTTCATTCTTCCGCATGCATCAGCTGGTTGGCTGGGTTGGTTTGTCATGGGTTTTGCCTATGCCTTAGCATTCTTTGTCTTCGGGCTTTCGCTCATGGTAACTGTCTGTATTCTCAATTTCGTCTTACCTACTCGATTTAAAAGTTTCAAAGGTGGTTACTATACCATTCATGCTGTTCCGTGGTTTCTTCATAATGGACTTTTCTATCTTGTTCGATTCACTTTCTTGCCTTTCGCTACACTAACTCCCTTTGGGGTTCTTTTTCTCAAGGGTATGGGTATGAAAATTGGGAAACATGCCTTTATCAATACGGAATATATTAGTGATCCAGCTTTTATCGAACTCGGAGATGATGTCACGATAGGAGGTAGCGTTCGAATCTTTGCTCATTATGGTGGGGGAGGTAATTTAGTTATTGCTCCAGTGAAAATCCATGATCGCGTTACCTTAGGAGCCGGTTCATTGGTCATGGGAGACGTTGAAATTAAAGAAGGGGCTGTGATTCTTCCCCATTCGGTCATCCTTCCTGGAGCCCGAGTTCCCGCCGAAGAAACCTGGGGGGGTGTCCCTGCCCAACCCATCCATCGAACCGATTTATTAAAAATCAAACAACGTATTCGCGGCCTTGAGGGACCCTCTTCTTGAAGTCCTCGGCAGATAGGTCATTTTGTGACTCCTAAACCCGCTCGATCTTTACGATCAACTTCTACTGCACCCAAAAGTAGTCTGAGATTTTTAGAAACTTTTGAAGCCAAGTACTTGGGTCATCCCGATGGTGTGGGTTTTTCGGGATTTTTAAGACCGCTGGGAACTTTTGCAAAAGGATCGGATGTATTAGTTGAATGGGGAACTCATCATGAAGCTCTTCATGGAGACTACGTTTTAGCCGAGATTACTGGCGAGGATCGTAACGGTCGCGCTAAAGCTCGTATTGTCAAAGTCATTAAATTTGGAACCCAGGCTGTTGCCGGTACCCTACAAAAACAATCTTGGGGGTGGCGCGTACTACCCTTAGAACAACGTATTGGACCGATGATTGCTGTTCCTCCCTCTGATTTAGCCGAGGACGGAGATTGGGTTAGCGTTGAACTCCAAAGAGAAAAAGGATCAGGTCAACTTCAAGGTAAAGTCGTTGCTCGTTTAGGAAAAAAGGGCGATCTTCGAGTTGAGAATAGACTCACAGCAGAAATGTTTGGTATTCGACAGACATTTCCTGTTGCAGTGATGCAAGAATTAGCACCATTCCCTACTTCCGTTCCCGTTGAATGGCTTCATAACCGTGAAGATCTTCGTAAGCGCTTGACCTGTACGATTGATCCGCCCACAGCTAAAGATTTTGATGATGCTATTTCGCTTGAAGCACTTCCTGGACATCAAGGAGGGGGTTGGCTGCTCGGTGTTCATATTGCAGACGTCAGTTTTTATGTCAAAGAAGGGGGCCCTCTAGATCTAGAATCACGACTTCGCGGGACATCGGTTTATTTCCCGGATGAATGTATTCCAATGATCCCCGAGCGGCTGAGTGGAGATCTATGCAGTCTCCGAGAAGGGTTAGATCGATTAACGCTTACGGCTTGGATCACTCTTTCACCTCAATTTGACATCACACATACGTCTTTTTCTGAATCGGTCATTCATTCTAGAAAACGCCTTACTTATAATGATGTTCGCGATGCCTGTATTGATAAGCAACCCGCCCTGCGAGCCACTCTAGGACCTGAACTTTGTCATATGTTGGAAACCGGTCTCGAAGTAGCTGAAGGTTTGAAGGCGCTACGGTTGAAACGTGGGGCAGTCAATCTCGATACCGAAGAAACTGAGTTTCATTTCGATGAAAAAGGTAAAGTTATTCGAGCAAATCCTTATGAACGTCACAACGCGCATAAGATGATTGAAGAATTTATGCTGCTGGCTAATGAAGCTGTCGCTCGCTTTTTCAATAACAAAGAAATTCCCACTATTTTTCGTATTCATGATGAGCCCGATCCTATAAAACTAGAAGTTTTTGCAAACTTAGCTAGAGCTTTTGGTCTTCTAGGCGTACACGACGCCCCTAGCCCAGATAATCTCAATCGGTTACTCGATAAGGTTCGTGGTGGTGCCCTCGAGGCCTTGATGAATACGATGTTACTCAGATCTCTTAAGCGCGCAGAGTATAGTGCCGACAATATCGGCCATTCAGGGCTTGCACTAAAAGATTATCTGCATTTCACGAGCCCTATTCGTCGCTATCCCGATTTGATTGTCCATCGAAGTCTTCGGAAGATCTTAAGAAAAGAGCCATTTCCTGAAAATTTCCACGGACAACTCTCAAGTATTGCTCGGGAATGCAGCGATGCTGAACAAAAAGCTGTTGAGGCCGAACGAGAAAATGTTCGTTGGAAAGCGTGCGACCTTATGCGTCCTTTTATCGGTAAAACATTCCAAGGTTTTGTTCAAGGATTCTCTCCTAAGGCCGTCTATATTCAGCTGCTCGATCCCTTTGTAGAAATAGGATCCCCTATCGCATCTCTAGGGTTTGATTTTAAAGTCGATGAACATAGAATAAAACTAGTCGGCTCTAAGGGAGCCGTCGTTATTGCCATTGGTGATTTTGTGACGATTGAGGTGGCGGGGATTGATGAGGATCAACACCGTATTTTCGGTTGGATACTAGATGCCAAGGCAAAGGATGGTAAGGGCAAAACATTCAGTTTTAAGCCAAATAAGAGTGCAAGAACCCAAGATTTATTCGAAAAACCCAAACGACCGCCCGCTAGAAGTGGTAAATCAGGACGCCCTTGGTCATCTAAAAAAGATAAGCGCAAAGATCGTTCTTCAGGTCACCCTAAAAAAGGCAAAAAAAAGAAACGCTAAGGGTTTATAGTCTAGGGTTATGGTGATTAAAGCAGCAAGACGATGTTTGGGGGTTGATCCTGGATCCATTGCCTGTGGTTGGGCCATCGTTGAACAAAAAGGTAATCAACTCATATTAGTAGACTCTGGAGTTGTTCGTTCCAAGAGTAGTGAAGCCTTCCCTGAGCGTTGTCTCAAGATTCACAATGCCCTCGTTCAAGCCATCAAAAGTCACCAACCGACATTTATGGCTGTCGAATCTCCCTTTGTGGAAAAAAATGCAGCTACGGCCATCAAATTAGGACAAATTCGCGGCGCTATTCTCCTAACGGGGTCTCTTTTTGATCTTGAGGTAGGAGATTACAACCCTATGCAAATCAAAAAAGCGGTCAGTGGGTATGGATGGGCGGGTAAAGATCAAGTAGGTAAGATGGTCAAGCTGATTTTGGGACTTAAAGAAGAATTGCCCTCCGATGCAGCCGATGCCGCTGCGACTGCCATTGGACATTTAATGGCAACACGGTGATCGACGAGGCTTCAGTATTTTTTAATTAATTCATTGAAAACTTCGAGTTGATCCAAGGGGACTGAGCAAGTTTGTCCTTCACAGATGTAGATAGACGGCTTGTGAGGTAAACCCTGTCGTCCTTGATAATGCGGAAGAGATCCCGATTTCCCAACGATAAGACTGAGTTGGGGTAAGTACTTCCGATTCAGGGATGCTAAAGCTCCAACAATCAAAGGATGCTCAGGATCACCCACCATAACAACTTCGAGAGAAGGTTTTAGATACGTATCTAATATCGAAAGCATACTGAGCATAGCGCGGGGTCTTTCTTCGAGCCATTTCCCACAGACTTTGAAGGATTGTTCTGCCATTTCAATATAGTTGGGAAGCACGAAGTACCTCGCCAAGCGGATGAGTGCTCGCAGAGCTTGAGAATTCGGGCTTGGTATGGCTTGATCATAGACATTTTTGATGGAAAAGAGGGTATCGGGCCGCTGAGGATCATTGGAATAGAAACCACCGAGGGCTCGATCATAAAATTTGGTTATCAAACTCTCGACGAGCACCTTTGCTTGATGAAGCCCTTGTTCGTTATGGTCCGCTTCATAGAGATCGATAAGACCATTAGCCACAAAAGCATAATCTTCACAAAATCCGTGGGTATGGCGTTGTCCCTTTCGGTATACACGATAAAGATTCGTACCATCCCAGAGTTGTGTCATTAAAAATTGAGCTATTTTTTGTGCTTGATCGAGATAAATTTTTTGGTTGGTTACTCGATATCCTTTTGAAAAAGCAGAGAGCGCTAAACCATTCCACGATGCCAAGATCTTGTCATCCAAGTGGGGTCGTATGCGTTGATTTCGATAATGTAAGAGTTTGTCTTTACAGATTTTTTCCTTTTCATTGCCCAAAGGAGCTGCTTGTATACCTGAGAACCGATGAAGAATATTATGCCCCTCAAAATTACCTTCCTTAGTGACTCCAAATATACGCATAAAATCTTTGGCATCTGAACCGAGACACTTTTGGACCTCTTCTTCAGAGAAAACATAAAACTTACCCTCGACGCCTTCACTGTCTGCATCTTCGGTGGAGTAAATGCCCCCTCCGGAATCCGTCATATCACGTAACAGATAATCGAGCGTCTCCTCAGCGATGACACGATAGTTAGACTGTCCTGATCGCAGATAGCCATCAAAATAAATGGAGGCTAATTGAGTATTATCGTAGAGCATTTTTTCAAAATGAGGAACTAGCCATTCTCTATCGGTCGAATAACGAGCAAAACCACCAGCAAGATGATCAAACAGGCCTCCTTCCCACATGGCATCTAACGTTTTAAAAGCCATCCTTTGATATGTGGATTCATTATGTTTAAAAATAAGATCAAGAGCCATCTGTTGAGGGAATTTAGGAGCCGAACCGAAGCCTCCCCACTCATCATCGAATTCTTGAGACAACTGTCTAAGCGCTCGATCTATCACTTTTGAGCTGAGGGGGGCATGATTGCTTTCAGGGGTAGACATTTTTTGCAACTCTGCGACGATCTCATCGGCTTGAAGTGTTAAATCTTGGGATTTTTCATACCATAGTTTTTCAATATTCTCGAGCAGCTGAATAAAACCAGGCATTCCTTGGCGGGGTTCTCGTGGGAAATAGGTTCCTCCAAAAAAAGGCTTGAGATCGGGGGTGAGCCATACGCTCATTGGCCATCCTCCTCTTCGGGTAATCAATTGAACGGCATCCATATAGAGATCATCTAAATCAGGGCGCTCCTCACGATCGACTTTAATCGACACAAATCCACGATTTAAGACTTCAGCAACTTGTTCATGTTCAAAAGACTCATGTTCCATTACATGGCACCAATGACAGGCGCTATAACCAATAGATAGGAAAATGGGCTTATTCTCACTTCGAGCTTTTTCCAAGGCCTCTTCGGACCACGGGTACCAATCCACCGGGTTATTCGCGTGCTGCAGCAAATAGGGACTTAAGCTTTCGATTAATCGATTAGTCATAAAATAGAGGGTCCTCAGGGGAATTGTTGGGTATTTTTATAGTCTCACGCATGATTCTAGGGATCATAAGTCTCTTTCGGCTTGGAAAGAGCCGTTTCATTGGGTAAACTAAGAAGTTCAGGAGATTCAATGTTATCTATACGCTTAGCTAGAAATGGCACTAAACATAAACCCTTTTATCAAATTGTGGTTTCTGAAAATGCTCAAATCCCTACCAGTCAATCCATCGAAGTTTTGGGTTATGTAAACCCCAAAAATGATTCTCCCGAAGGTACTAAAATTGATGTCGAACGAGCTAAAATTTGGATTGCTAAGGGTGCTAAACCCTCAGAGTCAGTCGCAGAACTCTTCAAGAGACACTCTATTATCTAATCGGCTTCCTATTATTTATCAAAAAGGCTGGGATTCCCGGCGTGTTTACTTTAAGGTCCCCATGAACTTAGAAGTATTATTGTGATCCTAATCGGTAAGATCTCCAAGGTTCAAGGCCTTAAGGGAGAACTGATCCTTTTTTCCACCACAGACCACCCCGCTCTACTCCCCCATCGAGAAGGTCTCCTTCTGGGTCCCCCTAATGTGGATTGGAGTGATATGGATCCTGATCATCGGGCCATAGCGTGTCAAGTCGTGAATGTTCGTGAGCAAAAGAATAAACCTTGTATTCGATTGAAGGGCTTTGATGATCGAACCGCTGTTGAACCTCTCGTTGGCATGAGTCTTTGGATGCCTGAGGATCAAGCTTCTCTTGCTCCTGGAGAAAGTTTTCGGCATGAATGGGTCGGCTTATCCGTGACCCTACCCAACGGATCTATTGTAGGTAAAGTTCTTAGGCTAGAATCCACTACGATGGGTTATGACATGGTTATAGTTCAATCTGACAGTTCAAAATCTACCATTCTGATTCCTTACATCAAGAAGTGGTGGAAAATCGATCTGTCCCAACATTTGTTGGAAGTCGATCCTCCTGAAGGCTTAACCGATCAGAGTGTAGACGAATAGGCCTACTTTATATTGAGATCGTAGGGCATCCGGGCATAAATACCGTTCGGATCATTTAGAGTATTAAACCAATTAAACTGATTTCTGATTTGTTGAGCTAGGGCATTCATATTGCCAGAACCGATGGGGTCGTCTTTTCCTCCTAAGGATTCGAGAATCTGCTCGACAACACCCTGAGCCGGCTTGGGATAATCAATTTGATAATCATTACCTAATTTTGCAATGAGGACTGCATGATCGATCGCTTGTCCAAGGCCTCCGAGTTCATCAACCAGGCCTAATTTGATGGCTTCTTTACCAGACCAGACTCGTCCTTGAGCTATTTCTTGAACAAATTCAGGTTTAAGACGACGACCTTCTGCAACCTTTTGAATAAAGTCCTCGTAGATCTTATCAATGGCTACCTGAATGCGTGCGAGTTCCGCTGGTGTCTTGGGTCGTGAAGTAGTTTCTATCGCAGCAAAATTGGCAGTTTTAACTTCGTCCCAAGTGATACCAACAGAGTTAGCCAAGCCTTTGACGCTTGGAAAGAGACCGAAGACTCCGATAGAACCTGTGATGGTGTTGGGCTGGGCAAAAATACGATTTGCATACGTTGAGATCCAATAACCTCCTGAGGCAGCTACGTAACCCATCGAAACAACAACTGGCTTCTCTTTTTTGACTAAAACTAATTCTCTTTGAATGAGTTCTGACGCATAGGCACTTCCGCCGGGACTATTCACTCGCAAAACAATGGCTTTAACTGCAGAATCTAAACGAAGCCGGCGTAATTCACGACTCAGGTATTCTCCACCAATTTCTCCATCGGAACCATTACCGTCAACAATCGTGCCTTCGGCAAATACCACCGCAATACGATTTTTACTGCTTCGAGGAGCTGCACCATCAACATCGACTTTGAGATAACGTTGCAAAGAAATTTGATTGAATGTTTTATCGGACTCTTTTTTACCGCTTAATTTCTTAAGTTCATTAAGGACTTCGTTATCTTCTTTAATTTCATCTATCATACCCATAAATTTGGCTTCAGTAGCGAAAAGAAATCCTTTTTCGTCAGCCATGGTTTGGATTTGATCAGGCTGGATTTTTCGATCTGCGCCTATGGCAATTTTCCATTCGGACCACAGATCAGTAAGTAGTTTAGTGGTTTGTTCTCGGCTTGGTTCGCTCATTCGATTAGTCGTGAAAGGCTCAACGGCGGACTTATATTTCCCTACGCGCGTGACTTGCACATCAATTCCGTATTTTTTAAAAGCATCGCCATAAAACATAGGCTCAGCAGCTAACCCATTCACATCTATGGAGCCCATGGGATCTAGATAGAGACGCGTGGCTCCTGCTACCAACATTAGATCTGCCTTAGACCAACCTACATTGAAGGCATATATGGGTTTTTTAGCTTTAAAACGAATCAGAGCTTGACGAATCTCCGTGAGAGCTGCAGGACCTGCTCCCGAAAGATTACCTTTCATGTAAAGAGCCGAAATACGTTCATCTTTCTCGGCTTTATCAAGACCTTTAATAATATCGGTCATGGATAATGATTTTGAATTTCCTTGACCCGTGAATCGAGAGGTAAGGTCGGCAAAAGGGTCATCTTCTTGAGATGCTTCAGTGATATTGGTATCCATATTAAAAACCAAAACCGTCTTATTTTTGATTTTGATATCCGCTTTATCATCTGATGAGCCTGCAGCGACGCCCACAGCAACAATACCGCAAACGGTCATTAAACCAAGAGTCAGAATAGCTAAAATACTAGCAAAAAAGAATTTGAAAAAATCTTTCATCGTCTACTCCCTTTAATGACCCACATGGCTGAATGGGATTATCGCAAGATAACGCATCGAAATCTAATACAAACTGACTAGTTGATTGAGAATTGCCCGAATGGGAAGTTCAAGGGGTGGAATGGCCCTAAATACTAGGATAAAATAGATGTTAGCGAAGGAGTTTGGCATGTCGAATTACCCCGAACATATGGTAGCCCCCATGAGGCAACAACTAGTGGATGTAGGTTTTATCGAGCTTAAGGAACCTCAGCAGGTTGAACAAACGCTTAATCAGAAGGGGTTGACCCTTTTGGTAGTCAATAGTGTTTGCGGATGCGCTGCAGCAGGTGCTCGTCCAGGAGTCATTCACGCCCTGAAACAGGGTTTAAAATTTGACTATTTAACAACAGTATTTGCTGGAATGGAAAAAGAGGCTACGTCTAAAGCTCGTGAATATTTTGAAGGTATATCACCCACCTCACCCCAGGCAGCCATTCTTGAAAACGGCCAATTGAAATTCTTGATGCAACGTAGTGATTTTCTAGGTAAAAGTCCTGAAGAAATTTCTACGACTCTTACAAAAGCCTATCAGGAACTTGAACACGCCTAGTAATTAAAATGCAAGGGTTTGACGAATCGTCTTGAGCACCTTTTCTGTATTAGGTAGTATTGCTCGTTCTAAAATTCGATTGAACCCAACCGGGGTGAACTCACTTCCGACACGTTCGATTGGCGCATCGAGCCACACAAAAGCTTTAGATGCAATAAGACCTGACAATTCCCCCCCGAATCCACCAAAAACTTTATCTTCGTGAGCAATAACTACTCGATGGGTCTTTTTTATGGATTGTAAAATCGCATCTTCATCTAAGGGAGAAAGACTTCGGAGATCGATCACTTCAATGGAATGTCCCTCCGCGTCGAGGATTTGAGCTGCCTCCAAAGCAAAATGCACAGCTGTTCCATAGGCAAGGACAGTTAAATCATGGCCAGATTTTCTAATTCTTGCTTTGCCGAAGGGAACCGCGAAGTGGTCTGGGACAGAGGCGTAGGCAAGTTTGGAATTATATAGAAACTTTGGCTCCAAATATAAGGTAGGACCTTCTGATTTCATAGCAGTTCTAAGGAGTCCCGCCGCATCATCAGCAAAAGCAGGAATCACCACTCGAATACCCGGTAACGTTGTTAGCCAGCCCTCGATATTTTGCGAATGATAAAGTCCTCCTCCGATATAGCCGCCACTAGCTAGACGAATAGTTACGTTGGGAGAAAATTGTCCATTTGTTTTCCAATATTCATGACTCATTTCTACAATTTGCTCAGCTCCTGGCCAGATATAGTCTGCGAATTCAGCTCCTTCGATAACAACGCGAATTTTTTTATCAAACCGACTAAAGCCATTTGCCGTTCCTACAATGAAATCTTCTGCAATGGGAGCGTTAAAGACTCTTTTGATACCAAATTCTTGTTGCATCCCTTTAGATACATTAAAAATTCCACCCTTATCTAAATTCGCCATATCTTGACCCCAAATATAGGTGTCTGGATTGTCTCTGAATTCTTCTTTGAGGGTTTGGTTAAGTGCTTGAATCATACTAATAGGCGCTTCGGTTGATGTATGCTCTCCCGAGGGATATTCAAAAGAGGTCCACCCATCAGGACAGACAAATTGAAAGATAGATTCAGGATCAGGATTAGGAGCTTTCATGGCTTCATCGTGAGCTTTATTATGCTTAAGTAAATTCGTGGTTTCGATACCAAGAAGAGCTGACTCTGAGATACCTTGATCGAGACAATATTGTCGAAATTTAGGGAGAGGATCCGATTGTTTAGCCTCGGTAAGTTCTTGGGGTGATCGGTAAAGCTCATGACGATCCGAATTAGAGTGGGCGCCTATACGAACGCAATGAGCATAAACCATAGCCGGGCCTTGTCCTGTCCGAACATACTCTATTGCTGCATCCATAGCATTCTTAGAGTCAATAGGATCTATACCATCACATTTTTTAATAAAAAGGTTATTTAGGCCTGAAAAATTATCGGCTAGATCGGTATTTGCTGACTGGTCTTTTTTGGGGACCGAAATACCATAGCCATTGTCTTGGATTACGAAAATAACAGGTAATTGTTCTCGATCGGCACCAATGATGGCTTCGTAACAATAACCTTCAGAGAGACTCGATTCACCCTGACTACAAAAAACAATCGCATCCGAGTTATAAGTTTTAACTGCTCGAGCTAATCCTGTTGCATGTTGCGCATGGTTACCCGTCAGGCTTGAAACATTCTGAATACCTATTGAGGGTTTGGCAAAATGATTACTCATATGCCTACCCCCGCTAGATGGATCCGAGGCTTTAGAGATACCGTTTAAGATGATTTCTTCGGGAGTGAGGCCGGCTGCAAGACAAGTGGTTAAATCTCGATAGTACGGAAAAAGAAAGTCTTTGCCTGAACGAAAAGAAAGACCGAGTGCAAGTTGGATGCCGTCATGTCCGGCGCTCGGAGCGTGATAAGACCATCCAATAGCTTGTTTTAAATAATTCGGTGCCTTGTCGTCGAGAACACGACCCATCTGCATGAGTTCATACCAATGGATTAATATGTCTTGGGATAAAATATGATAATTTTTTTTAGATTTTTTCTTCGCCAATATATCCTCACAAGGAAAAGAAACACGCCGAGGTGAATTTCCATTATCTCATCAAGGATCAACTACTATAAACCCCTTGATTTCTTAACTAATAAGCAATCACACGCACCGAAGGATCAATTTCCGATTGAAGCAAGCCTTCGATATAACGGAGAGTTCCAGAGGTAGAAGAGGGGCACGAACCGCAAGCTCCGTGATAACTAATTTGAAGGGTTTGGCCATCAAAAGAAATGATCTCGAGGCCGCCTCCGTCTCCAGCCAGGCCGGGTCTTATTTTTTCATCTAACAATATATGAATCCGCTTTAATTTTTCATCTGACGGCTCGTCTGAGGTTTGAATTTTAGAATTTCCCTGCTGTTCAGGTTCAATTTTTAGTCCCTCGATGATTTCACATACGGAGTCGATAAGACCGCTCCATTCAGATGTGGCGTCTTTGTTAACCGTAACAAAGCGGTCCATATAGAAAACACTGGTAACACTGCCTAGGGCGAAGATTGAGCTAGCTAGTGGATCCCCTATTGATGAAGCAAAATTTTGAAAACTACGTGTACCGGATTTTAAAATCGCTGGCTGCACAATAAATTTAAGCGCATTTGGATTTGGCGTAGGTTCAATGTTTATAACTTTAATCAATGTAATCTCCGACTTTCAGATTAGCGCTTATATTAGTCTTTTATGGACTATATAAATTCAAACAAATTAAAAAGGAGGGCCTGTAGGCCCTCCTTTTTAGAATCCAGAGCCTTCTACCAAATTGACGGACGAATTTTTTCCTCACGAACCATGGCAGATGGAGCCTGGCATGCAAAAGCTTCATAAAACTGAGGTAGATTGCTCATGGGGCCTATAACCCGGAATTCACCTGGGCTGTGAGGATCCGTCTTAAGTTGCTGGAAGAGGGCTTCCTCGCGTTGCAGTTGACGCCAGATCACAGCACCACCAATGAAGAAGCGCTGCTCGCCCGTAAAGCCGTCAATCACAGGTGAAGGTTTACCATTCAAACTCATTTTCCACGCAGCATATGCAATCTTCATGCCACCCAAGTCTGCGATATTCTCGCCTAGAGTTAATCTTCCATTGACACGTTCTCCTTGGATGGGTTCATAGGCGTCAAATTGTTTCACAACAAGATCGGTTCGATAATCATAGGCTTTTCTGTCTTCAGGGGTCCACCAGTTAACCAAATTACCCTCTCCATCATACTTAGAACCACTATCATCAAACCCATGAGTAATCTCATGACCAATTACCCAACCAATTGCTCCGTAATTAACCGCATCGTCAGCCTCAGGATCAAAGAAGGGTTTTTGCAAGATACCCGCTGGGAAAAGAATGTCATTCAATGAGGGGCTATAACGAGCATTGACCGTTGGAGGTGTCATGCTCCATTCCTCTTTATTGGGGCTTTGACCTAACTTGGTAATGTTTTCTTTGAGTCGCATTGCACTATGACGTCGCAGATTCCCGAAATAATCATCGCGTTTAATGTCAAAGTCGCGAACTTCCCATTTATCCGGATAACCAATTTTGACTCCAAATGCATTGAGTTTGGTGATGGCTTTTTGTTTGGTCTCAGGGCCCATCCATTCGATTTTATTGATGGAATCTTTCAACGCAAGGCGAAGATTCTTGACCATTTCGATCATCTTCTTTTTGGCAACCGGACTAAATGCACGAGCAACATAGAGTTGGCCAAACTCGTTAGGAAGAATATTGTCGACAACTGAGAGCATACGTTTATCACGGCTTTCTTGAACCTCAACTCCACTAAGTACTTTACTGAACGCAAAGGCTTGATCGCCGAGGGCTTTATTTAAAGCCCCTGCTGAACTGTTGATGACGTGCCATTGGAGGTAAACTTTCCAGTCTTCCGTAGAATATTGATCGCTCAAGGTTGCGAACGATTTAAAGAAGTTGGGTTGAACGATGTTGAGGTCTTCAATCTTGGGAACCCCACGACCTTTTATATACGTCGACCAATCAAATCCTGGATTCTCATCTTGAAATTTCTGAGGGGTTCTTACGTTATAACGCTTATTGGGATCGCGCATTTCTGTTCGATCCATTTGAATTTCAGCTAATTTAGTTTCAATGGTCATAACCCTTTGAGCATTTTTGGCGGCTTGGACTGCTTCAAAACCTGAAAGTTCAAACATTCGAGCGACATGCGGAACATATTTGTCTCGGATGTTCTTAGATCGTGAGTCATTTTTGAGATAAAAATCACGATCCGGCAGAGTGGTTCCGCCTTGACTAAAGAAGACCATATGGCGCTTACTATTTTTCTGATCCACGCCCACCCCCATGGAGAATCCTCCGGCAAAGCCACGGCTATGAAGTTCGCCTAGAAGTCTTGGGAGATCGGCTTGACTTTTGAGTGAGCCAGCTAGTGCCAAGAAAGGCTGCATGGGTTCAATTCCCTTTTTTTCCAAAAGTTCAGTGTTCATAGCGCTGGCATAAAAATCATGGACTCGCTGCTCAGGGCTTCCTAGCTTAAGCGATTTCGAAGCCGAAAGGTCTTTAACGATGGACATTAAAACCACACGGTTCGAATCCGCGAGCTGATTAAAACTTCCCCAACGAGCTTTGTCGGCAGGAAGAGTTTGACTCTTGAGCCAACCACCATTGGCGTAACGGTAAAAGTTTTCACAGGGTTGAACAGACAAATCCATGTCTTTAACATTGAAGCCTAATTTACCTTGGGCCAGCAGGCAGGCCGAGCTCAAAATTATCGATAGCAATATAAATGGTCGCGGCATAGTAACTCCCCAAAGCAGTTAGGAAATCATTTTAACCCTATAACAACAACTAAACTATTTCTTGGGCTTTAAGCCATGTTTTGAATAGACTTATCAGCATTCCTAGGGTTTCTTGTGTGCTAGCTTTTGATGGTAGGCTCAATCTACCATCGACATGAAACTTAGCGCCTGCAATTCGGGCTGTCATTTCAATTATTTTAGCCATATCAACAGGAGCTGTTGTTGCGATCTTGATAAAGACATCATTAGTTTTCTCAACAATCTCAAGAATACCTAATTTTTGTGCATATATTCTCAATTTCATTTTTTCAAAGAATTCGCGTGTATCGGTATCATCTTTCATAATGGTTCCAAAACGATCCTCAAGTTCATGACAATAAAACTCGAGATCCCTCAATTCCTTCAAGCGAGACATACGCTTATAAACAACTAAACGATCAGCAGATTGATCGATCCATCCAGCAGAGATTTGGGATTTACCCAAGTCGATATGTACATCTGAAAGGTCCGGTAGATGTCCACGAGAGTCCTGAACGGATTCCTCAAGCATTTTCATGTAGAGTTCATATCCGATAGCTCCGATATGTCCGCTTTGTTCCGCTCCTAAAATATTTCCTGCTCCACGTAGTTCAAGATCGAGAGCTGCAATCCTAAATCCTGAACCTAATTCAGAGAAATCTTCAAGCGCCTTGAGCCTTTTACGAGCCTCATCAGTAATTTCAGTTCGAGCAGGAATCATTAGATAAGCAAACGCAGGTACCTCGCTTCGACCAACGCGCCCCCGCAGTTGATATAGCTGAGAGAGACCGAATAGATCTGCTCTATGGACAATCAAGGTATTCGCATTGGGAATATCAAGTCCATTCTCAATAATTGTAGTAGATACTAAGACATCTACTCTTCCTTCCATGAAATCAAGCATGACTTTTTCTAAATCATGCTCACGAAGTTGACCATGGCCAATCCCAATCCGAGCTTCAGGAACTAAACCTTGAATACGTGCCGCAATGGATTCAATGCTCTCGATCCGATTGTGAACGAAAAAGACTTGTCCTTTTCTTTTTAACTCAAAATGAATGGCACCTTGGATCAATTCATCGCTCCAAGGTGCAACAATGGTCTCAATCGCAAGACGATTTTTAGGTGGAGTCTCAATTAAGCTAATTTCCCTTAGGCCAGATAGGCTCATATGAAGACTTCGAGGGATAGGTGTGGCACTCATGGCCAACTGATCCACATTAACTCTTAAATGTTTCAACTTTTCTTTATGGGCTACTCCAAATCTCTGCTCCTCATCGATAATGACCAAGCCTAAATCAGCAAAACGCACGTCTTTCCCTAGCGCTTGATGTGTTCCAATAAGAATATCAATAACTCCCTTTTCTAGGTCTTCTCGAATTTGCTGTATTTTAGATTTATCAACAAAACGATTCATCATTGCTATACGAATAGGAAAAGCTGCAAAACGATCTTTGAGATTACGATAATGTTGAAAACATAAAACAGTCGTAGGGCAAAGGAACGCAACTTGCTTGCCTCCAAAAACAACTTTGGCAGCTGCTCGCATAGCAACCTCGGTTTTACCAAAGCCCACATCGCCCACCAACAGTCGATCCATTGGTTTAGATTTTTCTAGATCCGATTTGATAGCTTCCGAGGATTCGATCTGATCACGAGTGGGTTCGAAGGAAAAACTTAACTCGAACTCCGCCATCTCAGGACCGTCAACCTGAAATGCATACCCAACCTCTTGTTGTCTTTTGGCATATAGCTTTAAGAGTTCCTCAGAGAGATCTCGAATTGCTTTTTTAGCTCGTCGCTTTGTTTTGGCCCACTGTGTACCACCCAATTTATCAAATTTAGGCTGTGCGCCCTCCGCAGAACTGTATCGTTGTATTAAATCTGCTCGTTCAAGACTTACATCAAGAAATGCGCCATCTGCATAACGAAGGCGAACCACATCATGATTTTCGCCGCCTGCTTCGATGGTCACAAATCCAATAAACTCTCCTATGCCGTGATCAAGATGGACGACGGGATCTCCTATCTTAAGATCAGAAAAGTCGCTCAGAAAAGCATAGGTTCGGGAACGCTGATTGGGAAGGTACACTTTCTTTCGACCGAAGGCCTCCCATTCAGTTATCAGAATATATTTGGGGTCATGGAAAATGAACCCACTACTCAAATCACATTGAATAGATTTGGGCGTCCTATCTTTAAATTTGATCTGATGCTCTTCGATAAGATCAGAAAAACGATGCGTTGTCCCCTCGGTAGAGCCACACCACAACACCTGATATCCACGACTCAAAAAGTCCTCTGAGGTTTTCAAGAGGGCTGAAATATCTCCTTTATGATCTAGGATTGGCTCATAGCCAAAATCAAGAGAAGCTTCAACTTTCCACTCTGTGAGCATACATGTTGTTGGCGAGAGATCTTCACTATGAAAACGATCTTCGAAGTCGGGGCAAATGACTCCAGCTTCTCTTAGTTTCATTAGGGCATTTTTAACTTCTTCTTCAAACGACTTAGCTATTAAAGAGCTCCATCTAGGATCTAGCTTGAGACGATCATAATTAGTTAGCCATTCATTTAGACTTGCAATGGGGTGTCCAAGTAACGGATAAAAAAGCTCTTCGCCTGAGTGATAGCCCTGCGTTTTAATTTTATTGATGCGATAAGATAAATCATCATCTGCGCCGATTGTTTTATGAGCACAAAGTTTTAATGCATCAATCATTGCCTGGGGACTTCGATTTCCCTCACATTTTGGGAAAAGCGTAAATATCTCGATAGCCAGTGATGTGCGACGTTGAGTCTGTACGTCAAAATAATTGATTGAGTCTATTTCGTCTCCATCGAACTCAATCCGTATCGGCTGATCTTCTTGATGAGGCCAAATATCTAGGATTAGGCCGCGCGAACTGAACTCACCAGGGTGAGTCACTAAAGGTGTACGGACATAATCCAAGCCCACGAGCTTAAATAGAAGACGATCGCGATTAAAGGAGTTTCCTAGAGCAATACGAACTTGTTGAGTCATGAACCAACTCAGTTGAGGTAATTTCTCTCTAGAAGCCATGGGTCCGGTTACCAAAACCCTCACTTTTTGATTGGCCAAGGCTGCAAGACATTTCAATCTAGATTGAAGAATTAACCCTGAGGGTGAAATTTCTCCTGCGATATAGTCGATTAAACTTGGAAAGAAATAAATTCCTACTGGTCCGAGGGTTTGGGTTAAATCGTTTGCCAATGTTTCTGCTTCTGACTCTGAGGGGGCGTCAACCCACAAGGGCCTTTTGGAATCCCATGAAGCAATTAAGGTAGCTAAAGCTGATGGAGAAGTCCATCGCAAGCGATCGCCCTTGGAGGGCGAAGCAATGAAGGGAATGAGCATTGGTTTTTGCAACCGATACCTCGAATTTATATTTTTCGATACGTCCAGGTTCGAGGCATAAGTATTCTTTCCCACCAGAGACCCTTAGGAGATCGCTTACCGACAGCAAGGAACATACAAACTTCCGATTGGCTACTGAGATTTAAAAGCTTCTTGGCTCGCCAAGGATCGAACCCTTCCATTGGGCAAGAATCATAGCCTTCAGCGCGAAGCGCAAGCATCAACGTTGCTGCAGCGAGAGCCGTTGACTTATGAGACATCACACGAACATCTGTTTGCGTGTGCAACGAGGGGGTGGGTCTAAAAAATGAAATCAAACGGCCTACCAAAGGTTTCCAAAATCCTAGAAGATTAAAGGGGCCGTTTGTGTAGATGAAAGGAATCACGGTCGAATAATACCTATGTGTCGTAGGCCTGATGGATCCCCTACTTTTAAAAATCCTTAGGATTTCATTTCTATTCCTTCTCCAATTAGAGCGGTGAGTTACGATGGCGAGGAGGACCGGAGCGGTCTTTACTGCCCCCTGGTTCAAGCAAATTTTGTTAGCTTCTTTTCTTTTATCTTGATTCTCAATCCAAACGAACTCCCATAGTTGTAAATTACTGGAGCTAGGAGCCTTGCAAGCGGCATCAATACATCGCTCAAGGACTTCGATAGGGACGGGATCGGGAAGAAAATCTCGAATTGTTCTTCGAGAATCTACAACCTCATGAAAAAGATTTGCCATATCTCACCTTATCAAATAACAGCAGAGAACTCTAGATAAAGGCCCTAGAGTCGTATTACCCTAAAGGAACGGAGCACTATCTATGATTTCCAATATTTTCTATTTCATCGTTTCCCTTGTTTTGATGTTTCAGGGACTACAACTCCTCGGTGAAAAGAAATCTCCTTTAGGAACAGTCCCGGATGATGTCAGCCAATCTCTAGAAGCATCTGAATGGACTGGGGTATTTCTCATTACTTGGTCTTCCCTTGCGATCATCGTAGGTCTCGTAGTTCTTCTTGGTAATAAATTAATAGGTGCACTTCCCCTCATTAAAGTTGCCAATGGGCTTATTTTGCTTACCTACAGCTTTTGGGTAATTTTTAAGGGACGTCAAGTAGATGTTCTATCATCGCCTACTACTCAAGAGCATGATCATCACTAGAAAAACTTTTTTTGTCACAGGTATGCACTGTGATGCATGTATCAATCGCATCGAAAAGGCTCTTGCTCCATTAGATCCCTCGGTAAAAGTACATTTGGATCCCCCAACAATTGATATAGATGCAACAATCTCTTTTGACCAGGCCAAAAACGCCTTAGCATCATTGGATTCGTATAGTATCTCTGGGGGAAATGATGCTAATCCCACGCATTCTCTCAAGGTATTCCTGCCTTTGATTTTAATTTTCTTTACTCTGATCACCATATGCGCTTTGGGTCAACTAATCAATGGTTCTTGGGATATGAACTTGGCAATGAGGCACTTTATGAGTGGTTTTTTTATTATTTTTTCTTTATTTAAATTTATAAATCTTCCAGGGTTTGTTACCTTTTATCGATCCTATGACTTGCTTGCACAATATTGGCCCTTTTATGCTTGGGCTTATCCTTTTATGGAGTTAGGCTTGGGTGTCACATACGCGCTAGGAACTGAATCCCTCTTTTTACATGGATTCACCTTTTTTCTAATGCTTTTTTCTGCGCTAGGAGTTTATCAAGCACTCCGTACCAATAGAAAGATTCCCTGCGCCTGTCTAGGCACCGTTATTAAACTTCCAATGACCAGGATCACACTAGGCGAAGATTTGCTCATGGCTCTTATGTCGTTGGCAATGATTAAAAACAGCTAATACAACTTAAGTTTTCTATAGGCATCTAGGAAATCATTCGCTTGAGGTAAAATCTCATCCTCTTGAAGGGGCTGGTAGGAGACCCAAGTATCTTTTGCACCGATACGTCGCACCGGAGCATCTAATTCTAGAAATAACTCATCGGATATCCTAGCTGCAATCTCGCTCCCGTAACCCCAAGATAACGTATCCTCATGGGCAACCAGGACTCGGTGTGTTTTCCTTACGCTAGCTGTAATTGATTCCCAGTCATAGGGATTTAATGTTCTTAAATCAATAATTTCAACAGAGATACCTTCTTTTTCAGCCTCTCGTGCTGCTTGTACAGCACGATAAACGGTTGAACCATAAGTAATCACAGATAAGTCATGTCCTTGTTGAACACGACGAGCTTTACCAAAAGGAATCATGAAATTAGGATCCACTTCGGGGCCTTTGTTATGTGTCTGACGATATAAGTGCTTTGGTTCTAGAAACAAAACGGGATCATCACAACGAATAGCTGTTCTCAAAAGACCGGCAGCATCCAAAGCAGTACTTGGATAAACTACTCTTAGGCCAGGAATATGAGTAAAAGTACTTTCGCCACACTGGGAGTGATAAATTGACCCTCCCATAAGATAACCTCCGATGGGAACACGAATCACCATTGGTGCCTTAAAGGCTCCATTGCTTCTCCAGCGTATCGTAGCCAATTCATCACGAAGTTGTTGCATAGCAGGCCAAATATAATCAAAAAACTGAACCTCAACAACGGGTTTAAAACCACGAACCGCTAGACCAATAGCGCGACCGATAATCGTAGCCTCAGCTAAAGGAGAATTGAACACGCGATGGTCACCAAAAGCTGTTTGAAGACCATGCGTAGCCTTAAAGACTCCGCCCTTCCCTTTGACTTTACCGAGTAGGGAGGAGCGACTGGCATCCGCAACATCTTCGCCGAAGACCAAAATTCTTGGATTGATGGTCATTTCTTGTTTTAGGACTTGATTCACACTATCAATCAAAGTTCTAACGCCAGAGGTTTCACTATCAGGAACCTCACGATCAAAATTAGCCGATGTCGGATCCACCTCTTCGCTATACAGATGTTTATAAAAGCTATTCGGAGGAGGAAGAGGAGCCTCACAGGCCTCATCCCAAGCCATTTGAATTTCACGATCGATATCTTGTTGGAGAAGATACCACTCTTTTTCCTTCAGATCTCCCCACTTTAAAAGTTGTTTGGGAAAATTGATGAAGGGATCTCGGCTTAATTCCTCTTTGCGTTGTTGGTCTGTTTTGTAGAGTTGCTCATCATCCGAGAGTGAATGACTGTAGGGTCGAATGACTTTAGCACGCACAAGGGCGGGTCCTTTCCGAGCTCGGGTGTAGCTGACGGCTTTAGTGAGTGCTTGATAACTTTCAATAGGATCGCAACCATCTACTTCATCAATAATCAGAAGGCCATGCGCAGCATAACCCTTCAACAGATCCGCTACATTGCCCCCTGGATACTGCACTTCACTAGGGACACTAATGGCATATTCATTGTCTTCAACGAGGAAAACTATCGGAACTTTTAAGTTCACAGCGTTCGAGATTGCTTCCCAAAACTCACCCTCCGAACAAGTTCCATCGCCTGTGGTAGCAAAAACTACTTCATCTTTCTTGATATCAAGATCTTTAGCAAGTTTCAGTTTCTCTGCTCGAATAATAGCCTCTGCAGCGCCGACGGCCTGAAGAAGATGAGACCCTGTCGGGCTGCTTGTTGTAAAAATATTAATATCCTTATGCCCCCAATGGCTCGGCATCTGACGCCCTCCACTCGCAGGATCATCGATCGCTCCCACACTTCCCAGAAACATTTCTTTCGCGGTATATCCTAGCCCGTAAGCTAGGGCGCGATCTCGATAATAGAGAAAAAACCAATCATATTTTGGCTTTGCTACCAAAGCCATGGCCGATAGAACTGCCTCGTGTCCCGCGCCATTAATTTGAAAAAAGGCACGGTTTTGACGTTTACCGATAATTTCCTTGTCATCAATTTTTCGAGAGGCGTAGATCGACTTGAGCATTAAGATACGCTCATCTCGCTTGGGAGAACCGGGTGCCTTTATTTTTTTAGAATAATTTTTCATTCATACTTTCACTTGATAAGGAGCTGTAGAGTCGCTGATATTATCTTTAGATAAGTATAGGCTAAGGGTTTATTAAGAAATCAGTTGAGTTTGAAATTGAAAAAGGGGGCCCGCGCCCCCTTTTTCAATGAACCCTCTAGAAATTTACCAGGTCGTTAGCAGGAACCTAGAATAGTTGAAGACCATACGAGAACCCTCTTCTTATTCCATTTTCAGACAAAGCTTGATTATAGTCTTTACTAGATTTCGCCATCATAGTGGGATCCATTTTGCTTGTATCAGGCCAAAGAGCCAAATAATCTTTGTAGGCGTTAACAATCAGTACACTACCCGCTTGAGCTCCTGATACAACATTTCCTAGCTGAACACGGTTACCCGGTAGCAGTGGATTAGCATCGAAGTATTTTTTCAAAGCGCGAACGATTCTTCCGGGATTTTTAAGTGGTACATTTTAGACAGAAACGATTTAAAGAGGCAGTCTAGATGTTTCACCATAGGATTGGATAACTCGTCCGGTAAGATGTTCTACAGCTGAGGGGCCTAGAGTTTCACGCTCAACAAAAAATTTCATCCATTTTGGATCTATGGAGCCTTCCCAATTAGCCTTTAGGAAATTATTCATGGCTTCCGGGCTTCCGTAATGAACAATCTCATGCGTCCCCTTTATACCGCCCGGACGAGAGAAGATTTGGAAAAGAATTATTTGTATGCCGGGAGTAGGGTTTTTTGTGAAATAGTCATTCAGCAAGGTAAGGAACTTTTCCCAGTTACCTGGGGCAACTTTCACAATTCTTTTGATGAAAATATTGCCTGGGACCGCAGGTGCATATGTTGCGGTTTGTGCAAAAGTAATATTTGCTAAAAGGCAAAGTTCTCCAAAAGACAGATAGACGAGATCTTTAAAATATTTTTCATATTGATCCCCTCCTCAGGATGGAGTGAGTACACCACGGATTCTAGTTTCAGTTGACCCAAATCGAACACTACGTTGATAAATCAATTGGGTGCCCCCGAAATGTGGCGGTGTAAGATTAAATTACGATGGATAAAACATACGAGTTCCAAGCTGCTCAGACCAAATGGTATGAACAATGGGAAAAAGAGGGTGTTTTTGAGGGAAAGCCTTACTCAAAGAAAAAACCTTTTTCTATGTCTCTACCTCCTCCCAACATCACGGGCAATCTCCATATGGGCCATGCGCTTTGTTACACCCTTCCCGACGTTCTTGCACGCACAAAGCGAGCCCAAGGCTTCGATGTTTGCTGGGTACCCGGCGTAGACCACGCGGGAATCGCGGCACAAATCATCGTGGAGCGACAACTTAAAGAAGAAGGAACCGATCGTCATCAATTAGGTAGAGAAGCCTTCTTGAAGCGTATTTGGGATTGGAAACACAAAAATCAAAATGACATCGAGAACCAAATGAGGCGCCTGGGAGCTAGCGTTGATTGGTCTCGTAAACGCTTCACCATGGATGATTCTTTAAATGCCGCAGTCCGAAAAGTATTTGTTGAAGCTCATCAACAAGGGCGCATTTATCGCGGTCCGCGAATGATCCAATGGGATCCTGTTAGTCAAACAGCTCTTTCAGATCTTGAAGTTAAACATACTGAGCGACAAGGCAAGTTGTGGCATCTTCGCTATCCCCTCGCAGACGATTCAGGGTCAATCGTGGTGACAACGACGCGTCCTGAGACCCTTTTGGGTGACACTGCTGTTGCGGTTAATCCTGATGATGATCGGTATCGATCCCTCGTCGGCAAACAGATTCGTCAACCCATCACTGGCCGACTGATCCCTATCGTAGCGGATGCATTTGTCGATCCTGCTTTTGGAACTGGGTGTGTCAAAGTCACGCCGGCTCATGATCCTAATGATCATGCAGCGGGACTCCGGCTTCATCTAGATTCAATTACTGTTATAGGCTTCGACGCAAAAATGACCGAAGCCGCTGGGTCTTATCGAGGCCTTGACCGATTTGTCTGTAGGAAAAAGATTCTAGAGGATCTTGAGGCGGTTGGTTGTCTCGTCAAAATCGAAGATCATACTTCCCAAGTAGCGATTTCGGAACGCAGTGGCGCCGTTCTAGAGCCTCTTGTTTCGGACCAATGGTTTATAAAGATGAATGAGGGTGCGCAACAAGCACTTGAAGTGGTCCGTCAAGGAAAGATTAAATTCACACCTGATCATCATGTAGCTGTATGGGAACACTGGCTAACAAATATTCAAGATTGGTGTATTTCAAGACAACTGGTTTGGGGACACCAAATCCCTGCTTGGTATTGTCAAGACTGTGGCCATATCAATGTCGCCCTTGAAGCCCCTTCCAACTGCTCTCAATGTTCATCTACCAAATTGAAACAAGATCCAGACACCCTAGACACATGGTTTAGCTCCGCCCTCTGGCCTTTTAGTATTTTGGGGTGGCCCGAAGAGACTGGGGATCTCAAGCGCTACTACCCGAATGACGTCATGTGTACAAGTTACGACATTATTTTCTTTTGGGTTGCCCGAATGGTCATGAGTGGTCTTACGTGGACAGATAATATTCCATTTAAGGAGGTCTATTTTAATTCATTGGTTCGCGATCAGTCTGGACAAAAAATGTCTAAAAGCAAAGGCAACGTAATTGATCCTCTTGAGGTGATGGATGAGTACGGAACGGATGCGCTTCGTTTTACATTAATTTCTATGTCTGCTCCGGGTACGGATATTGCTCTATCAAAAGTAAAACTAGAGACTTCTCGTAATTTCTGTACCAAACTATGGAACGCGGCACGATTCGTTCATCTGAATGTAGATCCTGGTATTACCCTCGATTCCCCAATAATTCTCGGAGAAGCGGATCATTGGATGGCCTCAAGACTTCATGAGGTTTCTTCCAAGGTTTCTGAGGCCCTTGCCCATTATCGATTCCACGATGCTGCGGATCAGCTTTACCATCTGATCTACGATGACTTTTGTGGTACTTACATTGAACTGGTAAAAGTCCAACTACTACAAGGCAGTAGTGAACAAAAGGCTGTCATTCTTAATTACCTCGATATCATCCTTCGCCTGCTTCATCCCATGGTTCCTTTCCTGACAGAAGAGATTCACGCATGGGTCATCAAAGGTCGCCTTGCCTCTTCAGAACCCAACTTGCTCGGGCAGCGTTCATGGCCTTCCGAACATTTGCTCCTTAAGAAATCACATCCTTCTTCTAGAATTCCAGAATTCCAAGAAGTTCTTTCAGCAATTTTAAGATTGAAAGCCGAGCAAGGAATTGACCCAGGTAAGCGCATCAAAGCTTACGCTACTTTGGTACTAGTTAAAGATTTTGAGGAGCCGCTTAAGAGTCTAGGAAAATTAGAGAGCATTACCTTTGAAAATCAGATTGAATTCTCAAGTAAGCTCTCTATAGCAATTGTTGGGCGAGGGAAAATAGCTATCGAATTAGACCAAGCACCTACCCAAAAGGATCCAGCCCTCCTGACCAAAGAACATGACAAGCTTTCTGAAGAAATCAATGTTCTTTCAAAGCGTCTAGCGAATAAAAACTTCGTTTCTAAAGCCCCCGCCGAAGCTTTGGCGAAAGTTCAACAAGATTTGAAGGATAAAGAGTCTCGTTTAGATCAACTTAAGGATCTGATGCGTCCCTGATGATAAATTGAAGAAGTTGGAGTACCCTAATCGTGGATATTGAACAATTCCTGAATTCTGTTAAATCATTGGGGTGGCAAGGCACCTCTCTTTGGTTTGTTCTTTTAGGACAGATCATTCTTTGGGTGGGGCTTTTAAGATTACATCTAAGGATTAATTTAGAGAATCCAAACTGGGAAGAATGTGTTGGTAAAATTCGTTCAGCTTTTTTGCGAAAAATCAACGGAGAGGAAGAAATTGCAGAACTCAAGATTCATCGCTATGCACCCTCGGTAGATCAACTCATTGAGTTAAATTTTCGAGAACAAAATCTTGATGTCTCAAGTCGTCATTTACTCCTAAAGTGGAAAGTGAAAGAATGTATTCGTCCCTATTGGATTACATGGGGCTATCTTGTGATCGGATTTGGGGTAGTTATTTGGTTCATGTACGGTATTCAAAAAGATATTCCATTCGAGAAAATTGCTAGGACTCCAGTTGACCCTAGAATTCTTTGGGTTTGGCTTGGAGTCTCAATGATGCAAGCCTGGAGACTTGTGGGCCTCGAGGGTAATTTAGAGCGTGTCAATCGCAGCCTACTCTTTCCACGTATACACGAATAACCTCAGACACGATAAGTGCTTGCCACAATGTGTGGTATCGACGCCACGGAGGTAAGAAATGAGGACTAGGAGAGGATAAGTTCTGAGGTAAATAACATTATGTGCGGCATTGTTGGATATATAGGATACCGAAAAAGTTCTTCCATACTTCTCGAAGGGCTCCAGAGTCTTGAGTATCGGGGTTATGACAGCGCCGGAATTGCACTAATTCATAACGGCTCCTTCGATTTAATCCGTGCGAGTGGAAAATTAGCTAACCTTACAGCAAAAATTGATCTCCAACATAACGCTCAAATTGGCATTGGCCATACACGTTGGGCTACTCATGGTCGACCCTCAGAAGAAAATGCACACCCTCACCTGAGTAAAAATAGCAAAGTAGTCGCTGTTCATAATGGAATCTTCGAAAATTTTCTTGAACTCAGATCTCAATTAATTTCTGAGGGCTTTCAATTCAAATCTGAGACCGATACAGAGTGTTTTCCTCACCTCGTAGAAAGATCAATGGGCAAAGGGCTATCTTTCAAAGATGCTTTCTCGGAAGCTCTCAGTTTTGTTGAAGGTATTTACGCCATTGCTTGCATGAATGCTGATGACCCAGAACACATATTTGTCGCTCGTAATGGTCCCCCTCTGGCTATCGGAATTGGTAAAAATGAGATATTTATTGCTTCTGATGCTATTCCGCTCCTCAAACATACCCAAAGGATCATTTTTCTCGAAGATGGAGATTGGGCTGAGATTTCTAAAGAGGATGTTCGTATCTATACATCCGATAAAAAAGAGATACAACGCCCTATTCAAGATATTAAGTACGATCCTCAATCTATTGAGAAAATTGGATTCAACCATTACATGCAAAAAGAGATTTTTGAGCAACCCCAAGCCGTTGCAAATACTTTATACAATCGTCTTCCTATTGGTTATGAAGAGGTATCTCTCGATTTAAATATTCCAAACGAGGTTTTGAAAAAAATTGAGCGCATTCTAATTGTTGCATGTGGTACAAGTTGGCATGCAGGGCTCATTGGTAAGTTCTATTTGGAAACCTTTTCGAGAATTCCAGTCGAAGTCGATTACGCTTCAGAATTTCGGTATCGTGATGCAGTTGTGGGTCCTCACACCTTAGCCATTGGAATTACGCAAAGCGGCGAAACAGCCGATACTCTCGCAGCCCTCAAAGAATTGAAGCGATTAGGCGCAACCACGTTGGCGGTCTGTAATATGCAAGGCTCGTCGGTCACGCGACTTACTGATGCGACCCTACTAACTCATGCAGGGCCCGAAATTGGTGTTGCGTCTACCAAAGCATTTACTACCCAACTCATCGCACTCATCTTATTAGCTTTGAAATTAGGAGATATCAAGAGAGCACTTCCCGTTGACAAGCGAAATGAACTTCTACAAGGGCTTCGCGAATTACCTTCTCACTTAGAACAAGCTCTGCAAATAGAAGCAGAGGTTAAAAAATGGGCAGCCGAATGGTATACCTCTAGAGACTTTCTTTACCTAGGTCGCGGACCCCTCTATCCCATCGCCTTAGAGGGAGCTTTAAAACTCAAAGAAATTTCTTATATCCATGCTGAAGGATATCCGGCTGGCGAGATGAAACATGGTCCAATTGCTCTGATTGATTCACGGTTGCCTATCATCGCCTTATTACCCCAAGATGCCCACCATGCTAAAACCGCATCTAATCTCCAGGAAGCTGCAGCTCGAGGCGGTCAGATTCTCGCCCTCGTTACTAAGGGAGATACAACGCTTCAGGCTATTGCCAAAGATACCCTTGAATTACCCGAGACCCATCCATGGTTAACGCCAGTTGTCTTCATGATTCCCTTACAATTATTGGCTTACCATATTGCTTTACTCCGAAAATGCGACGTCGACCAGCCGAGAAATCTGGCTAAAAGTGTCACGGTGGAATAAGAATTTAGTGGACTAAATTACTTCCCTGACTTTGATAGCAAGGTCCAAGTATCTACTACACTATCAGGATTCAAAGAAATAGATGAAATGCCTTTATCCATCAACCACTTTGCGAAATCCGGATGATCAGAGGGACCTTGACCACATATACCGATGTACTTTCCTTTTGCTCGACAAGTTTGAATGGCCCTATCTACTAAGAATAAAACGGCAGAATCTCTCTCATCAAAATCAATAGCCAGTAATTCCATACCAGAATCACGATCTAAGCCAAGTGTTAACTGGGTTAGATCGTTTGAACCAATAGAAAAACCTTCAAAATATTCTAAAAATTCCTCGGCTAGTATGGCGTTTGAAGGAATTTCGCACATCATGATGACGCGTAAGTTATTCTCACCTCGTTTCAAGCCATACTGCCCGAGAAGACCCATGACCTTCTCGGCTTGTTTTAAGGTACGCACAAAAGGAATCATGATTTCAACATTGGTTAGCCCCATGTTATTACGAACACGTTTGATGGCCTCGCATTCCATAGCGAAGGCTTCCGAAAAATCCTCAGAAATATAACGTGACGCCCCACGAAATCCGAGCATTGGATTTTCTTCATCGGGTTCATAGCGAGAACCACCAATCAATTTCTTGTACTCATTGGACTTGAAGTCAGACATACGAACTATCACAGGTTTAGGGTGAAAGGCTGCAGCAATAGTCGCAATACCCTCGGCCAATTTGTCTACGTAGAATGCTCTAGGACTAGCATGGCCCCGCGCCATACTTTCTATTGCTTTTTTCAGATCTAGATCAATATTCGGGTATTCCAAAATAGCATTAGGATGAACACCAATGTTGTTATTGATAATGAATTCTAAGCGAGCTAATCCGACTCCATCATTCGGGATCTGACAGAAGTCAAAGGCTAACTGAGGGTTACCGACATTCATCATAATTTTGACGGGAATCTCAGGCAAAGCAACGCGACTAATTTCAGTCACTTCGGTTTCTAAATTACCATCGTAAATACGACCCTCATCACCCTCTGCACACGAAACGGTCACTACAGCTCCATCTTTGAGCACATCAGTTGCATCTCCGCAGCCTACAACGGCAGGAACGCCCAATTCACGTGCAACGATAGCAGCATGACACGTACGTCCACCGCGGTTGGTAACAATTGCTGCAGCGCGCTTCATCACCGGTTCCCAGTTAGGGTCAGTCATATCGGCTACCAATACATCTCCAGGTTGAACTCGATCCATTTCACTAGCATCTTTAATCACGCGAACAGTACCTATCCCAATTTTTTGGCCAATCGCACGACCCGTGGTGAGTACTGTTGCATTACCTTTCAGTTTGTAGCGCATTTCAACCCTACCTCGTACCTGACTCTTCACGGTTTCTGGGCGAGCTTGCAAAATATAAATCTTGCCGTCAATACCATCCTTGCCCCACTCAATATCCATTGGACGCTGATAATGTTTTTCGATGATCAATGCATATTTAGCCAATTCGGATACATCCTCATCAGTTATGGAATAACAATCACGCTGCTCCGTGGGAACATCAATAGTTTTCACTCGACCCTTTTCTCCAGGGTCTGCGAATTGCATTTGGATTAATTTTGAGCCTAATCTCCTGCGAACAATAGGATACTTACCTGCTATTAATATTGGTTTGAATACATAAAATTCATCAGGATTCACAGCGCCTTGAACCACAGTCTCGCCTAAACCATAGCTTGACGTAATGAATACTACATCTGTAAATCCAGATTCAGTATCTAAGGTGAACATCACACCAGAAGAAGCCTTGTCGGATCGAACCATGCGCTGAATACCTACTGATAATGCAATTTCAGCATGAACAAAACCTTTGTGGACTCGATAAGAGATAGCACGATCACTATAAAGCGAGGCGAATACCAAACGAATACGATACAAAATATCGTCAATACCTTCCACGTTTAAAAATGATTCTTGTTGACCCGCAAAAGATGCATCTGGTAAATCTTCAGCTGTTGCCGATGAACGAACAGCGAAAGAGCCTCTACCATCAGCATCTAAGGTTTTAAAAGCTTGGGATATTTCTAATACAAGACGTTCTTGGAGCGAAGCTTCCTCGACCCAACGACGAATATCCATACCTGCTTGAGCCAAGGCATTCATATCATCTACATTTAGATTATTTAGACGGTCATTAATGCGTTCAGTCAATTTATTATGCGAAAGAAAATCACGAAATGCTAATGCAGTCGTTGCAAATCCAGTAGGAACTCGAACACCAGATTTAGTAAGCTGAGAAATCATTTCCCCTAGTGAAGCATTCTTCCCACCTACTGACTCAACGTCAGACATGCGCAATTTCTCAAAGGGCAAAACGTATGCATTTACATCGTTTTCATTGGACATAATGACTCTTTAAAGTGATAGTAAGGGGCTGTTAGTATGAAAAACTGGGTCGAACGTAAGATACCTCTGAGTGAGTAGTTCTATTGTATCCTTTGGAAATAGTCATTTATAAAAAGTCCTTATGAACGCAGAACCTCGAACAGTATTTATTGTGTCTGATGGAACCGGCATCACTGCAGAAACGTTTAGTCAATCTATTTTGACTCAGTTTGAATTACCATTTCGGCAAATACGAATGCCCTTCATTGATACGGTTGATAAGGCGCATGAAGCCGTGAGAGAGATCAATAATTATGGAGAAACATCAGGTCAAGAACCCATCGTATTCACTACCTTAGTCAATACTGAGACTAATGCTATCGTACGAACTGCAAATGGTTTGATTATGGATATGTTTCAGAAATTTATTGCTCCGTTAGAGCTGACCTTGGGTATGAAATCTAATCATGAAATAGGAAGTTTTCATCACAATACCGATACGCAGGCCTATAAAAATCGTATTGAGGCAATCAATTTCTCCTTAGAGCACGATGATGGACAAACTAATCAAAACTTAGCCGATGCAGATATCATCTTACTGGGCGTCTCTAGAAGCGGCAAGACACCAACAAGTCTTTATTTAGCAATGCAATATAGTCTCAAAACTGCAAACTATCCATTGACTCCGGATGATTTTGAGAGAAATCAGATTCCTCGAGGATTAATTCCTTTTAAGAAAAAATTATTTGGCTTAACCATTGACCCTATTCGCTTATCAGAAATAAGAAATGAGCGAAGGCCTGGTAGTAATTATGCCAAGATAGATAATTGTCGATATGAAGTTAGTGAGGCTGAAGCAATGATGCTTAATAACTCGATATCGTGTTTATCAACCACTAATAAATCTATTGAGGAGATTGCAACTACTATCCTGCAAAAGATTAAGCCTGCAAATGAATTGCCGGGTCCTAATGAATCTCCAAAAACTATGTTTAATATAAATTAATCAATTTTATTGGAGATGAAATACAAATGGACAAAAAAAAATTGACTGAGTATTTGATCTTTGGCCTAATCATTGGAGCTATCTTTTGGCGATCGAGTGGTCCAACACTTGAAAGTTATTACACATCGAATGAAATGATCAAACAAGGAGGTGTGAAGTACGTAGAGATCACAACGCCTAAAGGAGATTTCCAAGTTTATACCAAGCGTATTGGAAATAATCCCAGAATCAAGGTTCTTTTACTTCACGGAGGGCCGGGAGGAGATCATCAAGCATTTCTCCCATTAGAGGGTTTCCTGCCAAAAGAAGGCATAGAATTTATTTATTACGATCAATTAGGAAGTGGCAAGTCTGATCGACCCAATGATCTCTCGCTTTGGGATCTGCCTCGCTTTGTCGAGGAAGTTGAGCAGGTACGAATAGCTTTAGGGCTAGATAGTTCCAATTTTTATCTTTTAGGTCACTCTTGGGGTGGGATCTTGGCGTCGGAATACGCCTTAAAGTATCAAAAGAATCTGAAGGGACTCATTATTTCCAACATGATGATGAGTATCCCAGATTATGTGAAGTATGCCAACGATGTTCTAGGCCCTAAAATGCCACCAGAGGTTCTTAAACAAATTAAGACTTATGAGGCCCGCAAAGATTTTGAGAATCCGAAATATATGGAGCTGGTGATGGAGTATTACTATACGCAACATCTATATCGGGCTCCCCTCAAGGAATGGCCCAACACACTTCTTCGTATTTTTAATGAAATTAATCGCCAAATCTATGTCCATATGCAGGGGCCCTCAGAGTTTGGTGTCCCCCCTGAAGCCACACTGTTCAGCTGGGATCGTAAAGTTGATCTTCCTAAGATCACAGTTCCCACACTCGTTATCGGATCGACATACGACACGATGGATCCCATACATATGGAATGGATATCTAAGCAGGTTCAGATGGGCTTCTATCGGCAGACCAATGGGGGCCATTTGGCCATGTGGGATGATCAGAAAGCTTATGCTGATGCATTGATTTGGTATTTAAAACGTTCGCATTAAAAATATCGAAACCACTAGATATCAAAGCGAGTACCAAAAGGATTGGTTCGCACGGAGGGTCTCGAACCCCCGACCCCTACCATGTCCAGGTAGTGCTCTACCCCTGAGCTACGTGCGAAAACTCCATCTTATCCTAAATACATCATGAGACCAAAAGGCCTTTAGAATTGGTATCCAGCTGAAATTAAAATTCCCCTCAATTCCGTCTGTATCTCTATGGGAGTTCGAGGCTTGCTGAGCAATTTTTTGAAGTCTTGGGCGTATTCAATCTTGACAGGGATACCGATCTTAAAAATGAGGCCCACTCCGATGGTAGTTCTCCACGCAGGAAACGGAGCGGAGTCTTGAGATAATCGAGGTCCTGGATTTAATTTCGAGTAGACCTGACCTGAGTCTACAAAAATCTCTGCCCATACATCTTGGCCCCACACAGGAAAACGATATTCCATACTGGCAAAACTCAGCATTTCACCCCCTGTGGGAACGTATTGATAAGATCCGGGAATAGGTTGTCCCTGGACATTTCGTAGTTGGATGTTCACCACTGGACCTAATAAATCGGAGCCAACACCTCGAACAGAATTGGGTCCTCCCCCATAGAAACGTTCAGAAAGAGGGAGTTCGATAGCAGAGACCGTGGGCCTCACAACACCTAGTCGCGACGAAATCATAAAAACCCCGTATCGAGCGTCCATGCCAACAGAAAAATTCCACTGCGCTCTTAAATCTACTTTAAGATAACTACTATCTCGACTTGTTCCAGTAAGTTGTGTCGCAAGATCAAAACGTGATGAAAAATAGTAGCCTTTTGTAGGATCAATGGGTCGATCACGCCCTTCTATAGTGGCCATGAAGTAAGGCGCTGAAATAATGTAGGATTGTTTATTCACTCGGGCGACATCTAAAAGAAAATCAGACAGATTAATCTGATAACTTTGTGGATTAAAATCCGTACGCTCATAACGCTCGCCTAATCTGTATTGTATATTTGCACTTCGCCATTCGAATTCAGAAGTCACAACTCGACGACGGGCAAAATAAGCAGCTTGTGATTCTTCAATATAAGCAGCTTGTGTTCTCCAGTTAACCTTAAGATCGAACCAATCATGAATGAAGCCTGGTGAGGGATCGTTATAGCCCAGGGCATAAGTATCTATAGATCGATTATTCTGTCCTTGGCCCGTTGGAAACCATTTTCTTAGGGTCTCGTTTTGAATCGTCTTGTCTCCTGCGCGAATCGTAAAATCAATTGCCCGTCCTTGGCCATCAATATTATTTCTACGGATTCCTCCGATAAAATAATATCCCTGACTGCGGTCATAACCAAAACCTGTCGTATAGTCCCATCGTTTTTTTTCTTCCAAGTTTAAAAGGACATCACCTCTTTTCCAAACTATCTTCTCAGATTTTACTTTTTCTAAACTTTCGAAATCAACAAGATCAAAGGCATTTAGTGACGAGAGATTAATTTGACTTGCTGAGAATCGCTGAGGATCTACTGGATAATTAGGTTGTATCTTCAATTGATTTAAAACGGTATTTGCACGAGTAGTGTCAAGACCACGTACGATGATTCGATTTATAGTATCTGCGGATTGAGTAGGTATGGCGAATTTTACCAAACCGTTCTGTATATCAATATTGATGATGGGATTTTTAAAGCCTGCACGAGCTAATTTAAACCTGAGATCGGAATGAACTTCAGATAATAGGGCCTTGGAGATCGGAATAGTTTCATCAAGATAAAGAGTTAGACTGATATCGCTCTCCTTACGCGCAGTAGCTTCGTAGCGGCCTTTTCGGCTAGGGGTAAAAGGTCGATCTGAGGTGATCAAATCATTATCACTAGCCTGGTTCATGATTAGAAGTGACAAGGAAGATTTTAAATAGTCAGGAGTTAGCGGTAAGCCCTTCGCATAATCTAGTGAGAATTGCTTGCTTTCCATTTTTTGTCCTTCTTCGATAGTCCACGTCACGTTCACCCTAGGATTCGCAACATCAAGATTCGTCTCAGGGATGAGTTTCATATCAAGATATCCCTGTGCATCATAAAAGGTCATAATCTGCAATTGGATCTTTTTGATATCCTGAAAAGGATCTTTTGTTTTTTTAAGTGGCATAGTTCGGGTAACGAACGTCATAATGTCTTGCTCTGAGAAATTAATATTCCCCTGAAAAGTCTGATTGCCTATATAAAAGAGAGGGCCCTTTGAAACTTCGAGTCTGAGAAGTTGACTAGCTGTATTACTCGATTCTTCATCCAATTTTTCTAGAGTGCAGATTGTTTGAACTTTTAGATAACCCTGTTCTTTGTAAAATTTATCGAGTCGAAATTTTACTAATTCGACCATATCGCTACTCGGTGAAACAAGAGCAGTAAACCCAATAATCTCTTTGAGAGATTTAGTGCCTACCCAAGGACCCAACAACTCGCCCTTATATTTAATTTCCGTTCGCTTTCCTAATTGTAATTCGAGTACCAAGAGTCCATTGTCATCATAAGAAAAATCAAAAGTGGATTGAAAATAATGCCCATTAAGCAGAATCTTTTCAAGGTTTCTACTTAGTCTAGATCGTAATGTTTCGCTCCATAGATCTCGTGCAATAGTCGACGTTAATAAACTCTCAATTTTTTTTATGATAGGGTTTTTATCTGCATTACGAATACTAATTTTTTGGATTTGACTAGGATTACCTAATTGTAAATCCCAATTAATTTCTTCAGCTATAGCACTTCGGCTGAAATTTAGTTTTAGATTTGGGTAGCCGCGCTCAGAGCCTAGGCGTATTAAATCTTGACGCCATTTTTCCAACTCGATATCGCCTATGGATCGATCAACCGGAAGTCGATTGAAATCTTTTGCCAGTATCGTGGAATCAATGAGGGGATTAATACCCCTATGCCGCTTCACAGTTGGCCAGGGCACAAGAAAAATAGAGAGTTCTAGTAACGACCCTGCTTGGTTGGTCTGAATTTCTACCTGCCTGAAGCGGTCCGTGAGCATGATGGCTTTTATATAGATCGCTTGGTTTTCAGGACGGTAGATTTCGCTGACCTTCAAGCCCGATGCTAAAAGAGCTAAGGCATGATCATCCTCTGTACCTCCAGAAAATTGGATACTACGGATATTGGAATAAATGGGTTTTTCTTGAGCTAAAATAATTGCTTGAGTCCCTAGAGCCAGGAGGACTATGAGTGGAATTAACGCTTTATAAACTAGTTTCACGATAGGGTCATTTTACCAATAGCTTCTAATCGTGTTCTGATAAATATCGCAAAGACTCATCGATATAACAAATTAACCTTATGGGTCTAGTAAACTATAAGATCTGACTTACGAAGGTACCTAATGTCTCAACTTCATCCTCTTTCTCCTAGACGTAAAACTCGTCAAGTCATGGTTGGGAAAGTTCCGATTGGAGGAGATGCTTCTATTACAGTTCAGAGCATGACAAAAACGGATACACGTGATATTGAAGCAACCGTTGCTCAAATTTATTCTTATGCAGCGGCCGGTTGTGAAATTGTACGGGTCAGTGTTCCAACCAAAAAAGCTGCTGATGCCTTTCCAGAAATTTGCGCACGATCTCCGATCCCCGTTGTTGCAGATATACATTTTGATTACCGACTAGCCCTAGCGGCTGCCGATGGGGGAGCTGCCTGTCTCAGAATCAATCCAGGAAACATTGGTGGGCAAGAACGCGTGCGTGCCGTTGTTGACAAGGCAGGAGAAAAAGGTCTCTCCATCCGTATAGGTGTCAATGGAGGTTCTCTCGAAAAAGATCTATTGGAACAATTTGGTACTGCAACCCCTGAAGCCATGGTAGAGAGTGCTCTCCGGCATCTAGAAATGCTAGAAAAAGAAGGGTTTTATCAGACAAAGATCTCTCTGAAGGCAAGCGATGTCATTAGGACAGTTCAAGCTTATCGACTTCTTGGTAAGCAGGTAGACTACCCATTTCATCTTGGTATCACTGAAGCCGGAACTCCGTTTGGCGGGACCATCCGTTCGAGTATTGGTCTCGGCATCCTTTTAGGTGAAGGTATCGGCGATACCATTCGGGTCTCGTTGACGGGAGACGGAGAAGAAGAGTCAAAGATTGGACATGAAATGCTTCGAGCCTTGGGGCTTCGACAGGGCGGAATTCGTATGGTTAGTTGTCCAAGTTGTGGGCGTGTTCAGATTGACCTCCAAAAAGTAGCCAACGAAATTGAAAAGGGGCTCTTGGAAATTGATCATCAAGGAATCACGTATTGCGTGATGGGCTGCGTAGTTAATGGACCCGGAGAATCCAAAGATGCCGATCTAGGCGTGGCCGGTGGAAATGGAGAGGGCCTCATTTATCGTCGAGGCGAGCTTATTCGTAAAGTCAAAGAAGAAGATCTTGTTCCAGCCTTCCTAGAGGAAGCGCGTAAGTTGAAAAAAGAAATGAGCGCCGTAAAAACATAGGCCCCGCTAGCTCAAGGAACCCCAATGTTACCTGATATCTTTTCATCAGTCACAAATCTATTCGTGGCCTTCATTGTAGTTTTATTATTATTGGAATCATTATTCCCCCCATCTAAACAATTCAGTGCCTGGCTCTTGAAAAAATTAATCATGCTTTATCAACTTGTCCTCTCACCTCATATAACAACACAATGCCGATTCCACCCGACCTGTTCACATTATGGATATGGATGTATAGATCGCTTTGGAACACTACGAGGTGTCTTACTAATTCTCTGGCGACTAATTCGATGTCATCCGTTCTCTAGAGGAGGGGAGGATCCAATCCCTTCTGTTAAGCACCACTCTCACTAATCGAAAATCGATCTACCTGACCTCGTGCATCTACTCGTAGATTTGAGCGATTCAATTTCAGTGAATGTTGGATAGTTTGCATACAACTCATAACAGGAAGTAGGATATTTAATCGCTTGAGATCATCGGCTGCGAACCAAACTAATGGAGATTGACGCTTACGCTGCTCAAAATCATCCAAGACTTTTTTTAAAATAATTTGAGCCGACTGTGGACGATGAATGGAAATCATAGACTATCAGTTTGCCCAAATTGCGACATTTTTTGGATAACCTTTTGGATATCTGTCCCAGTTGCTGATAGGGTTGGAAATATGAATTGGCGAACAAACCCTCTTTCTAGCCTACTTTTGGCCCTTTGGGGAATTATCGCCCTTATAGGCATCATTACCTGCATTTTAATTGGCTGCCTTTTCGTGGGACGGATTCGCTCTTTTTGGTTTTGGGCTCCTAAATTATACAAACTTATTTTTATACCAAGCGGTATTAGTGTTGAGATATTTGATCGACATAAAATTCTAGGTAATATCCTATCCGGTACGCAACCTGCGATCTTTATGTCAAATCATGAAACTCAGTTGGACCCGCCTCTCTACGTTGGTGTATGTCCTCCTGGGACAACTATCATTGTCAAAAAAGAGATCGCATGGATCCCTTTTTTAGGTTGCGCTGCGTGGGCCGCTAATGCTATTTTCATCGACCGTTCCAATAAAGAAAAATCGCGAGTGAGTATCGAAAAGGCTATCTCGCGAATTCATAACGGACAATCGGTTTTCATGTACCCCGAAGGAACACGGACAAGAACCGGAGAGTTGTTGCCATTCAAGAAAGGTGGGTTTGTTATGGCTATGAAAGCCCAAGTGCCCATTATTCCCTCCTCAATGACAGGGGGGTTTCGCGTTTTACCTCCTGGAAGCCTGAGAGTTAGACCAGGAAAAATTATTGTTCGATTTGGCGATCCTATTTGGCCTAGAGATTATCAAAATGTTGATGATCTTATGTTAGCCGTACGCAATCAGATTAAATCAATGATCGAACAAGACACAATGAGGCTATAGTCTTTTATTTTTCAGATGATAGCCACATTTGAATTGCAGGCTTAAATTCTTCCTCTGTCAACAGCTTGTTGATCAAGCCTGCTTTACGACACGTCATTCCATCCCATACCTCAAGATCTATAAAAAGTTTTAATGCATTCGCCTTGCCTAGTAATTCCTTAAGCCGATAGGTTCCACCGAATCCTGTAATCAATCCGTGAATAGCTGCAGGATGATGAAACTTGAGAGGGAGGTTGGTACCCTCAACCGCCCAGCGTTCTTGGCCATGGAGAGCTAAATCGCAACCTCCCCCCATAACTACACCCGACATCACAACCAAAGTCTTCCAGCCTGGCCAAAGCAATTGTTCGATAACGTGTTGGCCCAAGGATGCAAATTCAAGTGCGGTTAAAGGTTCAAGATTGGCTACTTCCCGTAAGTCTGCTCCAGCGCAAAAATTAGCAATTCTTGAGCTATCAAAATCTGCAGTGAGTACTAAGCGATCACATCCATTCCATTTAAGTAATCTCAATATACGATCAAGATCATACAAAGTTGATTGAGATAGCCTTGGTAGTCCATCGATCGATTGCATTTGTATCCATGCAGAGTGTCCAAACTCTGTCACTTTAAACGAGGCGTGCATCATAGTCGACTCAGGTTATCTAAGATTATCGAAGGATCGTCTGGAATAGATTCTAGGCGCAAAACATTTTTTATTTGATGTCGAAACCACGTGCTCTGTCTTTTACCATACTGCTGCGTTTCGATCGTAATGAGTTTTTGAGCCATCGATATATCGGTTTGATCCATCAAAATCTCATACCCCAAAGGACGTAGACGACGCAAATCTGATTCATGGCCTTGCGCCATCAAAGATTTAACTTCCCTTGGCCAACCCGATGAGAATTGATGTTCTATCCGACGGCGAATCGACTCCCGAAGAACATCACGAGGTGGATCTAAAATTATTACTTTCCAATTCTCCGGGATCTCAAGCGGAAATCCGGATAGTAATCGCGAAGGCAAAACTCCTGATGCTTCATAAAGAGCTAGGGCTCTTTCAACTCGAGCACGGTCATTAGGATGTATTTCATTTGCTCGATCGGGATCGATGACCTGAAGTTCTTTATAGACATGGGATGTACCCAAGTTATCTACCCGTTCTCGAATATTTTTAATAATGGATAGAGGAACTTCAGGAAGAGGGCTGAATTGGTTCCAAATACCTCTTAGATAAATTCCTGACCCTGTGACACAAATCGTCTCAGATAAACCTTTCATC
The DNA here is from genome assembly GCA_005788175.1 of Acidobacteriota bacterium. Taxonomy (GTDB): domain Bacteria; phylum Acidobacteriota; class Holophagae; order Holophagales; family Holophagaceae; genus Acidiparvus. Next base: position 97,589 of record SXYX01000012.1, read on the forward strand.
CAAGCATTAACGGATACGCCAAAATCTTTGGGATTTAGATGCGTTGATAACGGAAAACAACCGTACCCTTCGGCGGACTGACCATCCAAATCTTGAGGTGTAGGTTGGCCTGTACCAATAGGGCAACCTTCTAAAGCCTGAAAGGGATCACCATTAATGATAGTTCCGCCCGAGAGTTTAGCGAGTGCGGTGGCTAGTTTGGTTTTCCCAGACGCCGTAGGGCCCAGAACGGCAAGTTTCATAATTCCTTCGGTCTAAGCCAGTGGCGGAACAGCATAGTCCCCATTGAAACAGGCGTAACAATACCCTGAACCCTGAGTTTTATCTTGAACAGCCGTCGCTAAATCTTGAAGAGTCAGAAATGCTAACGTATCTGAACCAATAAAAGTATTCATCGTTTCGATATTCATATGGCTTGCAATTAAATTCTCTCGAGAGGGAGTGTCGATACCATAAAAACAACTGTGTGTAGTAGGTGGGCTTGAGACTCTGAAGTGCACTTCACTCGCGCCGGCTTGACGGACCATCTCTACGATTTTTTTTGAAGTAGTACCGCGCACAATACTGTCATCAATAAGGACTACTCGTTTACCCTCGATGAGATGACGAACAGGATTTAGCTTGATACGAACGCCGAAGGATCGAATACTTTGTTGCGGTTCAATAAAGGTACGGCCAATGTAGTGATTTCTAATTAATCCGAAATCCATTGGAATACCGCTTGCTTGAGAGTAGCCGAGTGCGGCTGAAACACCACTGTCAGGAACGGGGATTACCAAATCTACCGGAGCAGGATGTCGCTCAGCAAGTAAACGACCCATTTCCCTGCGAGACTTCATCACACTTTGCCCAAATACATAAGAATCAGGTCTCGAAAAATAGACATGTTCGAAAACGCAAGGCTTAGCGGCTTTGCGTGGGAGCGGGGTTCGGCTTTCTAGTGATCCATGATGGATTTGAATTAATTCACCGGGCATGACCTCTCGATCATAAGTAGCTCCAATGAGATCTAAAGCACATGATTCTGAAGAAAAAATAAAACTAGGGCCCAGTTTTCCCATCACAAGAGGACGAAAGCCATGCGGGTCCCTGATCGCAAATAGATATTCCTGATTCATTACTAAAAGCGAATAAGCTCCTTCGGCTTGTTTCAGGGCTTCAATAATAGCCTCTTCGAGAGAAATTGCTTCAGAGAGTTGAATGAGCGCTAGAAGTACTTCAGAGTCCGAAGAACTCTGAAAAACAACTCCTCGAGCAATGAGTTGTTGGCGCAGTAATTCGGTATTGGTTAAGTTGCCGTTATGACAAAGAGACAAGAAACCAAAACGTCCATCGCGCATAAAAGGTTGAGAGGATTCTGAACTATCCCCACCTGTCGTGCTGTAACGGGTATGACCAATGGCCTGATGGCCTGCAAGAGATTTTATAATATCTTCATCAAAAATATCGGCAACATAGCCTTGGTCTTTATGAAGTCTTAAAACTATTCCGTCGGTAGCGCAAATACCGGCTGCTTCTTGCCCGCGATGTTGAAGAGCATACAGACCCAGGTAGGTCAGATTGGCAGCTTCGGAATGCTGAGTAATTCCAAATACCCCACATTCGTCCTTGAAACCCATGTGCCCCCCTGTTCTTAGTGTAAGGGGTCTTAGTTCCTTTTTCTAAGACCCGATCAATGGAGATTAAAGGCCGCTTGGGTATCCTTTTAGACCAATTGAAGTTATCCAAAATGAGGGTATTTCAGATCATTCATACTTATCAGTGAGAGTGAAAGGATTTTATGTCCACAATGAAGTCGATAGCAGACCGGTGTATCAACCTATTCACCGAACCGACTAATGAACTTAAAGATGTCCGTAACGATCTCTCTTGGTCATGGGCTTTTTGGAGCCAGATCATTTTCGGTCTGGTTTTAGTCATTGCTTGGAGCCAAAGAGTAGATTGGCTAGCTCTCACTGAAAATGCCATGCTAAGTCGAGGTGGAGGATTCGGCGGTGAAGGATTTAGTGCCGAGGGCCTAGAAAGGGCGGTTGATTTTCAAGAAAAATGGGGTATGACGTTTGGAATCATGGGCGTCCTCATCGGAACACCTGTAGCAACTTTTCTCTCGGCTGCTGTTTATTGGGGTATTGGACGAGCTTCCTTCATCACACCGGAATCTCCTTCCTATCAACATGCATTGGTTGTTGCAAGTTATAGTGGGTTTGTCCTAACGCCTAAAACTTTCCTCGCTACATTATTTTGTTTTATTCAGCCTGTAGGAGGGCTAAGTCCTGAACGACTCAGCCCAACAACCTTATCCTTTTGGATGGACCCTGAAAATAGTAAACTTAAAACTCTTTTTCTGTATATTGACCCATTTAGCATTTTCAGTTTGTGTATCGTATATTGGGGAAGTATCCATGTAATGGGTACGAGCAAAAAAGGAGCTGTAATGGCTACTTTGATTCCCGTCTTATTGATCGCCCTGAGAGTTTACTTCGCGCGATAGACACTTTTTAATTCATTTTGGAGTATCCATGGCTATTTTAAACACACAAAAAAAGAAAATATGGGCTATTAGTGGTGCTGTCCTCATTATTTTAATTCTTGGTTATACCGTCGCAAAACCCAAGGATGATTCCCAAAATTATTCATGGGAACTCGTCGACGAGGGTGAGGTACGAGAGACCATCACTGCTTCGGGACAGGTACGCGCACAACGTCAAAGCAATATCGGAACGAGCACTGCTGGTGAAATTAAAGAAATTCATGTCAAAGATGGTGAATTTGTTCAAGCTGGCGATCTTTTGATGACGATTGATAATGTTCGGGTCTCTGCTCAATTAGAGGCGATTCGCAAAGATGCCCAACGCCTTAAAAATCAAGCTGAACGCACCGGAGAATTATTCAAAAAGACTGAGGTTTTATATCGCCAAGGATTAGTATCTGAAGAAGAGTACCGAAATCAAAGAAATAATGCTGAGGCCACATCCCTTTCCTATCAAGCAGCACAAAAAAATATCGAATCGGCACAGGATAGTGTCAATAAAGCAATCCTCAGAGCTCCATTTGCAGGTCGTATCACTGGGCTCAAAGCCGAAAAGGGAGATACGGCTATTCCGGGTATGTCGAATATTGCTGGAGCTTTACTTATGGTGATTGCAGACATGTCTCAAATGCAGGCTGAAATTATGGTCAATGAAAGCGAAGTTGTGCGCATTAAGGTTGGTCAAACTGCACAAGTTACCATCGAATCCTTGCCCGGGGTGGTCTTCCAAGGCTTGGTTGAGGAAGTGGCTACGGGAAGTGAAATTAATCTCACACAAGGTAATTTATATAAAGTCAAAATTGATCTTCAGGGAGACCAGGAACAATTAAATCAATTGAGGCCAGGTATGAGCGCTCGTGCAACCATTTTGGCTGCTTCCATTCCTAATTCGATGAGAATACCCTTGCAAGCTGTTCAAGAACGGTTTGGGAGCGTGGAGGAGGCTCAAAAAGCAGGCTTGCTCGTTCCGACACCCAAGTCTGTGGTGATGGTCCACCGAGATGGACGGGCTTATGAAACACCCATCATGACAGGAATTTTCAGCACCAAATTTTTTGAAGTCAAATCCGGTCTCTCTAAGGGAGATAAGGTTATTACAGGCCCATCAAAAAAATTGAAAGAATTGAAGGATCGCTCAAAAGTAACCTTGAGAAGAAAATCTGATACACAATTGATGGAATCCTTAAAGTCGAATGACAAAAAAGAAAAAGATTAGGTGATTAGATGGATATCCGAGAACCCCTCGACGCTGCGATTCGATCGATAAAAGCTAACAAACTTCGCTCAGCTCTAACAGCGCTTGGAATCATTATTGGTGTCGCAGCAGTCATCGTTGTCATTAGTTTGATTCAAGGGCTCGAGAAAAGTGTATTAAAACAAGTTGAAACAGCCGGAAGTCAAACCCTATTTATTCGCCCGCGCTTTAGAAATGAAACACCTCCCGAAGAATGGAATCGAATACGAAATCGAGATCTCACACTTGAACATATGAGAGCCCTCAAAGAAGATATACCCAATGTGGTAACGCAAGTGACTCCTGTTTTTTATACAGGGGCTCAAATAAAGTGGTCCGGAAAATCAACCTCTACGCAAGTTTTGATGACAGATGAAACATACCTTGATCTCAACGGTCTTGGTTTAAGTTCCGGCAGAAATTTTGTTCCGGCCGATATACGATTGGGTACAAAAGTATGTATTCTTGGTTCATCGGTTGTCACAAAACTTGGCATACAAGGTAATCCGATTGGACAGATTATCTCAACCGATACCCTTAGCTTAGAAATTATTGGGGTACGAGAGACACAGGGAAGCAGTTTGGGTAATGATCCAGATGACCAAATCATCATTCCGCTCAAAACAGGCCTACCTATTCTTCCAGAACAAACAAGACGGTCACTTTTTTTTCAAGCGAAGATTGATTCATCTATGAATGCAGATGATGGAGCCGAATTGGTTGAAGACGCTTTAAGGCGTATCAAAGGGATTAAATCCGGAGAACCCACCAGCTTCAGAGTCTTTAGTTCGAAACAAATTACAGCCTTAGTTGGTAATATCACAGCAATTATTACTAGTGTTGCGGGTGGCATGGTCTCTATCGCTCTTTTGGTGGGTGGGATTGGCATCATGAATATCATGCTCGTGTCGGTCACCGAACGAACTCGAGAAATCGGAGTTCGAAAAGCCGTAGGTGCCAAACGAAAAGATATCCTTACGCAATTTTTAATTGAAGCTTCTTTACTATGTGTTCTCGGTGGCGCCGTGGGTATTCTTTTGGGTTACGCCATGGGGGCCATCGTGGGAATTTTCCTACTAGGCGAAATGGGCGGTATCCCTTTATGGTCAGTTATCAGTGCCTTTGTTGTTCCGGCTGCTATTGGACTCATTTTTGGAATGTACCCCGCCAATAAAGCAAGCAAAATGGATCCCATTGAAGCGCTTCGTTACGAATAGACCTCTCGTTACACTAGGCAGAGAGGTTAATGGATGGCCAAAGTAGTCCGCATAGCAAATGGGCAAGGCTTCTGGGGTGATAGCGTAGATGCACCTGTTCATCTGATTGAATACGGCAAATTTGATTATCTAACTCTCGATTATTTAGCCGAAGTTACTCTTAGTATTATGCATAAGCAAAAGCGTAAAGATCTAAACTTAGGGTATGCAACCGATTTCATCACACTCATGAATCGAATCCTACCTAATCTCAAGAAAAAAGGGATTAAAGTCATCGCAAATGCAGGAGGCGTTAACCCTGAAGCCTGTCGAGAGGCACTTTTAAAAGTGGCTAAAAATTTGGGGATTAAAGATCTTAAGGTAGCCACCGTTACCGGTGACGATATTTTAGATCGACTCCCTGAATTTAAATCACATGGTCTCGATCTTAAAAATATGGATACACAAAAGAGTCTTTTCGATGAACCACTCGAGATGGTCGCTGCTAACGTCTACTTACCCACGCAGGCCATAGTTGATGCCTTAGATTTGGGGGCCGATATTGTGCTGACAGGACGATGTACGGATCCAGGCCTCACGCTTGCAGCTTTAATTCATGAGTTTAAGTGGTCAAGCGAAGATTGGGATCGATTAGCCTCGGGAACAGTAGCGGGTCATATTCTCGAGTGCGGTGCTCAGGCAACCGGAGGGAACTTTTCAAAGTGGTGGGAAGTTCCTGATCTATGGAAAATAGGATATCCCATTGCCGAAGTATCTGAAGATGGGTCGTTTGTGATTACAAAACCAGAAGGCAGTGGCGGGCTCGTCACAATTGATACCATCAGCGAACAATTAGTCTATGAAATGGGCGATCCTCATCAATACATCACTCCAGACTGTGTTGCAGATTTCACCTCTATCCAACTTACCGAAATTAGTACTCACCGCGTACGTATATCAGGCGTGAAGGGTCGACCCAAAACCCCATTCTTGAAAGTAAGCGGAGCTTATCTGAAAGGCTATAAAGCAACCGGTCAATTAACGATCTCGGGGCCCCGAGCAATGGATAAAGCGAAATTATGTTCAGATATTGTATGGAAACGTTTGGATCGTGCCGGTATTCAATTTGAAAGCCGGAATGTTGAGTATTTAGGAGGCTCAACGGTTCATGAAGGTATTGCTCCGATACCCTCTAGCCCTTCAGAAATTGTCATGCGCCTAAGCGTAAAAGATCGAGATAGGAAGAAAGTTGAACGGTTTACCCGGGAATGTGCCCCACTCATCACAGCAGGACCCCCAGGTGTTACAGGCTTTGCTGGAGGTCGTCCTAAGCCCGAAGAAATAGTTGCTTATTGGCCTGCTCTGATTCCAAGAGATCTAATCCACTGGAATGTAACAATGGTATCCACTTAATACATCAGGAAAGTGGCGCACTTCCAAATCGGTTTTCGCCGACAGTTCCACGCTGACATAATAGAATCACGTTATAGATAGGGATCAGCAGATACCATCCTGATCGATTTACATCATGAAGCCGTCTCACGGCAGATGAAATATTCGGCAAGAGAATGGCAATAGACCATAAATCTTGGAATATGATTAGGCCCTCTTTTGTTTCTAATACTGCCGAAACTAAAGTAACAAAAAGAATCCACCACCAAAAGGTGCTTAGCGTTTCGCGACCTTCAAATTCAGCATAATTATTAAAACCATGACCAATCGATTCTTTGAATTTCATGACCTACTCCTAAATGATAATTATCCCTGAATCCAATTCGCTTCTAGATCCAATAGATGATTAACCGCTAGACGGCCACGATAGCCCGGGTCAACGGTGAATTCATTGACCCAAGCCGATACATAGCGACTGACCATTTCGCGATCCATGTTTCGACCAAATCCTTGAGCATAGTCAACACTTTCATCATGTCGCTCGCGAGCCATCATGACGCTTTTCTTCATACAGCGAGCAAAGGTTTGTTTAGTGTCTGCTGGTAATGCTCGACGTATAGCATTACCTCCCATGGGAAGTGGTAAGTCAAATTGTTGTTTCCACCATTGGCCTAGATCAGCAACCAAATGTAGCCCTTTATCTTGGTAGAGGAGTTGGCTCTCATGAATCAGCAAACCTACATCAATCTCACCTCGCTCAAGGGAGGGAAGAATCTCATCAAAAGCCATGACGCATACTTTGAGATTCGGGTGATATTTACACATCGATAGGTAAGCGCTGGTATGAATTCCAGGAATGGCAACGGTATGAGAACTAAGATCATCGTAGCCTAGAGATAGTCGACTGACGATAAGGGGCCCGGTTCCCTCCTGAATACTCGATCCAGCAGTTAAAAGATCGTATTGATTTTGAATATGGGGATAAACACCGAAGCTGATAGCGCTGACATCGAAGCGCTCTTCAAAACTTAGCTGATTTAACTTTTCTATATCAAGACGCACAAATTCAAAAGTGAATTCTTGTCGATCTCTATCTTGATCCATCCAGCCCAAAGCTAGGGGTGCCATCATATAGGCATCATCCGAGTCAGGAGAGTGTGCAATCAGGAGATGAGTGGGCACTCTCAATATCCCAAACCATCTTTTCGGATATGGATATAGGGCTTATCTCCCTCCCCACCCTGTATCCGACCCTCAATGACCTCTCCAATGAAAAGTTGGTGATCGCCACCGGTATCCATTTTTTTAATGTACTTCAATAATAACCATGCAAACCCATCTGCGAATAAAGGCGTGGAATGCGTATTCAATAAAATTGAAGGGTCTTCTGCCCAAGGATCAATATCAGGATCAAATCCTCTGCCATATTTTTTTAAACTAGCAAAATCACCTTCACGCAGAAGGTTAAGACCAATCAAACCACTTTCTTCGATCAGGGGTTCAATCGGGCGGCCTGGCTTGATAGACAGAGTCACTAAGGGTGGGTTAAAACTGATTTGCTGATACCAAGAAGCCAAAAAAGCTGTTCGCCTGTGATTATGCGCAGAGGTTGCAATTGCTAGTCCACTCGGAACCTTCCCCAAGGCGGCTGCTAGTTGAGTAATAAGAGAAGACATTGGCACCCCTCAAAACTTAGTTAATACCAGAAACTAATTTTAATAAATGAACAGCTTGATACAAAATAAAGATTCCTAACCCGGTTATCAATAAGCCACTGAACCGTAGAAGCCGGTATTTCCAATGTTGAGATATTTGGGTCGAAACAAAGCCTAGTGCGAAAAGTAGAGGTAAATTGCCTAGACCAAAAGCACCCATGCCCATGGCACCCATTTGCCAGGATCCCATCTCGAGGCTTTTTAATAACATCATGTAAACCAAACCACATGGAATAAGCCCCCACGCCATTCCTACCAAATAGGGTAAGTTGGCCCATTTAATACTGCGACCTAAAAAACGCTGGAGCCGTTCAGGTAATTGAAATTCCATCAAAGCATCCACTCGACGACCTAGTGTTAAAAAGATTCCAAAAGTCATCATGAGAAAACCGATGGCCAATTTGAGCCAAAGTTGCCAGGGCCATGCCTGCATAGATAACAAGACTTGTCCCTCGGGCTTACAACAATCTGCCATTTCTTGAACGCTTTGAAGGCGGAATAAAGATCCTAAACTACCGACGCAGGCACCTAAAAACATATAGGTTGTGACTCGACCTAATTGAAAAAAAAGATGCTGTTTCCATTTGGGACGTTTAGTTTCTGTTTGAGAAATACCAAAACTGAGCACAATAGGTCCACACATTCCAATACAATGACCCACAGAGCCTAGTAAGCCAGCCATCCACATCACTAAAACTAATGGAATTGCGTGGGGAATATTAAGCCAATTTTCTAACATCAATCTGTGCCTTCTCTCTCCTAATGATTTCACAGATTGTCGTCTCGTTTGGTTCCTTACCAAAGATAAAGATCAATTTCTCCAACTTCAAACCAGTCAAGGTTTTACATCCTTTGAAATACACTACCAGTAGGGGTTTCGGGATGGTGATTCGGGATGAAGGGGGAACCGATTAGGTTCCACCGTAAATCACTTGATAGGAATAATGTGGAGTTGTATTGAACAAATCCCCTGTCCAGCATTGATTTAATCAACCCGTAATCTCTTAGGGTCAAACTGATAAAATAAAGTTTCCGTTCTATTCGGAGGTAAGGAGCCTACCTAATGGATCTTAAAATACCGATCTACATGAAAAATTCAAAATTGATTATGTGGATTGAGGAGGTCATTGCTCTTTGCGAGCCTGAATCCATCCATTGGTGTGATGGCTCCGAAGAGGAATACAACCGTCTCTGCGAAGAAATGGTGCAAAGCAAAACTTTCAAAAGACTAAACCCAGCCAAACGACCAAATTCTTTTCTGGCCCTGTCTGATCCTGGTGATGTAGCTCGTGTTGAAGATCGAACCTATGTTTGCTCTAAGGACTCGATAGATGCAGGCCCCAATAATAATTGGAAGGATCCTTCAGAAATGAAATCTATTTTGATGGGGCTTTTCCGGGGTTGCATGCGCGGAAGAAAGATGTATGTAGTCCCCTTCAGCATGGGCCCACTTGGAAGCCCCATTGCTCAAATCGGAATTGAACTCACAGACTCACCTTATGTAGTTGTAAATATGAAAATTATGACGCGTATGGGTAAGGCTGTTTTTGATATCCTCAAAGATGGAGATTTTGTTCCAGCACTTCATAGCGTCGGGGCTCCATTAAACCCCGGCCAAGCCGACGTTCCTTGGCCTTGTAACCCTGACAATAAATATATATGTCACTTCCCTGAAACTCGAGAAATTTGGAGTTTTGGCTCAGGGTATGGTGGCAACGCCTTACTTGGAAAAAAGTGTTTTGCACTTCGTATCGCAAGCACTATGGCAAAATCCGAAGGCTGGCACGCAGAACATATGCTGATTTTGGGTTTGGAGGCTCCTAATCACAAAAAGACTTATGTTGCAGCTGCTTTCCCTAGTGCTTGTGGAAAAACTAACTTTGCCATGATGCAGACACCCGAATTATTCAAGGGTTATAAGGTTACGACTGTCGGGGATGATATTGCCTGGCTCAAGATTGATGATCAAGGTCAAATTCGTGCGATTAACCCTGAAGCTGGTTTCTTTGGTGTAGCCCCCAACACAGCTATGAAGACAAATCCCCATGCAATGTATACGATAACTAAAAATTCAATTTTCACAAACGTTGCCCTTACGCATGATGGTGATGTGTGGTGGGAAGGTATGACTGATCAAGTACCTGAAGGCCTCACAGATTGGACAGGCAAATCTTTTGACCCAACGCTAGGCAAACCCGCGGCACATCCCAACGCACGATTTACAACACCTGCTAGCCAATGTCCCTGTATTGATGAGGCCTGGGAAGATCCCGCCGGAGTTCCTATTGATGCCTTTATTTTTGGTGGACGTCGAGCTTCTTCTGTTCCTCTAGTCGTTGAGGCATCGAGCTGGAACGAAGGAGTGTACCTCGCTGCAACGATTGGATCTGAAACTACTGCCGCAGCTTCTGGAAAAATCGGCGAGGTTCGAAGAGATCCTTTCGCTATGCTCCCTTTTTGTGGCTACCACATGGGTGATTATTTTCAGCACTGGCTCAATCTAGGGAAAAAGCTTAAAAAAGCACCTAAGATTTTTCTTGTGAATTGGTTTCGAAAGAATAATCAAGGTAAGTACATTTGGCCAGGATATACGGAAAATATGCGTGTCCTAAAATGGATTACTGAACGCGTTCATGGACAGGCTCAAGGTGTTTCCACTGTCCTGGGTATTGTCCCTCGCCCTGAAGATCTTAACCTTGAAGGGATTATGGGTTTCGACCTCTTGCATTTCGACGAACTAATGAATATCAGTAAAGATGATTGGACCGCTGAAATTAAAGGGCATGAAAAACTATTTACTGAATTATCAGCACGCTTACCAAAAGAATTCGTTCCGATGATGAAGTCATTGTCCGAGAAGATTGACAGCACACTTAAGAGTGCATAATTCAATTTTATCGAGCAAGTCTTTCAATAAAATCTTGGGCATCCTTTAGTATGAAGAGATGCCCAATGATCTTTCAGGTTCCTTCTGTCAGAGCTGTCTTTCCTGGAATAGTGGAGAACGAGCAACCTGCAGTAAATGTGGAACTAAACTTTTAATTGTCACCGGTGAAGAGCGATGGGATGAGTCCATTGACGAACAAAGTGAAGATCTAGAGGAGCACTTTCTTGAACGTATTACTGTCGCCGAAGAAACACTACGCAGAGCTGAAAGTTATTTAGAATCGATCTCAGAACAATTAGGAAAGCTTGAACGTGCCGAGATTGTCCTACGTAATGGAATGCTGGCTCTTGTTCAAGAAATGGAACAACATAAACAGCTCAATGTTCTTGCTTTCAAGGATCGATGGGAAGATCTAGTCGACGATAATCTGCATCTCATTAGCGCAAGAGAAGTTTTTGGTCGCTATCGGACTCGCATTGTTCCTCTCACCCGTCCCAAAAATCTAGCCCTCATCAAACGAGCCTTGTTAGAAACTAGTGGATTCCTTGAGCAAAGTGATTTGAATGGAGCCTGTAAGCGACTCCAAAAGGCCTTATTGCTTGAGCCCAAAAATTACGAACTTCTTTTTCTAACAGCCTCACTTTTGGAATCCGATTTTCAACTCCAAGAGGCTGAAGGTATGGCCCGAAAAGTTGTGACCTTAAGCTCTCGTCACTTTGAGGGCTGGATGTTACTCGGCAAACTTTATCTAGAAATCGGAGAGAAGCCGGAGCAGGCAATCGTAGCCCTTAATATGGCTGCTGATTTACGACAAGATGAAGCAGAACCTAGACTTCAATTAGCTACTTTGCTCGAAGAAACGGATGACTTAGAAGGAGCACTCACCGCAGCGCTAGAAGCTGTGAGTAGACGGAGAGATGGCGAAACGCTCTCGAGATTGGGGGAAATTTATCTTTCGCGCAGTGATGGGGAACGAGCACAAGAAATTTTCCAAGAAGCAACGTCTCTCTATCCGAGTGATGTCATGTTACGCGAGCGACTGGCTGAATCTTATTTGCTTCAAAATGAACGGGCCAAGTCCTATGAAATACTTCACGGTCTTTTAGAAAAATCACCTCATAATCGTTCCCTACTTCTCATGTTAGATGCACAAAATCACCGCCAATTCCGATCGGCTCGCGACGGATCCAACCTAACCAAAGCGCTTCTCAATGAAGCCGAAGATCTTATCGAAGAAGGTAACTATTCCCTCGCTGAACCGTTGCTAAAGAAAGCTCGTAGGCAATTCTCTAGTGACCGTCTTGAGTGGCTCGAAACACTTCTTCAGTTCAAGAAAAATCCTGGCTCAGGCTTAACAAAGGCTATTAAATTTTCTTCCTCTGAACATCATCCCCGTTTATGTTTTTCAGCTCTACACCTATCTATGGAATACTCAATTAAAGAAAAACAGAATGTTCAAATCGTTGAGGCACTCAAAGGGTATCTTCAAAAATATCCTCAAACATCGGGGGCCTGGGAAGCGGTTCTAGCCTTCAAGTCATTTTTAATGATGAATGATGAAATTACTGAAGATGACCTTGATGAAGTGAAAAATCTATACCTACATCCCCTTCCTGGACAAGTATCACGAGCAAGGACTTTACTTTGCCAAATACTCTTAAGCCTTAACCATCCCGAGCAGATACCTTCTCTTTTGGAGCCCGTCCTCAACCAGGATCCGGGATTGCTCGATTTTCTCCAGTTAGGAATGGCCTTTGCAGCTCTTGGTAAGAAGAAAGAAGCCATCGCAACCCTGCGAGAGGGCCTATCGTTCTACTCTAATGAATTCTCGGACAAACAAGCCCTCAATTTGAAGACCCAAATGGAAGATCTACTGAAGGATCTTTCAAACGGCAACCCTTCCAAAGCTTAAATCAAGGAATCCTTGTATTTAGGGGTATGTCCTATATTTTTAATTGTGGACTTTTAAAGTCCACAATTATACTTGCTATATGAATATAGGTTGTTTATGACCCAAGATTTGAGCACTCTGACAAGTCAGACATATAAGTATGGCTTTGTGACGGATATTGAATCTGAATCGGTCGCTGCGGGTCTTTCTGAGGACGTCATCCGATTGATTTCCGCTAAAAAGAAAGAACCTGAATGGTTGTTAACTTGGCGGCTCAAAGCCTATCGACACTGGCTCACGATGACTGAGCCGAAATGGGCTCATGTTCATTACACCAAACCGAACTACAACGAGATTGTTTATTACTCAGCTCCTAAACCTAAACAAGCGAAATATGCATCTATGGATGAAGTAGATCCTGAGCTTTTGCGAACTTTTGAAAAGTTAGGCGTTCCCATCCATGAGCAAGCTACTCTCGCTGGCGTAGCTGTGGATATTGTCTTTGATTCAGTATCTGTTACAACGACATACAAAGATCGTCTTGCTAAAGAGGGAATTATTTTTTGTTCCTTTAGTGAAGCCGTCCAAGAACATCCCGAGCTTATCAAGAAGTATCTCGGCACCGTTGTTCCTCCTAGTGACAACTTCTTCGCTGCTCTTAACAGCGCTGTCTTTACAGATGGATCTTTCGTATTTATCCCCAAGGGGGTCAAGTGTCCAATGGATTTATCCACTTACTTCCGCATTAACAATAAGGAAAGTGGTCAATTCGAACGCACGCTTATCGTGGCTGAAGAGGAAGCCTCTGTAAGTTACCTAGAAGGATGTACAGCCCCTCAATTCGATACCAATCAACTTCATGCCGCTGTCGTTGAACTTGTCGCTCTTGATCGTGCAGATATCAAATACAGCACAGTCCAGAATTGGTATTCCGGCAACGAACAGGGCGTGGGTGGTATTTTTAACTTCGTAACAAAACGTGGTTTATGTAAAGGTGTAAAAAGTAAAATTAGTTGGACACAAGTTGAGACAGGGTCAGCTATTACTTGGAAATACCCAAGCTGCATCCTGTTAGGCGATGAGAGCGTGGGTGAATTCTACTCCGTAGCTCTCACGAATCATTTTCAGCAAGCCGATACGGGTACCAAAATGATTCACTTGGGTCAAAACACCAAGAGTACTATTATCTCCAAGGGTATCGCAGCCGGAAAAAGTTCTAATGCATATCGAGGCCTTGTTCGTGTTTCACCCAAGGCTAAAGGAGCTCGCAATTTTAGTCAATGCGACTCTATGTTGATTGGTTCTCTTTGTAGTGCGAGTACATTCCCCTATTTAGAAATCAAGAATACATCAGCCAAGGTTGAACATGAAGCAACGACAAGCAAAATTGGAGAAGATCAGATCTTTTATCTTCAGCAAAGAGGTATTAATCCAGAAGAAGCGATTTCAATGATCATTAATGGTTTTTGTAAAGAAGTCTTCCGAGAGCTTCCCATGGAATTTGCCGTGGAAGCTACTAAACTGCTTAGTCTCAAACTCGAAAATAGCGTTGGATAAAGGTACTAAGATGCTTACGATCAGAAATTTATCAGCTACAGTTCAAGATACGCCAGTGCTCAAAGGTATTTCTCTAGAAGTTAAAGCTGGTGAAGTCCATGCCATCATGGGTCCTAATGGATCCGGAAAGAGCACCCTTGGCAAAGTCTTAGCGGGTCATCCTTCCTATGAAGTGACAGAGGGTGAAGCTATATTCCAAGGTAAAAATTTGTTTGATATGGAAGCTGATGAGCGGGCTCGTCAAGGCCTGTTCTTAGGATTTCAATATCCCATAGAAGTCCCCGGTGTCAGCAATTCACAATTCCTACGTATGGCCTACAATAAAAGGGCTGAAGCATTAGGACAGGACGAACTTGATCCTCTCGAATTTCAAGATTTCATCCATACGAAAACATCTCTTGTAGGTATGAATGAAAGCTTTCTGGATCGAAGTGTTAATGAAGGTTTTTCGGGGGGCGAAAAGAAGCGTAATGAAATTTTACAAATGGCTGTCCTTAATCCTGTACTAGCCATCCTTGACGAAACTGATTCTGGTCTTGATATTGATGCTCTACGAATCGTAGGAAGTGCCATTACACAACTTAGACGATCAGATAACGCCACTATTTTAATTACCCACTATCAACGTCTTCTTGATCATGTCACTCCTGACTTTGTTCATGTATTACAGGGAGGTCGCATCATCAAATCGGGAGGCCCTGAACTAGCTGTTCGACTCGAAAAAGAAGGTTACGATTGGCTTCTCGAGGAAATCAACCTTTAATGGTTACATCCTTGGCTCCTCGCTTCCCTGCAGTCGAATTAAAGGCTGGTGCATCGCCCATTTGGCGAACTCTTCAACGACAAGATCAAGAGGTCTGGTCCTCAATGGCCTTCCCTACCCTTAAAGATGAAGATTGGAAATATTTTGACTTAAGTCCCCTCCGAGATGTGACCTATGTTCTGCCTTCCGATCAGCGAGCTCCTTTATCGCTTCAGATTGAACCTTCAGCCCTTCGTCTTTATTGGAATCAGGGGTGTCTCCAGATACCTACCAGCCTCCCCAAGGGCATTATTTTACGTCCTCTTGATCCGAAAAAACGATTGAGTTCTAAGCTAGATCAAGATTATTTCTTCAGAATGAACCAAGCTTTTTTTTCAGAAGTGTATGAATTAAGAATCCAACAAAGTTTCGAATCTAAGGATCCTATTTATTTAGAAAATATTTTACAAGGATCTGATGACCAGGTCAGTTTGGCTTTTTCTCGTCTACACATTGTTGTGGAATCAGGAGTTAAGGTTCAAATCGTTAATCGCTTTAGAGGTTCAAATGCTTATCATCTTATCTCCGCAATTAGTTTCAAAATTCAGAATGAGGCACTTGTAGACCTTGAGCGCCTCCAATACGACTCAGCACAATCTTTTCATTTTTCCTACCTTCAAGCCCATATAGGGCGAGGGGCTCACTTGGGTGTGCGAACCGTGGGTCAGGGCTCGAGACTTCGCCGAGATGTCCCTCATATTCACTTGGAAGAAGCGTCCACCGTTGAATTGGACGGTTTATGTCTATTAAAAGACCAACAGCTTGCCGATACCCATAGTTTTATTCACCACGCTCATCCTCATGCACGATCTCGACAACTCCATAAATGTATTGTTCAGGATCGTAGCAAAGCTATTTTCAATGGCCAAATTCTTGTCGCACTGAATGCTCAGCAAACAGACGCCCAGCAACAAAGTCGCAATTTAGTACTTGGTGATCACGCCAGCATTGATACTAAACCTCAGCTTGAAATCTACGCTGATGATGTGAAGTGCTCACATGGAGCTACCATTGGTCAACTTGATCCAGATGAATTATTTTATTTACAAAGCCGCGGGTTCTCTGAATCTAGCGCTAAAGGACTTCTTACATTCGCCTTTGCCTCAGATCTTCTTGGACATATCAGAGTCCCGATTCTTCAAAAAACACTGAAGCAAGAAATGATCGAACAACTTCATGTTCATACCCTAGGAGAACTCTCATGAATTACCAAGTAAGTGAGATTCGAAAAGACTTTCCTCTACTTGATAAGTCCTTTCATGACAAACCACTTCATTATCTTGATAGCGCTGTAAGCGGACAGATGCCCTTATCGGTTATTGAGCGCATACGTCAATATGAAATGCACGAACATACTAATGTTCATCGAGGTGTTTCGACCCTCAGCCAAGAGGCAACCGATCATTTCGAAGCGGCGCGAACAAACGTCGCAAAGTTTCTCAATACGGCCTCTTCCAAGGAAATTGTTTGGACTCGTGGAACGACGGAGTCCATCAATCTTGTGGCCCAA
Organism: Acidobacteriota bacterium; assembly: GCA_005788175.1. Classification (GTDB taxonomy): domain Bacteria; phylum Acidobacteriota; class Holophagae; order Holophagales; family Holophagaceae; genus Acidiparvus. The sequence continues at coordinate 114,303 of SXYX01000012.1, forward strand.
ACATGGGGGCGTCAAAACATAAAACAAGGTGACGAGATCTGTTTAACTGAAATGGAACATCACGCCAATATCGTTCCTTGGCAAATGCTTGCTGAATCCGTTGGCGCCAGCTTAAAAATTATTCCTGTCGATGATCGTGGAGAGCTCTGCCTGGAAGAACTTTCCAAAGTGTTATCACCTAAAACTAAGCTTCTAGCTCTGACGCACGTCAGCAACGTACTAGGCACTATAAATCCCATCAAACAAATTATTTCGATGGCCAAACAACAGATTCCTTCTTTAACAGTTCTCGTTGATGGAGCTCAGGCCGTAGCTCATATACCCGTCGATGTCCGTGACCTCGATGTAGATTTCTATGTTTTCAGTGGACACAAACTCTCAGGTCCAACAGGTATAGGGATACTCTATGGTCGAGAGGCTCTTCTTGAGGCCATGCCACCATGGCATGGTGGGGGCAATATGATCCTCTCGGTGTCTTGGAATAAAACTACCTATATGGCATCCCCTGGAAAATTTGAGGCAGGCACTCCTCCTATCGCAGCGGCTATCGGACTAGGCGAAGCGATTAATTACCTATCCAAGTTGGATTTTAAAGAAGTCCATGCCCATGAACAAAAATTACTCAAGAGAGCCTCAGAAGGTTTGAAAAAAATACCTGGGCTTCGGATTCTAGGTGAATCTTCGGAAAAAGTTAGTGTGATCTCTTTTGTTGTAGAAGGGGTTCATCCTCACGACTTGGGAACATTGCTCGATCATGAAGGTATTGTCATCCGTGCTGGACATCATTGTGCACAACCCTTAATGGAGCGATATAAGGTTCCTGCTACTACGCGTGCTTCGCTCGCCTATTACAATAACGAAGCCGATGTGGATGCGCTCATTGAATCTACTCGAAAATCAGTGGAGATGTTTCATGGGTAATCCACGGGAAATTTATCAACAGGTCATTCTTGAACATAATAAAAAGCCCCGTAATTTTGGAAAAATTGATGATTGTACCCACCAAGCCGAAGGTCATAACCCGCTCTGTGGGGATCAACTCCACCTCACCCTCATAGTTAAGGATGAAGTCATCCAGGATATCCAATTCGAAGGTCACGGCTGCGCTATTGATGTTTCTAGCGCCTCTCTCATGACGACGGCAGTCAAAGGAAAGAAGGTAGAGGAAGCCTTAAAACTCATCCACGGTTTTAGAGCACTAGTTCGTGGTGAATGGAGTCTTTCTAAACATGGAGAACTAGGAAAATTAGTTGTCTTCGAAGGCGTCAAAGATTTACCGGTACGCGTGAAATGCGCTGTCTTACCTTGGGCCACTCTCCAAAGTGCTCTCAACGGCTCATCCATTGCATCCACGGAGTAACCATGCCAAAAATTGCAGAAATTGAATATACCCCTAACCCTAATGCTGTGAAATTTCTTTTGAAGGAGAGCGTAGCTTCGGGTTTTCCTAGAAACTTTACCTCGGCCGAGATTGCAGAGACAGATCCTCTCGCTAAAAGCTTATTTGACGTGGGGCATGTTCTATCTGTATACATGCAGGATAAATGGATCACCGTTACCAAAAATGATCAAACGACATGGACCGATCTTTTACCCAAACTCGCTGCTCCTATTCGCTCTTTTCAAGTAAGTAATACTCAGGAAAGCCCTGCCCCTCCAAGAATCCCTAGTGATCTTTATGACCCTAATGATCCTATTCTTCAGAAGGTTCAGGCCATCCTGAATGAAACGATTTTGCCTGCTCTTGCCTCAGACGGAGGTGGACTTGAGGTCGTAGGGCGCCATGAAAAACAAATCTTGATTCGCTACCAAGGCGCTTGCGGAACGTGCCCAAGCAGTCTTACAGGCACACTGGCTGCTATTGAAAACCTCATCAATCAAAAGATTGACCCCGAATTAAAGGTTGTCACGGTATAAAGCCTCTTTTATTTCTTGGTTTTTCGGGTAATCGTGGGCACACTAATAGTTCTGCCGGAGAGTATGTGCCGGGATTCCAGCCCCCCAAATGGAAACGGGGAGGCAACTAAAAAAGAGGTGGACTGCATGTCCAAACTACTCAATACCATTAAAGGCAAGGCCCCTAAAAAGATGGGTAACCTTACCGTTCTTGACGGTTCTCTACTTGAGGACCAAACCCCTGAAACGAACGAATTCCTTGAGGCGCTCTCGGGAGAAGCAAGGGATCTTCGCGAGGATCAACTTGCTACCGGTCACGTGGTTGATATCCGCGGTAAAGACGTTATCATTGACGTCGGATACAAAGGGACAGGCACCGTTAATCTAGATGAATTCAATAATCCTGACGGTACCAATGTTCTTGCAATCGGCGACGTGGTAGAAGTGCTTTTAGAACATCTAGAAGATGCAAACGGCAATGTTCGTATTTCAAAAGAACGTGCATCAAAGATGAAAGTCTGGGATGAAGTTGAAAAGGCATTCAAGGAAAATATGACCGTCACAGGTACGGTTGTGGAAAAAGTCAAAGGGGGCCTAAGTGTTGATATCGGCATTCGTGCTTTCTTGCCTGGATCACAAGTCGATACTAAACCTGTTCGTAATTTAGATCCGTATCTCGGTAAACAATTCGACATGAAGGTCATCAAAGTAAATCGACGACGAGGTAATATCGTTTTGTCTCGCAAGGTCTTCATGGAAACTATCAATGCAACTCTTAAGGGAGAGACCCTACTCACTCTCGAAGAAGGCAAACTCGTAGAAGGTATCGTCAAGAACATTACGGACTACGGCGCCTTTTTAGATCTGGGCGGAATCGATGGACTTCTTCACGTCACAGACATGTCTTGGGGCCGCTTAAATAATCCTACTGAGATGTTCCAAATCGGAGACAAAGTAGAAATTGCTATCTTAAAATATGACAAAGAAACAGAACGTGTCTCACTTGGCTATAAACAAAAATTTCCTGATCCTTGGCTCTCTGTTCAAGATCGCTATCAAGTCAACGCCACGGTTAAAGGTAAAATCGTCTCGATTACGGATTACGGTGCCTTTGTGGAATTAGAGCCCGGCATTGAAGGACTAGTTCATGTCTCTGAAATGTCATGGACCAAAAAGATCAAGTCAGCCAAAGGTATGGTCAATCTAGGCGACCAAGTTGAGGCTGTTATTCTTGGTATCGATTTTGATAATCGTCGCATCAGTTTAGGTATGAAACAAATCACGACGAATCCTTGGCTCGAATTAGCTGAGAAATATAAACCTGGCATGTCGGTTACGGGAACGGTCCGTAACATTACCGAATTCGGCGCCTTTGTTGAGCTTGGAGAAGGTATTGATGGACTTGTTCATGTCTCTGATTTTTCATGGACTAAGAAAATCAAGCATCCTGGAGACGTTGTTAAAAAAGGTGACAGCCTCACGGCTCAAGTCCTTAGTCTCGACCCCGAAGCTCAACGCTTAAGCCTTGGAGTCAAACAACTCGAGCCTAATGTATGGGAAATCTTCTTCAATTCCCATCACGTTGGAGATGTTCTAACGGCACCTATTGTCCGATTAACAGATTTTGGTGCTTTCATGGATCTCGGCTCAGGAATAGAAGGCCTTGTCCATGTATCCGAACTTGCTGACGTTCCCGTCCAAGATATCAATAAAGAATTCCAAGTTGGCCAAGAGCTCATCATGAAGATCGTGAAGCTTGACCCCGAGGAACACCGTATCGGACTTTCAGTTAAACAAATGAAAGAAGGCAGTACACCTTCTCCTGCGGAAGATGAAAATGCCAAATTAAGACTTGAGCCCTTCAAGAAACCAACTCTTGGAGATGCGTTCAAGGAACTCGACCTCTAATATCGGGCGGGTTTCCTCCTCAAAAAAGAGGCCTTTGGGCCTCTTTTTTTAATCCTATAATTGTAGTGAATAGACTTAGGGACTCACTCGTAATTGGAAACCTAAGAAATCGATGGAGCAATAATGACCACCCTAGGAACACCTTTGTCTCCCTCGGCCACCAAAGTTATGTTGTTGGGCTCGGGTGAGCTGGGCAAGGAAGTGCTGATCGCATTGCAGCGTCTAGGCGTAGAGACCATTGCGGTTGATCGATACAATAACGCCCCCGGCCAACAAGTGGCCCACCATGCACGAACAATCACCATGAGCGATCCAGCCCAGCTCAAAGAGCTGATTGAACAAGAAAAACCACATTTGGTTGTCCCTGAGATTGAGGCGATCGCCACATCCATATTGCAAGAGTTAGAGAATGCTGGTGTAGTCAAAGTCATTCCGAATGCACGAGCTGCGCGACTCACCATGGACCGAGAGGGTATACGTCGCCTAGCCGCTGAAACCCTTAGCTTGGCCACTAGCCCCTATGTATTCTGTGATTCATTAGAGGAACTTCAGACTGCCATTGATACCCATATCGGTTATCCCTGTATCGTGAAGCCCGTGATGAGTTCCTCAGGCAAAGGTCAGAGTAAGATTGGTGGACCGAATGATGTCAAGACTGCTTGGGACTGCGCGATGGCCGGCGGACGCGTCAGTCACGGCCGAGTGATCATCGAGGGTTTCATCGACTTTGACTACGAGATCACCCAATTGACCGTACGTGCGCTCGGCGAGAGCGGTCAAGTAGAGACACATTTTTGTGAGCCCATCGGTCATGTTCAGGTTGCTGGGGATTATGTGGAAAGTTGGCAGCCACAACCCATGCATCCCAAAGCTCTAGCAGAAAGTCGGCGCATCGCCAAAGTAATCACCGACAACTTGGGCGGACAGGGTCTGTTCGGAGTGGAGCTATTCATTAAGGGCGAGCACGTATGGTTCAGTGAAGTCAGTCCACGTCCGCACGATACTGGTATGGTGACCATGTGTACTCAATGGCAAAACGAATTTGAACTGCATGCCCGAGCCATCTTGGGTCTATCTGTTAATACCAATTTGAAAAGCCCTGGTGCAAGCGCGGTTATTTATGGTGGGGTCGATGCTAAGGCCATCATCTTTGACGGGGTCGACCAGGCCATGCTGATTCCTGGAACCGATGTGAGATTATTCGGCAAGCCTGAGAGTTTTATCAAACGCCGCATGGGTGTGGTAACGGCATATGACGCCGATATTCAGTTGGCCCGAACAAGGGCCAAGCAGGCAGCAGCCCTAGTGCGACCGCGCAAGATATAGATCAAAACTGAACTGGATTCCTAGGGAAAAAGTACATCAACCAAGCTAACAGAAAGCCGATTCCGACGAGTCCTAACCAGTACTTAACAATACTTTTCTTTGTACGATCCCAGCGCTGCGTGGGGGTTAATAGACCCATGATGATTGCGATGCCCGTTCCCATCACGATGAAATTAAACAGGTGAGAGGAGAGTAATCGAGACACAGTCTAGCCTGCTACAAAAATAGAATCTGGAGGAAGACCCAGAACCTTTTCGACTTGTCCTCGGGTAATGCGTAGCGACTCTTTTTTTTCTCTTATTTTAGAGGGGAGTTCATACATGGGATCTAAAAGAATTTGTTCTAAAAGAGATCTAAGACCTCTGGCCCCTAGCTTACGAGCCATCGCCTGATTGGCAATCGCCTCAAGGGCTCCCTCTTCAAAACTTAATTCGACATCATCCATCTCCAGAAGTTTTACGAATTGTTTCGTGACCGCATTTTTAGGTTGGGTGAGAATACGGACCAGTGCTTCACAATCTAAGGCTTCCAGCGTAGCCACGACGGGTAAGCGACCGACCAATTCAGGGATGAGACCAAATTTGATAATATCTTCGGGCTCAACGAGCGGTAAAAAATCATCTAAGGATTCTTTAGAGCTTGGAGTTGAACCAAATCCCACCGCTTTCGCTCGAACACGTTGTTTGATGGTGTCTTCAATACCACCAAACGCACCACCACAAATAAAAAGGATATTGCTGGTATCTACTTGAATGAATTCTTGATGAGGATGTTTACGGCCACCTTGTGGAGGTACATTAGCCACCGTGCCCTCTACGAGTTTAAGTAATGCTTGCTGAACACCCTCTCCACTGACATCTCGGGTGATCGATGGGTTCTCACTTTTGCGACCCACTTTATCAATTTCGTCGATGAAAACAATTCCCTTTTGCGCCCTGTCGATATCGTAGTTTGCGGCTTGCAGAAGTTTGGTAAGAATATTCTCAACATCTTCTCCTACATAACCTGCTTCCGTAAGCGTTGTGGCATCCGCCATCGCTAAGGGAACATCTAAAATGCGAGCTAAGGTTTGAGCTAAGAGCGTTTTACCGGTTCCGGTAGGACCAATGAGCAAGATATTAGACTTGGCTAATTCAACAGAATTGACCGAGCCTTTTGTGGGATTTAGGATACGTTTATAATGATTGTAAACCGCAACTGAGAGTCTTTTCTTAGCGCTTTCTTGACCAATCACGTACTCGTCCAGGTACGCTTTAATTTCTTTGGGGCGGGCTAGTTTTGCCTCGTGCTTAGTGGATGATTTTTCCGTTCGGGACATCTTGATTTGTAATTGACCCGCTTCAATACACTCGTCACAAATAAAAGCTTCGGGTCCTGCAAGAAGCTGCGCCACTTCAGTGTCTAATTTCCCACAAAAGGAACAAGTTTGAGTTCTTTTGGTTGTTTTGGTCATAGTTGGCTCAATTTATTTTTTTCGATCATGAATGGTTTTGAGTTTGATAATTTCTAAAGTTAAAGTTCCGCGCGGAATGGTGACACGAATTTCATTTCCTTCTTCCTGACCGACAAGCGCCATTCCCACGGGAGAGGAGATCGACAGATAGCCTGTATGGTCACTAGAAAGCTCTTCAGGTAAAACTAATTGATACGTTTTTTTCTCGTTGGTGTCCAAATCTAACACAGTAAGTTCAGAGCCATAGGCTGCTTTATCTTTCGGCAAGCGGCTGGTATCTAAGGATGAAATTTCTGTAATACGTTTTTCGAGAGCGACTACTTTTAATTGGTACATATCTCGTTTAGCAAGCGCTTGTTCATATTCGGCATTTTCCGAAAGATCTCCTTGGCCTGCAGCCCTAGAAATTTCGAGAGGAATCTCATTCAAAAGAGCGTGTTTCAACTCTCGGAGTTCGCTTTCCAACTTGGCTAATACATGTTTGGGCATAACGCCCCCTTGAAAGGTTAGAGCCCCACAGGGGCTCCGATTTAATAAGACTTACTTAATTCTAACCACTCCTTGGGAGGAAGAGGAGAAAGGGCTGGATTTTCGTGGTTTGGTCGAGTTTTGAAGCGGTTATGGAGCCAAAACCACCATCTGGGATCTCGATGGATTTGCTCTTCGAGTATTCGTGTCATCACTTGGGTAGCCACCCAGGTATCTTGATCGGCATGACCCGACGGACTTAGACGAACAAGAGGGTGAAACTGCACATGAATTCGCCCTTGATCCATCCAACTAAATACCGGCAGTATGGGAATCTGGTATTTCGCTACTAAAGCCCCTGCTGACGCATGAGTCGAAGCCCATTGGCCTAAAAATTTTACGAAGATGCCTTCGCCTAATCCATCTTGATCAAGCAGGAAGCCTACACCACGACCCTCTTTAATGGCCTTAATGGATTCTCGTAAAGCACCGTTCTTAAGAATGACTCGGTTACCAAAACGAGTTCGAAAAGCTAAACTTATTTTTTCAAGTAGTGGATTATCAAGAGCTCGACCAATCACATCCAGGGACCTTCCATGTGCACTTTGGGCTAGGGCAATAGCTTCCCAGTGACCGTAGTGACCTGTTAACTGAATAAATCCCTTACCTTCGTTCAGGGCCTCATCGAAATACTCTAATCCATCCACCTGAATCCATTGCTCAAGCTCTTCTTCAGAAGCGTGTCGTAATTTAATCAAACTCAAGAAAAATCCGCCGTAATGAGTAAAGGCATGCCGAGTTAATTGATCTATTTTTTCAGGGGTCAATTTAAGATTTGAGGATCGTAGATTATTTCGGACCACCCGACGATGACGTCCGTCAATAGCCCAAAAACATAGGCCGAGGGTCTCGCCGAGGGTCCAAATCAAGGTCCAAGATAAAGCAGACAAGACACCATCAAACGCCTTGAAAAGTCCATATTCAAAGCGATGACGAAAACGGATATTACCTGAGTCAAGATTCATGAAGAAGGTGGGTATTACGCCCTAGAAGGTTCGATAGGCCCAATAAATCGTGGGGATGAAAACTACAACGGCGAATACTACTAAGGTCATGTTGATTGATTTTCGCTCAGTTGACTGCGGGGAGGCCATTTTGGAATGACGCCATCCGTAGCAAGCGTATATCAATAAGCCCGCTTCCATCCATAGCATGAGTCGAATCCAAGTGTCCTGAGGCAGACCTGACATAAGCCATACACAGAACCCCGCTCCAATCAATCCAACAGCCCAAGGAGCAGGTACTTTGAAGGGACGTTCTACATTGGGATTAGTAATGCGAAGAATGGGAACGCCAATACAAACCAAAAGGAAAGCTAGGAGCGTACCAATACTAACTAATTCCCCCACAAGTCCAAGGGGCATGACGCCACCACAAATCGCCACAAAAAGACCAGTGAGAATGGTGGCCTTATGGGGAGTTCCATATTTAGGATGTGCATTGTTAAACCATGGCAAAAGACCATCTTTACTCATTGCATAGAAGATACGTGTTTGTCCCATCATCATCACCAAGATGACCGAAGTGAGCCCCGAGATGGCACCGATTTTCACAGCATTACTTAAAAACGCTCCTGCGGCGGGTGACCAGTTTCGGAGTTCTACGATCTTATCAATGCCAACAGCCATGGGAGCTGCAACATTCAGTTCTTTATAATTCACGACACCCGTCAAAACGATCGAGATCAAAATATAAAGGACGGTGCAAATCAACAGAGAAGCCAAGATACCGATCGGCATATCACGTTTGGGATTTTTAGCTTCTTGAGCGGTCGTGCTAACGGCATCAAAACCGATATAAGCAAAGAAGACGACACCCGCAGCCGTGAGGACACCGCCGTTACCCCAACCAAAACGACCATTCTCTGCAGGAGGAACAAGGGATCCGAGACCTGTAACATTTGGGTTAACGTTGAGATTGTTCATGTCGATGACAGACAAGCCCAAAACAATGATGGTGATGACGATTGCAATTTTGATGACGACGATAATATTGTTAAGCTTGGCACTTTCTTGAATGCCGCGATAAAGAACCGACGCTAAGGCCAGGGCCACGAAGGATGCGGGGATATTCCAAATACCTCGAGCGATACTGCCATCATTAAGGGTTACATCGACCCACGGACCTGCAAAAAGTCGTAAGGCGAAATCAGTAAGGTGTATGCCAAATTTTTGGAAAATAGATTGCAGATAACCTGACCATGCAATGCTTACGGTCACGGCACCAAATGCATATTCTAAAATTAAATCCCAACCAATAAGCCAAGCAATAAACTCACCCATCGTCGCGTAGGAATAAGCGTAAGCTGATCCCGCAACGGGGATCATGGCTGCCATTTCTGCGTAACAAAGGCCCGCAAAGGCACAAAGAATACCACCTAATATAAAGCTGTAAATAATACCGGGCCCTGCATAATTAGCTGCGGCTGTTCCGGTGAGCGAAAAAATACCCGCACCAATAATTGCTCCAATACCTAACATAGTCAGATTGATGGCGCCCAAGTGGCGTTTGAGTGTACCTTGTGAACTCTCAACATTCGGGTCATTGGCTTCACGAATGACACGGTCCAAATCTTTTTTGACTAATAATTCATACATTCTAATGACTCCTCGTAAGGATTGAAAACGAATAGGCTCAATGTATCAGTGATGTCCAAGAAACCCAAGGTGAAAAAGATCTTTCTAAGCCCTATTCAGGTCTTAGGCTTTGAAATTTACCTATTTTTAAGCCACCCTTAACCTTGAAGAGTCTCATTTTTGTGGGGGCTATCCGTGGTTAACAATTGGTCAGAACGAATTCAATCCCGACGTTCAGAATGGGTTGATTTATTGAGAGGTCTGGCTGTAGTTGTCATGATCGAGGTTCACGTTACAAACGTTTGGTATAGCGGAGTAGTTCCAGCTTGGCTAAATTTTGTAAATGGTCTAGTCGCGCCCAGTTTTCTTATGTGTGCAGGTTTCGGCATGACACTCTCCACCTTTCAGCCGGATGGATCCCTTCGTCCATTCAAAGAGGTGATCCCAAGGTATGGTTTTATTCTTTTGTGCGCTTACCTTCTCCATGCGCCTGGGCTTTCGTTAGCCCAATGGACAGTCCTTAGTACACCCCAACTTTTCAGAGAACTTTTTAAGGTTGATGTGTTGCAATGTGTGATCTTTTCCTTGCTGATTCTTCAATGTCTCGCCCGGTCTATTCGCCATCGTGGCTTTTTTGGTCTCGTCGCTCTTATATTAGGTATTGCAATTGCTTGGCTTTCTCCTTATTTATGGATCACTGACTTTGGTGAATGGATCAGCCTACCGCTTCGAGGTATCTTCAACGGGCTGCCTGATCGTGGCGTGACAGCACTCTTTCCTCTATTTCCCTGGTTTTCTTTTGTTGCTTTCGGGAGTGCTTTGGGGGGTTTTTATATCCATCAGCGAACGGAAATCCATGAGGGTCAAGTACGGTGGAGTGAATCCACCTTCATCTATACCCTGATGGGCATGGGTTTAATGATTTGGTTTTGGGGTCAATGGCAAAAAGATACGTGGCTCTGGTCGGGCACTTGGGGCATTGATCCAGATGGTATTGAACGTTTAAATGGCTGGACACGCCAAGAGCTTTACGCACTTTATAATCAAACACTCCCAAGCGTCATGGAGCGATTAGGCTGGGTCTGTATGATTGGGGGCTTGCTAGGGTTTTTCAAATCACGCTGGGCTTCATTGCGACTATTTTCACTTCTTGATACTGTCAGTCGCGAGTCCCTATTGGTTTATATTTTGCATCTCCAAATTATTTTTGGAGTTTTACTTTATCCCTTTGTTACAAACCTCACTGGGTGGACTTGGTATTCTCAAGGCGCAATGGGAACACTAATTTTTATCGTGGTCATCACAGCTGTGAATCTAATGGCAGCCGTGCAATGGCAAAAAATCCGAAAACGACCCGAAGTAATGCGACGACTTCAATTGCAAGGATTATCACTCCTATTGGTCTGGTTTTTAGCGGGCCATTGGTGGACTTATATCTACTACCTTAAAAGTCCAGAGTTAGCGACAGAACCCTACCCCTTTCTCAATACTGCACGAATAAGAAAAGGGCTTATTCCCACCTCTGACGGTATGGCACTCAATGAACAAGAATTCTTGAAAGAAATGAACCGGCGTAAAAAAACCTATTCGGAGGCAACATTGCAAAAAAAGCTCGAGATTATTCGTCAACGTCAGCCCTAATTTAAATGCTGAATTTGATGAGACGTTTTGCTGCGACCCTGAGTCTTTTGGGGCTACTACTCGTAGTTATGACTACTACGTGTCTAGTACTTAAAAAAATTGATAACTACAAACCCCAAGCTCGAGGAATGGTTCTTGGCCTTTATGCCAATGACCCTAAATTTAATTATGGAGAAGCGCTGAGGCGTATGGCGTCTCTCGGTGTTCAGGCAGCAAGTCTCCAATTTATATATTTCATGGATGAATTCTCAAGCCTAGAAATCAAACCACACCCTGTCAATACCCCCACTGATGAGAATCTACGACGTACCATTCGTCAAGCGCGATCGCTCGGTATGCGAGTGATGATTTTCCCTACAATCAATATCCGTGATGAAGCTCAAAACGAAAAATATTGGCGGGGCAATATAGAGCCTAAGGATTGGAATCCGTGGTGGAATAATTATGAGAAATTTAATCTGCACTTTGCTCAAATCGCACAAGATGAAGGGGCTGAGTGGTACTCGGTAGGAACCGAGATGGAGAGTTCCCAAAGATTTAAAGAAAATTGGATTCGTATTATCCAATCTGTGAGAGAAGTTTTCAAAGGAAAAATTACCTATAGCGTTAATTTCGACGCCCAGGACTCTTTTGATTTTGGCGAAGCACTCGATGTCATTGGAATGAATACCTACGATCCCATCAGTAAAGATAAAGAGTTCCCCTCTCGAGAAACGATTTATCAACATTGGTGGTGGATTCTATACAAAGCACGAACCTTAGAGGTTCGTTTTAATAAACCGGTCATGATCACTGAGATTGGGTACGCATCTTCTGAATCAGCGCACCGAGACCCCTGGGATTTTCGAAGCCCTTCCCCTCCATATCCCGAACGCCAAGCTATTTTAATGGAAGAAGCACTTAATGTTCTCCAACACTGGACAGAAGGAGAGGCAATTTTTTATTATCTTTACGGAGAGGATCTTAAATTAGGTCTTCGACCCGGGGGTCCCCTCGATACTTCTTTCAGCCCCCTAGGAAAGCCTACCGAGGAAATTTTGAGGTATTTTTTCTCAATGCCTAGATGGAACTATGAATTTTGGATAGGCCGATACCCGGTTCCCTCGTCAGCTAAAAATTATGCCATGAACCAAACTGTCCTCAGCAATCTTCGCAGATTAAAGACGGGCACACTGCAGGTTCTCCCCCCCTGGATCCTGTTTTGGAGTCAAAAGCATCCCGAAACTTTTAAATCCCTTGAGGAACAGGTAAAAAAAGAGTCCTTAGAAAAAATTAAGGAAGGACTTCCAAAATTATCTGACACTAAATAGATGACGCAGCTTCGATTGATGACCCCAGGGCCAGCGGTTCTTCTTCCTGAATCTTTAATAGCCGAAGGAGCTGCTAATTTTCACCATCGCGGATCCGAATTCAAAGATCTTATGGTGCATTGCCAATCCCGACTCCGTCCATTCTTCGGTCTGGGTCCAAAAGATTGGCCCATTATTGTGACTGCGAGTGGAACGGGTGCTATGGAAGCTGCGTTTATCAATGCAGTAGGTCCGGGAAGTTCCATTGCCGTCTTTCATGCGGGGCGTTACGGGGAGCGATGGATGAATTTTGCCAGAGCTCACCAAGTGAGTACATTTGAAATGATAGCTCCCGACGGACACACCTTCGACTTATCTAAAGTAGATCATTTGCTATCCCACGCGCCCTCATTAAAAGCTATTTTCTTTCAAGATAATGAATCCTCAACGGGAACGCGACATCAGACCCATGAATTAATCAAATTAATACAATATCGTCAACCTCAAGCCCTAATTATTGTTGATGCAATGACTGGATTTGGCGTCCATCCTCTTTCCATACAAGACGGAATTGATGTCTTAATAACGGGAAGTCAGAAATCTATGGGAATTCATCCAGGCTTAGGATTTTTAGGACTCTCGGAACGATACCTCAATCAACTTGATGATCCCCATCTCCCTCGTGTATATTTCGATTTACGTCGAGAAGTAGAAGCCCAAAAAAGGCAGGTAACCGCATGGACTCCTGCTATCGGATTAATTGGTGCTCTTGGGAGTTCGCTCGACCGTATTCATAGTTTGGGAGGCATCAAAACTCTCCAATCCAATGCGCATCTTCTCGCAGAAGCTCTCCGATCAGCATTGACCCATTGGGGTATTCCATTATTCTCTCAAAATCCTGGAGATGGGGTAACCGCGTTCCCACTCCCAGAGGCAGGAGATTTCGTTCAACTTCTCAAGAAAGAGGAAAGACTTGTTGTGGGTTCGGGCCAAGGCGAGCTCGAAGGTAAGATTATTCGTATCGGTCACCTAGGTTTTATTTCGTCGAAGGATATGGTAGCTACGATTGAGGGTATCGAGCGAACCTTCACTAAAATTGGCGCTCCGTATCACACCGGAGCCCTTCTCAAGGCACAGTTTTTTTTAGAGCAGGCTCCTAAGCTTTAATTTGATGCCGTAAATTTACGTTCAATCAAAAAAGTAACAATTAATCCGATCAAGACCCCATTCAATAGTCCGGTTATCAGCACTCCGAGGACTGTCGCTACAAAAGGAGCAAAGGATTTCCATCCTTGATGCCATAGATCTCGATATATAGAGGGAAGTGTCAAGTTATAGCCAGTAAAAATAAGTACGATAGCTAAAGTAGCCTGAGGAATATAGTTGAGCGCCCAAGGAAATAATAAAATGGCTAGGAGTAAGAGCAATCCTTCGGTAAAAAAAGAAAGACGAGTACGGGCTCCTGCATCAACATTGACAGCGCTTCTTACAATGACCGCTGTAAGTGGAATTGCTCCTAAAATGCCGCAGAAAATATTACCAACACCCTGGGCAACTAATTCACGATCTAAAGGTGTTTTACGATTCAATATGTCGCGTTTATCAATCGCTTTCACACATAGTAAAGCTTCCAAGGATGCAAAAATCCCTAGGGGCACTCCTACTTGCCAAATTTTAAGTTCGGTCAATCGTGACCATTCGGGAAACTTAATACCAGAAAATATATTGGGGGGAATCTGAACCCTTACGATGGCTTCTGAAGAGATCGAGGAAAACTTTAAAATAACAACTGACAGTAGGGATCCTAAAAAGACTACCCATAGCGAGAGTGGAAGCCCTAGAGGCGCCGATGATTTCTTTTTTAGAATCAGATAAAACGCAAAACAACAGAGAGAAAGAATGACTGCAGGGATAGAAATATTTACTAAGGTCAGATTCTGAATGGCCACTAAAGCGCTCGCGCCTAATGCAACAGGAATCTGTTTACCAATTAAAATTAAGCCAAGGCCTGCAATCATGCCTTTCATAACAGTTAAAGGGACATAATTGATCCATGACCCTAATTTAAAAATACCTAAACTAATTTGAATAAGACCAGCCGCTATGATCGACAAAAGAAACGATTCAAAACTTCCAAGGGTGGCAATACCCGCCGCGGTTATGGCTACTAAACCTGCTTCAGGTCCAGAGATAGCCAAAGACGAACGACTAAGGCTCGCAACAACGAAGCCTCCTATAACACCCGTTAGAAGGCCTGCCTGAGGGGGTGCTCCCGAGGCAATCGCTAAGCCTAAGCACAGAGGTATAGCGACAAGAAAAACAGATAGTCCTGAAAAAAAATCATGGTCTCGCCATGTTTGAAAGACCGTTTTACCTGGAATTGAAAGTGACATAGATTCCTCGATCTATTGGCGGTGGGTGTGAGATTCGAACTCACGGACGGCATAACCGTCGCCGGTTTTCAAGACCGGTGCCTTAGACCGCTCGACCAACCCACCTTGAATGAAATAGTTTATCGCCTGAATGGCATTTTCACACTAGAACAGTGGGTTTGGCCTTGTAGAGTCGGCTCATCAAAGTTAATCTAACTATTCCCCTAAGGAGAGTTGCCGGAGTGGCCGAACGGGTTCGCCTGCTAAGCGAATGTTCAGGGTAAACCTGGACCGGGGGTTCGAATCCCCCACTCTCCGCCATCCAAATAAAATCTCTTTCGCGATCAAACTCGCGAGGAGCGGGAGCATAGAAATTAAGTTGGTCTCCCAAAATAATTACGAGATTTCGAATTCCCTTAGCTATATAAAGTTATATACCTTGCAATTATCATTTTTTCTTTTGACAAGCATTAGAGCAATATAATATCTGCTCCCAATTTTTGGCCCATGACTTTCTCCAAACCATTTCTCGATGACAAACCTTGCACCGTTTTGAGGGTAAAAAACTTTTATTTCCTTTGAATGAGTTCATGATAGGAAGTTCCAGAACCCCTCACTCTCAGCCAAGAATTAGGGGTTTTCGGTTCAAGGATTATTGACGAAGATCGAAACGATCTAGGTTCATAACCTTAGCCCATGCGGCAACGAAGTCGTGGACAAATTTGTCTTTGGCATCCCTGCAGGCATAAACCTCCGCTATAGCACGGAGTTCTGAGTTTGATCCGAAGACGAGATCAACGATAGTCGCCGTCCATTTGAGTCGTCCAGTCGAACGATCGTGGCCTTCCATGACTCCATGATTCTTATGAGACATTTCCCATTGCGTATTCATGTCTAAAAGATTGATGAAGAAATCATTGGTCAGTGTTTCAGGCTGCTGGGTGAATATACCTAGTTGCGACTGATCATAGTTCGCATTGAGTGCCCGCATGCCTCCCACAAGAACCGTCATTTCTGGTGGCGTGAGGGTCAACAAGCTGGCTCGATCAATGAGTCGTTCAGCTACATGGCCTTCAAATCCTGGTGCCGCATAATTTCGGAAACCATCTACTTTAGGTTCAAGGACAGCAAAGGACTCAACATCTGTCTGATCCTGAGTAGCATCCATACGTCCTGCCATGAAAGAAACTTTGACTTCATGGCCTGCTTTCTTAGCGGCCGCTTCAACCGCAGCTGAACCTGCTAAAACAATTAGGTCCGCCATCGAAATCTTCTTTCCGTCAGAAGCTGAAGTATTGAAGTCTTTTTGTATGGCTTCGAGCTTTTGAAGAATCTTACTCAATTCAGCAGGTTGATTAACCGACCAATCCTTTTGAGGGGCTAAACACATTCGGCCGCCGTTGGCACCGCCACGTTTATCAGTTCCTCTAAAGGTGGATGCAGAACCCCAAGCAGTTTTAACTAGTTGCGAAATAGAGAGACCTGATGCCATGATTTTAATTTTGAGTTGTGCAATATCTTGAGCATCAACTAAAGGGTGATTGACAGCAGGAATGGGGTCTTGCCATATGAGTTCTTCCTTAGGAACCAATGGTCCAAGGTAACGTTGTATTGGACCCATATCTCGGTGTGTCAGTTTGTACCAAGCCCTTGCGAAAATATCGGCAAATTCTTGGGGGTTTTTATGGAAACGACGAGAGATTTTTTCGTAAGCAGGATCCACGCGTAACGCAAGATCGGTAGTCAGCATCATGGGTGCATGTTTCTTGTTGGGATTATGTGCATCCGGAACAGTTCCGAATGCCGAGGCATCCTTGGGTGTCCATTGCTGAGCTCCTGCGGGACTCTTGGTTAATTCCCACTCAAAGTTGAATAAATTATTGAAGTAATCATTGTCCCATTGGGTAGGATTCTTAGTCCAAGCTCCTTCAAGACCACTGGTTATAGCGTGCTCACCCTTGCCAGATTCAAAACTATTTTTCCATCCAAGTCCTTGCTGATGAATGGGGGCTGCTTCGGGTTCAGGTCCGACGTACTTAGCAGGATCAGCTGCTCCGTGGGCCTTGCCGAAGGTGTGGCCACCTGCAACTAGAGCCACTGTCTCTTCGTCATTCATAGCCATGCGTTTAAATGTTTCTCGAATATCTCGAGCTGCCGCTAGCGGATCGGGTTTTCCGTTAGGTCCTTCGGGATTAACATAAATGAGACCCATTTGAACGGCACCTAAAGGTTGATCTAACTCCCGATCTCCCTTATAGCGTTCATCAGCAAGCCATTTATTTTCAGATCCCCAATAAATATCCTCGGGCTCCCAAACGTCTTCACGTCCACCGCCAAAACCGTAAATTTTCAATCCCATGGATTCCATAGCAATGGTTCCAGATAAAATGAAGATGTCTGCCCATGAGAGTTTTTTACCGTATTTCTGTTTAATAGGCCAAAGCAAGCGACGAGCTTTATCTAAATTTCCGTTATCTGGCCAACTATTGAGAGGGGCATAACGATGCGTTCCACCACCTCCACCGCCGCGACCGTCTGCAATACGATAAGTACCAGCACTGTGCCAAGTCAGACGTATAAAAAAAGGACCGTAGTGGCCATAATCAGCGGGCCACCAATCCTGAGATGACTTCATTAGAATATTTAAGTCCTTGATGACTGCATTTAAATCTAAACTTTGAAATTCTTTCGCGTAATTAAAATCGGAATCCATAGGATTTTTCTTAGGCGAATGCAGATGGAGTGGTGTCAAATCTAATTGGTTAGGCCACCAATCACGGTTGGTTTGTTTTTTTGGGGCTTCTCCTGTTGGACTAGAGCCGTGACCAAAAGGACATTTAGCTTCTTCGGACATTTACTTCTCCTTGTGGGTGTATTTAAGCACTAATGAGTGCACTTAGATTATTGCATATTGCCGACGGGGTGTTAAAGGGTGGAACCTAGACGGTCAACCGTCACAAAACCCTCATAAAAATCGCTATAGGACTGCTCATTTTTATGGGCATCGCCATTCCCATGAGCATCAAGGTAGCGGAATCGGGAGTCCTTTCAAAAGCGACCTCTAAAGTAGGAGAAAATGAACACATGTCCTTCGTTCATCTTCACCTTCATACTGAACATAGTTTATTGGACGGACTCACTCGTATTCCCGATCTCGTCAAGAAAACTCAGGAATCAGGAATGCCAGCCGTTGCTGTCACAGATCACGGCAATATGTTTGGTATGATGAAACTAATTGATGCTTGCGAGAACACGACTGACGCAAGCGGAGTGATGGCTGTTAAGCCAATCCTAGGAAGTGAGGTATATGTTGCCCCTCGATCGCGTTTCGATAAAAAATTAGATGCAAAAAATATTGGCACTGCCGAAGAAGGATTGGAAGATTGCATTGACCCTAGCGGTAGTCGAGATGCCGGGTATCATCTCGTTCTACTGGCTAAAAATGCAGTAGGTTTCGCTAATTTATCTAAATTAGTTAGTCGAGGCTATACCGAGGGATTCTATTACAAACCACGCGTAGATAAAGAGATTCTTAAAGAGTATTCTGAAGGACTAATTGCCATGTCGGCCTGCCTGGGAGGCGAGGTGCAGGCACGCATTCTTCAGAATCGACTTGAGCAAGCAAGCAAAGTGGCGGATGAATATCGAGGAATTTTCGGGGATGATTTTTATTTGGAAATTCAAAATCAAGGTTTGTCATTTAAGAAGGAACAGGAGTGCATACCCTACCAAATAGAATTAGCTAAAAAACTAGGTATTAAAATGGTCGCTACGAATGATTCGCACTATTTGAATCATGAAGATGCAGATCTCCATGACACTATTCTCTGCATCGGTACTCGGGCACAAAAAGCCCAAGATCGTCGTATGCGCTTTATCAATGATCAATTCTATGTGAAAACTCCAGCCGAGATGGCGGCCATGTTTCCAGACCACCCCGGGTTTCTGGAGCAAACCTTAGAGATTGCCAAAAAGATCGATGTATTCCCAATCAAGCGTAATGCGGCTACACCGAGTTTCCCGGTACCAACAGGAATGACCCTCGAGAGCTACTTTGTAGCCACGGCTAAAGAATGGTTTGAGCGACGCGTTAAAGACTGTCGTCCGCTATGGGAGGCCAAAAAATTAAAGTATCCTGAGGCAGACTATCGCAAACGACTTCAGCACGAAATTGATACGATTCTAAAAGTTGGATTTCCAGGCTACTTCCTTATGGTGTGGGATTTTATTTGTAAGGCAAGAGAAATGGCTGTACCTGTGGGTCCCGGACGAGGATCTGCTGCGGGAAGTATCGTCGCATGGGCACTCCGTATTACTGATATTGATCCTATGGAATATGATCTACTCTTCGAGCGCTTTCTGAATTCTGAACGTGTCTCCATGCCCGATATGGATATAGACTTTTGTCGTGATGGACGCAGTAAGGTCATTGACTATGTTACAGATAAATACGGGAAGGATCGTGTATCTAATATCATTACTATTAATCAACTCAAAACTAAGGCGGTGATCAAAGATGTTTCACGCGTCTATGACAAGGATTTTAATTGGGCTAATAATCTTACAAAATTAATACCTCAAGAACCTGGTAAGCCCATCACTGTCCTAGAAGCCCTAGAGCGCTCTGATAAATTAAGAGAACGTTATGATAACGACCCCGATGTTAAAAAGATCTTAGATATTTCATCAAAATTAGAGGGGTTGGCTCGTAATTCAGGAGTACACGCGGCAGGGGTCATCATTGCGCCGGACGAACTGACTAAATTTGCTCCATTATGTATTGATAAAGATAAAAAAGTGATGGTGCAATACACCAAAGATGAGGCCGAAAAAGCAGGTCTACTCAAAATGGACTTCCTGGGACTTGAAACCCTAACTCAAATCACTAAAATCCAAAACTACATTGACCGTCGCCACGGGCAAATAGTGAGTGAAGCCATTCTTCATAACTTTGAAGATCCTAAGACGTTTAAGTTGTTCTCTGAGGCCAATACAGATGGTATTTTCCAGTTTGAATCTAGCGGTATGAAATCACTCTTAAGACAACTTCAACCTACGCGCTTCGACGATCTGATTGCCCTGAATGCTCTATTTCGACCCGGTCCACTCGAGGGAGGTGTCGTCGATAGTTTTGTAAAACGTCGCCACGGGCAAGAGCCAATTGAATATCTGATCCCTGAACTCCAGGGGATCCTTGGAAACACCTACGGGGTAATCGTTTATCAAGAGCAGGTTATGCAGATCGCTAATCTGATTGGTGGATTTTCAATGAGCGAAGCCGATATGCTTCGCAAAGCTATGGGCAAAAAAGATAAATCCATCATGCGTAAGTTGAGACTTGATTTTCTCAAGAGATCTGTGGAGAAAGGCTTTAATCGAGATAAGATTGGTGAGCTATTCGATTTGATGGAACATTTTGGCGCCTATGGATTCAATAAAAGCCATTCGGCAGCCTACGCAATGCTAGCCTATCAAACGGCTTATCTTAAAGCTCATTATCCAACTGAATTTATGTCAGGCCTCCTCAGTACTAAAGCCGAGCGCACTGATGATATTGTGAAGTATATTCAGGATTGTCGAAGTCAAGGTATCGATATTCTGGGTCCCGATATTAATGATTCTGAAAAAGATTTTTCGATTACGCCCTCCGGTCAGATACGTTTTGGACTTGCAGCTATCAAAGGCCTAGGCGAGGCTGCACTCAAGGCTATTTTGGAGGCTCGACAACGCGAAAAAGGTTTTAAAGATTTTTCTCACGCCATTCAATCCACAGATTTAGGTAAGGCCAATAAGAAAGTTTGGGAGTCTCTCATCAAAGCAGGTTGTTTCGAATCACTAGAGTCTCATCGCGCTGCTCTACTCTCCAGTCTTCCAGCTGTTTTAGACTCGGCCTCACGTGCCTCCAAAAGTCTCCAGGGGATGACTAGCCTGTTTGATGACGTTGAATTGGCCACTATGAGCGAGGGTTTTCGACTGCAGAACGATATTCCTATGTGGTCACGTCGAGAACGCCTCAAATACGAGCGTGAATCACTTGGTCTTTACGTATCAGGCCATCCTCTAGAGGAATACCAAGATGCTGTCATGATTCATACTCAAGGTCCCATTACCCGACTGACGGAGAGAGCGGGTTCGGGCAGCCTCCATGACCGAGATGTTGTTTCCGTTGCAGGTATGATTAGCCTTGTTCAAACGAAGACCAACAACAAACAGGAGCCTTGGGCCATTTTGACTCTCGAAGACCTCACAGGAAAAATGGAGATTTTACTCTTCCCTTCTTATTTCGATAGCCAAACCCGTAAACGCACTCGACCCTACGATATGTATCGCGATCTCGCGGTAACTGACAATTTAGTGCGAATCACCGGTGAGATCAAAGTTGAAACAATTACTAATTTTGCCACTGGAGAAGACGCAGAAGAAGATACTACGGTCATTAAAATGAGCGCCATTCAAATCGAACAACTTGATACCTTTCAAGGTAGAGGCTTGATCGCGGGGGTTATTTCTCTTCCTCCTGGAGATCCGCTCCCAGAACTCATTGATTTTCTCAAAAAACAAAGGGGAAGCATTCCGATAGATTTCGAATACCTAAGTAAAGGAGGTATCAAGACTCAAGTGAAGGCAGGACCTGAGTTTCGATTGAAACATTCTCCCGAACTTGCAGATCAATTATTTAAACAATTCGGTTGTAAATTAGTTTGGCGTTACTAGATGGTTAACCTTTTTCTTCGTTTTATCTTTATAGCGCTGGGTCTTCAAGGATCTGCCTATGTGGTGCCTGGCATTATAGTGCCCGGCTTTCTTGAGCTATTCCAGGTCGCAATGATTCTTTGGCTAGCGAATGAGTCCTTCGGACGCCTCATTAAATTTTTAGCCTTTATTCCTATTTTTCTATCCCTTGGTTGTCTTTCATGGTTAATTAATGGGGTTATTTTTCTTTGGGTTGGAGAAATGGCAAATCATTGGGGATTAGGTTTTGAAGTTGAAGGATTTTGGTCTGCTTGTGCCGGTGCTCTTGTGACCTCCCTAGTCTCAGGACTGCTAGGTTGGATCTTTATCCGACCATCAAATCCCAAATGAGCTCCCCATATACGAGACAGCCCCGTTTTTTAATAGAGGACACGGGAGGTATTGGCTATTTTTTTGATTCGCCCTCGTCTTATTGGGAAGCACGGAGTGCAGATCAGATTTCAAAGGCTTTACTTCAAATCGAAGAGTCGTGCAGCCAAGGCCAACATGTCCTTGGGCTTTTTCCCTATGAACTCGGATTAGCTTTTCAGGATCTTTCAAGCCGCCATCCCTCAAATGACGTTCTCTTGCGAGCTTGGGCATTTCCTCAGATTAGGATCTGGAGTTCTGGGGATATTGAAAAATTTTTAATGGAGGCAACGTCAAGCGAACCTCCTTCGGGATTTGAGAGTCTTCAACCTCAAATTGATATGACAACATATTGCCAAGTCGCAGATCAAATTCGCCACGCCATCCGCCGGGGAGAGACATACCAATTAAATTTCACTTTCCCTTGGAGAGGCTCTCTCTACGGATCCCCCCTTTCAGTCTATCGAAGGTTGCGTAACCGCCAACCTGGACCCTACAGCGCCTATCTCGAATGGGAATCAGGATGGGTCTTGTCTCATTCCCCTGAATCGTTCATAGAACATCATGCAGGCATACTCACGTGCAGGCCTATGAAAGGAACATCCGACCGCGAGGGAGGCTCCGTATTATCCCAGGATCCTAAGAATCAATCTGAGAACGTCATGATCGTTGATTTGATTCGTAATGACCTAAGTCGTATCGCCCTCCCTGACTCCGTGGAAGTCTCCGATCTTTTTAAGGTTCATACGTATGGAGAGGTCACTCAAATGACTTCAACAATCACCGCTCGCCTAGGTCTTGAACAGTCCTTAGAATCCATTCTCCGGGCGATGTTTCCCTGCGGGTCAGTGACCGGTGCCCCCAAACGCAGAACGATGGAATGGATCGATCGCTTTGAAGAGCATTCCCGCGGCTTATATTGTGGATCTATCGGATGGTTTAAACCCTGTGGGGAAAAAACTCTACCTGATTTTCATCTTAATGTAGCGATTCGAACGCTCGAAATTAATTCCGAACACCAAGTTACTCTCGGGGTTGGCTCAGGTATTACCATTGAATCTCAATCTGACCAAGAATGGAGTGAATGCCATCTGAAAGCTTCGTTTGCGACACATCTGCCTAGTTCAGTTGGCCTCATTGAGACGATGCGTTGTGAAAGAGGTCGGATTAAACTTGGAAGCGCCCATCTGAGGCGCCTCGAAGGATCGGCTCGTGCGCTAGGTATTCCCCTCCAGTCGCACCAAATCGAAAAAGATCTAGAGATCTATTTAAAGACCTTAGACGCGGCTCATACTTTTCGTGTGCGGCTTGAACTTCATCCCAATGGAAAATTCGAAATCTACTCCGAAATCCTTGCTCCTCTAGAGGGTCCGGTCGACTTGATGTGGGCCTCGACATTGGGATACCCTTGCATGTCCTCTAAGAATCCCTTATTGGGTCATAAAACAACTGATCGTCAAATTTACGATCAGGCTGCCGATCAGGCGATCCAACGGGGCGCTTTCGATGCTCTGTTTCTCAACGAACATGGTTTTGTTACCGAAGGCGGCCGATCGAACCTCTTCGTGCGCCTTGGTCAAAAATGGAAAACACCTCCCCTTTCTGATGGCGTACTTCCTGGGATCCAGCGTGAACTCTTAATAAAAGATTCCACATATTTAGTCCAAGAAATCTCGCTTACTATTCAAGACGTTCTCGCGGCAGATGAAATATGGGTTACCAATTCTCTGAGAGGAAGATTAGTCGTCAAGGATTTTCGCTCTTAATGAAATTTTCAAGTAGCACAGATCCATACTCCGTCAGAATAGATTCAGGATGAAATTGAATACCTACAGATGGAAAGATTCGATGCCGCAGAGCCATGATTTCATCTGAATCCTGTACCGTGGCAATAATTTTCAAATCCTTGGGAAAAACATGAGGATCGACGGACAGGGAATGATAGCGCCCAACGCGAAAAGAGCCAGGAAGCCCTTCAAAGAGTGGATCGGGGACTTTACTTACTATGGATGTTTTTCCATGATGAATCTTGGGTGATGAAATAATTTTTCCTCCAAACACCTGGGCGAGACATTGATGTCCTAGACAGACCCCCAATATAGGCAAACGCGTATAAGCCAGTTCGATCATGCGAATCGAATGAGGTACCGACAAGGGGGAGCCAGGCCCTGGTCCAACACAGAGATGGGTCCATGTAGGAGGTATGTCAAGGAGTGCATTCAGATCACTGCTTTGACGAAAGTCCACAGTCACGCCCAGTAATTTAAAGTAACGCGCCAAGTTGTCACTAAAGGAATCATGATGATCAATCAAGCCGACAATCTTCATGGTTTCAGTCTTTTCAAGATCAACTTGCTAAGGTAAATACAAAAACGCCCAAAGGGCGCTTTTGTATAACAAACCCGAAACTACGGATTATCGATTACCGTACCAACGGAGGCTATCACGCGTCATCCAAGGCATCTGAATGGGACCAATTTGGATGGGTGGGAGGGTGTAAGTGCCTAACTCTTGTATATCAGGCATCGATAAACGATGCTGCTTCCCGTCTCGAGAGGTAATCAGGAGCGTAGTCCAGCCCACAGGATCAATGGCCGCTCTAGTATTAGTTAAACCATCAAGATCGTAACCCAAGAACCAAGCCGCCTGTCTTTGGGCTAAAGCATTCGCAGGATCAGTGGGGCTCAAGATCGCTCCATGGCCTGATCCTGTTTGATCAAATTGGAAATAACCTTCTGTGTTGATGTTGGTGCCTGATGAAAGATCAGTGTTGGTGGTAGCCACGGAAGTCTTAAGGGCCACATTGGTATTGGCAGAGTTCCGTTGATAAATTACAGGCGATACGATACGACTACCTACGCTATAGGAAAGCTGTTTGAAGTTAGGGGCAATCGCATCAAGAGCCCCTTGAGTAGCTGTGCTCTGACCCAATCCCAAAATACTTCGGCCTCCTAGGGCATTCACTAAATAACGGGTTGCCGTGTTCGGAACCACCGTATCGTTAAGAACCTCTTGAATCAAGATTCTATTGCTGAGTCGAGACGGTTGCCCTGCGGCTAGAGGTGAAGTCACTGAAGCTGGATCAACCGTGTCGGCAACTGTTTGAGTGCCCCAATAGAATTGGTGCCAGGTGAGTGATCCCTTGAGAATGCCCACGGCAGCAAGTTGTGTATCGACAATAGGTCCAAAGGACACGCTATCTCTAATCAGATAACCCAAGCGTCCTCCAGGAACCGAAAGTGCTGCCTTCATGGTTCCAAGGGGAAGTCCTGGATAAGGCATGCCCGCCATGGTGTAAATTCCCGTAATACCGCCCAACGACATGCCAATATATCCGACATTGGTTGTACTGAACGGGGCATCTTTATTGCCAGAGGTGATGGCCGTATTAATTGCAGAGAGAGAGGCGATTAAGCGGTAAGTGTTGAGAGCTGAATTTTCGACGCTCGTACGGGCTGCTAAAGGAGCGCCTACTGCTAGAAAATCATTTGACCAAACAGATGCGCTTCTTCCTGGTGCAGCCAAGGCTCCATGAAGCGGTTGATCAATGGCAATTACCCCACGACCACTCCACATTAGGGCATTGGCTAGGGTTGCGACTTGTTCTTTTTGACCACCGATCCCGTGCTGAAAAATAGCTAGTGGCCATTCTGAAGGAGTGCTCGAACCAGTCGTGGCAGAGTCCGGTTCCATGTAAATGAAGGGAACTAAATTAGGAACATGATAAAAACCAGCAAAATTATTTCCGGATCTAAAGACTTGACGAACTCCCGAAGCGGGGCTCCATAGGGTTGCGGGAACAGAGCCCGTGGCTGTAATTGAAGATGAACTTGCAGCTCGGAGGGCATCAAGAGAGGCAATATCTACGTGAAGTAATCCACTGTTGAACGTTCCGGTGATAATTCGTTTAATGTGTGTATTGGGAAGACCGGTTAGCCCAAGTGCAGCCCAGTAAGCATTGACACTAGTCGTTGCCGATCCTTTAGTGTAAACGGCAGTCACAGTAGCTGAATTGGTGAAGGCAGCGCCATTCGCCCATGCGCGGAGTAAAAACTCTACTGGAGCAACCGAAGAAGATGCCGTTCGATCAGTGCGGATATATCCTGCCCCTGTGGTGATGAAGCGTCCCATTAAAGCAATTTGCTGCCTTGAGGTAATACCGGTAGTTGAACTTGCTGCGATTAGATCGTTCATCACGCTGGCATAGCCACGAAGAGCAATAGCACCAGGAGCGGCTAGCTGATCGCCACGAATGGCCTCAAGGGAGTTGAGATGAGTTCCAGCCAAACTAGTCGTAGATTTGAGTTGACGAAAATAATAGGAGGAAGAAACCGGTAAGCTAGAGGCGGCGTCTTTTAGACCATTCGTCAGAACATAGAGATACCGCGTACCCGGTTGAAGGGGAAAATTAGGGAAAATAGACCCGATTTTATTGGTCGAATCCAACTCATACGTAAAGCTGGCAGAGATGTTCGCAAAGCCTAGGGGATTATTTTCAAGACCACTAGTATCAGGTGTCAGTTGAAAGACTTTGACCGTCGTTGCATTAAAAGTTGAAGGAACAATTGCTTTACCAAACGAAACTAAGATAGGGGCATTCAAACCTGACACGGCATGCGTGGAAGTAATTCCGGTTAAACCCTGTTCCGTTCCACCCATTTCCCTTTGAGCAATAAAGTTAAGGGCTCTCGAAGGATCTAGGGGAACGCCCGCAGCAACTGCAACTGCTGAGGTAGCGCTTGCCGTGGCTAAAATATTAGGGAGAGGAATGTTACCAGTAGAGGGATCAAAGGCTGCAGAGTTATCCGATTCAATGGGGGCAGGATCAGATGCGAGACCAAGGGTCACGTTACCCGTTCCTGAACCTGAACCACAACTGATTAGAAAGCCTAGAGATAAACCGAGGAAGGACAAACGATAAAAAGCACGCATGAAGAACTCCTTGTAGATGTGAAGTTTAGATTAAGACAATATTACACCTTTGTTCCAAAGAAAGTATTATTAACCACTTTAGGTTAGGCCGATAAAACGGGGTTTTTCAATGAAATTTAAGGTTTTCTTTCATTTGTTGGAAATCTACCCTCTAATTACTCTTAAGTCCTCAGTTTAAATGTCTGTGAATCTGCACTCTTTTAGGGGCATTCACAGGATTTCTATGGTCGTTAGACGGGGTCATGCTGTCCGTAGGTAGTAAGATGAAAGATGTATGAAAATGACCTCTAAAACTTAGAGGCTGCCAACCGAGCAAGAGCCGCGGTGGTTGAATCTCGTTGAGCTTCCATACGTTGGATCAACCAAAAACGTGGAGTATATGAAAAAAGAACGTTACTTATTTACCTCTGAAAGTGTTACGGAAGGTCACCCTGACAAAATTGCGGATCAAATTTCTGATGCTGTTTTAGATGCTGCCCTTGAACAAGATCCCATGTCACGTGTTGCGTGCGAAACGCTGATCACGACGGGGCTCGTTGTGGTTTCGGGTGAGATTACGACGAAAGCTTATATACCCGTCAACGAATTAGTTCGAAAAGTGATTAATGACATCGGGTATAACGACAGTCGTAAAGGTTTTGATGCAAACACATGTGGGATCATGGTGACCTTAGACCGCCAAAGCCCCGATATTGCCATGGGTGTTAATACAGGGGGAGCAGGTGATCAAGGACTGATGTTTGGTTATGCCACCAATGAAACTCCGGAGCTTATGCCTGCAGCGATCTATTACGCTCATCAACTTACCCAAGCGCTTTCATTAATTAGAAAAAAGAATAAACTTCCTTGGCTGCTTCCAGATGGAAAGAGTCAGGTCACTGTTGAATATGAGGGAAACAAAGTTGTGCGAATCGACACGGTAGTCATTTCTGCCCAACATACGGATGAGATTAAAACCCCAGATTTACGTCGTGCCATTATCAAAGAGATTATTTTGAAAACTCTACCTAAAAACTTAATTGATTCCAAAACTAAATTTCATATCAATCCAACAGGTCGCTTTCTCATTGGGGGACCCATGGGAGATACAGGGCTGACTGGGCGAAAAATTATTGTGGATAGTTATGGTGGTGCCGGTCGTCATGGGGGAGGAGCTTTTAGCGGAAAAGATCCCAGCAAAGTCGATCGTTCTGCGGCATACATGGCTCGCTATATTGCCAAGAATGTTGTGGCGGCTAAATGGGCAGATCGTTGCGAAGTCCAATTGGCGTATGCTATTGGCGTAGCCGAACCGGTTTCTATTCGCATAGATACTTTCGGTTCAGGCATCATAGCGGATGGCGAAATTTCGGCTGCAGTTAGAAAAGTTTTCGGGTGTACACCTATGGCGATGATTGAAGCTCTCGATCTTAGAAAACCCATCTACCGATCAACTGTTAATTACGGACATTTTGGACGCAGGGGTTTCACATGGGAAAAAACAGATAGAGTTAGTGCCCTCAAGAAAGCCCTAAAATAAATTTCAAAACTTTCTAGCTGTCACTTGAACACGCTGTGTCCAATCTTTCCAGCCGCTAGCGTTGAAAGTTGTTCCGCCTAAATCAGATAGAGTTCTCCGATAAGCCCATGCGCGTTCACGAGCGGGAGACCATAGTGTTTCTGGAAGGGATTCAAGGGTATCGGCACATTGCTCTACCCCGGAGTCGGTTTGACATACTAGCATCCAATCATGGCCTGCCTTGAGGCAGTACGTGATTCGATCTTCCCAGGACCACATTTGACAACCTCCCATTTCGAGATCATCCGGGAGAAAAATTCCCTGCACTCCATATTTGTTCTTATGAGCGCCAGAGGGATGCATGGATAAAGGTAGTGGGGTACTGTCGGGGGTTTTCAAGTGCGCGACCATCACCAAACGATTAGCCTGAGATAGTTTTTGGAAGGGAATAGCATTAAGTGTAAGGGTTTCATCATCTTCAATGCTTGGGAGTCCCTTGTGGCTATCAACGAGTGTCCCGCCAAGGCCAGGAAAATGTTTGAGACATCCTTGAACTTTATGAGATTCCATGCCACAAAGATAAGCATCAACCGCTACGATGACCTCTTGCGGATTTTGGCTGACACAGCGATCGCCCATTCCTGTACCCGTATGTCCATCCCAGCGATCTGCAACTGGAGCAAAATCAATATTTATACCTAGCAGCGAACAACCTTCACCCCATAGTGAACCCCATTCGTAACAAGCATCAACTCCTCCTGATTGAAATATTTTTCTGAACGATGGGGTTTCTCCGACCCATGGGCGAAGTCGAGAAACAGCGCCGCCTTCTTGGTCAATGGCGATCGGCAATGGCGCATGTTGTCCCCAGCGATTTTTTAGGCCTTGGAGCATTTGAAAACATTGATTAGGTCCATTTATCGGGTCGGGATTTAAATTACGTCCAAAGAGAATTAGAGCGCCGGGTTGTATGTGATCTGCAACTTGTTCAAGAGTTTGACCTTGAAAGCCCACCCATAAAATATCTTGAGAAGGATGTGAAATCATAAAGACCCAGGGTTTCCTTGAATTAGACTATCTTAATCCGTCTGACGGCGTAGTAAATTAAAGGACCAAGGGGATTCGTTACACTTAAACTATGGCTATTCACCCTGAAGCACAGTTATTGAATCAACTGATCGATCAAGAACATCCTCAATTAGGCAGTGCTTTATCTTCTTTCGGCCGTCGCGTTTACGCCCCGAAGGGGATCCCTTTTCAAGCCCAACAAGCTTCTGGGTGTAAAGTCAATGCCACTATAGGGCAAATTACTGACGGCAAGGGGCAACCTTTGCCTCTCGATCGGTTAGCAGATCTTTTAAAAGGGCTTCCTGCGAAAGAAGCCTTTCTTTACTCGCCTATTCAAGGTCGAGATCGATGTCGTACCCTTTGGAAAAAAAAATTAGTTGCCGAGGATGATCGCTTTTCGGCCCTCTCCCTTCCTGCGGTAAGTTTAGGGATATGCCATGCAATATCCATGGCTACCGATCTTTTTTTTGAACCTGGCGATACATTAGTGGTCCCAGATCTTTATTGGGACAATTACGATCAAATTTTTGAGGTTCGCCATGAAGCACGCATGATTCACTACCCTTTTTATGAAGGATCATCTTTCAACATCAGGGGTTTACAGCAGGCCATTGGCCAAGTTACTGGCAAAGTCCACGTTCTGCTAAATTTTCCGAATAACCCAACTGGATTCTCACCAACACTAAGCGAAATCAAACAAATCTCTGAAATTCTTGTATCGGAAGCGGCTCATAGAATCGTAGTAGTGTATTGCGATGACGCCTATCATGGTTTAGTATTCGAACCCACGGCTACATCACAAAGTCTATTTTATGAATTAATAGATCGTCATCCAAATTTAATAGCATTGAAGGCTGATGGTGTTACCAAGGAATTAAGTTTCTTTGGTGGACGAGTAGGATTTTTATCGTTGGGATTTTCAGGAACGATTGGTCAATATTTAAATGAAAAGATTTGTGGTCTTATCCGAGGTAGTGTCGGCTCTCCGGTGGGTATAAGTCAGTACCTCTCAGAGGAAGAATTGTTAGATCCTCGCCATGAGTCCTCTTTTCGGAATCTCAAATCTATCTTAGAGAAACGTTATTATTTATTACAAGAGGGCCTAAGTAAAGAATCCCCATTTTGGACAGCTTTACCTTTCAATTCAGGTTGCTTCTGTCTTCTCAGGCTCAAATCGGGCCTTCAAGCTGAAAAAGTGCGCCAACAATTAATTCAAGATGAGAGTGTCGGCGTAGTCAGTCACAAAGAACACTATCTAAGAATTGCTTTTTGCTCAATGACCGAGAGCGATATTTCAATACTGTTAAAAGCACTTCATAGAACTTGTGAGAAAATATTATTAACCCATTAATGAAAGAATTCACGTTATGAAATTTGTACGTATTAATCACATTGGAATTGCTTCTAAAGATCTTGGTGAGGCGATGGCGAGAATGGCCAATCTATTTGATCAAACACCAACGCATCAGGAGCTCGTTGAGGACCAAAAAGTTAAAACTGCTTTTTATTCTGCTGGCGAATCCCATCTCGAATTTTTAGAAAGCACAGATCCCGAGGGCCCAATCGGGAAATTTATTTCAAAAAGAGGACAGGGGATACATCACATCTGTCTCGAGGTAGACAATATCCATGAAGCGCTCGCTCATCTTAAAAGCAAAGGTGTGCGTTTGATCGATGAACAGCCTCGAAAAGGAGCTCAGGATTGCTGGGTCGCTTTTATACACCCCTCAGAAACAGGCGGTGTATTAATGGAACTATCCCAAGAATCTGAGCCTAAGAAATAACGCTTTCTAGATAGAAGCGCCCCAAGCGATCACCCCAAAGTGCCATAATTGCTGCAGATACGGCCAAGAGGGATCCGAATGGTAATTCCATATTCCAAGGGCCTTTTCTTTGAATCTTGAGAAGAATCCCCCATAAGGTTCCTAGGATAGTGGCTAGAAAAAAAATGCCGAGCATCGATCTCCATTCATAAAAAACACCGATCCAGGCCAACATTTTCCCATCCCCTCCGCCAAAACCTTCTTGATGTCTGAATATGAAATAAAGTCTGCTTAAAAACCATATTAAACACCAACCTAGGACAGCCGATATCAATCCAGTTGACATTCTGGAAAACGGGTAAGGGTCGATCCAGGCGGTTCCAATCCAAAAAAATAGGAATAGAGGTATCTGAATCATATCGGGTAATAAACCCTTCTCGTAATCAGTAAAAAAGAGTGTTACCAAACCCATTGATAGAGTCATCCACAGAACAAACCCTATGGCGTCACCAAATAACACCAGGGGATATAACTGCATAGACACTAATCCAAGAATAAGTTCTACGATCCAGTATCGTCCTGTAAGGGTGTGGCCACATGATCGACATCGTCCTCGCAAAATTAAAAAGCTTATTAAAGGAATGAGATCCTTGGGATTAATGAAGTAACCACAATGGGGACATCGACTGCGACCCAAAATTGATTGATCCTTAGGGTTTTCAGACGTTGATCGGTGAATGAGAACATTACAAAATGAACCCAAACATGACCCAAGAATAAATAAGAAACTTTTAATATAAAAGGCCGTCATGTTCTTATGTTCTCATCCTCAATGGTTTCGGGGGGTTTCAGGACTTAAATTTAGGGCAAAATAGAGGGTACGAACAAGATAAGGACGAAGATGAGCAAACTAAAACTACTAACAACTATTCTCTTTTCAGCCGCTCTTCTATGGAGTCAATCCAAACCCCAGGTCAAGATTGTAACCAACTATGGATCTATGATTGTTGAGCTTGAACCCACCTTGGCTCCCAAGACGGTTGCCAATTTCCTTCGATATGTTCAAGAGGGTCATTTTGTAGGAACTATTTTTCATCGTGTTGTGGAAGGATTTGTAATTCAAGGTGGTGGACATCTAGAAGATCTAACCGAGAAGCCAACTCATGACCCTATTATTAATGAATCTGGGCAGTCTTTTAAGGGTGGTCTGAAAAATATCCGGGGGACAATTGCAATGGCTCGAGATGCATCTCCTGATAGTGCAAATTCCCAATTCTATATCAATACTGCCGACAATACGCGACTAGACTACAAGGACTCTTCAGATGAAGGAATAGGCTACTGCGCTTTTGGTCGAGTAGTCGGAGGTATGGAGATCGTGGATCGTATCAGTAAAGTTCGTGTTGAATGGAGAAGGGGAATGCAAAACGTTCCTGAATATCCTGTTCGAATTCGGCAGGTTGAAGTTGTTTTGGGTAGCAAGTGACTTTTGCCTGGGATCAACCTGCACCGGAACGAAAAGCGAAACCTAGTGCTTTTGGGTTAATGCCAAAAGATTTCGAATTACTCGGTTGTCCAGGTCGTCCTGAACATGTCTTCAGTCAACTTCAACGACAATGGTTATGGATAGACAACCACCCTTTTTTATCTAAAGAAGTACGAAATTGGCTAGAGATTCATACCGACTTATCTCTTCCGATAGTCACCCAAATTTTCAATTCAGAGGATGGCTCTTCTAAATGTATTCTCAAATTAGTTGACGGAGAACATATTGAGGTCGTACATATGCCTCGAGAGGTGAGAACTTCGAGGGTTACTCTGTGTATATCAAGCCAAGTAGGTTGTGCGATGGGTTGTACTTTTTGTGCGACAGGAGCAATGGGGATCAAGCGGAATTTGGAGAGTGGGGAAATTGTTACGCAGGTATCACTGCTTATGAAAACGCTAGGACCCAAGGCCCCCGACCATCTAACGCTCGTTTTTATGGGAATGGGAGAACCACTCCACAATTTAGACCATGTGCACAAAGCTATTCATATTTTATCCAATCCTTTGGGTTTGAATATCAGTTCCAAACGTATTACTGTTTCAACGAGTGGTCTAGTCTCAGGTATCGAGCGACTCGCCGAAATGACACCTAGGCCTTTATTGGCCATTTCGCTCAATGCCACAACTGACGAAATGCGATCAGCATCCATGCCTATTAATCGAGTTTATAATTTGTCTCGACTGAGGCAAGCACTAGATAGATGGGTCCTTAAACCCAATGAAAAACTCACATTCGAGTATGTTTTAATGAGCGGAATTAATGATAATTATGAGGATGCGAAGCGTTTATGTGAATGGCTAGGTGATTTGAGACATCGGCATAATGTCAATTTGATTCCCATGAATGAACATGAGGCGAGTGATCAGAAACAACCGACAGATGAGAGCCTACAAAGCTTCAGTCGTAATTTAAGAGATCTCGGATGTTTTGTGACTGTGAGAAAATCAAGAGGTCGAGACATTCAGGCTGCATGTGGACAACTAATAAGGAATTTATGACCCTATCTATTTCGATTTTTCAATTACCCCATGGCGAGGGCCTACCCCTCCCTCAGCAAGGTAGTTCTCTTGCTGCAGGGTTCGATTTGAGAGCTGCCATACAGGAAGGATGTCCGGTAATCATAAATCCGGGCGAACGTCGATTAATCCCCTCGGGTTTCATTATGGCGATACCTGCGGGCTATGAGGGACAAGTTAGACCCCGCTCTGGATTAGCTTTGAAGTACGGTGTCACCGTTTTGAACGCACCAGGAACAATCGATGCAGATTATCGCGGTGAGATTCAAGTCCTTCTCGTGCATCATGGTCAAGAGGCCTTCAAAATCGAAAGAGGTGACCGTATCGCACAATTGGTAATTGCCTCGCTCAATATTATTCAATGGAATCCAGTGTCTTCAGCGGAGGCCCTGAGTGGAACACGCCGGGGGATTCAAGGCTACGGCTCTACAGGAAAAGATTAGATTTAGGAGATGATTCTATAAAAAAGGCTCCCTGTAGGAGCCTTTTTTATAGAATATCAACAAAGATTAATTATTTTTTCTTAGCAGGCGCTGGTATTACCTTAGTAGCAGCTGGTTTATCCACAGAAGTAGGGGCATCATAGCGCTTAGATACTTCATTGGTGAAGTCTAGGCCCCATGCCGAATCAAAAATAGTATAGAGCCCCTGTTGGTAATTGAGAACCATTTGAAGTTTTCGCTCCTTAGCTACGGTTTCAACAATTGGTGTTATTTCATTATTAAATTGAACTTGTATTTTTTGTTGAGCTTTACCAACTTCGCTCTGTGCATCTTCCTGCATTTTTTTGAAATCAAACTCGATATCACGCAATTGTCGATTAATTTTTTCTTTTGCAGCATCATCAACTGAAGCTGAACTTAATTGTTTCTGGAGATCAAGGCCCTCTTTCTGCTTCGCATCTAGTTTGTCAGACCAGTTTTTTTCGACTACCTGGAATTCGGAAAGTAATTTCTTGCCTCGAGTAGTTGACTGCAAGACCTGTTGCGGAATGAACATGGCAAGACGAGGATTTGCATCGGATGTCACATCTTGGGCGATCGAAATCGCCGACAAAAAGGCAACGAGTAACATGGTTTTGAATTTCATAAATCTCCTAAATAATAGTTCTCCATTTTATACAATAAATGGTAATTTTACAT
Organism: Acidobacteriota bacterium; assembly: GCA_005788175.1. Taxonomy (GTDB): domain Bacteria; phylum Acidobacteriota; class Holophagae; order Holophagales; family Holophagaceae; genus Acidiparvus. Next base: position 149,361 of record SXYX01000012.1, read on the forward strand.
AAAAAGTCTAAAAGGTGCTTCCGATAGAGAACTGAAAGTCATTTTTACCATATATATCAAAGCCATAGGGGTTCAATTTAGATGACCATATCAATCGCATAGGGGCTGGACTAATGGGTAGGAAAAATCTCAGTTCTGCTCCATATGATTGTCGTAATGCCTCTGAGAATACTTTCTTTCCTGGTCCCCATGCATTTCCCGCATCATAGAAGAGTACAAATCTAAATGCATCTGCAATCTTAAATTGATATTCAAAATTAGAAATAAATTGTTTATTACCACCTACTATGACGGGGAACCCATTGGGATCGAACTCGAGAGAACCAACCTGCCCGAATCGGTAACCACGTATTGAATTTTCTCCGCCGGGTCGAAAGAAGTTGAAAAGTAATAATCCCTTTTTACTCAAATCTTGAATATAGCTATAGGAAACATTTACGCCAAATATATTTCTTTCACCAATACTAACAAATTGAGCCAATTCGAAGCTACTTCTCTGGCTACCTCGATCGCCTCCGAACTGCCATCCCCCGTAGGCATATGAGTAAGAAAGCCTTGTGCCTTGTGTAGGCTTAAAACGATTATCCACAGTATCGTAACCGAGGGTTATATTTACATCGGAGGTTAATTCATCATTGGCATTTCGAAAATAATAATTTTGACCTCCATCAATTGCAACAACACGCCAAGAATAGCCTATAGATAATTCGGTAAAGTAAGCCCATGTTTGGGTTTTAAAGAAGTTACTTAAACGGGCACCAGTCCCAATTGCAACGCCCTTAGTAGATTGTGAATAAGCGTTGGATTTACCCACTCGAGAGGCATCATAATCTGTACTGTTACTAAAGATACTCGTTTGTAAACTATATGGAAGATCGGCGATAAAGGGTTGGCTTAATCCTAAACTCGCAGATTTATTGAACTCCCCAGTATTCACTTGAACTTGAAGTGTATCGCCGTTGCCTCCAAGATTTTTGGTAGCAAAAGATACTCCGAGAGAGAATCCATAGAGTTCGCCGTAACCTCCGTTGAATAAGAATTCATTTACACCTGATTCAACACCTTTAATGGTGAGGTCGACCTGACTTTTATCTGGAACGATGTCTACTTTAGGTTCAGATTCCTTAATATCAAAAAAAGTTAATTGACTAAGTCGCAACATCGAATCCTTGAATCCATCTCGGCTAAACGTATCACCTTCCCGTAACAAAAAGGCTCGCCTAAGGACTTTATCTTTTGTTTCAAGATTGCCCTCAAAAGTAATATTTCTGATCGTATACTTTTCGCCCTCTTCTGCTTTAATCGTGATATCAACAAAAGTTTTCCCTTCAATCAATCGTGTTGTGAAGATGGGTTCAGAGCGGAAGAAGATATATCCAGCATTACTATATTCTTCTCTTATTTTATCGAGAGCTTCATTTAAAGAGCCTAGATCAAAATAACTGGGTGATAAAGATAAGGGCGTTGGTTTAAGATCGAAAAATTTAGCCACCATTGACTTGTTATCACGCTTAATCATATTGTATTTATCAAAGTACAGATCGTCGGTAAAAACCACATTACCTTCAATTTTAAAATCACCTTCATAGAAAGACATTCCTTCGACAATCTGAAAGTTCAAAGTGGCCCTCAGGTCATATGCGGGTGAACGACCCTGACTAATCAGGTCGAGGTTCTTTTTCTTCTTTTTTTCCGTCGTGAAGTCCTCTATCCTAATATCTGGTTTACTAATAAAAACGTCTTTATAGCCCTTAAGCCAGTAGGCTTTTTTTAAAAGCTCTATATCGTCATCGATAGTTTTATCAATAAGAAGATCCTTAGAAGTTAAGGGGCTTAGAAGCCAATTGTATTCACTTGTTTTCATAATGGATTTCAACTGCTTCTCTGTGAAGACCTCATTGCCTTTAAATCCAATGCGATAAATACGATTCTTACCCCCTTCTTTGATAACGAAAGTGAGGCGCGCTAAGCCTGGCGCTATTGGTTCAAGATTTATTTGGACGTCAGGAGATCTAAAGCCTTTTTCTGCGGCAAGGTCCACAATAATATTTTTAGCTTTACGCGCAGCATCAGGATCATAGGGCGCATCAATTCGTATGTCAGCCTTTTTATCCTTAATCTTATCCTTGATAGAAGTAAGACCAATTTCAGTTCCACCGCTAAAATCTACTTCTTTAATGATGGGGCGCTCTACCACAGTAATTACGATTTTTTTTCCCTTGGTAGCGTCCTGAACCATAATTTTGATATCGTCAAATGCCTTCATTTCCCAGAGAACCTGAAGAGCTTTTGTAAAATCGATCGTTTTAAGTTCGTCTCCGATCTTGAGTCCTGTTCGAAAAAGAATTGTTTCCCTCGATACCTTGGAAATTCCATTAATTTCAATTACAGCGATGGATTCTAAATCTTGGGCTTTCAAACAAATGCTGGCTATTAACCCCAACACAACAAAAGTCGTCCTGAGAGTTGATCTCAATAGCCTGGAGATCATTCACTAATTCCGATTAGAGATCTAGATTCAACTAGGATAGGGACCAATTTGTCTCCGGAGCAATCAAAATTAACCTCTCCGGCAGGCACTGTTTCATAGCCGAGCATAAGTTCAGCCAATGGATCCTCCACCATTTTTTGTATGGCCCGACGAAGGGGTCGTGCGCCATATGTACGATCTTTTGCTGTATTTTTAACCAATAAATCTACAGCATCTTGTGTGAGCGTGATGTGAAGTTTATGTTTAGATAGCGTAGTGTTGACATCTTCAATCAAGAGTCGAACAATCTGGTTTAATTCTGACTCGCCTAGGCGATTGAATAGAACAGTTTCATCAATACGATTTAAAAATTCAGGAGGAAATGTTCTCTTCAAAACTTTGAGGACATCGCTATGGCGTGCAGAATCTTTTGATGTATTTTCGAGAAATCCAACATTTTTGTCATTCATCAATTCTTTTGAACCAATATTCGACGTAAGAATGATGATGGTGTTTTTAAAATCAACAATGTTGCCAAAAGCATCTGTAGCCTGTCCGTCGTCAAAAATCTGAAGAAGAATATGAACTAAATCTGGATGTGCTTTTTCAACTTCATCGAAAAGAATCACTGAATAAGGATTACGTCGAACGCGATCAGTCAGTAGGCCCCCTTCTTCGTAGCCGACATATCCTGGAGGGGCACCCAATAATTTGCTAACCTCAAATTTTTCCATGAACTCACTCATGTCAAATCTAATAACTTTTTTAGGATCACCAAAAAGGAACCCAGCGAGTGTCTTTGCGAGTTCTGTTTTTCCAACTCCTGTGGGTCCTAGGAATAAGAAAGAGCCCATGGGTCGATTAGGATTCTTAAGACCTGTGCGGGCACGACGGACAGCACGCGCTACTGCACTAACCGCTGCCTCTTGGCCGATGACGCGTTGATTAATATGCTCTTCCATATGAACTAAATTACTTTTTTCTTCATTTTTCAGAGCCTTTACAGGCACGCCGGTCCACGAAGCAACCACTTCTTCGATGTCTTCCCCGGTGACAATTGGAAAGCTTTCATACTCCGTCTTGATTGATGAAGATCGCTCTTTTTGGATAACTTCACGTAATTGTAGTTCTTTTTGACGGAGCAAGACAGCCTTTTCAAAATCTCGATTTAAGACGGCATCGTTCATATCATTGATAACTTTGTGCAGTTCCTGTTCGGGATTTTGCTCGCTGTTGGGTTGCTGATCCATTCTCAATTTGACTCGTGCACCTGCTTCATCTAAGAGATCAATGGCTTTATCGGGTAAAAATCGATCAGCAATATATCTATTAGATAAATATACAGAGGCTTCGATAGCTTGGTTGTTATAGCGAACTCGATGGAAAAGTTCATAACGGTTTTTTATGCCAGTCAAAATAGTTAAAGATTCGGTTTCGTCGGGTGGATTGACTGTAACGGGCTGGAAACGGCGAACTAAACTGCGATCCTTATCGATATATTTTGCATATTCCTTGTGGGTCGTTGCACCGATACATTGAACTTCACCCCGGCTTAACGCAGGCTTGAGAATATTCGCCGCATCAAGACTTCCCTCGGCAGCTCCCGTACCAATGAGCGAATGAATCTCGTCTATAAAGAGAACTACAGTAGGATCTTTTGTAGCTTCTGAAATAATGCTCTTGAGTCGCTCTTCAAACTGTCCGCGATATTTCGTACCCGCTACGACTAGGCTAAGATCAAGGGCAAAAATTCGTTTATCTTGAAGACTAAAAGGGACAGCACCTTCGTGTATTTTTTGAGCAAGGCCTTCCACGATTGCTGTTTTACCAACCCCGGCTTCACCAAGAAGAATGGGATTATTTTTTCGTCGTCGACTAAGGATCTGTATGATCCTTTCGATTTCTGTATCTCGGCCAACCAAATTATCAAAAATACCCTTTTCCGCCATCTCGCTTAAATTTCGGGCGAACTCGGATAACAATGGGTGCTCTTTGCGTTTTTTAGTGCTTTTCTCCTCTTTTGTGGACTCAAGTAAAATTTCTCGAGCTTTACCTAAATCTGCACCCGACTCCTTCAAGAGTTTTGCCGCCATTGACTCTTCTTCTTTGAGCATTCCTAATAAAAGATGTTCTGCACCGATGTGTTTATGATTTAGTTTGGAACTCTCACTGGCTGCATGCTTGAGAATATTTTTAACTTCTTCTTCCATGGGGATATCAATTGAACTTGAATTCATTGACGATGTAATTTCCTTGGGTGTTAAAGCCGCAATTAATCGGTCTCTTAGTGAACTGATCTGAACACCCATTCGTTCTAGAAGATAGGTTGATGTTTTTTCGCTCTCCCTCATCAAACCTAAGAGTAAATGGCCGCTTGCAATTGTCTCTGAGCCAAATTGACTTGCTTCATAGCGTGCAAAGAACATTACGCGTCTTGCTTTTTCTGTGAATTTCTCGAACAAGCGAGGACTCCTTCCCCAAAAAGGTGGGCTTGATGTGCCATACCCCCCTTCCCTGATTATCCCCTAAAATCTAACTTCCTCCTAAGTCGAAACGACCTGCTAAAATCAGACTGAGATTATTGAATTTTAATGGGCACTAATCTCACGATTATTACACTCTATAAATTTTGGAGTTATATGAGATCAGGCTCAAAAAACCTTGTGATTCTAGGTATGCAGTGGGGGGATGAGGGTAAGGGAAAAATTATCGATCTCCTGAGTCGAAATTTCTCATATGTTGTCCGCTTTCAAGGGGGCAATAATGCTGGACATACGATTGTAGTTAACGGAGAAACCCTAGCCCTCCATCAGGTTCCTAGTGGAACCCTCCACCCAAAATGTTTTTTGGTAGTTGCGAATGGCGTAGTTCTAAATCTTGAGGTTTTCAATCAAGAGATAGACCGACTGAAGCAACGAGGAGTAGATGTTCTATCGCGACTAATGCTTAGCGAAAAGGCTCATGTAATTCTTCCTCACCACATCCTACTAGATCAATGGCGCGAAGGAGGCGCGGGACGTATCGGGACAACTGGACGAGGTATCGGTCCAGCATATGAGATGAAAAGCTCTCGGATGGGTGTTCGACTGGGTGATTTTTTACATCCCGAGACCCTACATACACGCATGGAATTGGGCTACCGAGAAGTAGCAGCAAGGTTAGGATCACAATCGGCTTTACCCTCGCTTGAAGAGATAATCGAACGGACACAATCTTGGGTTGCCCCTTTAAAAAGATGCATTGGAAATACGCAAACACTTCTTTATGATGCCTGGGAACAAAAGTCGCCAATTCTTTTTGAAGGTGCACAAGCTTCTTTATTAGATATTGATCATGGGACATATCCGTATGTCACTTCTTCCAATTGCTCTGTTGGTGGTCTCCTCGCTGGAACCGGTCTATCGCATCATGCGATTGACATGGTATGTGGAGTGACAAAGGCTTATGCCACTCGCGTAGGAGATGGTCCCTTCCCTAGCGAAATAGATGGAAGCTTAGGGGAAACAATCCGAACTCGGGGTAAGGAATTCGGAACGACCACGGGTCGACCCCGTCGATGTGGTTGGTTTGATATTCCTGTCGTTCGACACGGAGTTCAAATCAATGGTGCTGGTGGGTTAGCCATTATGAAACTTGATGTACTCGATGGACTTGAAGAGATCAAAATCATCCTTGGCTACTCTGATGGATCTGGAGGTTTCACTCGTCATCTACCCGGGCATGAATCCGATTGGAAAGAAGTTAGCCCTATTGAAAAAACATTCAGAGGTTGGGGAAAAACGGCCGCATGTAAACAATGGTCAGATTTACCTAAAGAGGCTCAGACCTACCTCAAATTTATTGAGGACAATATGGGTTGCCCTATTGCTTACGTCAGTACAGGAGCCGATCGGCGAGAGGGTTTCTTTATGTCGGACATTTTGAGCTCATTCATGGAACCATCCTGAATAAGATCTTGAAGTCTTACTTGATTGAACCCGTAAGTTGGGAGAAACTAGTAAATCTTGATGTACCAATACCTCAGGGTCTGTAGCTCAGCGGTAGAGCAGGAGCCTTTTAAGCTCTTGGTCGTGGGTTCGATCCCCACCGGACCCACCAGTCAGTAGTATTCTTTGAGAACGGAATGGAGCTATCGTCTAACGGTTAGGACAGCGCCCTTTCAAGGCGCTTGTACGGGTTCGAATCCCGTTAGCTCTACCAATCTTTTTTGTCGATTTCATGTATAGCAAACCTCTAATCTTAGGATTGCTCTTCAGTATTTTGGATAGTAGGTTGCCCTTCCATTAATTGGTCCATTTTCTTCAGCTGAGAATCGAGGCCTCCACGACCTATAAGTTTTGTTCGAGCCCTTTCCCAGGCCTCCGACGCCTTTGTCAAGCGCTGTTGAATTTCTTCGAAATCTTCAGTGAAACCCTCAAATTTTTTGAGGGCATTCTGAGCCAAAGAGAGAATATGACTTATATTTTTGATTTGAGATTGACTCTTATGGAAATCCATAATGATACGAACGAGTCCAACAATGTTACCCGGGCAAACTACGATTACATTCTTCTTGTAGGCTTCCTCTACAATCCCATTACGATAGGCCAAGAAATAGACATCTTCAATCGGGATAAACATGATCACTGCAGAAATATTTTTTCCTGGATACAGTCGGCTATAGTCTTTATTGGCGAGCTGTTGAACATGAGTTTTGACCCCATCGCAGACAGCACCTTCAAGTTCAGCCATACGTTCAGCATCCTTAATCTTCTCGTCCTGATATTTCAGTAACTCCAAATAAGGTAGTAGGGTGACCTTGGAATCCAGAACTAATTGATGATCATCGGGCAAAAAAAGAAGGATATCTAGGCGCATTCGATTACCGTCACTGCTAGCTTCAGCCTGCACTTCAAAATGAAGTTTTGGTTGCATACCACAAGCTAATAAGATTGATTCAAGAACTTTTTCACCCCAAGCACCTCTGACAGCACTCTTGCCCTTGAGGGCTTCGGTTAAAAGTTGGGTATCCTCTGAAATTTTAACTTGCGCATCATTCATTAATTTGATTTCCGTTGTAAGAGCAGTTCTTTGTTCTGTTTCATTAGTATGAATTTGATCTAAGCGCTTTCTTAAATCAGAGATCGTATCCTTGAATGGATCGAGTACGCTTTTTATTTCCTGCTGTTGTATCAATCTGAGATCAGAAGATTGTTCCTTCAGAGTGGATTCTGCAACCTGTTTGAATTCCTTCTGTAGTTTCTCGTGATTTTGTAGGCGATTTGATGCCCAAAAATACCCCAAAATGAAGCCTAATAAGATGCCTAAACCCATCATCATCGAAATACCTCCAAGATCAACATATTGGTGGGAGATTAGTAAAACAGATTTAAAAAAAAAGAAAAGAGGATGATTTTTAAGGGATTAGATGCAACCATCCATAAGAATCTTGTATGACACCATGCTGAATGTCTAAAAGGTAATCCCTCAGTCGAACTGCTATTGGGCCGGGTTCACCTTGATTGATAAGCCACGAATCAGATTTTGATTTAACCTCACGAATTGGTGTGATTACAGCAGCCGTTCCACAAGCGAATGATTCACTGAATTCTCCAGAAATAGATTTGTCTTTCCACTCTTGTACAGAGATAGTGCGTTCAGAAAAATCCCAACCTAAATCTTTAGAAATTTGCATCAAGCTTGAACGAGTAATTCCGCTAAGAATGGTACCGGTAAGATTGGGTGTTACTAGGCAGATCTTGTTATTATTTGTTTCCACGAGGCATATGTTCATCCCACTCATTTCTTCTAAATATTGGTGCTCATTGGCATCGAGCCAAACTACTTGATCACATCCATTATCGATAGCTTGTTTCTGTCCGATCAAACTTGCACCATAATTTCCGGCAAATTTTGCTGCTCCTGTTCCACCTGGAGCAGCACGAATATAATCTTCGCTAAGCCATACATTGAAAGATTTACCTTTAGGAAAATAGGATCCGCTAGGTGAAGCAAATAAAACAAATTGATATGTTGAAGAGGGACGAACGCCTAAAGCTGCCTCTGTAGCAAACATTAAGGGTCTTACATATAGGCTCTCACCTCGAATCTGAGGGACCCATGAGCGATCTTGACTAACAAGGGCTTGGGCAGCGCTCACGAAGAGATCTTCAGGAATGGAAGGCATTGCCAAGCGAGCAGCACTTTGATTCATTCGTTTAGCATTTTCGAGCGGACGAAACAAAGCAATAGTCCCATTTTGCTGATAATAGGCCTTGAATCCCTCGAAAATGGATTGCCCATAATGAAGAACACTTGCAGCAGGATCTAGCGAGAGGGGTCCATAAGGCTGAAGCACTGGTGTAGACCAACCTGAAGAGGAGTCATATTGACTCATGATCATATGTTCAGTGAAAATTTTTCCAAAGCCTGGATTCGTCATGACTTTTTCACGTTCAGATTTTGATAAGACTTCACCAAGGGGCTTTAATTCAATTTTCATGCCATCTTTCACAAAATGGGCCCGCATACTCGGACCAATATCACTCAATCATCCTCCAATAAGAGGCTGAGATCAAGAGAAGTTCTTCAGAGTTCTAGATGTTTTTGCATATCGAGAACTAGGCGATCTATTCCAAGGGATTCACGAGAACTGACCCACAAAACTGCTTCAAGATCGATGGATAAAACCTCACAAAGTTTTTTTTGTTTACCCGATCGTTCGGAGGGACGTAATTGATCATATTTAGTAGCAACGATGGTGTAAGGAATATGTTTCTGGAATAGCCAAGCCTGCATATCAATATCCCGATCAGTAGGACCCACATAGGCGTCGACGCATAAATAAACCATTTTTATGGTCGCTCGAGAACTCAAATAAGATTCAATTAATAAATTCCAACGATCTTTGTCCTCAATCGGTCCCCGCGCAAAACCATATCCAGGACAGTCGATTAATAATCGCTCGCGGGGAGCTTGATAGACATTTAAATTTCTTGTTCGACCCGGCGTTTTACTCGTTTGTGCAATATTTTTTTGTTGAGCTACCGCATTGATCAGCGAGGATTTTCCAACGTTACTTCTACCCACGATGACAATTTCACACTCGCAGAATCCAATTTGATCTACTGCGCTAGCACTCTTTACAAAAGATAAAGTCAATCGAGCAGGGTTCATGGCTATAGATTCCGGTAGATTCTTCATTGTAAGGGATGACCGATGGGACTCTAAATTCGTCCGTTTAGACTAAACTGGAAGTTGATCAAGGAATTCATAAAAGTCCTATCCCCAAGACGATAAATGGACCGGTTCGCCTGTCGTTAGGATCAGCTACGGGATCTGTGCATCTTGAAAACGTCTCAGGAAAAATGTCTTTTACCGATGACAGGGGGTTCGTTTTTCAAGGACGTCGATTATTCACTGCTAACGTCCCTGGCTCTAACCAAAAAATTAAAGTTTCAACGGACATCGGATCAATCGAAGTTGTTCAATAAACGCTAATCTTGATGTCTAACTTTTCAGCTAGGGCAAAATATCTACGTTGAATTTCTTCCACAATGCGATCGGGGAGAAAAGGTGCGGGAGAGGTTTTATTCCATGTAACTTGTTTTTCGAGATAGTCACGGAGGTATTGCTTATCAAGGCTAGGAGGTTGAGAGCCTGGAGACCATTGATCTTGAAACCAGTACCGACTAGAATCGGGGGTCAGCGCTTCATCGATCAGTATGAGATCTCCATTAAAAAGCTCCCCAAATTCAAATTTAGTATCCGCCAGTATGATACCCTTGGCCTCAACCAAAGCCTGGCCATGTTGATATAAAATCAAAGATTTTTCTTTCAGTTGAGATGCTTTAGCGGAGCCCAATATCTTTTGCATGTGATCAAAAGTAATGTTTTCATCGTGGCCCGACTGAGCCTTAATGGCTGGCGTAAATAGGGGCTCCGGCAGACGGGAACCAAGGAAAAGACCCTCAGGTAATTGATATCCTGCCACCTGACCAGAGGCTTGGTATTCCTTCCAGGCTGAGCCAGCCAAATAACCACGCACGACACATTCGACGGGAATGGGTTCTGTTTTCAGCACACGCATAACCCGCCCTTCAAGGTTGTTCTTTTGCTGACGCACTGATGCGGGAAGACCATCAAAATCTATGGGTCTAACATGATGAGGCATAAACGGTGTTAGGGAATCAAACCAAAAATGGGTAATGGCGGTGAGGATTTTCCCTTTATTGGGAATTCCATTGGGCATAATACAATCAAACGCGCTAATACGGTCTGTAGCGACAATCAATAATTCAGATCCTAAATCATAAACATCTCTGACCTTCCCTTTTCTGAATATAGGAAGAGGTAACGAGGTATATAATAATGCAGAACTCACGAGGTTAGCCCCTCGATCTTTTTAGGAGTGGGTGCATTCCAAGGAATTGCCTCGGGTAGAAGTCGATAGCGATTCATCACCGTGATCCATTGAGTTAATTCTTTTTCATGGAGTGGTTGAGTAGAGTTTAAAGGATCCCTCGACATAAATTTACTGATTTCTGCTGAACTGAGACCCAATTGATCAGGTAAGTTCTCATAGTCATAATAGGGACCTTTAGAAGGTCGCTCATGAAGTCGATAATTAAAAGTTGATTTGAGCACTTCTCCAGAAAAAGTGCGATCGAGTTCGGTAGCTGCATCCATATACGGTATGGGGTCTTTTCCCCTGAGCGAATTCGTTTGGGCAAGACCTAAATAGTATTTAGCATTGATTCGATTTCGAGACATCAGGCTCTCGAACGAGACTTGTGCCTTTTCAATTTTACCAAGTGCAATTTGTAATTCTGCTTTGGTACAAAGTGCCTCCTCTGAATCAGGGTTTACCAATAGCCAGCGCTTCGTCAATTCATAGGCGTCTACTATTTGATGAGTTTGTTTAAGATAATGAACCATGCGACGAAGTAAGGCTGGATCTTGGGGAGCCATAATTAGACCCCGTGATAAAAATTCGATATATTGGATTTCATCTTGTTCTTCTTCCATTTGAAAGATCCATTCCTTCAGGATTTCAACCTGCCTAGACATTTCGAAACGAAGTGTGCTGCGATTTGGATCAACAGGATGAAAACACTGTACACCGACCCACCATAGGTTAGGTTTCTCATTCATTTTCATTTTCTTGAGTTCGAGATCCAAGGCATGAATAACTAACTTAAGATAGTCAAACCACAGGGGAGGCATGGGGTTTTTTACTACCCGTCGGAACTCGCGTTGAAAATTTTCGAGTGGAAGAGTATCGCTAATCTTAATGGACTGTCTGAGAATCTGAAATCCAGCCTGAATCGTTCCATCTCTACCATCGTGATACGCTACGCGAAGGTAGAGTTGATTGGTCAGTGGATCAAATTCATCCAAAAACATGAAGCGCAAAGCGAAGCCCATAACCTACAGATTACAAGGGCTTGAAGGAGGTGGGTAGTGACCTTGTTCAGCGTGGGGGAGTTTTGGCGGAACATTCCATTCGAATGCGGGCGCGCTCAAGACGCGCTTGCGCTTCTCTTAAGGAATCCTCAGTGAAGGCACTTTGCAGTAGCTTAAGGGCTTGCTGGTGTTCAACCTCAGCTTCTTCATAATTAATCTGATCTTGAGTCTCGCTATCTTGCGCAAGAATCGTAACGCGATCAGGTCTCACTTCAGCAAACCCCCCAAAAACTGTAGCCATACGCTTTTGATTTCCTTCTGAGAAATAGATAACTCCATTATTCAAGGGCGTCATAGTGGGTGTATGAGCGGGAAGAATTCCATAATATCCCTTGGTGAGAGAGGGAAATTGGAGATCCGACACTTGAACAGACAGAACCGTGCGCTGCGGCGTTATGACTTCAAGATGGAGGGTTGTTGTTGACATGATCAAGAAATCCGTTCTTTCTCTATGTGTTCACTGCTAATTTTTGAGCTTTTTCAACCGCTTCTTCGATGGTTCCCACAAGGTAAAAAGCCTGCTCCGGTAAATGATCCCATTTACCATCACAAATCTCTGAAAATCCTTTTATAGTTTCTGCAAGTTCAACATATTTACCCTTCATGCCAGTAAATTGCTCGGCGACGAAGAAAGGTTGAGACAAAAAGCGTTGAATCTTTCGGGCACGGGCAACGACTAATTTATCGTCGTCAGAAAGTTCGTCCATCCCCAAAATAGCAATGATATCTTGTAATTCTTTGTACTTCTGGAGAATAGATTTAACGCGCATGGCAGTATTGTAATGATCGTCCCCTAGGATACGTGGGTCGAGCAGGCGTGAGGTTGAAGCAAGCGGATCCACGGCAGGATAAATTCCTAAAGCTGCAATTTCACGACTCAAATTAGTCGTAGCATCAAGGTGAGCGAAAGTTGTAGCTGGGGCAGGATCGGTGTAATCATCCGCAGGTACATAAACAGCCTGAATCGACGTGATTGATCCCTTTTTGGTCGATGTGATCCGTTCTTGAAGATTACCCATCTCCGTGGCTAGAGTGGGTTGATATCCCACAGCACTTGGCATACGGCCCAACAGTGCAGAAACTTCAGCTCCGGCCTGCGTAAAACGAAAGATGTTATCTACGAAGAAAAGAACATCTTTACCTTGAACATCTCTGAAATATTCAGCCACCGTGAGACCTGTCAAAGCAACGCGTGCGCGAGCACCAGGAGGCTCCGTCATTTGACCGTAGACCAAGGCGACTTTTGATTTCGAAAGATCGTTTTTATCGATAACTCCACTATCCATCATTTCATGCCAAAGATCGTTCCCTTCTCGTGTACGCTCTCCAACACCTGCAAAAACAGAGAACCCACCTTTTTTAATAGCAATGTTATTAATCAGTTCCATGATTAAAACAGTTTTACCCACGCCAGCTCCACCAAAAAGACCGGTCTTACCCCCTTTGGCATAGGGCTCTAATAGATCGATGACCTTAATTCCAGTTTCAAACATTTCAGAAGTGGTATTGAGATCCTCATACTTGGGGGACTCACGGTGTATGGGCCATCTTTCTTGAGCGCTTACGGGGCCGCGTTCGTCGACAGGTTCACCCACCACATTAATAATTCGACCTAGAGTCATGTCTCCAACAGGGACTGAAATAGCTTTACCGGTATCTCTGACTTCTTGACCACGAATCATACCGTCAGTGGGTTGCATGGCCACACAACGAACACGATTCTCACCTAAATGCTGCTGGACTTCGAGCGTCACAGTAGACTTATGTCCACTTGGATCAACGATATCTGTCAAAAGAGCATTCATGATTTCAGGTAAATGGCCTTCAAATTCAACATCAACGGCAGGGCCGACAATGGCAATCACATGACCAACAAGTTGTTTTGACATAAGGAAACCTCAAAAAGTAGATGAAGAAATTAGGCGTTTGCTCCAGAAACGATTTCAATGATTTGATTAGTAATACTTGCTTGGCGAATTTTATTCATCGTCAACGTGAGTTTATTGATGACGTCGCCCGCATTATTCGTTGATTTATCCATAGCTGCCATACGCGCTCCGTGCTCAGAGGCTGAGGATTCTATAAGTTTTGCGAGAATTTCTGTCTCCACAAATTTAGGCAATAATGCTTCGAGTGCAATGATGGGGTCTGGTTCTAAAAGGGGGGCGACTTCGTCGAATGAGACAACTTCGAGTTCCATGGGAAATAGTCTGACGACGCGAGGCTCCTGATTCACTGCGGAATAAAAATGATTATAGATCATATAAAGCCCATCGATTTTGCCCTCTTGATAAGCCTTGGCGGCATAATGACTGACCTCAGCGGCCACACGCTCTAAACCCTGAAGAGGAATCTGTATATAGTTTTCTCTTACATTGAGTTGGCGTTTTCGTGCCCAATCAGCTGAACGTTTTCCCGCTACATCAAATGATACTTTTTTAGAGCCAAGTGTCTCAACAAACTGATTGGCTTTCTTAAGAAGATTGGCATTGAATCCTCCGCACAGACCCTTGTCAGAGGCCACAAGCAAAACGTGAATGGATTTTTCTTCTCGAGGAAATAGAAAGGCTTGTACAAGAGGATGCTCAAGATTTGAGAGATTGTTCATCCCTTTTAATCGATTCACAATAGATCCTGATACTTCCCTCATTTTTTGGGCAAATGGACGAAGAGCTAAAAGTCTCTCTTGGGATTTTCGCAATTTAACAGCGGAAATCATTTTCATAGCTTTCGTCACCTGCTGCGTATTTTTTACGGAGCGAATGCGTCTGCGTATATCTTGAAAACTTGCCATGTACTAGGCTCCTGTCGGACTAGCCAATTGAGACATAAAGTCTTCTTTGAACGTCTTGGCGTTGTCATTTAAAGTTACTTTGGCTTCGTCACTTACCACTTTAGAATCACGAATGCCACGGAGGATATCAGGAGCGTTAACTTCCAAGTACTCCAATAATTCCTTTTCGAAACGACGGACATGAGGTAAAGGAACATCATCAACATAGCCATTAGTTGCCATCCAGATGGAGATGACTTGCCTCTCGACGGACATAGGCTGATATTGACCTTGTTTGAGAATTTCTACTAGGCGCTGTCCACGATTCAACTGAGCTAACGTCGCTTTATCGAGGTCGGACCCGAATTGGGAAAAGGCAGCCAACTCCCGATATTGAGCTAAGTCTAACTTAATTGATCCAGCAACGGATTTCATGGCTTTGATTTGAGCCGATCCGCCCACGCGAGAAACAGATATACCCACGTTGACAGCCGGACGTATTCCAGAGTTGAATAAATCGCTCTCCAAGAAAATTTGTCCATCGGTAATTGAAATCACATTTGTGGGAATATAAGCTGCAACGTCACCTGCTTGGGTTTCGATGACAGGTAAAGCTGTCAAGGACCCTGCTCCACGCTCGTCTGATAACTTACAGGCTCGCTCAAGCAAGCGACTGTGAAGATAGAAAACATCTCCTGGATAAGCTTCGCGACCAGGTGGGCGTCGAACTAGAAGTGAAATTTCTCGATAAGCGGCTGCCTGTTTACTCAAATCGTCGTAAACACAAAGGACATGTCCTCCTGCATTAGTCTTGCTCGAAGGTTTACCGTCTTGTCCGTGCCACATAAAATATTCACCCATTGCAGCACCAGTCATAGGGGCTAGGAATAAAAAGGGAGCTGGATCGGAGGCCGTTGCCGAAATAATAATAGTGTGTTTCATCGCATCATACTGCTCAAGCGTCTTGACGACTTGGGCCACGGTAGATCGCTTTTGACCAATGGCTACATAAATACATATCACTCCTGTATCGCGTTGGTTAATGATCGTATCAATGGCTACTGCAGTTTTTCCTGTTTGTCGATCTCCGATGATGAGTTCTCTTTGGCCTCGGCCAATGGGAATCAATGAATCGATGGCTTTAAGTCCAGTCTGCATAGGTTCGTGCACTGATTTTCGATCCACAATACCTGGGGCAATTCGCTCAATAGGATTCGTAGTGTCGGCCTTGATCGGACCCTTTCCGTCGATGGGCAATCCTAACGGATTAACTACACGACCGATGAACTGTCTACCGACCGGAACGCTCATGATTTTTCTAGTACGCTTAACTTGATCACCTTCTTTAACAGAATCGGAACTTCCTAGAATAATAATTCCAACATTATCCTCTTCTAAATTGAAGGCAAGACCCATAACAGAGCGATCACCTTCGCCTAGTTGAACAAGTTCTCCCGCCATAACTTTTTCAAGACCATAGGCTCTTGCAATTCCATCGCCAACACTAATAATGGTCCCAACTTCGGCTACATCGACTTGGGTATCAAATCCTTCGATTTGACTTCGAATAATACGCGAAATTTCTTCAGCACGAATTTCCATAAATTCTCCTATAGCTTCTTACGATTGAGTGAGTAATTTTGACTTCATTTGATGCAACAATCCCACGATTGAAGCGTCGATAATTGTGGAATTGACTTGTATCTTGAGACCACCAATTAAAAGGGGGTCAAGCGCCCAAGCCAAGCGAACCTTCTTACCTGTTCGCTTCGACAGAAGTACTATCAAGGATTCCTTTTGACTCTCACTTAAAGGATGGGCGGATGAAACCTGCGCCTCTAAGCGTCCCTCACGCTCATCGACGAGATGATTAAAACGAGTTTGTATCTGGCTCAATAAGCGTAAACGGCCAGACTCTGTAACGACACGAATAAAATTACGGAAAGTTGTCCCAAACTCACTATTTGCAAGAATGAGGTCCAC
Source organism: Acidobacteriota bacterium (assembly GCA_005788175.1). Classification (GTDB taxonomy): domain Bacteria; phylum Acidobacteriota; class Holophagae; order Holophagales; family Holophagaceae; genus Acidiparvus. The sequence continues at coordinate 166,031 of SXYX01000012.1, forward strand.
AATATCAGCTTTTTTCTTTGGATGAATAATAGAGACTTCAATCAGATGGGATAGATCTGGCTGAGAGTTTTTCATCTCAGTGAAGCGATGAAGTGCTTTGGATATTTCTGTGACAGATTCTTCCTTGAGCGCAATCTGAAGCAATGCTTTTGCATAACGATTAGCAACTAAACCCAGGCTCATCGGAGATCCCCTAGATTAGTTATTGCGCGATCAATGGTATCGGACTGACCTCCGGCCTTAAGTTGTTGCTTGATTTTTTCTTGAGCAAGACCTAACGCAAGTTCAGCTGCTACAGCCTTAATTTCCTCCTGGGCTTGCTGAGTCCGTTCGGCAATTTCGCGTTCTGATTGTGCGAATATTTTTTCGGCTTCAGCTCGTGCCGATGAAATGATCATTTCTTTTTCTCGGTTTGCATCAAATTCAGCTTGGGTCAATACTTGAGCTAATTCTGATTGGAGTCCTTGCATTTTCATTTGAAGTTCTTGGATTTGTTTTTCCCCATCTATGCGGTCTTTTTCAGACTGTGCAAGTAAACGGCAGAGTTCTTCTTGTCGATTTCTAAAAAATTCAGCTGCTGGAACTTTCAGGAAGAAGATTAAGAGGCCTAAGAAAATTGAGAAATTTAAAATCTGAACGGCAAACTGAGCAACATCTGTTAGCGCATACCCAAATAAATTGATTCCTCCTGGAGCGAACGCTAAAAAAAACATTACTGATTTCCCTTTAGGAGAATGCGCTTGACCATGGCATCTGCAATAACATGGATGTCCGATTTTAGGCTCTCACGAGCTTCTGCACTCGCCTTCTCGAGGACTTTTTGTGCTTGCCCACGAAGTAGGCTGACCTCTCTCTGCGCTTGCTCAAGCAGTTGTACTTTTTCTGAAATCGCCAATGTAGTTAGTTCTTTTTTTCTTTCGAAGGCTTTTGCTCGAAGGAATTTCATCTGTTCTTGATATTTTTTTTGCTCGGATGCGATCTGTTGTGCAGCAATTTGTTTGGTATCAGAGCCTTTCTGAATCTCGGCGGTTCTGTCAGACATCATTTGAGTCAAGGGCTTGAAAAAAAACAGGCTCAAATAAAAATACATGATCGTAACGAGAACCATCACAAAAATAATTTGATACAAATAGGGCCTCATAGGGTCAGGCATGGAGGCCAATATATCAGCTGGACCCTTCTGAATATCGACGAATGCAAGTGTGAGTATAGTGATCATAAACAGAACGGGAGGCCTCAATATAAAGACGAGATTTAGCAATTCTTTGAAGTTGACGATTGTGAGGGAAATCGAGCCCTCGTGACCCCAATAGATGAGGGTTTTAGAAGTCTTAATATTTTATCATTTTGAAGCCAATGGCTCAATGAGGGGTTTAAGATTTGACTCGTAGCCTTGCTCATGAGAGCCTAAAAAACTTAAGATAAGGGCTGTTAGCTCAGTTGGTAGAGCGGCTGCTTTACATGCAGCGGGTCGGGGGTTCGAGTCCCTCATCGCCCACCACTCAAACTTTGAAAATTTGGGGTCGTAGCTCAGTCGGTTAGAGTGCCAGCCTGTCACGCTGGAAGTCGCGGGTTCGAGTCCCGTCGGCCCCGCCAAATGGATACACTCAAGACGTAGCGTACTTCTAGACTTTACTGCGTCTATAGGGTGTTCTTCATCAGCTTATGAAACTGCCTCTTGTTGCATTATGTGGACGGCCTAATGTGGGCAAATCCACACTTTTTAATCGACTCACTCGAAGCCGAGAGGCCCTGGTCCATGATTTACCGGGCATGACAAGAGATCGTAGTTATGGCTTTGTAGAAATTTTAAGTCAGGAAGGCAAGATCGCCGAAATATTTGAATGCGTCGATACAGGCGGTTTAGATTTCGAAGGAGCCGACGTAATCACCAAAGGAATCACTCGTATGGCTGATCAAGCCCTAGAGGAAGCTCAGGTCATTTGTTTTTTAGTTGATGGTCATGATGGGTGTACTTCCTCTGACGAAGAAATAGCTCAACGGCTTCAGAAAATAGGCAAGCCCATTCTCCTTGTCATCAACAAAGTTGACGGAATGAAGGGTGGAAGTCCAGATGGAGCCTTTTATCGATTTGGATTTGATGCCATTTTGCCCATTAGTGCTTCTCACGGCGAAGGGGTTGCAAATTTACTCCAAGCTATTCAAATTAGATTGCCTTATCATCGGAGGCCAGAAGAGATTGACATCACCCCTCTCGATGATGAACTCCGAATTGCTATCATTGGTCGACCCAACGTTGGGAAAAGTTCTTTAACCAACCGAATTCTGGGTTATGAACGCTCTCTAGTGAGCGAACTTGCAGGGACAACGAGAGATACCGTCGATACTGTTTTTAAGCGAGGCAGCCAAACCTATCGACTTATTGACACAGCAGGAATACGACGAAAAGGAAAAACATTTGAGGGGGCTGAAAAACTTTCCATTGTCAAAGCTCGCCAAGCAATGGCTCGTGCAGACGTCTCTTTACTTTTGATTGACGCCCCAGAGGGGGCTACACACCAGGAAGCAGTTGTTGCGGGTTACGCTCAGGACGCTGGAGCCGCAATCATCTTAGTGGTTAATAAATGGGATCTCATAGAGAAAGACGGCTTTACTACGCTAGCGATGGAAGATAAATTGAGACGACAACTTGGATTTTTACATCATGCACCTCTGATCTTTATTTCTTCTCTAACGGGACAAAGAGTCAGCTCTCTTTTTCCAATGATCGATAGTGTAGCTAAAGCCCATCGTCAGCGCATTAGCACGGCTGAATTAAATCGTTTTCTTCGTTCATCTGTTAATGCAATGAACCCTCCGACCAAAAAAACAGGGCAATTAACCAAACTCTACTTCATGACTCAAGTAGGTGTTCGCCCTCCCAGTTTTGTCATTAAAGCCAATGCAAGTGGAGTTTTACACTTTAGCTACATACGTTTTCTTGAGAATCGTCTTAGAGAACAATTCGGATTCCAAGGAACGCCTCTGCGCATTGCTGTGAAGAAAAAACAATCTAGCGATATCGAAGAAAAACATATTGCCAAGGTCCGTAAAGTGATCTCTTCCAAACTCGGAATCAAGCCTAGCAAGAAAACCTTATCTGACCAGCGAAGAAAATTCATAAAAGACAAACAACAAGGTGGACGAACTAGCCCGTCTAGGCGATCGTCTAACCTAAAGTACAAAAAGAAAACATAAGTTTCGTAGAAATTACATATTTTTCATCAGTTGATCACTAGCAACTGAGACCTTAATCAGGAGGGGTAAAATATGATAAGTTTTCTCACAGCATTGATTATAGGACTCACCGCAAAAATCGTTTGGATATCACTACCCATGCAGGTTGAGGAAGTTATGTCCTCTCCCCTTCAATTAAGTGAAGACGATCTAGGGGATCTTCAATAAAGATTTGGCAAGAGTTAAAGTTTCTTTCTTCTGGCTATCTCCGGAAAGAAGTCTGGCTATTTCCCGGACTCGACCTTCGCCTTCAAGTCTTTCACAGCGACTTCTAGTTCGACCCGAATTTGTTTCTTTAGATAAAAATAGATGGTGCGTTGCTCGGGCAGCTACTTGAGCTAAATGGGTCACCGATAATACTTGATGGTGACCTCCTAGCGTTTCGATCGCTTCTCCGACACGAATAGCTGTTTGACCTCCCACGCCTGCATCAACCTCATCAAGGACAAGCGTGAGGGGTCGACCTTTATGATTTGGGCGGTGAAGCCCGGCGCCCAAAAGGGATAACATTAAGCGAGATAGTTCTCCCCCCGAAGCAATTTTAGATAGCGGCCGAAAACCCTCGCCCATATTCGATTCAATCCAAATGGAAAGTTCGCTAACTCCCAGAAGATCAATACGTAGACCTTGGTTCTCATGTATGAATGGGCTTTGGGGGTCGATACCGAAATTCAATCGAAATTGAACCCGCGCTTGATTCATACCCAAATGCTGAAGGCGCTCATGTAGTTGCTGCTCAAGTTGCGGAAGAGATAATTCGCGTTTTTGGTGCAGGATAAGAGCCGCTTCGCCATAGGCTTTAGCGGATCCTTTAAGTGCTTTTTTATACACCTCGATCGAGCCTTCACTTCCTTGGAGAAGTTTTTGCTCCTGCTTAAGATTTAAATGAACACTAGATAGATCATCTGGTTCACAGCGATGAACTCTTGCTAGTTTTTCATACAAAGCTAGGCGATTCTCAACCTCCTCAATTCGATGAGTCCCAGTTCCAACCCATTTTTGAGTTGCGTCTTCAGTTAAAGCTTTCAAATCTTCCAATTCAAGAAGCGCTTGTTTGAGCCGGTCCTGGGTTGGGACGCTCTCGCTCCAAAGACTGCTAGCGCGATATCCGGCTCGAAGGATGGCATCTAAACTTGGAGAGATTTGCCCAAATTCACGACTCATTTCCTCATACAACTTAGCTAGTTGAGCTGCGTGACGCAAGGGTTCTCGCTCTTCCTTCAATTGAGACCATTCGCCGGGTTGAGGTCCAAGTTGATCTAACGCCTCAAAGTAAGATGAGAGCTCAATGAGTCTTCCTTCTCGATCAGCCTCGCTTCTTTGTCTGGAACGGAGAGCTAGTTGATCCTGTTGAACTTGGCTTACTAATAAAGCAAGAGAAGGCTCGATTCCAATAACTTCATCTAAAAGAGATAGGTGGCGATCTTCATTTAAAAGATTCTGATGATCGTGCTGACTTGTCAATCGCATCCATAGGCGGCCTGCCTCCTTCAAATCACCTACCGAGCAAATACTTTGGTTAATCCAGGCTTTAGATCGACCTGCCGAGGATACCTCCCGGCGAAGTTGAATTGGAAATTCTAATTTGAATCCTTTCGCTTGGAGAAAATTTGTCCACGGTTCACGAGTCACTTCAAGTGTCCCTTCGACAATAGCTCGGTCTTCACCGCGGCGAACAGTATCTGAGTCCCCACGTGATCCCACCAAAAGACTCAGGGCGTCGACTAGTAATGATTTGCCCGCACCTGTCTCACCAGTCAGAACCGTAAACCCAGATCCGAGATCCAAAATAAGATCCTCAACGAGTGCCAAATTTTGGATTCGAAGACGGGTGAGCATCAACTAGAGCATAGCGAAAGGGAGGCCAATTCTTGACGGATTCTATAAAAAAATGCATACTAATTGTAGTTCTTTCTCAGTCCCTAGGAGCGTTATCCAGAAAGGTGGAGGGTTCAGGCCCTGCGAAACCTTGGCAACCTGCCCTATAAGGCAAGGTGCTACATCCTGCCCTCATTTTTACCAAAAAAAGGGAAAGATACCGAGCATTCTGAGACTGCTTGATTGTAAAAGTTCTGAACAACCCCTAAAGACTTTATCTTAAGGTGTTATGTGATCACTTCTATTCTTCCTTTTCGTGATGTCCTACGGGAAGGTAAAAAAATTCTTTTTGATGGCTCAACCTCGAGCGCACTCTTCGAAAAAGGATTGGGGACCAATAGAAATTTTGACGAAGCAAGTTTAAAGCATCCCGATTGGGTTCAATCTATCCATCTTGAATTCTTAAAGGCTGGATCTCAAGTATTAACTACTAATACATGGGGGGCCAATCGCTTTCGACTTGCTTCCTATGGTCTTGAACATCAAGTGGAGGCAATCAATTTAGCTTCCGTAAAACTTGCTCAGTCAGCCCGATCTGAAAATGATAGTTCTGCTTGGATCGGAGGATGTCTTGGACCTTTGGGTCTGCGCATTGAGCCATGGGGGCCTACCTCCTTTGATGAGGCTAAAGCCTGTTTTAGAGAGCAGGCTTTAGTTTTACAAAAGGCAGGAATCGATTGCTTCATCCTGGAATCTTTTGAAGATATTCAGGAAATCCATCAAGCCATCTTGGCCATTCAGGAAATCGGTTCAACCCCTATTGTGGCTATGATGAACACCAACGATGAAGGCTCTGCTCTCTTCGGATGTTCAGCCGAACAAATCGGTCAATCCCTAACCGAGTGGGGAGTGGATGTTCTAGGAGTTAACGGAGGCAATGGTCCAGCGGTCCATCTTAGAATTTTGGAGCGTTTAAGAAGAGTGACCTCACTTCCTCTAATTTCTCAACCAAGTCCGGGTCTACCCAATGTAGTTGATGGACGTGTATTCTTCATGGCCTCCCCTCAATACTTGGGAGAATTTGCAAATAAAGCTCTCGCACTCGGAGCTCAGTGCTTAGGGGGATGCAGCGGTACCAGCCCTGATCACATCCGGGCTATGGGGGGCTCGTTCAGACAAGCTCGTGCGTTTCATCACTCTGTATCTCCAGTAGTTGAAATCAAACGAACAGAAAGTATCAAAGAGGCGATACCCCAAGCCAAACGAAGTTTATGGGCCAAAAAAGTTGTTAATGGAGACTTCGTTACGTCTGTAGAACTAGTTCCTCCTAATGGGATGGAATTGGAGAAAATGATTGAAAAGGCCCGTCATTGTCAGTCTTTAGGGGTGGATGCGATCAACATTCCCGATGGCCCCCGAGCTATGGCTCGTATCAGCGCTCTTGCGACCGCCGTCATTGTGGAGCGAGAAGTGGGGATCGAAACTGTCCTCCATTATGCGTGTCGCGACCGTAATCTTTTAGGAATGCAAAGCGATCTTCTTGGAGCGGCTGCGCTGAAACTAAAAAATATTTTAGCCGTTACAGGCGATCCGCCCAAACTCGGCCCCTATCCGAATGCTACGGGTGTCTTCGATGTAGATGCCATTGGCCTTGTTCATATTCTAAGAAATTTGAATATTGGAATTGATATCGGGGGTGGAGGCATCGGCAGTCCGACCGCTTTTAGCATTGGCGTAGGAGCGAATCCTGTGGCTCCCGATATACACAAAGAAGAGTCGAGGTTTAAGTGGAAAGTAGAAGCAGGTGCGGAATGGGCTATCACCCAACCTATTTTTGATGCCACGGCCCTGTTTAAGTTTCTTGATTTTGCCCAACCCCTAGGTATTCCCATCGTGGCTGGCATTTGGCCATTCAAACATCTCAAGAATGCAGAGTTTATGGCTAACGAAGTTCCTGGAGTATTTGTCCCACCGTCTCTTTTAGAGAGAATGGGGCGATTTTCCTCTCAGGCCGATCAACTCAAAGAGGGACAATCTATTGCCAGAGAATTAATGGAGAAAGTTGCCTCTCGGGTAGCGGGTTTTCAAATCAGTGCACCCTTCGGACAGGTTGAAAATATCGCTCCCCTTCTCGAAGACCGCAAGACGGGGAGAATTTGATGAAGCCTTGTCGTATTCATTTTATTCTTGAGGGCATGGTCGTCGAGGCCCCATCGGGGATTTCCCTGGAAGAAGTAGCGACTTTTTCCCATGCCGATATTACTTTTGGTTGCAAATCAGGATCGTGTGGTACGTGTCGAGTTTCGATTCCTAACCAGCACACTCAGTGCATTCCTCCTTCGGCAGAAGAGGCTTCGTTTATTAAACAATTAGGCGGTTCGCCAAATGAACGATTAGCTTGCCAAGTAAAAATTCTTGGGGACATTAATGTGGAATATTTGGGTCTATGAAAACACTAGAATCGATTCTACAAGAACGAACTTTTCTGCTCGATGGGGGTATGGGAACGCAAATATTTGCCCACAAGCCAACAGTCGACGATTATGGAGGTCCTCAGTGGGAGGGTTGTCCTGAAATACTCAACCGTCGTCGTCCCTCATGGATCCGGGATATACATCAAAGTTATTTCGAGGCCGGTTCAGACGGAGTGGAGACTAATACCTTCGGATGCAACGAACTAGTTCTATCGGACTTTGGGCTTGAAAAAGAAGCTTATCAATTAAATGTTGAAGCGGCGCAACTTGCTCAAGAAGTGGCGCGATCCTTTACTACCCCAAAATTTGTCATTGGGTCCGTAGGCCCTGGGACTAGGCTCTTAACGTTAGGTCACACCCATTACGATGTCATGCTTCGCTCCTACATGAATCAGATTGAAGGTTTAATGGAAGGGGGCGTCGATGCTCTACTCTTTGAGACATGCCAAGATTTAGCACAAATTAAATTAGTGGTTCGCGCTGCCAAGTCTGTCATGTTGCGACGTCAGAAAAAAGTTCCTATTTGGGTTCAAGCCACTATAGAAACGACTGGAACCCTCTTGGTGGGTAGCGAGATGGCCTCCGTTCTGACCACCATTGAACCCTTAGGCGTTGATGTTCTAGGCATGAATTGCGCTACAGGACCCAACGAAATGCATGCACACCTCCAAGTTCTTGCGGAACAAAGTCCTTTTATGATTAGTTGTGTACCGAATGCAGGAATACCTGAAAACAAAGGGGGGCATGTTCATTACCCCTTAGATTCGGAAGCCTTTGCAGCCGATGTGCTAAAACTTGGACAAGAATTTGGAATTAATATTTTGGGTGGATGCTGCGGAACCACGCCTGAACACATAAAAGCCTTGTCCAAAGTGATTGGGTCTGTGACTCCCAAGCCTCGTGCGCGAACGTCCGAGCGCAGTATTTCAAGCCTTTATAGTTCGCTCAATCTTGCTCAACTTCCTCCGCCGATTATTGTGGGAGAGCGGACAAATGCCAATGGATCAAGAAAATTCAAGGATCTCCTAGCCTCTGAGGACTGGGAAGGCCTTGTTTCAATCGCCAAAGATCAACAAAAGGAAGGCGCTCATCTACTCGATGTATGCGTCGCCTATGTCGGCCGCGATGAAGTAAGAGACATGGAGGAGGTCTTAAAGCGGGTAGTCGTCCAAACCACTCTCCCCCTGATGATTGATTCAACAGAAGTCCCCGTAATCGAAAGAGCCCTTCAAGTAGCTCCGGGTAAATGCATTGTAAATTCTATTAACTTTGAAGATGGCGATGAGCGTGCACGACAAGTCATTGAGCTATGCAAGACTTACGGAGCAGGCCTGGTTGCGCTAACAATCGATGAGCGTGGTATGGCTAAAACACGTCAACAAAAGTTTGAGGTTGCTCGTCGACTCATTCAGTTAGCCGAATCCTATGGGCTCCCCCAAGGTGATCTCATCATTGACCCTCTCACCTTTACCCTGGGAAGCGGAGATGAAGAGTTCCGCGGGAGTGCGGTAGAAACCCTTGAGGCCATTGCTCTCATTAAAGAAAATTACCCCGAGGTTAGAACCATCCTCGGGGTTAGTAATGTCAGTTTTGGATTAATGCCCCAGGCACGACATAGTCTGAATGCCCTCATGTTGTATCACGGGGTTAAAAAAGGTCTGGACTTCGCCATTTTTAATTCAGCTAAAGTGATTCCGGTAGCCAAAATCGAATTAAACGAACGAACAATGATTGAGGATCTCATTTTTGATCGTCGACGAGAAGGTTACGATCCTCTCAAAAGTATCTTGGCTCATTTCTCGACCAAGCCACAGATTGTTAAAACAGAAATGGATCAATCAGTTCCTTTAAAAGAGAGAATTGCATTGGGAATTATTGACGGAGAAAAACAACGAATTGTTATCGATGTTCAGAAAGCTCTCGACCAAGGCGATGACCCTCTTTGGCTGATTAACGAAGTTTTATTGGGAGCGATGAAGGTTGTAGGGGAACGTTTTGGCTCAGGGGAAATGCAATTGCCTTTTGTCTTAGAGAGTGCGGAAGCTATGAAAGTAGCGATTGCCGTCATTGAACCGCGACTTCCCAAGGAAAGTAATACAACCAAAGGTCGGATCATCTTGGCAACCGTTAAGGGCGATGTTCACGATATTGGAAAAAATTTAGTGGATATCATTCTGTCGAATAATGGTTTTGAAGTAAAAAATATCGGAATCAAGAAACCCATAGAGGATATTCTTCAAACCTATTCGGAATGGCCCGCAGACGCGATTGGGCTTTCAGGATTATTGGTAAAATCTACAGTTATTATGAAAGAAAATTTAACTTATATGCAGCAAAGAGGCTTTGATATCCCAGTAATTTTAGGAGGGGCAGCGTTGACACGACAATACGTAGAAACTACGTGTCGGGAGTGTTACCAGGGTCCCGTGTACTATGCTTCCGATGCTTTCGAAGGCTTGCGGTTAATGCAGGAACTGAAAGAGGGTTCGCTATCCCCAACTTCCAAGGCCGCTCTTGCAGCTGAAGAAGCACCTTCACTGAAGATCATTGAGAAAGGCCATCAAGCGGTCGACCTAACCCCAGCCGGACAGAGTTCGTGGGTCCGACGAATGGACGTAACTCCCACCCCTCCCTTTTGGGGGGTAAAAACTCACAGAGCCAGCCTTGAAGAATTGTGGTCTTATCTCGATACTTGGGTTTTGATTCATCATCGATGGGGCTATTCACAAGGATCACTAAGTTCCGAAGCGTTCACTAAACTCCAAAGAGAAAAAGTAGAGCCTCAACTTCAAGAGTGGAAGGAACGGCTTCTTCAACTTAATTTCATTCAGCCCCAGGCTTGCTATGGTTACTTTCCCGTTCGCGCAGAGAGAGAAAATCTTCAATGGTTCGATCCCGAAGCCAAGAAGATTTTATCTACCATGTCTTTTCCCCGACAAAATAAAGGGAGGCGCCTAAGTATTCCGGACTTTTTTAGCTCCTCCAGTGAAAGATTAGATGTGGGAGCCTGTCAATTGGTGACGCTAGGACAGGAGCCCGCAGAATTCACCCAGAAACTATACAGTACAGGTCAGTTTTCAGAATACTTTTTAGCCCATGGACTCATGACCGAACTCACTGAGGCTTATGCCGAACTTCTTCATGCTCACATTCGAAAAGAATTGGGTATCGATGGTAAGGATGCACCTCATCGCCGTCAACTTTACGCGCAAGGATATCAGGGGTCTCGGTTTTCTTTTGGCTATCCTGCCTGTCCAGATCTCGAAGGCAACCAACCTCTGCTTCATCTTTTAGACGCCTCTCAAATTGGTGTTGAGTTGACCGAATCTTTTCAGATGGATCCCGAGTTTTCAACGAGCGCATTAATTGCTTGGCATCCTCAAGCCCGTTATTTTTCTGTTTAGTAGGTTAAAAAAGTATCTTTATGATCAAAAGAATGGTCTCATTAATTTCCACCCAGCGTTTACAGGACGCTTAGTGAGTGAGAACCTATGGCACGTTTAAAAAAACAATGGTCAGCCACCGAATCAATTGCCTTAGCGGCCGAAATAAAAAAAACATTATCCATTAGTCACCGGCAAGCCAAAGGCCTAATCGATGGGCGATGCGTCTTGGTGGATGAAGAGATCATTCAAAAACATGGTCATCGATTGATTGTAGGCCAGGTAATCCGTGTTGATTATGACCCTGAAAGAGTTTATGAATTAATTCCAACCCGATCGAAAATAGATGCCACTCCCTTTGAGACGCTCTTTGAAGACAAGCACTTACTTTTTGTAAATAAACCAGCAGGTCTCCTCACGGTTCCGAGTGATAATGCGAAAGATTCTTCGTTAGCCGAACAAATTTCTAATCATTACCGTCAGCGGGGCTTTCGTCGCTTCGAACTCTATATTGTTCACCGACTCGATAAATTTACGAGTGGCGTAATGGTGTTCGCTAAAACGCCCGAAGGGCTCAACGGTCTTAAAAAACTCTTTAACCTTCACAAGATTCAGCGCATCTATAAAGCAATTTTAGTAGGAGAACTCCCAGAAAATAGCGGGACCCTTAGAGATCAATTAATGGAACAGGCTAAGACGCTCCGAATGAAGGTAATTAAGGGCAAAAGTCCAACCATGGGAGTGAAAGAAGCCATAACACATTACCGCGTCATTGAGCGATTACCGAACCATACTGTTTTGGAGATTCGCCTTGAGACTGGACGACGTAATCAAATCCGAGTTCAATTTGCAGATCGAGGCTATCCACTCTTAGGAGACCAGGTCTATGGGCAAGAAAGTCCTCTCATCAATCGCCAAGCCCTCCATGCTGAACTCCTCGGATTTACCCATCCTGTAACTGGTCAACAAATCACTGTGATCTCAAAAAGTCCATATGATATTAATCGAGTTTTAGAATTACTTCGAAACCAAAGAAGACTTCACCGAGCTGAGATAGGTATTCAAGGAGACACCGGTATATATAAACCCCACATCACAGATACTCAAAAAAAGAAGCGGGTCGATCGAATGAAGAAGTTTCAGGAACAAACCACACTTCTTCCCAAAACGTATAAGAAAAATGTACGATCTTTGAGCCAATCGAAACAGGGTTCCAAGCAAAGAGAACAAAAAAACTCAAAGATAACTAAAAGTCCATCAATAACTCGAACCTGGAAAAGAAAATCTGATCGAAATAAATAGAGTTTTATTTTTTTCTCATTCGATAGGCATCAAGCGTATTACTCATCAGCATGGCAACCGTAAGGGGCCCAACCCCACCAGGTACAGGCGTGATGAAGGACGCTACTTGCTCTGCCTCTCCGAAACGAACATCTCCAACCAAAAGAGATCCTTTATTGATTAATTGGCTATAGCGTTCCGGTTCAGACAACTTGAGATACGGAGCTGCAGAGGGGTTGGTAATGCGATTAATACCTACGTCTACAACGACAGCTCCTGGCTTAATCCATGATCCATGGACAAAGCCTGGGCGTCCAACGGCAGCCACTAAAATATCCGCTTTTTGACATATTTCTTTGAGATGTTCGGTATGAGAATGTGTAACAGTCACCGTTGCATTAGATTCAAGCATCATAGTGGAAAGAGGTTTACCTACAATTATCGACCGACCTAAAATGACTGCATGTTTGCCTCGTACGGTAACGTTATTGATTTCTAAAAGACGCATTATACCTAGTGGCGTGCATGGGAATAGGCCCTTTCGTCCTTGTAATAAACGAATCTGATTGTGAGGTGTAAAACCATCGACATCTTTAGAGGGATCAATACGATTTACAAGATTAATCGCGTCTAGATGAGATGGAAGAGGCATTTGGACCAGAATTCCATCAATATTCTGGGATCGATTTAGCTCGTCAATAGCCAATGTGACTTCTTCCATCGCGGCTGAGGAAGGTAATCGATATTCCTTACTAAAAATTCCAACTGACTCGCAAGCCTTGAGTTTATGACCAACGTAAACTTGGCTTGCCGGGTTATCTCCTACGACAATGACGGCTAATCCAGGTTTCCTGAAATTATATTGCGTCGACGTTACAACGCCTTCTCGGACTGTATCGAGAATCTTTTGAGCGGCGATTTTCCCGTCAAGAATTTGAGCCATTAACTCTATTATCGAATGAGACTCTAAATATAGGGTTCTTAATTTGTCAATCGTTTGTAAAATCCCTTAGAATATAGGGGCTCCTACACTTTTCCTGCTTGAGTTTATTGCACGCTAGGGATACAATAATTATTACAATTCGACTCGATGCGCTCAGCATCAGACGGATGGGTGCTCTACCCATCCTTTTTTTTTGATTTTTTTATGATTAATCTCCCCCTACTCCAACCTCGCCTCGAAACTCAAATAACCCTTTTGGGTTATGAGTTATTAGCTCTCGAGAGAGCAAATCAGAACGGACAAGATATTTTGCGACTTTATATTGACCATGCCACATCTAATGACCCTAAAAAAAAGGTGAATATAGATGATTGCGTGAAAGTTCATGAATCGCTGATGGCTTGGATTGATATCGAGTTTCCCAATATTCGGGATCAATGGGGGCTAGAGATCTCAAGTCCAGGTATGGAACGACCGTTAGTGAAGCCGGCTCATTTTTCTCGTTTTACTGGTCGTCTTATACGCGTCCAAACCACACGTCCCATTAATGGTCAAAAGAAATTTAAAGGCTGGATTGGCTCGCTTACTCCTACAGAATTCTTAATTGAAGAAGATGGTCAAATTAAAACGATTCCTTTTGATTTAATTGATAAAGCTAAACTTGCTCCTTTTGATGAAGCAAGTACCCCCCCACCAAAACATTTCCAAGGGCGCATAACCGCTCTTCCTCAAGCCGAGACGGAGACAAGTCTCGGGGAAGCCTAAACACAGGAGGATATATGGGCAACGTAGAAAAGAATTTTTTTGAACTTATCCGCATCATTGCGGCTGAGAAAGGTATTAGCGAAGAGCAGGTTTTAACTGCCGTCGAAGACTCGATCTCGCGCGCGGCAGAGAAATACTATAATGGACAAGATTTCTATGGAAATTTCAAAACGGAAATGGATAGAAATTCTGGCGAATTTATTGTCTATGCCCTCAAAATAGTTGTCCAAGACGTCGAAGAAGAAGATCTAGAAATTAGCCTTGAAGAAGCCAAAGTCAGTAATTCTGATGTAGAAGAAGGTGATACAGTTTGGCTCCCACAAGACACAACGGCGCTAGGTCGTATCGCTTCGACAGCTGCAAAGCAAGTTCTGATTCATGGCTTGCGCGAATCGGAGAGAGAACATATCTATAATGAATTTATTCAACGCATTGGACAGGTTGTAGTTGGCGAAGTAAAGCGCTTTGAGAAAAATAATGTTTTTCTAGAGGTAGATCGAGTTGAGGCTATCTTGCGACGAACAGATACGCTTAGAGGTGATCGTTTTGATAAAGGTCAGCGTATCAAAGTAGTTATCATTGCTGTAGACCGAAATGCTAAAGATGCACAAGTGCAGGTCAGCCGAACAGATCCGAGATTATTGGTTCAACTTTTCGAAAACGAAGTTCCTGAGATACACGACGGAACTGTTTTGATTACCAATTGTGTCCGTGAAGCAGGTGACCGTGCCAAAGTGGCTGTCCGTTCACTAGATCCAGATGTAGATCCCGTAGGAGCCTGTGTTGGCCTTAAGGGTTCACGAGTGCAGGCCATCATCCGGGAACTCCAGAAAGAGAAAATTGATATCGTTCGTTATGATGAAGATCCAACTGTATTTATTGCCCACGCACTGAATCCAGCCAAAGTAATTCGTGTGAATATTATGAGCGAAGAAGAAAGACGGGTTGAAGTAATTGTCAATGATGATCAATTGAGTGTTGCTATTGGTAAACGCGGACAAAATGTTCGCTTAGCCGCAAAACTAACCGGGTGGAATATTGATGTACGGTCTCACGCTGATCAACAACGTGCCATCGCTCAAAATGCGGCTGAAACCAACGGCGATAATATAGTTCCGGTGACCCAAGAAGATCTTTCTTAAAACTCCCAATAACAACCTTTACCGTGAGGTAGCCCATTTCCACAACTCGTATTAGCCAATTATCCAAAGAACTAGGAATACCCAGCGCAGAACTTATTGATTTGCTAAAAAAGCGAATGGGCCTACCTGATAAAAAAACTGCTAGTTCGGGTCTTTCGGATGAACAAGTCGCTGAAGTAAAAAAAATACTTAAGTCGGGTAGCCCTAGTCAGGACGGGAAGCCTTCGGTTAAACCCGCAATCAAAGTGACTAAAAAGACCGTAGTTCCTTCCGCAGATACTCCTGTGGAGACAACACCATCGAATGTTATTGAACCAAAACTTACAACAAACGACCCTGAAAACTTGTCCCAACCTAATATTCCGATCTCTGGACCAGTCGCAAAAACTCCGACTCCTTCAGTCAAACCACTCCCCCCTCGTCTCATTGCTCATCAGCCACCCAAGACCCAACCTCATTCGACTGCAACCGTTAAACTGCAAACAGCAACTAATACTTCTAAGGGCGAAGTCAAGCATGGCTCAACTCCGGGTCGCACCCGATATGTTCCTCCTCCACGTGGAGAAATTAGAGTTTACAAACCCGATAATCAAAGCATTATTAAAATCAGCCGAGAAAACTACGGCGCCACTCCCAGGCAAGATTTGGGTTCAATAACACTACCACCCACAGGTTCCGGTCGTCCCGGCATGGGCTCCGGTGGTCGTTCCGGTGGTCGCCCAAGCACAGGCTCCAGTGGTCGTCCAAGTGGTCGTCCAGGCATGGGCTCCAGTCGTCCCGGTGGTCGCCCAGGCATGGGCTCCGGTCGTCCCGGTGGTCGCCCAGGCATGGGCTCCGGTCGTCCCGGCATCAATCTACCGACAGGGCCTGTAGATCCCGCAACACTTAAGGGCCCCGGACGCGCTCTAACAATTGGTGGACGGAAGAAAAAGAAGGAAATTCAAGAAGCTGAGGAAATGGAGCTGAAGCTTCGTCAGCCTCATTCACGCGTAAAAGAGATTGCTGAAGAATATATCCAAGAGGAAATCGGAATTGTCATGTTATCTGAAGGAGTGACAGTTAAAGAATTGGCTGATAAATGTAAACGTCCCGCAAAAGATGTAATGGCAAAACTTTTTCACCGCGGTATTTTGGCCACTATCAATCAACCGCTAGATACCGAGTTAGCTAAGGATATTGCACGAGAATTTGGATATCTTTCCGATATTGTTTCATTCGAAGAAGATGTACAAATCATTGCTGAAGAATCTGACATACAGGGAGAAAAGAGTCCACGCGCTCCAGTAGTCACCATCATGGGCCATGTTGATCATGGTAAGACATCGTTACTCGATGCTATTCGTGAATCAAAAATCGCTTCAGGAGAAAAAGGTGGGATTACCCAAAATATAGGCGCTTATCATGTGGAAGTTCGCGACAAAAATACGAATAAATTGCGTCGCATCGTGTTCATTGACACACCTGGTCATGAGGCTTTTACTAAAATGAGGGCGCGAGGAGCCAAAGTAACTGATATTGCCGTTCTTGTCGTGGCAGCAGACGACGGGGTTATGCCGCAAACCATTGAATCCATCAATCATGTTAAAGCCGCTAATGTACCAATCATTATAGCGATCAATAAAATGGATAAGCCAGGTGCCAATCCCGATAAAGTACAACAGGGTCTTTTACAGCATTCTATTCAAACTGAAAGCTATGGTGGTGATGTTCCATCTGTGTCAGTCAGTGCGAAAACCAAACTAGGTCTAGATGAGCTTTTGGAAACAATCCTACTCGTAGCCGACTTGAAAGAATTGAAAGCCGTAGTCGATGCCGCAGCTAGCGGAAGTATCCTCGAAGGTCGTCTAGATAAAGGACGGGGAGCTGTGGCAACTGTCCTCATTCAACAAGGAACACTTCGGGAGGGGAGTATTTTCATCGCAGGTTCAACTATGGGTCGCGTCCGAGCCATGTTTGATGATCGGGGGAAGAGGCTTAAAGAAGCAGGGCCCTCTAGTGCGGTTCAAATTTTAGGCTTTGAAGAAGTTCCATCAGCAGGTGACAAATTTCAGATAGTTGAAAGTGAAGATAAAGCACGCAGTATGGTGGGCTTCCGCCAAGAAAAAGCCAAACAAGACAGTCTTCGCAAACAGCGCGTGACCCTAGAAAATATATTCAGCACGCTCAAAGAGGGTCAGATCAAAGAACTACCTTTAATAATCAAAGCAGATACTCAAGGTTCAGTTGAATCTTTGTCGGGTCAACTCAAAGCGCTTTCGACTGAGAAGATACGCGTGCGCCTTCTGCATACTGCGGTTGGAACAGTTAACGAAAATGATATTCTATTAGCCGAGGCTTCGAAAGCTATCGTTATTGGATTTAATACCGAAGCTGAACGTAAAGCGGCAGAGTTAGCCAAAAAAGAAGGTATTGATTTGCGATTTCATGAAATTATTTATCGAGTTACTGAAGAAATACAAGCTGCCATGATCGGTATGCTTGATACTACGGAAAAAGAAAGTTCCCTAGGCCGAGCTGAGGTTCGTCAATTATTTAAATCTGGTAAGTTAGTAATTGCTGGATCTTTTGTAACAGAAGGAAAGGTCAATCGTACGGCGCAAGTCAGAGTAATTCGCGGGACAGAAATAATTTTTACTGGAAAACTGACTAGTCTAAAACGATTCAAGGAGGATGTGAGCGAAGTTAAGAATGGCTTAGACTGCGGTATTAGTATCGATGGCTACAGCCAACTGAGCGAGGGTGATGTCTTGGAATTCTTTACGACAGAAAAAGTAGTCGCTACTAGTCTTAACTAAATTGAAGCTCGGCAAGGAGTACATTCAGATTTAAGGACGGACCATAAGGCTTAGAGTTATCCTAAACTTACTGAACCCCAATTAATTGAGGTTATCTAAAAATGACAAATCCATCTTATGACTTACAGAGAGGATCAGCATCCGGAGCTGCTAATCCCCTCCAACTAACTAGAATTGATCACATCCAATTAACTGGTTCAATTGAAAAACTAGAACCTCTCTATCGGAGGTTGGGTTTTGCCCGCGTGGCTAGTCAACGAACATCATGGGGTCAACAAGTACACCTACGCCAAGAACGAATGGATATTTTAATTTTTGATGCTAGCGAGGAACACCGAGCAGGACAATACTTCAAAAAACACGGAGAAGGAGTCTGGGCTCTGAATTTTCAAGTAGCTTCTCTCAATCATGCCCTCAGTGAAGCCCTGAGGCGAGGTGCTCAATTAGTAGTCCCTCCCGAAACTCACAATTTAAATGGAAACCGTATCCACTTTGCAGCGATTCAGGGCGTAGGCGATGTTCTGAATTACTTTATCGAACGTGAAGATCTTTGTGACCCTTTCTGGCCAGGCCTTTCTCCTGATCATCTCCCGGCTCTTTGTAATCCCGGCCTTGTTCGTATCGATCATCTTACTAATAATGTGGGGCCGAATGAGATGGACCTATTAGTTAAATTTTACGAAGATATTTTTGGCTTTGTAGTCACTCGTACTTTTAATATTAGAGGACAACTGGGTACGGGGCTTAATAGCAAGGTAGTTCAGAGTTCAGATAATCGAATCATGATTCCAATCAACGAGCCTATGGATCATAAAAGTCAGGTGCAGGAATACGTTAACCGCCATAAAGGACAAGGTGTTCAACATATTGCCATGTCCACAAATGATATTTTTAAAACCTTAAGAGTTCTACGTGGTCAAGGCTTTCGTTTTCTTGAAATCCCTGATACTTACTATGATCTACTGCCTAATCGTATTGCTAAAGGTGGCTTCCAAGTCAAGGAAAGTCTTCAAACAGCGGCGGAATTAAGAGTACAAATTGATGGCGATGCCTCAGGGTATCTCTTGCAGATTTTCACCGAAGATCAAATTGGACCCCTCTTTTTTGAAATCATACAACGTAGAGGCAATATGGGCTTTGGAGAGGGTAATTTTCAAGCCCTCTACGATTCCATTGAGATGGACCAGAAAAAAAGAGGCGTTTTGTGATGCGTAATTCTATAAAAGGATTCACCCTTTTAGAGTTATTAACGGTCTTAACTATCATCGCCATTCTGAGCAGCATCGCTCTGGTTGGCTATCAGCAGAAAGTTAAAACAGCTCGAGAAGCTGTTCTCCGTGAAAATTTATTTCAAATCAATCATAGTTTAGAGCAACATCGATCTGATCGAGGTCGTTATCCAGGTTCGCTGAGCGCCTTAGTTGATTTGGGTTACCTCAGATCAATTCCAATAGATCCCATGACCAATTCGCGAGATACCTGGCAAACAGAAACTGAGCCCTCTGACCCCAATAGCCCTAATCAAGAACTAGGGATTTGGCGCGTCAGAAGCGGATCTTCTGAAATAGGGGAAAACGGTATTCCTTATAGCGAATGGGGCGGATAGTGCATCCCCGCCAGGTCCTATTCGATCGTTTGAGTTTTACGCTTCTAGTCCTCTGGTTGGGTATGAGCTTAGGCTTTGTTCTGACTTCCCCATTGCTATTCGCGAATCTTCCCAAAAATACCGCCGGAATCGTGGCGGGACATATGGTTGAACGTCTTGATTTATTGGCTTGGATAGCCTTCGGTGGGGCATGGATTTTGACTGGACTTCCGCACTGGATGTATCAAGAAAATAATTCACTCCCTATCACGCCAGGAAAATTATGGAATTTTACTATCTTAACTGCACTTATTTTCTGCCTAGGAAGTAGTTTTATACTGACCCCCAAATTAGATTCGATAATGTCTGCACTCTCTGTTATTCCACCACCTGAGATTTCTCAGCAGGAAGAATTGCTTCAAAGTAGAGATCGAGCCCATCGATTCAGCGTACAATTTTTTGCTATACGAATGGTGCTTGCGGTTACTTTATCCTGGGGACTAACAAGACTTCAAAAAGATTTGACTTCTACCAGGGTTCGCTGAGGATTTTTCATAACGATAGGCCTTGAATCTCCGAGCTCCCACCATTCAAGATCTCTTGGTTTAGGCGGGCCTGGCATTAGTTCTCGAAGCCAGTTTTTTAACTCATCAATACCTAGGCCATCATGGGTGGACATTTGGATGGCGCCCGGGTAATGTCTCGCAAGATCTAGTCGTTGAGGTCGAGTTATTTTGTCTACTTGATTGAGAATTAAAATACGCGGTTGGCTTTCGAAGTTATCCTCACATCCGATGGTTTTAAGCGTTTGAGTCACTGTTTTCAAGTGATCTCGCAAATCAAGACTCGATGCATCCAAAATGACCAATAGGGCATCAGAAGTTCTGACCTCGCTTAAGGTACTCCGAAAGGCAGCGACGAGTTGATGGGGTAGCTTTCGTATAAATCCGACCGTATCGGAGACCAAGCATGTTTTGGGTTCGCCAGTTCCCCTCCCCGTAGCTTCATCATAATCAGGTCCTAACCAAGCACGTCGAGTCGTGGTGTCGAGCGTTGCGAAAAGTAAATCTTCCGGTTCACCAGCTCCAGTAAGTTGTTTTAATAGAGAGGTTTTACCTGCATTGGTATAGCCCACAAGAGCAACACGGGGGATGGCGGGCGACCTTCCGGATCTTTGCGTATCTCGGACACGCTGAACGTGCGACAGTTCTTTTTTAAGAGCAGATATTTTTTGACCATAGATTCGTCGTTCTACTTCAAGTTGGGTTTCTCCTGCTCCTCCTCTTAAGCCAAGCCCTCCTCCTTGCCGACTCAGATGACGCCAAACACCCTTTAATCGTGGGAGCTCGTATTGTAAGCGGGCGAGCTCCACTTGAGCCTTGGCTTCTTTGGTTTTAGCTCTCTGCTCGAAGATTTTGAGTATGAGACGAGTTCGGTCCATACATATCATTTTGCTGAGCCGCTCTATTGCTACACTTTGACTACCTGAAAGTTCATCGTCACAAATAAGTATGCGTGCACCAACAGCACGCGCATCGAGAGTCAGTTCTTCAATCTGTCCAGGGCCGTAAAAGGTTTGTGATGAAATCTTAGGTCGCTTAAGTCTTTTTTGTCCTACAACCTGAAGCCCGCAGCTTACAGCCAACTGATAAAGTTCTGCTAAATGATCTTCGATGGGATCTTGACACTCGCGCGGCCCTTGATGCGCAATCAAAAAACAGCGGATTGGGATATCGTTCATGCGAAAACTTTAGTTCTCCATCTTTGATCATATCTCTAGGTGATAATAGAATGATATGACTTCCTTCGAAAGCTTTTTAGCCCGCCGCTATTTAGATGCTACTGGTCGTGGTTCATTTGTTAAATTAATGCGTCAATTAGCTACTGGAGGGATTGGACTAGGCGTATCCGGAATGCTGCTTTGCATGGCATTAATGAATGGATTTCACGATGAAATCCAAAAAAATATCTTCAGTGCCACTGCGCATTTCGCCGTGGCTCCTCTTGCAGGAGACGTTCAGGATCTCCCTACAATCCTGAATGAGATTAGAAATACACCTGGCGTTATTGGAGCTAGTCCCATGCGTATGGAAAAGGGACTTATGCGGGTATCAGATCGCGATTTGCCTCCCGAGCCTCTGGTGATTAAAGGTATTGATCCGACTTCGGCGGGGATGACTTCCACTATTTTCGAAAGCCTGAAATCGGGCTCTGTGGTTGACCTAGAAGAAGGGGAAGTCCTAATTGGCCAGCAATTAGCAGAACGTTTAGGATTAGATGTTGGCTCTGATGTATCTGTAGCTTTTTTCCGATTGAATTTAGGACCCACCGGTAATCAGCCGAAGGTGGCTGCCTACCGCGTTGCTGGAATTTTCAAAAGTAATATTGGTGAATTTGATCGAGGTTGGTCTTTCATCCATCTCAATGACGCTATGAGATTAGCCCAGAGTCAGCAAGTTGAAATGATTGATGTAAGAACTCGATCTACAGATGAAATTAGTGCAATTAAATCTGACGTACTACGAAGAATTGGAGGACAGTATATTGCTTCTGATCTTCGAGACACGAACCGTGCTTTATTTGCCGCATTGAGGGTTGAAAAATGGATCTTCACATTCCTCATTGGAATTATTGTTTGTATCGCTGTTTTTAATATTGTCGCAAGCCTTATCCTGTTAGTCACCGAAAAGAAGAGAGATTTAGGCCTGTTGCTTGCTCTAGGAGCAACACCTCAGCAAATCGAAGGTGCTTTTGCTGAACAGGGCCTTCAAATGGGCATAAGGGGCACAGCATGGGGTCTTATCTTCGCGATCCCTTTTTGCTACGCGGCTGATCGCTTCCGATGGATTCCCTTGCCATCTGCGGTCTATGATTTCATCACTTATGTACCTTTTAGGCTTCATTTTTCTGACATCTTAATTGCCGTACTATTTCCTTTGGTTGTTTCATGGCTTGCCTCTAAATATCCTGCTAAGGTAGCGGCTCGTCTCCATCCTATTGACTCAATGAGGTCATCATGAATCGTTATTTAGTTTTTGATACTGAGACCGGAGGGTTAGACCCCCAATCTCACAGTCTCTTAACCATCGGTATGGTGGCCTGCGAAGGATCTCAGATTTTGGAGACTCTCGATCTAAAGGTACGACATGAGCCTTATGTTGTTTCTGCAGGTGGACTTAGGGTAAATCGAATTAATTTAGTCACCCATCATGAAGCGGCCCTAGAGCATGGCCAAGTAATCGAGAAAGTCATGAAATTTTGTAAACATCATTTTGGATCCGAGCCCTTAACCTTAGTAGGACATAACATTTCTTTTGATTTTGAATTTATGAAATGCTTTCTCGTGCTCAATGGGGTTGATATGGAATCTCGATTTCATCATCGAACGGTAGACACTCACAGTATTGCCAAGGCCCTACGGGAAAAAGGCAAACTCCCACAAATACGACTAAGTAGTGATGAGCTATTTCGTCATTTTGATATCATTGTCCCCGATGATCAACGACACACGGCTCTTGGAGATGCTCTTGCTACCCACATTCTATACCTCAGATTATTAGAATTGATCTAATGAGTATCTCGGTTGAAGTTAGACAATTATATAAAAGTTATTTAGAATCTGAAAATCCAATCCTAAATAATTTCTCTATGATTTTACCGCCAGGAAGCATGAACGCACTGGTGGGTCCTAGTGGATCAGGAAAGACTACACTACTTAATTGCCTTTCTGGGCTTGATGGCTTTCAATCCGGAACAATAATTTTGGGCTCTCATGTTATGAATCCCGAGGATCACAGGGCATCCTCTTTGTTTCGCAGACAACACATAGGACTCACTTTTCAGGATCCTAGATTACTTCCTGAATTCACGGTTCTTGAGAATGTTCTTATCCCAATGAGACTCGACGGATCTTGGGATGAGGCATGGGGAAAATCTTTACTCGATGATGTAGGATGTAGTGATCTAAAAGACCGTTTTCCTCATCAGTTGAGTGGTGGTCAGGCAGCTCGTATTGGGCTAGCAAGAGCGATGGTTCGCAAGCCATCTTTATGGCTCCTCGATGAACCTACAGGAAATCTTGATCCAGTGACCGCCGATACAATAAAAACTTTTATTCAAAAACTTCATCGCACTTTAAAACCTACAACATTAATTGTGACTCACAACAGTACTCTTGCTGATATTTGCGAGCGTCAGATCTCACTAGCGTGCTAGATCTGATCAAGAGGTATGCCTTGTCGTCGACGTTCTCCTACACATTCTTCAAGAAGAATCATTGCAGCATAGGCATCGATCCATTTTGAAAATTGTGGTGACGGAATCCCTTCATCACGCATACGTGCTTCAGCCATGACACTCGTCAAATGTTCTCCAATCATACAAAGCGGTAGACCCGACATGCTAGCCAATTTTTCAGCAAAATTTTCAGCAGCAGGGGCAGTCGAACTGGGTGAACCATCCTGATGTTTCGGCAACCCTACGCAAAGGGCCTCAATGCCCTCTTCCCTGCAGAATTGTACGAGTCGAGGAATCACGTCGGCTTCCTCCATAGACCATACGGCCTTGGGCGTGAAGAGAAACTCGGAAGGGTCGCATACTGCAAGACCCAAGCGTTTGGTTCCATGATCTAAACTAAGCCATCGCATAGTTTTATCCTAACTTCTCTAAGCATACCTGTAACCTTAAACTAGAATCATGACTTCACTGCCTGATCTGATTAAGCCTATTCCTTATCGTGAAAATATTTCGTTTAGCAAATTGACAACTCTAGGTGTGGGTGGCCAATGCAAACTCCTATTCGAGCCCGTCGATGAGGGACAAGCAAGATCACTAGTCAAAACATTTATTCGAGAGGGTTGGTCATATCGAATTTTGGGGGGAGGTTCTAACCTTGTTGTTCTCTCCGATATTGACGAACCCGTAATCCGATTGAATTTTAAGAAAGAATTAAAAGTGCGAGGTCGCGAGATTACGGCTCCTGCGAATTATGGACATATACGATTAAGCCAAGAAGTTGCTCTGCAGGGTTTGTCGGGCATGGAGTACGCTTCGGGTATTCCCGGAACGACAGGAGGCGCCCTTCATATGAACGCAGGTGCGTACGGGCGAGAATTAGTCCAGATTCTTTCACGCTACCGATATATTAATCCCGAAGGGGATGTGATTGACGCCGTTCCTGATTCATCAAACTTCGGATATCGCTGGAGTCATCTTGGATCAGGCTATGTAGCTTTGAATTTTACTGTTTGTCTAACCCCGGGAGATACAAAGTCTATTCAAGCAGAAGTTGAATCTAACCTTCACAAACGGGGGAGTTCCCAGCCTTTATCCAAGCGAAATGCAGGATGTATCTTCAAGAATCCAGAGGGTCACAGTGCGGGACGTCTGATCGATCAGGCAGGCCTCAAAGGTTATCGCGTAGGTGATGCGGAGGTTAGTTCCGAGCATGCAAATTTCCTCATCAACCACGGAAAAGCAACAGCCCAAGAATTCTACGACCTTATGATTCAAGTTCAATCCAAAGTTCAATCGAGGTATGGTATTACTCTCGAACCAGAAGTCGAAGTTTGGGGCAATATTAACTAATGGCCTACTATCCGCGCACACAACCCAAGCGTCCTTGGTTTAATCGAGTAAGGCTCACCCTTGTTCTAATCATCTTGGTGGCTCTAGGTTGGGGTTTAGTACGCTTCACTTACAAACTTCTTCATTTGGAAGCTTTGAGCGTAAGAGAGATCCGTATTACAGGATGTTCTCCTAAGCGACAGGTCGAAATCCAAAAGCTCTCGGAGGATTTGAGTTTAGGACAACCTCTTCTCTGGTTTACAGCCGAACCTCTTATGAATGTTTTAATGGAGAAAACCTGGATAAAGTCAGTTAATTTGAGTAAGGATCCCCCTGACCGATTAGTTATTATTATTAAAGAAAAAGATGCTTACCTTTGGATGGTTAACACACAAGGAACGTATCTCGTTAGCGAAGACGGTCTTTTGATCGATGAATTAAATAATAGCAATGGACTTGAAGCCCTTCCTGTCGTTTCGAAGGCGACCCTCCAAAATCGTCCATTCCTAGCACGGATGGGCCGAGTTGCTAAAATCATCAAAGCCCAACAGCCGGAGTTCTATAGTCTTATTGATGAAATGGATTGGGATGATCAAGGCCCTGTGCTTTATCTTGAAGATTTTAGTGTCCCCTTAAAACTCGACGAAAGAGATCCCACAGGGAATATCGCCAATTTCCAGACTGTTTTCACGAGTCAATTATCAACATCGGAAGAACGTTTGGCCATCGAGGGGGTAAACCTTCGTTTTAAAAATCAGGTAATTTTATCCCTCAAAGACAAGATCGCAGTGCCAACTATTATTGATGGCGACGAACTGGTTCGCAAACGCTAGAAATAATCACCGAAGAGAGTAATATCTTCATAGTAGTCTCAAGGAGTTTCATGGCTAAGCAACCCACTTTTATTGGTATTGATCTTGGAACCAGTAAAGTGGCTGCAGTTGTGGTCACCATGGACACTAATGGCCTTTTACATGTTCTTGGTGGTGGCCAAGCCAATTCCCAAGGTGGAATCAAACAAGGTTATATCAACGAGATGGATAAAGCCGTAGAGGCCCTGAAAGTTGCTAAAGAATATGCTATGACTCAAGCGGGTGTTAGAAAAGTTGATGGAGTATGTGTCTCAGTGGATAGTATTCACTTCAAAGGAGAAAATCTTCGCGATTCCATAACCATCAGTTCTAAAGATCGAATCATCTCCGATGAAGATATTGAGCGTGTCCTCGACCAAGCTCAAAGTAACTGCAAATTGGCAAAACAGGATAGCGTTTTGCATCGTATTCCGCAGATTTATCATATTCAAGGACAACGTGAAGTACGTAATCCTCTCAATATGCTAGGGGAGTCTCTAGAGGCTGAAATAAGGCTAATTCTAGCCCCTTCTTCCGTCCTGAATAATATACGACGAGTAGCTCAACTGGCGGGGTTTCCCAAAGCAGAACTGGTTTATTCTCCACTAGCAACGGCCGAAGCAGTTCTCCCGCGTCAAGATAAAGATAATAGTGCCGTCATCATTGATATTGGAGAAGATCTAACCCATGTGGGCATTTTTCATCTTGGAACTTTATTTCATTCTGCTTTTATTCCTCTAGGTGGTAGGCATTTCACGCGTGACTTAGAGATTACAAAACATCTTGGGGGTATGGCTGCCTCCGAACGTATCAAACATCGATATGGCTCTGTGATACCGCAACAAGTAGCTGATGAACAAATCGAACTAGAAGATGAGGGTCGTTTCATTTCGCGAAGTGAAGTAGCCGAAGTCCTTCAAGCTCGAGCTGTGGAACTATTCAATTTTGTTCAGGTTGAAATCAATCGAACGGGTATCAGTGATTTTCATGGCGGTATCCATCTTGTTGGAGGTGGATCCATTCTGCACCATCTGCCAATCTTGGCTCAAACAATTTTCGGGCGTCCCAGGGTCATCCTTTCAAGGCCACTGGGCTTCGATCAAGCCCTTTCTGCTGTCGTTAATAATCCTCATATTGTGAATGCTCTCGGTGCGGCTAAATACATGATTCGAGTTCGACAAGAATCAGGAAGCAATGCTCCTTCTTTTTTCGGTAATATTTTTGATGGCTTCAAGTAATATAAAGGAAATCTTATGATGGAAACCCCCTTCCTCCCTCATCCCGAGCCCATCCCAGGTGCACGAATTAAAGTCGTGGGGGTTGGCGGAGCAGGCTGTAATGCCGTCAATCGCATGATTGAGAGTGGAGTTTCAGGTGTTGAGTTTATTGCAATGAATACAGATCAACAAAGTTTATCGATGTGTAAAGCCCCTCATCAGATAATTTTAGGTCCTAGTTCTATGCGTGGTCTAGGGGCGGGCGGGAACTCTGATCGAGGCTATGTGGCGGCTGAAGAGAGTCGTGATGAAATTCTTCAACAACTTTCAGGTTCAGATATGATATTCATCACAGCGGGAAGGGGTGGAGGAACAGGAACAGGCGCAGCTCCAGTTGTCGCTAATTATGCAAAAGAGCTCAATGCACTAACTGTAGCCGTAGTACTTACCCCTTTTGCCTGGGAAGGTAAATTAAAGATTGAAAAAGCACATAAGGGCCTCGAGAACTTGAGAGGAGTAGCCGATACGGTTATTGCTGTTAGCAATGAGCGCCTCAAGTCTCTTTGTCCTCAAGGATCTACTCAAAAAGAAGTATTTCGCACCGCCGACAGTGTTTTAATTCAGGGTGTTCGGGGAATTGCAGATCTTATTTTATATCCCGGAGATCTTAATGGAGATTTTGCGGATGTCGAAAATGTCTTACGCAACGGCGGCGAAGCTCTCATCGGAACAGGTACGGGAATGGGAGAGAATGCCATCCTTAATGCCCTTCAACAAGCCCTTGCCTGTCCATTACTTGAGCGTGCTCAAAGTGGATCAGCTCGAAAAGTCATTGTCAGTATGATGACGAATTGGACACATCATGAGTTTTCTAAAGTCGAACAAGCAATGATTTATCTTCAAGAACACTATGCCGGTCAATCAGAAGTAAAACTTTGTCAAGTTGAAGCTCCTCAATTTCAAGATGAAGTACAAATCACAGTACTTGCTAGCGGTTTTGACGACACTACAGCGGTTCCCGTCTTTGATGGACGTACGACGCGAAATCTTCCTATTGTTGGCAATTCCGCGGCTAGGACGACGACTTTGAGATCCGTTCCTGCTGTACCATCCAATACCCTCCCTTTTGTTCCCATGCCCCCTCCGGTACCAATTACACAAAACTTACCTGATTCAGGTTCTATCTACGGACATACACAAAGAGTCACAGAAGCAAGTGACTCTGAATTTAGTCAAACCATCCGAACCCCCAGACGTCTAGAGACTTTTCCCCTATTAGCCCCAACTTCGAGCGGCGAAGTTCATGTCGATCCAGATTTAGAGATCCCAGCGATTCTTCGAAATAAACCTGGCCAACTTCCTCTAGAATAGCTATGGCTGAGAAATTATCTTTCTATGACTATATACGTCATGAATTGGATGATATTCAATCATCTGGACTATTCAAGAAAGAACGTGTCATCACCTCTGCACAAAGAGCACGTATAAGTGTTCAAACACCTTCTGGATCGAAAGAGGTATTGAATTTTTGTGCCAATAACTATTTAGGCCTATCGGCTCACCCTGATGTAATCAAAGCTGCTCAAGATGCTTTGGCGACTCATGGATTTGGCCTTAGTTCGGTCCGTTTCATCTGTGGTACCCAAGATCTTCATAAAACCTTAGAGTCTCGTTTATCTCAATTTCTTGGAACACAGGATACGATTCTCTACCCTGCTGCATTTGATGCAAACGGGGGTCTCTTTGAGCCCCTACTGGGCGAAATGGATGCAATCGTAAGTGATCAATTGAATCATGCTTCGATCATTGATGGAATAAGATTATGTAAGGCTAAACGTTATCGATATCTACACAACGATATGGCTGATGCCCGTCGTTGTTGTGAAGAGGCTCGTCGTGATGGAGCTCGTTTCATTCTTGTTTTCACTGATGGTGTATTTTCTATGGATGGAACCATTGCTCAATTAGATAAATTGAGAATTATTTGCGATGAATATAATGCACTTTTAGGTATTGATGAGTGTCACGCTACAGGGTTCCTAGGTAAAACGGGTCGAGGGACTCATGAATTTAAAGGAGTCTTTGGAAAGATCGATATCATCACTGGAACCTTAGGCAAAGCCATGGGTGGCGCTTCAGGTGGATTCACGAGCGGCCGTTCTGAAGTAATACAACTTTTAAGACAGCGTTCGCGGCCCTATCTCTTCTCGAACACACTAGCTCCTAACATTGTAGGTGCGACGATAAAAGTTCTTGATATGATCGAAAATTCTACAGAATTACGTGATCGATTAATGAACAATACACGATTTTTCCGAGAGGCAATTCAGGCTGAAGGTTTTGAAATTAAGACAGGTGAACATCCCATTATCCCCATCATGATTTATGACGCTGTCAAGACGCAAGCTCTTGCCACTCGTCTTTTAGATTTAGATATTTATGCTATTGGCTTCTTTTTTCCTGTCGTACCGAAAAATCAAGCGAGAATCCGAGTTCAAATGAGTGCTGCACACAGCCAAACAGATTTAGAGAAAGCTGTATCTGCCTTTGGGCATGCAGGACGGGAACTAGGCATAATATAATTAGCAATGTCATCTAAAAAAATCCTTGTCACTGGCGCCCTCGGACAAATTGGGACCGATCTTACAGAAGCATTGGTTCATCGATGGGGTGAATCTCAAGTCATCACAACAGATCTTAAACCTCAGAAAATTAATAGTTCCATAATCCATAAAACTTTGGATGTTCTCGATTTTCAGGCGCTAAGACAGATCGTCGAAGAGCATGGCATTACTGAAATTTATCATCTAGCAGCTGCTCTATCCGCTAAGGGTGAGCAAGTTCCCCAGTGGGCTTGGGAATTGAATATGAAAAGTTTATTAAATGTATTAGAAATTTCTAAAGTATATGGCGTCAGAGTTTTTTGGCCAAGCTCCATGGCAGCTTTTGGTCCTTTTTCGACCATTCAACCTGCCACCCAACAATCTGTAATGGACCCTACTACGGTTTATGGTATCTCTAAATTGGCTGGAGAGAGTTGGTGTGCGTGGTATCACCGATCCCATGGAATTGACGTACGCAGCTTGAGACTGCCTGGTCTGATAAGCTGGAAAACACCACCAGGCGGAGGTACAACCGATTACGCGGTCGATATTTTTCATGCTGCTGTGACTCTCCGTCCCTATACCTGCTTTTTATCACCGAATACTCGTCTACCTATGATGTATATGCCTGATGCCATCAGGGCCATCCTAGAACTTATGGAAGCTTCTTCCTCTTCCTTGACTGTTAGATACTCCTACAATTTGACCGCTATGAGTTTCACACCTGAGGAATTAGCTGAGGAGATCAAAAAAAGAATCCCCAGTTTATCTATACGCTATGAACCTGACTTTCGCCAAACTATTGCAGACTCCTGGCCCCGAGAGATCGAAGACTCAACCGCACAGAAAGACTGGGGCTGGAAATCCCACTATAATCTTTCGAGTCTTGTTGATGAAATGATTAAGGGCATCAAATCTATTTATTGATGCCTTATTATCTAGTCAGATTTTTTAGTAGCCACACGATATAGGGTTAACCCCATGATCAAGAACGCTACTACGCCCAAAATATCAAAGCCTGAAGAGCCTAGGCTATGCTTCACCGCCTCTTCAAAATTCAATTTACCTAGCAGGGACCTCAATGAAGCAACCTTATCAGAACTAGCTGTGAGAATTGCCACGAAAATTCCTGCCAATGCTCCACCGGCAATAAGACCTGTTGAAAATAAATTACCAGGCCCAAGCTCTTCTTCTCCGCCGTGACCATCTGGTATCGATCCATTTCTGACACTTGAAAAATGACGGATGACACCACCACAAAAGATAGGAAGCGTTGTTGAAAGTGGAAGATAAGCTCCAACGGCAAAAGCGAGTGCCCTAACGCCACAAAGTTCCATCGTGATAGCAATAGAAACCCCAACGAGCACAAACTGCCAATCTAGACTTGCAGCAAGTAATCCTTTGATTAGGGTTGCCATGAGAGTTCCTTGAGGTGCGGGAAAGCGCTCGCTTCCAATCATATGTATCATTTGGCCTGTAGTAGGATCAATTTGAGCATTATCTAAAATCTTAATCGTCCAACCAATGACAATAGCGGCAGCCAGAGCGCCAATCATCAAACCAACCTGTTGATGTCGGGGGGTCGCTCCAACTAAATAGCCCGTTTTTAAATCTTGAGATGTCGCACCTGCATTCGCTGCAGCAATACAAACGATACCCCCAACACATAGAGCCATCGGTTGATAAACATCAGCTGTCCAGCCTAAAGCAACAAAAATTAAACAGGTCGACATGAGTGCAGCGATAGTCATTCCGCTGATAGGATTCGAGCTTGAGCCGATAATTCCGACAATACGGCTACTGACCGTAACGAAGAAAAATCCAAACACAATCATCAGAAGTCCGAGAAACAATTTACTCGCTAACCCTTCACCAGGTATAAAGGGGAGGAAAGCAACAATGAGTACGAGAGCTATAGAGCCAAAAATCACAACTGATATCGGTAAGTCTTGATCGATTCGTTTAGTTTGCTTTTGTGTATCTTTATTTTTTAAAGACACAAGTGCACCCTTGAAAGCGCTGATGATAGTTGGGATTGTTTTCAAAAGCGTGATGAATCCGCCAGCGGCAACCATGCCTGCTCCGATTTGCCTGACATAAGCAAAATAGATTGCACGATTAAGTTCACTAAAGGACTGAGTAGCAACATCCCATCCATAAGGCCCATTTGCGGCAACATCTTTTAGGTAGCCTAATTTATTTAATTGCACAGCAATTTGTGGTTCAGGTACAAGAGTGGCTAAAAGAGGGATCATACCTAACCATGCCAAAACACCTCCTGCTACGAGAAGGCCCGAATTGCGGATTCCAATAATGTACCCAACCCCTAAATATTCAGGAGTGATATTGGCATTAATCGTAGCAGCGGGAAAAATCTTACTTTTCATGTTAGAGACCCATGTTGGAGTCTCGGCGATAACCTTAAAAACCAACTGAAAAAGCGCGTACACAATTCCAAAGGCGAGGCCTGTATAAGCTTTCTTAGCTAAATTTCCACCTTTTTCACCCGCAATAAGCACCGACGCACAGGCCGTCCCCTCAGGATAAGGTAAATCTTTATGTTCATTAACAATGAGAGCTCGACGAAGAGGAATCATCATAAGGGTTCCGAGAACGCCGCCCAATAGAGCTAGGGTGAAAATAGTCCAATAAGTAAAGAAGCTTTCTCCCCCACTCGTTGTGGACAAGAAAAGAAAGCCGGGAAGCGTGAAAACAACACCTGCAGCTATACTTTCTCCAGCACTTCCAATCGTTTGAACCAAGTTGTTTTCTAAGATCGTACTCCCACCGAAACGCTTCAAAAGACTAATCGCTACAACAGCGATAGGAATGGAAGCACTAACCGTCAGTCCCGCACGAAGGGCTAGATAAACTGTTGATGCTCCAAAAATAATTCCAAAGATTGAACCGAATAAAATAGCCTTAGGAGTAAACTCTGCGATATTATCTTCAGATGAAATATAGGGCTTGATTTGGTCAGATTTGCTCATAAAGGCCTCCTAAAAACAAAGGGTTCATTAAGCAGACTAGCCCAAAATGGAACGAGTTTGGAAAGTTTGATAGGTGATGCGAAAATAGATTCATGGGAATGCACATTATACAGAGCAAAAGTAACGAGATTTTTAAAGCCCTATTGGTTGACATCAATCAAACAGGATCCCAAAGACAAAAAACTCTTATCATTGGAAATACTCTTATTCAGTTGTGGCATCAGGCTCAAGATCATCGCGGTGCAAAACGTCTAAAAGCCTACCAATGGATTCAGCTAGAGCATTCCGTAGAGCATCCGCTTCAATCAGAATTATCACTTCCAGGTCTTTGCCTAAGTGAGGCTTGTATGTGCGAATTAACGGATATGGCAACACCTCCTGATCATGCCTTAGTCGTAATTCTTGAGCCCGAATGTATGGAGCCTCTAGGTTCATTTGTTGTTGGGGCATGGGGCATACAAGATCCTGGTAATTTGGGTGCAATTGGTCGGAGTGCACTCGCGTTTGGGTGTCAGGAAATTCTTATAGGACCCGGTACGACTGACCCTTTTTCTCCTAAAGCTCTTCGAGGCTCTATGGGTGCTTCCTTTTTAATATCTTTTCGGCGCTGTAACAAAATTCCTCAGGATTCTGGGACATGGTATGCCTTAGATGGCTCAGCAACCGCCCTACCCTTAAAAGAGGCCTCTCTCGAAAAACCTCTGAGATTGTTGGTGGGCAATGAGGGTCACGGATGGCAAGGCGTTACACTTCCTTCCCACGTTAAACGAGTATCCATACCTATTAAACACGTAGAGAGTCTAAATGCTGCCGTTGCATTGGGTCTAGCCTGCTTTGAAGTCGCTCGACGAGAGACAGATGGTCGCTAAAACTAAAAGCCTAAGCATACTTCAAGAGATTTCAATAGGTTTAATACTCATAAGTTTGATGATTTTAGCCTTCATGTTTCCCTTTGAAGATCTTGGGGCTATGGAGATTGCAGCTACGTGGCTAGTTCCTTTTTTTATTTTTAAATCTTTACAGTATCAGTGGTCGCATCGAAGTATTTATGTCAGTTTGTTAGTAAGCTTATTCATTTTATTTAGATGGATGATTCCCACTCTGTATCTTAAAGGTGGGATGAATATTCCACTTGCTAGCTTAGCTACTTTTCTTTTTGTAGCTTATGAAGCTTTCGGATTTTGGATTCTCATTAAAGCAGCGGATATTATTCATAGGAAGAGGGGAGCCCATAGTGCTGCTTGGGCGATAGGGCTTGGATTTATCTTCTGGGAAGGCTGGGTATTTCGAATTTACCCTTGGACCTGGGGTGCCGTTCTGGGCTCTGTGCCTTGGACTGCAACAGGAGCTGCATGGTTTAGCGCCACAGGTTTATCAGCCCTCCTATGGGGGACAGCCACTTGGGCAGGATTACAGCGTGGCTGGAAGAGTTCACTGGGTCTATTAAATTTTCTTTTAATTCTTGGATTAGCCCATGGATTTTGGCTTTTGATACAACAGGGTTCAACTGTAGGCCCCAAAAAGCAACTCGATGTAGTGGTAGTACAAAGTAATTTTCCTGCTGGACAAAGATCGCCAGATATGGAATTAAAGGGGTGGTATCTATCCGATCAGGCCTTAAGAAATTTTCAACTTCCTAACCCAAGTCGACCCACGCTTGTTGTCTGGGGAGAGAGTTCAGTATTGGGTCGGGATGATCGCGGGATTAATGATCGTCTTCGTTTTGAAGCTTCTAGGCGAAATATTGCTTGGTTATTTGGAACCGAAGGGGGGAATGAAAATTTAGTTCGCGGTGAGGTCTCAGGCCAATCTTCTTTTGTTCAAGCTAAAGTTATACCTATGGATTTCGGAGAGCGAATACCGGGTCCCGAGGGTTTCAGAATCTGGCTTGAACGACAACTTGGATGGGTTAGTCAGGTACCCGGTCAACTAACATCAAAAAGTCGATTTATCATTCCAAATGGTCAAAAGGGAGATATTGTGGTCCATCCGTTGCTTTGTTCAGAAGCCCTCTTGGTCGATCGTGTTCGCCAAGGCTTTGTAATGACTAAACCTGATTTACTGACAAATCATACCAACGATGCTTGGTTCGAAAAAACAGGGGCAACTTTTCTGCACGCAGCTCAAATTCGATTAAGGTCAGTGGAAATGGGACTACCCTTAATTCGCGCTACTCTTTCGGGAGCCTCAGGTATTTTTTGGGCGGATGGCCGTAGCAAATTATGGAGTGGCCCACAATCTGAAATGGTACATGTGGAGACCCTTGAGTGGTCTACTTGGTGGACGCTAGCTTCTCAGTCCTATTTTGGAGCAATGTTAATCGTTTTTACTTTAGTAGGTTTACTTCAGGCTTGGATCAGGAAGATCTAATGAACGAAGAAGAATATACCTATGCCTACGTGGTTGTTCACCTGCCTCATCTTATTCTGGCATCAGGATCACCTAGAAGAAAACAATGGCTTGAAGCACTTCGAATTCCTTTCACATTAGTAATTCCTAATATCGATGAAACGCCCTATGCGAACGAAGGAGCAAGAGCGCTTGTTGAACGACTTGCTCAAGCCAAGGCAAAACACGTAGGACGCGACAATCCTGAATCCTGGATTTTAGCAGCCGATACAATCGTAAGCTTCGAGGGAAAAATTCTCAATAAGCCCCAGGACCATAAGGATGCAATGGCCATGTTGCGAAGTCTTCAAGGCCAGACCCATGAGGTTCATACAGGATGCTGTCTTCAACGAGGTGATCGTTCTATTCTAATTCACGATGAGGCGCGCGTAACTTTTAGACCCATGTCGGAAAAGGAAATGGCCTGGTATGTCTCGACTGAAGAACCTATGGATAAAGCAGGGGGCTACGCTATACAGGGCCAAGGGGCATACTTTATTAAAAAAGTTGAAGGTAGTTATGCGACCGTTATGGGTCTACCCATTGAGAAGCTCATTCCTCATCTCAAATCCCTAGGGCTCCTGAAGGCTTGGGTACGACTCCCTGACTAAAGATCTTTCTTTGTATTCTTAGTTTTGTCTGATCGAGCATCTTGAAAATCTTCCATCATACGATATTTGACTCCTTCAACATCTTTGAATTGGTCATTTCGGATGGCCCATATTGCAATAAGCACAAAGCCTAAAGCAAAAGCAGCTCCAACGACACTAAACACGACGATGAGTTCCCAATTTGAATAAGTAGTCATATATCCTCAGTTGGCGACCAAAAACCAGTCGAATTTCCAGGCAAGTAGTACTGGAATAAAAAGCATTAGAATGAAAAAGACAAGAGAGCGAGAAAGAATCTTATTCTCTTTAAGAATGTCGGAAATGCGCACAATATTGTCGGATGGATTAGGTTTTGTAGGTTGATTGTCGGTCATGATTTAACTCTCTGCGACTTCGCCAAAAAGAGCCACGAGATAGAGAACTCCAAAGAAGAATACATAAAAAAGAAGGTTGCGAAGCATAACCTGGTAACTACTTATGGTTGGTTTTTTTGCAGGGGCACCCATCGTAACTCCTTAAGACTTGATGGCTGAGGCTTTGAATTTAGCTAAAGCTTCTAAAAAGGGGCGTTTATCCTTCATGGTAAAGAAAAACATACCGACCTTAGTTCGATCAGTAGATTTCCGAAGTTTGGGGTTTCGCTCACCTTCAAGTCGCTCTTTGATCATGATATTTCCAGTTCGATAATGGCAGTCGCCCATAGCGCACCCACAAACAAAAGTAGCATCGGCTCCCTGAGCCAATGCAAGTTCCATTTGAGAGGGTTTCACCATACCCGAACAAGGTAAAATCACGATCTTCACATTAGGATCGTCACTAAGAGCCCTTTGTTGATTGATCATTTCTTGAATGGGTATAGAGCGCTCGCAGACAAAACCTACAACTACTTTAGGTTTTGATTCAATTGAAACTGGGGTTGTGGGTTCCTGATTAATCGAAGTCATGCTATGTCCCCTGCTTTAAGAGAGCCAGGACGTCTCCATCTATGGCTTTAGAATCCATATTCGGCAATTCAATTGCCTGAAAGGGGCAGGCTCCAACACAAATACCACATTCAGAACAGCGAGCTTCTTGAACCACTGCTATGAGTTTAAATTTTGACCCAGGGCCACGCTCTTGCATCGTAATTGCTTCGAACGGACAGTCAAGCGAACAAAAGGTACAGCCAGTGCATTTAGCCTCGATCACCTCGGCAATGTTATCTCGTCGATCTTTAGGATAAAACGGGGCTACTATGAGCAGAAGTGT
This sequence comes from Acidobacteriota bacterium, assembly GCA_005788175.1. Taxonomy (GTDB): domain Bacteria; phylum Acidobacteriota; class Holophagae; order Holophagales; family Holophagaceae; genus Acidiparvus. The sequence continues at coordinate 202,927 of SXYX01000012.1, forward strand.
TGAAACGCCTAAAATCCACCAAGCGCCTGTGACACCTAATTTTTCAATCAGATAGTAGGGGAACATATACCATACGTCATAGCGAACATTTGTAACAATAGTACCGATAGTTGCTGGGGCATCAGAGGCAACGTAAGCCACTTGGTCGGTCAACGAAGGATATTTGGATACCAGTTCTTCTGTAATGTTTATCGCGGGAATAGCTCCGGCTGCCACTAGAATAAATCCTAAAACTAAAAAATTGGTTGAGCGACTGGGTGTTACAACAGGATATTTGAGGCGAATAAAATGCCACCACATTAAAAAGAAGATCAGTGAGGCGCCGCCAATATGGAAGAAAAAGAATCTAGTAATGGTGTAGTCGGTAATACCTTGGCCACCGATAAAAAAGTTGGATAAGCCTACTCCCACAATAGGAATAGCGACTATAAATGCCTGCGTCCAAACTGTAAGCGCATAAGCGCGATTATCCCAAACCAAGAGATACCCTGTGATGCCGACAAACAATACAAGGACCAAAAGGGCGACACCAGATATCCAAGGTATCCACCTCCAGGAACGATGGCGATCCGTGAAATAGACTCGAAGCATGTGTAGAATGGTGGCAATCATCATTCCGGCAGCGCCGTATCGATGTATACCCCGAATGATAGATCCATAAGGAATTCCACTCGAGGGATCTGTAAGATTCACTCCGCCCTTCTCGATAACTGGTAATGCTGAAATATAATTTACGCTCGACCAAGCTCGTTCGAGCGTTGGAATGTAGTACATCCACAATAAAATACCGGAGAATATGAGAAACCAGAAAATATAAAGTGGTATCGCACCATGAAAGTAAAGAGGATTATGTTCTTGAGTCGTAAGAACATTAATCCCTTTCTCTAAACTAACCGTGAGATTTTTTAGGAGAGATAAAAATTTACGATACATAACTTACTTTCCTGCGGTAAAAGTTGTTTTAGTTAGGTAAGCCGTTCCAATATCAGCTAATGCAGCAATAACCAGTGCCCAACCCATCCATCGGATAATGTTAAATTGCTGGAAAGGATCGTCATTAGTACTTTTAGGAGCTTCACCCGTAGACATACGTGAAACTTTGTCGATGTAGGGTAACTCACTCACTTTTTTGGGGAGAATTTTATCGATCATCTGATTCGTCTCTGGAGATAGCTTAGTACGAATAGGCTCAGTAAGAGGTGGACCATGAAGGATATCGTCCAGTTCAGAAGCAATCGAGGTGGATCCTATAATATAAAAAAGGCCGATACCTACAACAAGGAAAATAGTACCAAATGTATCACGCACTTTCATTGTTTAACCTCATCATGGCGAATCAAAAATAGACGATTAGCCCAGCGTTCGAAGAAAGGCCGCTCCATATTTAACTTTCCTTTCATCTTTTCTTCAGCATAAACTGTGATACCAATTATAAGAATAATGCACAAAAACAATGATAGTAGGGTTATCAGAACCAAGTAAATCTGAAAACTAGGAAGGATCATGAAGGCCTTCCATTTAGCAATACATTGAGAAAGAAATAGAACGCCTAATCCTATGCTAGTCCATTTAGTGAAAGTTATCCGTTGCTTGATGTACATTAAGCCCCCGCCGTTTTTGGTTTAGATTTAGCAAGGGCAGCTTCAGCTGCGAGATCCCTTTTTTTTGCCCAGCGATGGAGGCCGATGACCGTACCTAAAACTATAATTGCTAACCAGCCGATAACATGAATTTTCCAGAACTCCATACCGAGCGGCTTTCCGTCCAAAACGGCTGTGGCAGGGGTTTTCCAAAGATTAAGCGTAGGTTTGGTAGTTTCTAAAATATCATAAGCTTGATCTTGTGTTAAGGCTGGGTTTTGAGCCAACATATCTAGCATCATGGGTTTAGCTAAAATATTCCATTCGCGAATATTTCCAAAATAGTGAAATAAAGTATTAGCGCTCATTGCAATAAGAATAAAACCAACAAAGAAAATATGGAAAGTCTGATACCAACGAACATTGTCTCTCTTCATGACATACTTCCAATCAAGGAAATAACCAATGAGGAGGAAAAGCCCCATGGAGTAATACCATAAAGGGGCATCTCTATGAAGATCGGCAATACTGTTGATGATCAAGAAGCTAAAGACAATCCAATAAATGAAGCCGCCGATGCCGATCCAATTAAAAATTAGACGCTGACCCCAAGCTTTTTCTGGTCGTCGGTCAAGGAACAAAGCGCCCACGACGAGAAATGGAATACCAACCGTAAGTACAGTAGCTAAATAGGGCTCCTGTAGCTTCAGCATGTGGTACATCGCTAAGAAATACCAATCAGACAAAATAGGATTTGGGGTGACTTCTGGATTTGCGGGGCTGCCAAAAGCTGCGGGGATAAAAATAGTAACAAGAAGAATGATGGAGAAAATGATGAACTTGGTCCAGTGACTAATATTCATTCGCTTGAGGCTTCGGTTGTAGACCCTCAATTCAAAAAAGATCATTAAGAGAAAACTCAACATGAAATGAAAAGAGTAAAATCGAGTGACCGTTGCTGGCCCAATCGATGTTCCTCCTAACAGAATTTGAGCGGTCGTTTTACCTTGATTCGTTGCATTGATGAAGGCACCGCCCGGAATCCAGGTCGGATTTTGGTCTAAATAAAGGGGAAAGGTAGCCATAACTTTAGTAGCCCACAGAGCTCGCTGATTCCAAATCAAGAGATAGCCTGTCAACCCTGAGTACATACCCACAATGAGAATCAACAGGGCCACAATGAAGGTCAATTCGTGTCCTTGCTTGTACGATCCAGTAAACCAAATACGATAGACGCGCATGGTCGCAAGGATAATAAAGGAATCTGCACCATATTTATGGATCCCTCGTAAGATGGCTCCAATGGGAATAGATCCCCACTTCCAATTATATTGAATACGCTCGATGGATTGAAAAGCCTGATCTGTGACAGGGATGTAGTAGATCATCAGCAGAAATCCGCTGACTAACACGAGAATCCATACCCAATACCACATACCACCAAGGGCATACCAAGGATTAGTCTTTGCTTCCTCGGTGAAAGATTCATCAAAAAGATCCATCTTCTTCCAGCGATCTTGAAGCCAGTTCAAAAAATTAGGTCCAGCATTCCAATAACCATGCCAAAGATGTCCCACCACGCCTTTTTGAGGAATAAGAGAGCGTAACCAAGCAGGTCGACTAAGCAGAAATGTAATGAACTTTTCTAGCATCTTAGCCTATGCCTCCGCCTTCAGTATCCGTAATTAATATTTTACTATCGACGATATCAAAACTCATCGTGCGAGGAGGACGAGGTGCTGGGCCTGAGACAACTTTTCCCGGAAGTTCATCGAAAGCAACTCCTTTAACAGTCCCTGAGATTTTTGATGAACGGGTTGGATCATAAACCGATAGATGACAAGGGCACGCAAAGTAGGGATGGAATGGATTAGGAGCCGCAAAATTGTACCCCCCAAATAACTCTTCTCGATTAGGAATGAAGTTAAAGGTACAACCTAGATGGGGACAAATACGTTGAACTACAACAAACCAGGTCTTAGGATCCTTGGGATCTACACCGGGGACTGCATCAGGTAATCGAACCACGAAACCAGGAATTTTTGCTCCCTGAGTTTTCAGAGCGCTGTACTCGACACTGGTGCGCACATAAATAAATTCCTTAAAGTCCCAGGGCTTTGTAAGATCGCCTAATGTTGCAGCAATTTGTGGAGAACTGGGAACCTCGTCAGGAGGAGCCATTAGCGCCTTTACTCCACCAGCTAGTGTGGGGCGAAAATAACGAAGCAAGGCATGAACTGCCAAAAGCGATGCCCCAATAATTGGAAGGGTTGTAAGGATTTTCAGCAGAGTGCGTCGGGTGTTATCGTCCATCGCTACTCCTATTCGTGCTCATAAGTACGACTTCGAACACCATCGACGGACAACCATCGCTGTTGTTCAGTAAGGATACCCTTCCAGGCTGGCATCGAAGACCATTGATGAACATACAACTTCAGTGCTTCTGGAGTCATGGTCCGCTGAATACTCTGAGGGATAGAAGTCCACGTACCACCTTCCGAAATACGCCAATAAAGAAATGAATCTGTTGTTTCAGCCATTGCTTTATAGTTTTGAAAATTGAAGGGGAGGGGTTGCAATGATTTGTGAAGGGGGCCATCTCCCTTACCGAGGGTGCCGTGACAAACATTACAATTTTGGGAGTAGACGTTCCAGGCTTCACTAAATCGAGTAGGAGAAGCTCCAGCAATCGATCTACTCCAAACATAAAATACAACATTCCAAATAGCAATTGGATCACCCGTGGTCACCAACTGAGTACCCCGAACATCTTTTAATACATTTTTCCAACCCTCGCCCATTACTCCCGAAGGTCCTGGATGCATTTTTCCAAAACGATCTTTTCCGGTTTCGATCAATCTAAAGAGTTCGCCCGGTGTCTTCTCGAAACGCCAGTCGGGAGAATAAAAATCAGGATTAACTTTTCGGTCCCAGAGAGGGTTATTAGGTTGACGATCTTCACTAACCAATTGCTTAGTCACTTCCGACCATTGATCTTGAGGAAGATTTTTCTGAGCTTCCCAATTAAGTTTCTCTACGGCAGTCAAATAGGTTCCATGACATGAAGCACAGTTGGCTTGATATACAGAGCGCCCTTTCAGCGCACTAGGCTTACCCAATGGATATGGAATGCCCGATGTTACCGACTCTATCTCTACAGGAGCATCGGCACTCGCCTTGACCAGAGAAGCAGAAGAAGCTTCTTGGGTACCAAGGCCTTCGCTGCACGCAACCGAGAAAGTGAGCACGAATGTGCCCAGTAGAATCATGAGTATTGAAGTCAATTTAGATTTCATAGATTTAGGTCCCATAAGGTCTTATCCAAGCTAAAACAGCCCAAAAAATAACAACAAGATAAATTACGATGAGAAAGAATGGTGCCTTCCCGTGAAGAATTTGTGTACCCGAGACTTCCTCGGCAGGTTCGTGAAGTTGTTTATCGTCATTAGTCATAATTAAACTCAATTTGGAGGTTGCGGGGAGGTCTTAGCTGAACTTGGGGGTATTCCGTAAATAGGATCATCCATACCTTTGAGAGCTCCTAAGCCTTTATTCTGGGAGACATATTTCATAAATGCGACTAGGTAAAGACTTTGTTCGGGAGTGAGTTCAAATTCCCAACGTGGCATTTGAGTTCCAGGAACACCTCGTCTGATTCTCCAATACCAAGTATCGGTTCTGTAGTTTTCAAACTTATCTTCCCAAAAATTTGCCGCCCGCTTGGTCATGCTTGCTGAGGCCCATCCTCGACCGTTGCCGGTTAATCCGTGGCATGATCCACACTTTTGGTTATAAATACCACGCCCTTGGTTCGCAATAGTTCGGATTTTTTGCAAGGAAGTTATCCCTACGGTGTCTCTGGGGGCTGTGGCTGGCTCTTTGTAGTCAACTTCCGTCCAAGCCCGAACATCCGCATTTTCTATGCGCGCTTCTCGAAGCGCTTCTTGGGTTGGAAAAGTAGCCGTTGCAACCGCCTGGACTGCCCCTTTTGAGAGTTGTGCTTCATGGGAAGTTCCCAAAAGAAGCTCCTCGACCTCAGCAGTATATTTGTATGGAGTTTCAGGATGTTGATCGTAGGACTCAGAGGCAATTCTTTCACGGTCTGCAACAAAATTAGCCCCACCCTTCCATATCGCTACTTTTTCTATTTTCCCTGAGGGTACCTTGGCGTCAACAAGTTCCGCCCACTTGAGCTTACCCGTTTGTGGATCTAGTGCTCGGCGGCCATTCGAACCAAGCGACTGAAGATAAGCCGTCACATCATTCATGTCTTGATCAGACAGATAATCGTAACTTGGCATGATGGATCCAGGTTTTAAACTATGAGGATTTCTATGGTGCTGAACGTGGTATTCGTCAGGAAATTTGCCGCCGATCTGAGATAAGTCTGGGCCGGAGCGTTCAGAACCAAGAAGGTGCCACTCGTCGTAGTAATAGTCTGAAGCTTTAGATTTCGTTCCATGATCCCAATCTTGGGGACGACTGACCATTGAATGACAGTAGAAACAACCTTCGCGAGTATAAACTTCGCGACCTCTTAATTCCTGAGACGTGTAATCACGCAGGTCTTTAGGTTGGGGAGGGCGGAAGGTCCATCGTGGAATTAACACCACCACAAAGATAATGGCGCTAAGAATGAGTCCCATGCCAATGGCTGGGAAAATGTAATTAGTGCGGTTAAATTGGTTCATATTTTCCCTCCTGAGGTGGGAAGATCATCAGGCTCAGTCGTTCCATCGATACTACCTTCTCGACTAAAGAGCGTTTTATACATGTTATAAAAAAGAAGTATTTGACCCAGCACGATAAGTAAGCCAGAAAAAGCTCGGGTAGCCATGAAGGGAGATAACACGTAAGTACCGCCCCGATAAACAGGCGTTCCTTCTTCCCAGGCTGCAGATTGATAAAGACCCGCTACCGTTAGGGCCGAGATCATAATAATCACACCCGTTAAAGTAAGCCAGTAGTGGGCCGTAGCGAGCCGACGACTGTACCATTGTTTTCCGCTCACACGAGGCAGGATGTAGTAAATAGCTCCCCAGGCAACGAAACCAAAAGTACCCAAGAGGGCAAAGTGAGCGTGAGCAACAACCCAATGCGTGAAGTGTAAATACCAATTGATCCAACGTGTAGCTTGAAAGGGTCCCGTGAAGCATGTCAATAGATAGAACCACATCGCCGTAATAAAGAATCGAAGGGGAATATTAGTCACGACCATATTCCATTTCCCCTTCATGGTTAAGAAGAAGTTAACCAAGACGCTCATAACAGGGATCAATAACATCACCGAAGAAATAACGGCAACAGCTTTTAGCCATTCGGGAACAGGACTCTGAAGTAAGTGATGAGTTCCCGTTGGGGTATAGAACATAGCAATCGTACTGAAACCGACGATGCTCAGTAAGTGTGAATATAGAGGATTTTTAGTTATTTTAGGTAAGAAATAATAGGTCAGTCCAATCCCATTTGTTGTAAACCAAAGGCCCAGAATATTGTGTCCGTAGAACCAATTAGCAATCGAATCTCCAATGCCCGTCACAGAAAAGAAAATCTTATTTCCAATTAAGAACACTACTGGAAACCAAAGGGTGGTTCCTGCTACGTACCAAACGGTGACATAAAGCTGTTTTTCTTGGCGATTTAGGACGGTTCCCCAAATAATCACAATATAAAGAAGCAGCGCCACGAATAAAGGAATATCAATCCACCATGGATATTCTGCATATTCGCGCCCTTCGGTATAACCGTTCATCAATGCAAACATTCCAAGAGCGATGACAGCATTCCAAGCCAACATGAGTAAGTTGGCCATTTTTTCACTGTAGAGCTTGGTTCGGCAAAGTTCGGGGATGACAAAAAAGTTTGCCCCTACCATTGCCATGGATATAAAGCCAAAACCCACCGTATTCACGTGAGTTGGTCGAATGCGTCCAAAACTCAACTGAGGTATCCCTCGGACCAAATCTGGAGCCCAATATTCAGTGGCAGCAAGAAGCCCCAAGCTTGTTCCAACGAGGCCCCAAAAAGCACCGCTGAATAGAAATCGAGTCGAAGCACTGCCTTCAATTGCCAGCCAAGATTGAAAGCGATCAACCCATGAGAGGGAAGAATCTAGGCCTTCATTTCGGTTCATTTAGTTAATCTCCGTTACACTTTGGCAATGAAAATTTGTCTCAAAATACCCCAAATCAATAAGGGGAAGAAGCAGTTAATTGCCTCTTTTTATTGTCCTTTAATCAGTGATACTCGGTCAAAGGAAAAATCTAGATAGAGCCCTCTAAAAATTGGACGGGTTACTATTTGTCATCAAAAATGTGATGAGATTAGCCTAGACATTGAGCGCAGCGAAGACCCGCTCGGAGGTTCTTAATTACGCTAGGCAGTGCCTCGAGGGAATCGATTTCGACAAAATCAGGTCCCAGGTCTTGACGAGGAGCCTTTTTACCCTTTCGATTGATCCAGATAGCGGACCAACCTGCCGATAGAGCCCCCTCAATATCGTCATTCCAAGTATCACCGACCATTACCAAATCCCCAGGAAAGAGGCCGAGATTCTTTTGTACGTGCTCGAAAATCTTAGGATTGGGTTTCATTAAAGCGAGAGCTGCACTAATAAATTGATTGGGAATTCTCTGGGATAATCCAAGGCGATTTAAAAAGCTCAGACCGAAGGATTGCGTATTAGTCAGTAAACCAAGGCGTACCATCGCGGCAGTCTCCTCGAGGCAAGGGAGAGTATCTTCAAATAAGGCGACTTCTAAATCCGAAGCATTGAAATCTCTAGACCAATTCAATTCAGATTCAGTTGACCTGAAAGTTAAAGCGGGGCCGTTGCGTCTTGCTTCCACGAGGGAGGAATAGGAAGTTTTCATTAAATGATGTTCGAATATTTCTACTTCGCTTGGAACTAGCGTCGCAGACTTTAAGGCATCAAAGGGATTTCCTCTTGGATTGTAGACAAGCGTATTCCATAAATCAAACACCGCCGCCTGAATCACACTAGTCGCCTTTGTATATGACACAATTATCGGCGGTTTCGTATACCTCGATCTGGCATAGACCAGGCAACTCATTGATGAGCTGATCCCAGATCCATTTACTGATATTCTCTGCTGTCGAAAGGGGAATTACGTCATTAATAAAACGATGATCTAGTTTGGATAGGACCCGTTCTTCTACAATTGGATCCAGATTATCAAAATCTGTCACCATTCCGGTCGTAACATCAGGAACACCTTCGATAGAAATAAAACAACGATAACTGTGTCCGTGGAGATTTTTACATTTACCAGGATGGTTATAAATAAAGTGAGCCGATTCAAAACCATATTCCTTACGAATGATCAAAACTAATACTCCTCTAATTGAATTGTGTAGCTTTATGGATTGATGACTTTATAGATTAAAGCTAAATTGGTTAACGCTGTGAGGTCTTGCTGCCATGAAGTATTGATAGCATATTTAGGCGGAACGATCACGGTATCTCCTGGCCCCATATAGGACCAATGGGTCCACCAACCAAAGGGAATAATATTATCGATGATTTGACCATTAGCCTTAAGCAGACGAATATTAGAGGAATCTGCATTACGCGTCGTATTTCCTGCTTTTTTGATGGCATCAGAGATTCGAATACGATCATTACGATTTCCTAATTGATAGACAGTAAAAGGCGAGGCGACTTCTCCAACTACGTAAGCCACAGAAGAAAATTCAGGGATAAAAATTTCATCTCCGTCTATCAATTCGATATCGAGTTGACGATTTCCCTTTAGTGCTTGAACAAAATCTACAATCAAACGTTTGCTTGATAGTTCTGATAAAGCAAATCGAATTGGATTAGATTGCAGTGATCCAGATACGGGATCTCGTTTTACTTCGCTTAATCGTGTAAAGACCTCCTCGATGTTTAATGCACTAGGGTCGATCGTAGACGCTCCCACTCCTTGTAATTCGGGGACAATACGTGCACCGCGAAGGAAAATACCCGCATCAGGAAAAGCCTTATCGGTTAGACCTCCAGAACGAGTTATCAATTGACTTAAGGTCAAGCCATCATTTTCGATAATATATTCACCAGGTCTTTGTACCTGCCCTCGAATAACTATTGATCGATGGAATTTAAAAGAGGGTAGTTCATAAATAGAAATAATATCTTCAGGTGCCAAAATAGGATTGATAGTTTCATCTTTCAAATCCACCGAACTTTGAGTTTCTGTAAAGAGTAGTTTTTCAAGGTCTAAAACAATTACCGTACTTCCGTTTTCAGATTGCCCAGACAAACTTTTCGTTCGGGAAAGCTCGGCTCTATACCGATTGGCTTGAGGATAGGGGAGACCAGCACGAAAAATCAAATCCGAGGCACGCATATTCTCGAGATATTCATACACACCGGCTCGCTTTAGCGGCCCTGACAGGCGGACAAAGCGAGGGAATCTGAAGTCTTCGTTAGAGTAGAAACGTACCACATCTCTTTCTTCGAGAACCAAATTATGGGTGGGATCTCCCGCTAAGGCCTTTGATACATTAAAGGATAATAAAGATCCTATGTTATCGACCGAGGTCCGCGTTATTTCACCACGGAGTAAGTAAGTTGTAGGTAAAAGAAGTTGATTTTTTTTGAGCAGGTCTCCAATACGGACATCTTTATCGGGGGCATAGGGGCCAGGAATACGGATATGACCGGTGAGAAACGCAGAGGATTGGGCTGATGAAATTTTAGGAAGAGCCGTTAGGATGTCTCCATCTCGCAATGTTACAGAAGTTGTCTGAGAGAGGGCTAACGTCTGAGAAACCCACTCATTCTGTGCATTCTGATATCGACGAGTGTATATACCGGATTGATAGGCTTCGTCAACCCCACCTGCCCATTGAATAAGCGAGGAAAGAGATTCGCCTTCCTTGAGTTCGAACGACATCTTAGGTATGAGCCCAAGTACATTCCAGTTTTTCAGCCATCTAGGTTGACCATAATCAATTTGTTTTTTGATGATTTTACCAAGGGGGCTTACTTCTATTCGTAAGTCTGAAGATTCTTTGGGGAGTAGTGTCAATTGCTGTTTTTTAATACTTTTTATTTGTTCCAAGATTTTTGATTCTTCTTCTGGCGTAAGCTTGGGGTTAGATAATTTTTTTTCTGCCGTGTTTAGGGATTCTTCAAGTTCGATGTTTAATTTTTCTTTCTCAGATAAATCCGTGTAGTCTTTCGATTGAATATCTTTTGTACTTTTATAACTATCGGAGGGAGCAAAATCTAAATCCATAGACCGCATTTGCGTTACGCGTCGAAAAGCACCCTCAAGTAAAACCGTAGCGGAGGACAAGGGAACAAAAACCACATCGCCGCTTTGAAGAGCCACATTGAGATTACCTATGCCTTCTCCCCTGAGGGGATAAAGATCGATACGATCAACGATTTTTCCTGCGCGAACAATTCTAATATCTCGGAAACTTCCGCTCGAAGTCGGGCCGCCGGATAAACCCAGAACATTAAGGACACTGCTAAGGCTAGGAACCAGATAGGTCCCGGGCTTATAGACCTCTCCGAGGACACTTATCCGAACTTCCCGAAGTTTGATGATCTGTAAGTCAATATCTGTTTTTGAAAATTGCTCTGATACGACTCGCTGAACGGCTGCTTTAGCTTTTTTCATGCTAAGGCCAGCTACTTTAACAACGCCTACTTTAGGAATCACTAAATCACCTTTACCATCAACTTGAACAGGAGCTTCAAACGTTGCGCTTCCAAAAACATTGAGCTGTAAACGATCCCCCGTACCTAGAACATAATCTTCGCTGATGCCGCCATCCGTAACAGAAGACATGGGTTGTCGGTACTCAAAAAGATCTGCGGCAAATTGTCTTGATTTATCTTTACGATCTATTTTTTTTAGCGCCTTAATCTCTTTTTCGAGTTTATTTTCAGCATCTTGAATCTCCATTTTTTTGTCTGCGGTTTCCGTAGGAACTTGAGATACTGTTGTTGATTGACCTTGTTGGTCTGAAGAAGTATTCCTTTGTCCCGTGGCGTTAGAAATCGCCAAAGCAACTTCTGGGGGGATTTGGGCTTGGATACTCTGCGATACACAACAGGACAGTAGGATCAAACCAAGAACAATATTTTTCACGGGTTGTCTCATGGATATCTCTAAGCAAGGCTGCAAACAGGAAGGTGCCCGCCCTTCTCAGTATAGATTGCCCCTCACATATCGACTAGTCCGAGAAAAGAGGTTTGCTTTACGCCAATAAAAATGGGCTTAGGATTTGATGCTAGGGTTAGCTTTTCTATTAAGTTGTACCGAAAAAGAGAATCCCAACACCATGATAAGTAAACCTAATCCAACTAAAGAAGTGTACTGATAGACATTTTCTTCCCATAATCTCAACATTGGCAAAAAGGCTAGAGTCCACAAAATCCCTAAGGTCCATTTTAAATTTTCGCCTGTTTGATTCCAGATAAAATGATGTAAATGACAGTGATCTCCTTGCCCCAAGGATCGTCCTTGTTTCAGACGAATGAGAGAAACGTGAATAGTGTCTAAAATTGGATAGGCAAAGAGGAAAAGAATGTGTTCAATATGATCGGTCTTAATGCTATGAAGAGCCCCTATGGCCAATACAAGACCCATGCTTAACGAACCAGCATCTCCCAAAAAATGAACTTTTTTAATGTTTAAATAAAAAACTGAGGCCCATAATCCCCAAAATATTGGGCTTAACATCGTAGTTCCATCGTCAAAGCGAAAAATCATAAATGCAGCAAGTCCAAAGTAACCCATCGCTAAACCATCTAGGCCATCAATAAGATTAAATAAATTAGGCATACCCCAGCACAGGAGGGTGACTCCCAACACGATTAATGGATAAGAGGGAGAAATTGTCATGCCAAAAAAAGCGAAATTGAGGGTCTCACTTGGATATCCCAATGGGCTGATTGAATTGATATATAGAACCTTAGAAAATATAGATTGAATAAAGCCTAAAGGCGTAGATCCGGAATCACTACCAAGAGCTAATCCGAACACTAAAGCAATGATCAAGGTATATTTAGTTTTAAATCCAGCCGTTATAAAAGTAATAGGATTTAAACGACGAAAGTCATCCGCAAGACCAAGTAACGCTATAAAAGCAATAAGCCCCCAGGTTAAAGTATCAAAATAAGGTAGGTCAATTAATTTAAACTGGTGTGCGAAAAACAGGCTGACCATAAATGTCATACCAGCAGTTCTGGGAACATAGTCAGTTTTATTCGTACGATCTTGGGCCGGCAAATCATAAAAACCTATAGGTGCTATATGTTTGATCACTAGGCTTGAGATCTTATAGCCCACCAAGGCAGATAGAATAAATGCCGTTATTCGCCAGTCGTTTAAAATACTCTTAATGAATAAATTTTGATATTCCAAATCAAACACCCTCAAAAAGGCTTCGCAATTAGTTTTTTCAACTTTACTAAAAACTTAATCTAACTCAAGCCCATAATATCAGATAACCAAGCAAACAAATCTTCCTAAGTAAGACGCCTAATTTAGATATTTTATTCAATTCTTTCATGGTGTTATACTCAATGAATACCCATCTGTCTTCGATGGGTGGCGACCTCTGCAGGAAGCCCCTTCCCTAAAATTCTGAAGGGTTTCATGGAGCGATCGCACGTTCTTTTCAATTCAAGAACGACGAAGAACCGCCATGGGTCGGATGCCCACTTACATTAATAGGGCTTTCGCCCCGGAGTGAATTATGAATTTGAATACCTTAACCTTCCAGCCTGTGAATCAAACCATCAATTTGGGTCAAGGCATCGATATTTCTATTGAAACAGGTCGCATTGCCAAACAGGCATCGGGATCGGTGATTATGCGACAAGGGGACACTATGGTTCTGGTAGCCGTTTGTCACGCTACCCCCCGTCAAGAATTAGATTATTTCCCCTTGTCAGTTGATTACCGGGAATCCGTTTTTGCCGCAGGAAAAATTCCAGGAGGTTGGTTCAAACGAGAAGGAAAAGCTAGCACAAAAGAGACCCTTACATCACGCCTTATTGATCGTCCTTTACGCCCTCTGTTTGAAGAAGGCTACAACGCTGAAGTCATGGTGACAGCTCAGGTGATCAGTTACGATGGCATTCACGCCCCTGAAACATTGGCCATGACTGGCGCGAGCGCTGCTTTGATCATCTCTGAGATCCCTTTTCACCAACCGGTAGGAGGCGTCCGCGTAGGTCGTGTCCGGGGGCAATTTGTTATTAATCCCACCACAACCCAAAGAAAAGAAAGCGATCTCGATCTGTTAATAGCTGGGACAGAAGAGGCCATTGTAATGGTGGAATGCGGTGCTCAAGAAGTGAACGAGAGCGACATGGTTCAAGCCCTTGTTTTTGGTCATAACCATATTAAAACCTTAACTAAATTCCAACAGGACTTTAGAAATAAAGTCGGTAAGCCGAAGGTTAAAGTCGAGAAAAAAACCTTGGATGCTACGTTGCTACAAACTATCACCTCTACCTATCGTGATGACTTACTCAAGGCTCTCACGTTAAAAAATAAACTTGAGAGTTACAAATCGATCGATCAACTTAAGGCTATCGTCGTAGAGACTCATGCGGCTGAAAAACCCGAACTGAAGGGAGAAGTAAAAGTCTGCTTTGATCATCTTAAGGAATCTTTATTTAGAGAGGTAATTCTACAAAAAGGCGAGCGCCTTGATGGCCGTCAATTTGACCAAATTCGTCCACTCAATATCGAAGTCGGCTTCCTTCCGGGAGCACATGGCTCGGCATTGTTTACCCGAGGTGAAACTCAAGCCCTCGTGACTACTACCCTTGGTACGCAAGATGATGTTCAAACGATTGAAGGTCTTGAGGATGAAGTAAAAAAATCTTTCTATTTACACTATAATTTCCCTGGTTATTCTGTGGGAGAATGCAAACCCAATCGAGGCCCAGGACGTAGGGAAATTGGCCACGGAATGCTTGCGGAACGTGCCCTATCTGCAATGTTACCTAGCAGCAAAGAGAACCCCTATACGGTTCGGATTGTGAGCGACATCACAGAAAGTAACGGATCCTCCTCAATGGCTACTATTTGTGGTGGGTGCTTGTCTCTCATGGATGCTGGCGTTAAATTGAAAGCCCCTGTGGCAGGTGTAGCGATGGGTCTTGTCAGCGGAGAAGGAAAATTTGTTGTCTTGACCGATATTGCTGGCCAAGAAGATCATTACGGCGATATGGATTTTAAAGTCGCTGGAACGACAAGGGGTATCACGGCCCTCCAAATGGATATTAAAGTGGGGGGTATTACCACAGACGTCCTCACTCGTGCATTAGATCAAGCACGCAAGGGTCGATTAGAGTTATTAGAATCAATGAGTGCTGTCTTAGCGGCTCCCCGATCTTCTTTTGCTAAGAACGCACCACAAATGGCCTCCATCCAATTACCAAAAGACAAGATTCGTGATGTTATTGGCAAAGGGGGCGCGACGATCCGTAACATCATTGAAGTTTCCGGCTGTGAAGTCAATATTGACGATAATGGTCTCTGCCAAGTAGCAGGGCCTAACCAGGATAAACTCCAAGCGGCTCTAAAAATGATTGGAGATCTTATTCAAACGGCTGAAGTCGGTAAATCTTACCTAGGTAAGGTCGCCAAGGTAGTTGAGTTTGGAGCTTTTATAACCATTCTCCCGGGCCTAGATGGTTTGCTACACGTAAGCGAAATGGCTCTGCATCGCGTTAAGAACCCTTCGGATGAGGTTAGCGAGGGTCAAGAAATCATGGTCAAGTGTATTGGTATTGATGAAAAGAGCGGCAAAATTAAACTTTCACGCAAAGCTCTTCTAGCTCCTGTTACTGAATAAGTTACTCGATCGCAGAGTCTAGGCTAATCGCCTAGACTCTTGACGAGGAGTTCCTTCAATTGAACACGTCGCGACCAGCCCAAGGTTCCAAGGAAAGCCATGACTCCTAGAAGAAGGGCGGTCGTGGCTCGTTTGGGACGAGATTTAATAAGCGGCAAATTGCCTTCATCCAAAATGTTTAAGATAGGCATATCATTTTTTTCCTGAAGAAGGGCATCCTCTCGTGACAACGCCAAAGAAGTGACCAACTGCGTTTGGAGCTTGAGTTCATTCTCTAAGCGAAGGCCCTTGAGGCGGACCTCGGGATCAGGACTAACGGCATAATTACGGTTGACCGTCAAAAAGACACGTAAGGCTGTCTCAGCTCGATCGAGTTCAGCTCGACCTTCCTGGAGTCGTTTTTCCGAGAAACCGGCCTTCACACTTCCCTTGGTTTGCGATTTAGTCAACAAAAAATCATTCAATAATTGAACCAAGCGTTTTGCGATTTGCTGACTCAACTGAGGACTTTGGGTTTCTACCTGAATAGTCAAAGTCTTGGTCTTTATATCGCGACTAATAGTAATGAATCCTCGGGTTTCCATCACCGCTTTATCCATGTTGGATGCTTGAAGATAACGATAGAGGGTTTCTTGCCGCGGTCGATTTATATCAAAGTAGAAATATTTGATTTTAAAATCATAGACAGTGTTAAGTAAGGCCTCGCGAACAGGTCGACTATTAAGAATGTCGACATAGGCACTATCCGAACTATCCTGCCCAGGAACTGAAATGCCTAATGCTGAGGCTGCTGCCGCTGCGCCTCCAAGGTTGCCTAGCATTCCACCCGACTTTGTATCAGCTGGGAGAATAATAGCGGTGGAGGTGTAGAAATTAACCTGGAAAAGGGAATAGAGGACTGAAATGGCAATGGCTAGGATTCCGTGCTTAAGCGGTAGGGTCCAGTTTCCTGAAACATATCGATCCAAAAAAGCGATCTTATCTAGACTCCATTGATAACAAAATCTGAAGCGGTCAATCCATGATTGCATGCAGAATCTCTTAAGTGGGTTAGTAATTCTAGTTTAGCGAGTTCAAGACTACTATCCTATTGCTTTCAATAAAAAAAGCCCCATAGGGGCTTTTTTTACTCGACAAGGTTGGCTTAAATATCCTCACCTTCAACCTGAGTGAGACCGTCAAGTTGTTCGATACGAGCAGCCATCATACTGTACTCGTCATCGAACTCTTCATCGCTGAAATTCGAGGCGACTTGAGGTTCAGGATATTGGCCTTCTTCAATATCTAGATTACGATAAGCCGTCATACCCGTACCTGCTGGAATGAGCCGTCCTAAAATGACATTCTCTTTTAAGCCACGAAGATAGTCTACGCGACCTTCCATAGCCGCTTCGGTTAGGACACGAGTGGTTTCCTGGAAAGAAGCAGCGGAAATGAAACTTTCCGACGTAAGGGAGGCCTTGGTAATTCCAAGGAGCAAAGGAATACAGGTGGCTGGCTTTTTAGCCGACCCATCTTCATTAAGCTCCTTCGTTGTCGCCAAATTGATCTCTTTAAAGCGATGTTTATCAACTTTTTCCTCAGCAATCAGGGGGGTATCTCCTACGTCTTCAATTTGGACCCATCGCATCATCTGTCGGACAATCACTTCAATGTGCTTATCGTTGATGGTCACACCTTGTGCGCGATACACTTCTTGAACTTCATTAACAAGGTAAGCACAAAGGGCTTTTTCACCCTGGACCTTTAAAATATCTTGGGTAGAAATAGGTCCCTCAGTAAGTTTATCTCCTGCTTTCACTTCATCACCATCCTGGACTAGGATATGTTTTCCACGTGGGATCAAGGTCTCGAAATGCTTATCCCCCTCTTTGGGATTGATAGGAGTCACATTAACCTTTTGGTTACCTCGGATACGCTTATCGAACTTCACAATACCCGAAATCTCAGTGATGATTGCAGGCTCTTTGGATTTTCGACCTTCAAAAAGTTCTGTAACACGAGGCAGACCGCCAGTGATGTCACTCGTCTTAGCTTGTTGGCGCGGTGTTTTAGATAAAATATCTCCAGCTTTCACTACTTGACCATCTTCAACTTCGAGATAGGCATCCGTAGGAATATTGTAGCGTCTGAGAATCTTAGTACCCGATCCTTTGATATTTATATGAGGATGAATTTTATCATCCGTAGGGTCGATAACTTTTTTACGAAAGTTTCCAGAAATAGGGTCCTTTTCCTCTTGAAAAGAAATATTGAGTTCTAGTTCTTCAAAAGCAACTGTACCGTCTTCTTCGGTGAGAACGAAGTCATTGTAGGGATCCCATTCTGCAATAGTCGTCTTAGGCTCTACCGTATCGCCCTCTTTGACTTTCAGAACAGCTCCAGAAGTGATTTTGTAACGCTCGCGTTCTTGACCCTTGTTGTCAGTTAATAGAATATAGCCATTACGTGTTAGCGATACCACTTGACCGGAACGATTAGTTACAAGACGACCTTTGAGTCCTTCGAATTTGATAAGACCTGCAATTTGAGATTCATGAGTACTTTTCTCACTAGTGCGACTTGCAGCTCCACCGACGTGGAAAGTACGCATTGTCAACTGCGTCCCAGGCTCACCAATACTTTGAGCCGCTACCACACCGACCGCTTCGCCAATATCGACCAAGCGACTAGTGCTGAGGTTAAGCCCGTAGCACTTGACACAAGCACCTCGACGAGATTCGCAGGTGAGGACAGATCGAATTTTAACCGAAATGATGCCACTAGTTTCAATGGCGAACGCAACTTCTTCAGAGATAATCTCGCCACACTTCACATAGACTTTATTTTTATCATAAGGATCGACGACATCTTCAAGAGTGACACGACCCATGATGCGATCGCGAAGTCGGGAACGAACAGAGCCATCAGGCATAATAATTGCAGCCACTTCAATACCATCGACAGTTCCACAATCATCCTCGTTAATGATGACGTCTTGAGCTACATCCACGAGTTTACGGGTCAGGTATCCTGAGTCAGCAGTTTTTAAAGCCGTATCTGCCAAACCTTTCCGTGCTCCATGGGTAGAAATAAAGTAGTCCAGAACAGAAAGTCCTTCTTTAAAGTTAGCAGTAATGGGGGTTTCGATAATATCGCCGCTAGGACGAGCCATCAACCCACGCATGCCAGCAACCTGTCTAATCTGAGTCTTGGAACCGCGTGCTCCTGAATCCGCCAAAATGTAGACCGAATTTAAATAACGTCCGCTTTCATTTTGATGTTCGAGTTCTTTCATCATGTCTTGGGCTACCTGCTCAGAGGTCTTACCCCAGACTTCAAGAATACGGTTGTAGCGGGTGGCACTATCTAGTCGACCCTCATATGATTCTTTCTCAATTTCACGAACCTCTTTGCTGGCTTTATCTAAGAGCCTAGATTTAGATTCAGGAACCACGAGATCATCAATTCCCACGCTCACCCCAGCCTTCATCGCCCAGGTAAAGCCTGTTTCCTTCATGGCATCTAGCATTTTGATGGTCATCTCTGGACCCTTGGTCTTATAACTACGAACCACAAGAGACAAAAGGCCGTCTTTTTTTAGTAGTCCATTAATGAAGGGGAATCCCTGAGGAAGTGCCTGGTTGAAGATAACCCGACCTACGGTAGTTTCAATCATTTCTTTGGTCTTCATTTCCGAAGGACATTCAAAGATTTCTTGTTCTGAATTTTTCTTAGGGTCTTTTGTATACCAAGCTTCGGTATCTACCAATTCACCCGTATAACGAAGTTTAATAATAGCGTGTGTATCTATGTAACCTGCTTCATGTGCAGAAATCACATCATCCATGGAGGCAAAAGCCTTACCTTCGCCTTTACGGTTTTTTCGTTTCTTAGTTAAATAATATGCACCTAAGACAATATCTTGA
Organism: Acidobacteriota bacterium; assembly: GCA_005788175.1. GTDB lineage: Bacteria > Acidobacteriota > Holophagae > Holophagales > Holophagaceae > Acidiparvus. Next base: position 222,269 of record SXYX01000012.1, read on the forward strand.
CTAGGAACAACATTAGGACGCCCATTGGCAGGATTTAAAATATTCTGAGTACTCATCATGAGAACCTTGGCTTCAATTTGGGCCATAGGACTCAGCGGTACATGGACAGCCATTTGATCCCCGTCAAAATCTGCATTGAAGGCGGTGCAAACCAAGGGGTGCAATTGAATTGCCTTACCCTCTACTAAGACTGGCTGGAAAGCCTGAATGCCTAAACGATGGAGAGTAGGAGCACGGTTCAGCAGAACAGTATGCTCACGGATGACTTCTTCAAGAACATCCCATACTTCTATGTGGCCTTCCTCGACAAGTTCTTTAGCTTGTCGTATGGTGGCGGCGTGCCCTTTATGTTCTAAGCGATTAAAGATAAAAGGCTTAAAGAGTTCAAGAGCCATCTTTTTCGGAATACCACACTGATGCAATTTAAGGTCAGGACCGACAACAATGACGGAACGTCCTGAATAATCGACACGTTTTCCAAGAAGATTTTGACGAAAGCGACCTTGTTTACCTTTGAGAGCATCTGAAAGGGACTTCAGAGGTCGATTGGAGACACCTCGCAAGACACGACCACGTTTGCCGTTTTCGAAAAGGGCGTCTACTGATTCTTGGAGCATACGCTTTTCATTTCTCACGATCACTTCGGGCGCTTTGAGTTCCATCAGTTTCTTCAATCGATTATTGCGATTGATCACACGGCGGTAAAGATCGTTCAAATCAGACGTTGCAAAACGTCCACCGTCAAGGGGCACTAAAGGTCGAAGTTCAGGGGGAAGCACTGGAACAACATCAAGAATCATCCACTCAGGACGATTTCCTGAGCGAACAAAAGATTCAGCAACCTTAAGGCGTTTTGCCAATTTACTACGCTTTTGCGATGAGGGCTCCATTTTCATTTCAACTCGAAGGGCGATTGAGACAGCTCCTACATCAACGCGACGGAGTAGTTCTTTAATCGCTTCAGCACCCATCTGGGCTTTGAAGGCATCCCCATAGAGCGATCGATATTCTCTGAATTTGTCTTCGCTAAGAATCTCACCTTCTTTAAGAGGAGTCCCACCATTATCAGTGATGGTGTATGCTTCGAAATAAAGAATTTTTTCTAGATCCTTAAGTGGAATATCCAAAAGATAGCCAATGCGACTAGGTACGCCCTTGAAAAACCAGACGTGACTCACTGGAGAAGCTAATTGGATATGACCCATGCGTTCTCGTCGGACTGCCTTTTTTGTTACTTCAACGCCACACTTATCACAAATGACATTTTTAAATTTTTGGCGTTTATATTTTCCGCACAAACATTCCCAATCACTTACAGGCCCGAAGATACGAGCACAAAAAAGGCCGTCCCGCTCTGGCTTCAGAGATCGATAGTTGATTGTCTCGGGCTTCAGAACCTCACCTCGTGACCACTGACGAATGCGGTCAGGAGAGGCTAGAGAAACTCGGATACATTCATAGGCGTTGATGTTTTGAACTTCTGGAAACATGGGCAACCTTTTTTTAAAAATGAGAGTGTGGGAGAGAAGGAATAGAAAAACGAACTTGGTAACTCGATATTATGCGTCTAGAGAGAAAGCTGTGGGGTCTTCTTGCATAGACTCGGGATCGAGTTGTTCCTGGGTCAACATTTCAACATCGATACAAAGAGCATTGAGCTCTTTCCGAACCACATTGAAACTTTCAGGAAGCCCTGGATCCTTGATGGGCTCACCCTTAATGATGGCTTGGTAGATTTGAGTACGACCAAACATATCGTCCGATTTGTAAGTGAGGAGTTCTTGAAGAACATGTGCAGCTCCATAAGCTTCGAGTGCCCACACTTCCATTTCTCCAAAACGCTGACCCCCGAATTGAGCTTTTCCTCCCAAGGGTTGTTGCGTGATTAAGGAATAAGGCCCAATACTACGGGCATGAATCTTGTTATCCACCAGGTGATGGAGTTTTAACATGTAAACGCAACCGACTGTCACTGGCTGCTCAAAGGCTTCACCCGTAATACCATCTATAAGTAGGGCTTTTCCATCGGGCATATTGATGAGTTCTTTTTCTCCGGTGATTAAACTCATCCGAGCAATGTTGACATCTACGCCAGGGCCAACGGGCATTTTATCGTGGGCTTTTTTCAAGACGCTTTTGATGTCAGATTCTCGGGCACCGTCAAAAACTGGAGTAGCAAAATGAACGCCGAGAACTTTACCAGCCCAACCCAAGTGACACTCCAAAACCTGACCAATATTCATACGACTTGGAACCCCCAAGGGATTCAGGACAATATCTACTGGTGTTCCATCAGACAAATAAGGCATATCTTCAATGGGAAGAATGCGAGAGACCACACCCTTATTACCATGACGACCGGCCATCTTATCGCCAACCTGTAGTTTACGTTTAACTGCTACGTAGACCTTGACCGTCTTCAGAACACCAGGCATTAATTCATCGCCCCGCGTTAAACGATCGCGACGCTGGTTTAGATTGTCACGAAGAACACTTAATTTACTTTTGGTTCTATTAAGTTCTTCGTGGACTTGTGTTTCGATACGTTCTTTGCCAGCAACCACACTAACATTTTCGAAAGCATGGTAAGGAATTAATTCGAGCATATTTTGCGTGAGCTTTTTAGCCTTGGAAAGTAATTCGCGACCTTCGTGATCGAGAAGCGCTTCATCGAGTTCCCGACCCTTTAGGAGGTTGATAATACGTTTCTTCGCCTCTGCGCGAGTAATACGCTCTTCGTCGGATAAATCCTTTTCCCATTTAGCCATTGTTTCAGCTTCGATAAATTTAGTTCGTTCGTCTTTTTCCTGACCCTTACGAGTGAAGACTTTGACATCAACCACAGTTCCTTCGATACCTGGAGGGAGCGTCAGGCTAGCATCTTTTACATCACTAGCTTTTTCACCAAAAATAGCTCTCAAAAGTTTTTCTTCTGGCGATTGAACCGTATCTCCCTTGGGAGTAACCTTACCTACCAAAACATCGCCATGCTTGACAGTGGCACCGATATGGATGATGCCGCTCTCGTCAAGTCTCTTGAGTGCTTCTTCTCTAACCTGAGGAATATCACGTGTGATTTCTTCGGGTCCAAGTTTCGTATCACGAGCATGAAGTTCGAATTCTTCGATATGGATAGAAGTATATAAATCTTCTTTAACAACCCGTTCGCTAATTAAAATAGCATCTTCGAAGTTATACCCTCTCCAGGGCATATAGGCAGCAACAAGGTTGCGGCCTAAACTTAATTCTCCCTGATCAGTACAAGGACCATCAGCAATGATTTGTCCAGACTCAACAAATTCACCTTTTTGTACTAGGGGTTTTTGATTGATACAAGTATTTTGATTTGACCGTGCAAATTTGACGAGGGTATAGATATCGACACCACTTTCTTCATTAGAAGTATCTGGGTCATCTTCAACGCGCACAACAATACGATTTGCATCGACAGTTTCAACAATACCTGAACGACGACAAACCACGCATGCTCCGGAGTCCTTAGCGGCCGTATATTCCATACCAGTTCCAACAATGGGGGCCTCGGTTCGAATCAAGGGAACAGCCTGACGTTGCATGTTTGCACCCATGAGAGCTCGATTAGCATCGTCATTTTCCAAAAAAGGAATGAGGCTGGCTGCAACTGAGACCACTTGCTTGGGACTTACGTCCATTAATGTAACCTTTTCGCGTTCAATAATTTTTGTTTCTCCCGCAATACGCGCAGTGACAAATTCATCCAAGATCTGGCCTTGCTCATTAATTGAGATATTGGCCTGACCAATGATGTGTTCATCTTCTTCCCATGCAGAAAGATAAAATGCATGAATTTCGTACCTAGCAGGTCGTTTACCAGTCTTCTCGAGAATACTATTCAAAACTTCGAGCTCATGGAGTGAAACTACTTGATTATAAGGTGAGTTGATAACTTTAATTTCTTTCTCGCTGAGAGGGAGACCTGTTTTAGGATTCACAAGCGTGATGTCTTTATTGGTCACATCACCCACCGAAGTAATTTTGGCGAACTGCAATATTCTTCCATTTTGAACTTTGAGATAAGGGGATTCAATAAACCCAAACTCGCTAATACGTGCATAACAACTTAAAGAACTGATGAGTCCAATATTCGGACCTTCGGGTGTTTCGATAGGACAAACACGTCCATAGTGAGACGTGTGGACGTCTCGAACTTCAAATCCTGCTCGATCGCGGCTGAGACCGCCAGGTCCAAGAGCCGATAGGCGACGTTTATGAGTAATTTCAGACAAAGGGTTCGTCTGGTCCATGAATTGTGAAAGTTGACTAGATCCGAAGAATTCCTTCATCGCTGCGATAACGGGTTTGCTATTGATGAGGTCTTGAACCTTGAGGGGATTATTAGGATCCTGCGCTGCGGAAAATTTCTCCTTAATGGATCGTTGGACTCGCACGAGTCCTACTCGGAAACTATTCTCCAATAATTCACCCACGCTACGAACCCGTCGGTTGCCTAAATGATCGATATCGTCTGCACGAACGGGTGCAATTTCTCCAAAATCTTGACGGGTTGTGTCGTATTTTTTTAGGCGGAGGAGATAATGTATGGTTTTAATGAAGTCATTAGCGGAAAGAGTACGCTGTTTAACATCAGAGTTGAGACCTAATTTCGCATTGAGTTTGTGGCGACCTACTTTACTCAAATCGTACTTATCTGGATCGAAGAACATCCCATTTAATAGTTTTCGACTTGAGTCTGCAGTGGCTGGTTCACCTGGACGAATTTTTTTGAAGATTTCCTTGGCGGCTTCTTCAGGATCTTCTGTGTGATCTTTAGCTAAACTTTCAGACAGAACCTTACCTGTGGGATCGTTTTCAGGAAAACAGACTGAAAATTCATCAATGCTATTGGCCATTAACATTTCAAGGTGTGTTTGCAAAAAAGGTTGATTAGCTTCGAGGAGAATTTCCCCCGTCTTCATATTGACAATATCTTCTATAACAACGGCTCCGTCCAACACGTTACGGTTAACGGTGATTTCATCAATCCCTGCTTTTAGAATTTGCTCCATCGTTCGCTTTGTAATTTTTTTACCTTTTGCAACAAATATTTCTTTTCCTTTTTTACTTTTGATATTTTCGTCAACCGTTTTTCCGATAATTGCTTCGCAGGGTTTAACCAAGAGTTCTTTTTTACGAATAGTAAATTGAGCTGATCCGTAGAAATTCTTGAGTAAAGATGAATTATCTGAAAGGATTTCGTCAAAGAGTCCAAGTGCGCGGAGAAAAGTCGAGCCCAAAAATTTACGTTTGCGATCGATACGTGCGTACATCAAACCCTTAGTATCAAGTTCGAATTCAACCCATGAACCACGATAGGGAATAATTTGCGCACTATATATCGTCTTATCTTCATTGATGTGAAAGAAGGCTCCGGGGCTACGATGTAATTGCGAAACAATGACGCGTTCCGTGCCATTAACAATGAAAGTTCCACTATCTGTCATGACGGGTAAATCACCAAAATAAACTTCGGCTTCTTGGCTTTCTTTTAGTTTGCGCTTACCTTTATCGTCCTTATCCCACTGCGTAAAAGCAACCTTGATTTTGATTGAAGCAGAAAGGGTAGCTCCGCGTTCACGGCATTCTTCTGGGCTCATTTTATGCTTTAAGAAAACCGGTGATTGGCAAATATCACAGATTGTGGCTTGATTCTTATTTCGGGTTCCACAATTGGGGCAATCTACCGTTGGATCAGTTGGATGATCTGAAACAATACTATGGCCACATTTTTTACATTTAGTACGAAGATGCTCTAATCCAGAGAACTTTTCGCATTGGCAAGCCCAATGTCCAACGATGTAATCTTTGAATTGGACCATTAGGGTTGCATCGCTGCCATCAAATTCTTTTCCATTATGTACGGGGAACATCGATTCAAAAACAGCTTTAAGCCCTCGAACATCTCGTTCTGTATGCAACAGATTCATTTGTACAAATTCGTCGTAACTCTTTTTCTGAATATCAATCAAATTAGGGATGGGTACCAACGAAGGTATCTTGGAAAAATTTTGTCGTTGGCGATAAATATTTTGCTGAATGCTCATGGGTGGGTCACTCCAGGAACTAATCGGTTAAGATCAGGTATGCAAAGATTCAAAAACGAGAAATGGTATTAAATAGCAATAGAAACTCTGAGAGACCCTAGGGCAACTCTGTGAGTTCAAAATAAAATGTTTGTAAATTAAAGTTGATGTTGTATCGCAACCAAGGGCCTATTAAACAGGGTTAACGAAAGACCTGAGGGTGAATCAAGCCAAGAAATAAGAATAACATTAGTGGGGCTTAGAGCCTAGCCAGGGATACCAATGTGGCTCCTGGCGTGGCCTAATGGCGTTTGGACTACTTGATAGTAACTTTAGCGCCCGCAGCTTCTAACTTTTCTTTCATCTTGGTAGCTTCATCCTTTGAGAGTCCTGATTTGACCTCTTTGGGAGCTCCGTCGACGAGATCCTTAGCTTCTTTCAAACCGAGTCCTGAGACGACTTCGCGAATAGCTTTAATGACGCTGAGTTTGCTAGCGCCGCCATCGGTCAGTTCGACTGAGAATTCTGTTTGTTCTTCTACACCGGCTGCGGCAGTTCCGCCTGCAGGAGCAGCGACGGCAGCTGCAGCTGCCGAAACGCCAAAACGTTCTTCGAGTGACTTGACCAAGTTAGCCAAATCAAGAACGGTCATGGATTCAATTTCACTGATGAATTGATCCGAAGTGAGTGCCATGGTGGCCTCCTAAAAAAAATAAATGGTTGAAAAAGTTAAAGTGGATTAGGTTACTGGCTTTCTTTTTGTTTACGAATTGCGTCAAGGGTAATTGCAAGACCCGAGATTGGATACTTCATAAGATAAAGCAACTTAGCAAGCAAGACTTCACGGCTAGGAAGATTGGCCAATTGCTGGATATCTTTAAGCGCGATGGGTTTACCATCAGACAAACCTGCCTTAAAGGTCACTGCTGGATTATCTTTCAAAAAGTCATTAAGTACCTTGGCAAAAGCTACCATGTCTTCTCGTGTGGTTGCGACGGAACTAGCCCCTTTGAAATGAGGGGAAAGCGACTCGAACACCGTATCTTTAACAGCGAGTCGAAGAAGCGTGTTCTTTCCTACTCGATAATGACCTTTATGATCTCGAACGGATTTTCTAAATGCCGTATCGGTCTCAACAGTCAAGCCTTTGAATTCAAATACAATCGCAGACTTCGCACCCGTAAAGGTTTCTTTAAGTTCAACGAGTTCGGTGAGTTTTTTATTTTTTTCCATCATCAACCTCACTTAGTCTCAAAATTAGTTGTCGATAAAGCCACTGAAGGGCCCATCGTGGATGCGACGAAAGCAGTCTTGACGTATTTGCCTTTCGAAGAGGCAGGTTTTGCTTTAACGACGGCGTCTAGAAGAGCTTGCGTGTTCTCTTGAAGTTTTTCAACTCCAAAAGATAATTTACCAACAGGAGCATGAATAATTCCGTCCTTATCAACACGATACTCAACTTTGCCAGCCTTAATATCTTTAACGGCTTTAACCACATCGAAAGTAACGGTACCTGTCTTGGGATTTGGCATAAGGCCCTTGGGTCCCAATACTTTTCCAAGTCGTCCGACCCCCTTCATCATATCGGGGGTTGCCACGAGTGCATCAAAATCGATGAAGCCTCCAGCAATTTTTTCAACGAGGTCATCGCCGCCAACGAGGTCGGCGCCTGCAGCTTCTGCTTCTTTAATTTTTTCTCCTGCAGCAATGACGGCAACCTTCATGGATTTTCCTGTTCCATGGGGAAGCACGATCGTGCCACGAACCATTTGGTCAGCTTGTCGCGGATCTACGCCAAGACGCATATGAATCTCTACCGTTTCGTCAAACTTGGCAAAAGCCACATCTTTGACAACCAATAGAGCCTCTTTGAGGTCATGGGGGCGATCAGCAACTTTGGAGGAGGCTGCCAAGTATTTCTTACCTGTCTTTGCCATTAATACTCCTTTTTTGATCTCCCGCAGATCGGTGCGGTGGCCGGGGGAAAAGCACGATGCTTTTCCACCAAAAAAGTTATTAACTAATCGATGACATCAACACCCATTGAGCGTGCAGAACCAGCAATGGAGCGCATAGCGGCTTCAAGACTGCCTGCATTCATGTCGGCAATTTTAACTTTTGCAATTTCTTCAATTTGTTTTTTTGTGATGGTTCCAACCTTCGTTTTATTGGGCGTGGGACTTCCCTTTTCGAGACCGATCTTCTTTTTAATCAGAACTGCTGCGGGAGGTGTTTTCAAAATAAAGCTGAATGACCGATCAGCATAAACGGTAATAACGCAAGGGAGGGTTGTTCCCTTCTCGGCCAATGCAACTGACTTTGAATTGAACTGTTTCACGAACTCCATAATATTGACGCCATGCTGACCCAAAGCGGGACCCACAGGCGGGGCTGGAGTGGCTTCACCTGAAGGAAGTTGCAATTTAATGAATGCAGATATCTTTTTAGCCATATCTTCGTGCCTTTCCTGCGAGAGATTCCATCAAATGATGGCAACGACCGCCTTAAAAGTGTGGATGGGAGGAGCCCAGCACCACCAGGTTGAAATTAAAAAGAAAATAGAGTCTAAAAACTAACGTTTTTCTACTTGGATAAAATCGAGTTCCACTGGGGTACTTCGACCGAAGACCGTTACCATGACACGCACAGTAGACCGTTCTTCTTGTATCTCTTCTACATCCCCTTCGAAATTAGCAAAGGGTCCATCTATAATACGAACCTTTTGACCTTTTTCAAAGGTAAATTTGGGCTTAGGCTTCTCTTGGGTCTCAACTTGATGATCCATAATCTGGCTTACTTCCTCATCTGTTAAGGGCACGGGGCGTTTTTTGTTGGGGCTCACGAAACTAGTTACCTTGGGGGTATTTCGAACCAAGTGCCAATCCGCGTCAGCCATTTCCCAGGCACCTGACTCTGTCTGACTTACAGCAATCTGGACCAACACGTACCCAGGAAAGGATTTGCGAGTTTTCGTCACACGTTCTCGTTTACCGGTCTTAGAATCCACTTTCATTTCTTCATAAGTTTCTTCAGGAACATGGAGATCCCCAAAACAATCTTGACGGAGTTCCATCTGAATACGCTGCTTAAGTTGAGCGACAACTTTCATCTCATAGCCAGAATAAGTATGGATGATAAACCAAGCTAACTTCTTATCTTGTGTTGCTATTTGATTCACTGTATCTGACATGAATGCCTCTGAAATACCAAGCGTTTAACTATTTGGGAAGAAGATGACTAAAGCTTCGAGAAAGAATCCAATCTATACCCCAAAGGAACAATCCTACAAAGATGGAGATCGTGATTACTGTCCATGAGGCACTCATCACTTTTGATTGGGTAGGCCAACCAACGCGATCGAGTTCTTCCATGAACTCTGCAGTCTGTTTTTTAATTAAAGAAATCAAAAGTGGCTCCGTGTTAGGGATGAATTGGCAGGGGAGACAGGAATCGAACCCGCGACCGTCGGATTTGGAGTCCGAAGCTCTACCAACTGAGCTACTCCCCTAGAAATCTAACGAAAAGTTCTAGAAGGGTTTGCATCGCAAGTCTAAGCCTTAGTCTCGCGATGCACCGTGACGCGCTTGAGTCGACGACAGTACTTTTTCAACTCAATTTTTTCAGTGTGTGTCCTTCTGTTTTTTGTAGTGGTGTAATTTTTATCACCACATTCTTGGCACTGAAGAGTAATGATTTCGCGCACGTTAAACCTCTAAAATAAAGAGAAGATCTATTTTTAAGCGATGATGTCGCTCACATTACCAGCACCGACCGTACGTCCGCCTTCACGAATAGCGAACTTGAGTCCCTTGTCCATAGCAATAGGAGCAATTAATTCAACTTCTAGCGTAATGTTGTCACCAGGCATCACCATTTCTCGACCCGTTTCTAATTTGATCGAACCCGTAACATCCGTAGTTCGGAAATAAAATTGAGGACGATAATTATTGAAGAAAGGCGTATGGCGTCCGCCTTCTTCTTTGGTGAGGATATAGATCTGAGCTTTGAATTTTGTGTGTGGAGTAATACTTCCAGGCTTAGCTAATACCTGGCCACGTTCGACATCTTTACGTTCAACACCACGAAGCAGAACGCCTGCATTGTCTCCTGCTTGACCTTCATCGAGACTTTTTCTGAACATTTCAATGCCAGTGACGACTTTCTTTTCTGTAGCCTTGAGTCCTACAATCTCAATTTCCTCTCCGACCTTGACGATACCCGCTTCAATACGACCTGTCACAACAGTTCCACGGCCGGTGATCGTGAAGACATCTTCAACAGGCATAATGAAAGCTTTTTCAACGTCACGTTTTGGCGTAGGAATGTATTTATCGACTTCAGCCATCAAATCCCAGATGCATTTGCACTTGGGGTCATCCGGATTGCCTGAGCTGGAAATCGCATCAAGCGCTTCGCGAGCTGAACCACTAACGATAGGAATTTCGTCGCCAGGAAATTGATAAGATTTAAGCAAGTCGCGAATTTCCTCTTTGACGAGATCTGCTAACTCAGGGTCAGCGATGTCCATTTTGTTTAAGAAGACAACCATCGCAGGGACACCCACTTGACGTGCTAGAAGAATATGTTCACGGGTTTGGGGCATTGGACCATCTGTGGCGGCAACAACAAGAATAGCTCCGTCCATTTGGGCAGCTCCGGTGATCATGTTCTTAACATAATCCGCGTGGCCAGGGCAATCGACGTGGGCATAATGACGAACTTCCGTCTGATATTCCACATGTGCCGTGTTGATTGTAATACCTCGAGCTTTTTCTTCAGGTGCGGAATCAATTTGGTCATAGGATTTAGTTTCGCCACCAAATTTCTTGGAAAGCACAAAAGTAATTGCAGCTGTGAGGGTCGTCTTACCGTGATCAACATGGCCGATAGTGCCGATATTGATATGAGGTTTAGAACGATCAAATTTTTCTTTGGCCACAGGGACCTCCTAAAAAAATAAATAGTGAAAAAACAAAGAATAAGAACAAAGAATAAGAACATGGATGAATGGAGCCCACAGCAGGGATTGAACCAGCGACCTCTTCCTTACC
>SXYX01000013.1 GCA_005788175.1 Acidobacteriota bacterium
CGACGAATAGCGTCAATGAAACTCATGAACAAATTGCGTGCTGCTTCTCCAGTCTGACCCTCCTGATATATTAAATTCTCCGGATGCCATTGCACACCGACGATGAAGCGACTTGAATCCTTCCATTCCACGCCTTCAATCATGGGGCGACCTTCAATCACGCTCTCTTGATCAACGGCATTGACTACAAGATTCTCGCCTATTTGTTTAACTGCTTGATGATGACGGCTGTTGACATCCATATGAGGAACACTAACTTTGAGAATGCCGGCAAGTTGGGAATTGGCTTTAATGGATACGCTATGGGGAAGAATTTGTTTTTCATCCGAGTATTTACCCACATAGGTCCGCGAGAGGGGCACTCCTTGATCAGGTAAATGTTGATACATGCTTCCGCCTAGAGCGACGTTGATGATTTGATGTCCACGGCAAAGCCCTAACATAGGTAGATTTTTTTCTTGGGCATGCTTTATAACTTTAATTTCTAAATCTGTTCGGGCATCATCTGGATCCGCATCCTTATGAAGGGGCTCCTGTGCATTCCAATACTTCGGATGAATATCAGCACCTCCAGTAAGCAAAATACCTTCGACTTCATTTAAGTTGGGTAGAGGGTCTGCCGCAGTAATGAGAACAATCTTTCCTTTCCAACCGGCTTCCTCCAAGGCTTTCTGAGAAGTTTGTCGGGCAGTGGATTGATCGCTACAAATCACCAAGATGGTGGAATCCATTTGATGCCCTTTCTTTTGATTTAAGTTTATCGAACTTACGTCTTCTGACTGAAGTTGAGGGCCTATGAATGCCAGCAAAAACACGACCGAGACATGGCTTAAAAAATGCGAGTAGGAATGGCTCATATTGGGCATCCTTGACTGAGGCCCCTGAGAATCCGGGGCGATTATATGGACGGGGTCTTTATTAATTCCTAAGTTATGAAACAATACTTTACACCCTAAACCCCATCCTGGGGCTGGGCCATTAAATCAGCGAAGAGCTTTGCTGAAAAAGGGAGCCTCAAAATGTCTGCATCGATGAATAAAGTGATCCTTATAGGAAATTTAGGAAAGGATCCAGAAATGAAAATGACTGCCACGGGTACCCCTGTCAGTCGTTTTAGCTTAGCCACCACCGAAAATTGGAAAAATCAAGCCGGTGAAAAACAAAGTAAAACAGAATGGCATACGATCGTGGTGTGGGGAAAGCAGGCTGAAATAGCTGAAAAATACTTGCGCAAAGGCAAGCAAGTCATGATCGAAGGACGCATACAGTATCGTGACTATACAGATGCCCAAGGCATCAAAAAAACCATATGTGATATCCGATGTGATAACTTCGTAATGTTAGGTCGCATGGATGATGGAGCGCCTCGAGGCGAGGCCGGAAAAAGCGGATCTGATTATGAAGAAAACGCTGCACCTGTTCCTCCCTCTGCAAGTGCTTATCCCAACGAAGACATCCCCTTTTAAATCTGAGACCCTAAAGTAAGGAGAATTGTACTGATGAAACGCGCCCTTTTAACGTTATGTATGGCCGCCGCCCTTGTGTCCCAAGAAATTACACAGAACTCTGCCCCTGCTTCGACGGCCAATCTATCTTTGTCTAAGCGAATTGATGCCGAAACGCAGCGTCTTGATATTTTAAAAGTGACGAACCCTGAGCAGGCACTGATCGAGGCTCTGGCTCTCATCCCCGATCCCCTTCCAGCTTTCGATAAATCGACTTTTCTCACGACGAGACAATCTCTTCTAGATCAACTAGCTATCGTTCAGGCAAAATTTATTGCAGCTAGCTATGCTCGTGTATCCGGGAAATGGGAACTAGCATCGAGTCTTTTTAAAGAGGCTTCTGAATTAGCCAGTGTCACAAAAACTTCAGTGAAAGAAGGATTGGCCCCAATGCGCAAGCAATGGGAGGATGCTATCGTTGACGCAAAAACTAAAATTGCCGAGGTTGAACCCCGGATAGTTATTTTCGATGAAAACCCCCGATTTAAAGCGCTAGATGCAAAAAATGATAGAACCATGGATGAAAATATAGAATATGAAAAGTTCATGAACGCCAAAGCCGAGCTCCTACAACCCTTAACTGTTTGGAAAAATAACCTAATTGTGGCTCCTAAAGCATTTGCAAACTTTGATATTTTGGAAAAAGAGCCTGATGCCTATGTCCAAGCCGCCAAGAATAATGAGGAAAAAATGCTAAAAGCTATCGCCACAGAAAAGGCTGAGATTAATCGCTATGATGAGGATGCTAAAAATCCGATCATTAATTCAAAGCGATTGAAGCCTTTGTCTTTTTATATTCGTCAGAGAATCGGTCAGCTGACAGAGCAAAAAGTTGATCGTGAGATGTGGCTATATTATCTAAATCGGTATCGTGTATTAGATCCAGGAAATAAAGAAGTGATTAAAAAAATTGACTGGGCTCTAGGTAATAGTCCGACTCCTAAGGATAAATCTAAATAAATACCATGACATCAAAGCACCTATGGGCCCTATTGGCCTCCACATTTTTGTGGTCGCAAAGCCCTCCGACCTCCGTTAATGTATTCTCGCAAAACATCAGTCAATGGCAAATATTGCTAGATAGAGGTTTGTCCACGAATGTTCGTGAAGACGTATTAGTTCAGATCGATAAGTATCGAGGTAGTGCCTCTTCAAACCCAAATGATGCAGTGACATTGATTGCCCTCAAAAAGGTATTATCCAGAGCCTATATTCTCGACGGAAACTGGGAAGAGGGCTTACGTTACTTAGACGAAGCTCTCGAGTCTAGCCGAGACAATGTTCAAACTGTCGAAGAACTTTATGCCGTATCCAAAAAAGATCATGAAAATGCCATCAAGACCGCTAAAGAATCGATCGATAAATACAATACTTATTTACGAGATCTTCAATCAGTTCGACAATTAACGTCGGATCAAAAAAGACGTAAACAGGAGTTAGAGATCTTCATTAATGATCAGCGACTCAGGATCACGCAGTCTATGAATAGTTTGGATGTCATGAAAGAAACGATGAAGTCTCTTCGGCAAGATAAGGATGAGATTGCCTTGCGAATACTTAGTTGGCGCGTACTCCTAGAACAAGAAAAAAAAGATAAAAGTAAATATAAGTCCACGAAAGCCTTTATTGATGCCCGTATCTCTCAAATCAAATCTGATACTATTAAGCCTCTTTTTGACCGACGTTCTTATGCCGCCCGGTTGGTTCTTTTGGATCCTGCCCACGTGGATGCTCGTTCATTACAGACTGCGCTCTTGAACACCTCAATCCAATGACGTTGACCCTCAAGTTAATCCGGTGATTGCTTCTTTACTAAGGCCAATATTTCTGACAGGATCATAGGTTGGTCTAGATAAGGCGTTTATGAGTTTATTAGTAGTAGGAAGCGTAGCCTTTGACTGTCTCGAAACCCCATCGGGTAAACGGGATCAGGTCTTGGGTGGCGCAGCAAGTTATTTTGCACTAGCTGCTAGCGTCCTTACCAATATACAACTTGTCGGAGTTGTTGGAGATGATTTCACCGATCTTTATTTGAATAAATTTTCGGGTCGCCCCATCGATCTCGGAGGTTTGGTGAAACGAACCGGTAAAACCTTTGTTTGGAAAGGTCGTTATGGAAAAAATATGAACGAGGCGGAGACCCTAGATACCCAACTCGGTGTCTTTGGAGATTTTGATCCCGTTTTACCATCTCACTTTCAAAAAGCTGATTATTTATTCCTTGCCAATATTCTCCCTCGTCTTCAAACACGTGTTTTAGATCTTATGACCCATCGTCCTAAGTGGGTTGGTTTAGATACGATGAATCTTTGGATCAACACGGCCCGAGAAGATCTATTGGCTGTTTTAAAACGTGTAGACATTCTTCTTATCAACAACAAAGAACTCGAACTGCTCATTCAAGACTCCGAATTGTCGCTCGCTGAAGCCTATCAAAGGGTTACCTCGCTAGGCCCCAAGATTGTAGTTGTGAAAAAAGGTAATCAAGGCGCTGAGCTCTTCTGTCCCATGGGGCAACTGCACATGGACGTCCATCCGGTTGATCAAGTCGTCGACCCGACGGGAGCCGGAGACTCGTTTGCGGCAGGTTTTCTCGGTTACTTGGCCCAAAGCGGCGCTCCGCTAACGGATTTTCAGGCACTCAAGACCGCCTTGATGTACGCCAATGCGATGGCCTCTTTCACGGTTGAAAAATTTGGGCCCGAATCGCTCGAGACCCTCACGCACGATCAATTACTCTCTCGCGTCAAGTATTACCAAACCTAAACCGGATCCATCCTCAAAACAATCCGGGACCCCCGCGTCGGAAGTTGGTATGGATGGGGGGTACAGGACCAATGAGCGGGATGTTCTTCATTCATCCAGTCCTGACTTTTGAGGGCTAAGAAAAAACCTCCGGGAATGGTGTGTCGATCCATCCAGGACGCAAGGAGGTGAGGTGAGCCGACGGCTTTGGCGACACCGACGGAAGCCTGAAGAGAAGGCAGTAACTCCGCTCGCCCATGTACCACCTCAAGATTCGTCAGTTTTAATTCCAAAATCACTTGTTGAATAAAGGCTGTCTTCTTTTGTACGGCATCGAGAGCCGTGATTCGTAGATCAGGGCGCAGGATCGCCAGAACAATGGCTGGAATGCCGGCCCCCGAACCAAAATCTACAACATGGGCTCCCAAACGGACGAGTTCAAGATGGGGTAAGAGCATCGACGCGTCAAGAATGAGTTCTTCGTAGCGATCGGCGGGCGCCAAACTCGTGAGTGCATGGGTTTGATTCCAGTGATCTAAGAGCGCTAAGTAGTGTTCGAAGACTACTGGGGACGATGCAGGGAGCAACATGAGTTCATTTTAGAATGGAGCTAGCGTATTCTTGAAACTTATTGTCATGGAGACTTCAGGTGGGGCGACCCTCAAAGAATTTTTGGCTTGACGTACAGAATCGCAGTCGTCATCGCCCGCCTTCTTCGCGCCACCTCCTCGCGTTAGTTATAGCGATTCTTCGCAAAGAATCTCCTCGAACAGAAGGGGTGGGACTGATCTTTGTGGATGATGCCGAGATGAAGCGGATCAACACAACTCACCGAAAAAAAAAGAAAACCACCGACGTTTTGAGTTTTCCTTCTCACCTTCCTAAAGGGGCTTATCCCTATCTAGGCGATGTGGTGATTTCGCTCTCGTTGGCACGCACCTTAGCAAAAAGTGCAGGGGTCTCCACGACACGCTATTGCTCGACCCTTTTGATTCATGGTCTTTTACATCTCTGCGGCTACGATCACGAGAAAGATAAGGGCGAAATGATGAATCGTCAGGCGTATTGGGAGCGACGTGCTCTGAAGAGCGATCCCTTACCCATGGGATGACCGTAGGCTCTGAGCCGGGCTCTAGGTTTCCTTTATTTAGTAGAAGGCGAGGCCTCCAAGCGATAAAATAGAAGGTTCGAACCCCTGGGGTTTGCCGGAGTCTTACGTGCTGAATTTAGTAGGGTCAATTGGTTTAGGGTTGTTGCTAGCGCTGATTTTCTATTTTTTGAATGTCACACTCTGGTTTGGTATCCCTTTTGGCTTGGCAGCCGGCATTGGTCTCTTCATTTATCTAGGACGTCAGGTCCAACAAAAATTAGAAGTAATTTTTAAGCGAGCCGGAGAACAACTCAATCGCCAACCGCCTCTTTTCGATAAAGCCATCGAGACTATGAAAGAAGGCTATGTCTTTTCCAATCAGCAATTTTTAGTCCGGGGCTCCATCGATGGACAAATCGGTATGGTCCAATACTTGAGAGACAAAGAAGAAGAAGCTATTCCGCTCCTTAAGTCAGCTTCCATGCAGCACTATATGGCTAAATCTATGTTGGCAGTCATTCAATATAAACAAAAAAACTATGCTGAAGTACATGCGGTCATGAAATTAGCTATTCGAGCGGCTAAAAAAGAAAGTATGCTCTATGCACTCTATGCTTATTTTCTGAGCGGTAAGATGAATGATCGCGATGAAGCCATTGCTATTTTGAATAAAGGCCTCAAAGTTCTTAAGAATGATGAACGCCTCCTTGCGAATCGAAATGCGCTACAAAACGGTAAAGAGATGAAGATGAGTGTGTATGGTGCTGCTTGGTATCAATTCAAAATCGAGCGACCTAAAATGATGATGCAACCTCCTCCTTTTGCCAGGATGTCAGGCAAAGGAATGAGGCGCTAGGATAATTCAAGAGGAGTCTTTATGGGTCGCGGACATCTTTTCGTTGGAAAATCCCTCAAGGACGCTAAGCGAGGGTCCATGTGGACCAAGATACTAAAAGAAATCACCGTAGCAGCCCGCCTAGGAGGCGGAGATCCCAATGCAAACTCGCGCCTGCGTCTTGCGATCGATCAGGCTAAGCAAAATAATATGCCCAAAGATAATTATGAGCGCGCTATCAAAAAGGGAACTGGCGAGCTTGAGGGGGTGACCTATGAAGAGGTCGTTTACGAGGCCTATGGCCCTGGTGGCTCAGCAATGATTATCGAAGCCATGACGGATAATAAAAATCGAACGACCCCAGAGATTCGAAGTTATTTTTCTAAGATCGGTAGCGATCTAGCGGCACAAGGTAGCGTCAATTTTCTCTTTACACGCATGGGTCAGATCATTATTGATCATGCTATACCTGAAGAAAAACTCATGGAAGTTGCTTTGGAAGCCGGTGCAGACGATATTGTGTTGGATGGTCAGGTTTGGATTGTGAAAACAACGCCTCATGATTATGAAGCCGTAAAAAAAGCCATCGACCATGCGGCTATTCCTTCGCTGGACGCCAAAATTGTTCAATCGCCTGCGACTACGGTCCAACTCGAAGGCAGCGCCTTAGCTCAGTTTCTTAAGCTCGTAGATGCCATCGAAGACAATGACGATGTTCAGCACGTCTGGCACAATGCCGAGTACGACGCGCATTAGAAATTAATTCGATTCGTCCTCTAGTTCAATCATCTGCGCTTGCATAATCGGTTCAATTTGATCGAGCGCTATTGTTTCGAGATTGTCTTCACCGAAGTCACTGAGTTGAGGAAGATCAACGAG
>SXYX01000014.1 GCA_005788175.1 Acidobacteriota bacterium
ACATCTCGAACCGGGAAGGATTCTGCAATAGAAGCGATAGCAGGAGTGTCCTTAGCTGCCAAAAAACAAACTCCTTGTCGGCTTTCTTGTTTCTTGGCTGCGTGGTTAGCAAGTTTAGCGAGTGTTTTAGTCGGCCCAATACCGACACACACAGGAAGTCCGATCCATTTCTGAATTGTGTGGCGAATATCGCGGCCTAAATCGATGATAGTTCTTTCCTGCAGATCTCCAACCCCTAGAAAACACTCATCAATCGAGTAGATTTCTTGAGTGGGACTAAAATTCCGTAAGGTGGTGATAAATCGATCACTCATATCACCATAGAGATCGTAGTTGGAACTCAAGGCTAGGATGTGATGAGTTTTGGCGAGATCTCGAATCTTAAACCAAGGGATGCCCATGGGCACACCCAAGGCTTTGACTTCGGCACTACGCGAAACGACACAGCCATCGTTATTACTTAGAACAACCATGGGGGTTCGAGCCAAGTCAGGGCGGAAGACCCGCTCGCATGAAACGTACATGTTGTTCACATCGATCAAAGCGATGAGGTTATGGGCTTTCATACCTTATGCAGGACACGTGTGACGACACCCCAAATCGTAATTTCTTGAGCTTTATCTACAATGATCTCGGGGTAGTCTGGATTTTCGGAAACGAGACGAATGATATGGCCTGATTTTAGAAGACGCTTACAGGTCAATTCATTATCGACGACAGCGATAACAATATGGCCATTTTGAGGTTCGAGTGATCGATCTACGATGAGTTCATCCCCGTCATGGATTCCTGCTTGCAACATGGACCAACCTGAAACTCTTAAAATAAAAGTAGATTCACGTCGGTGAATCAGATGTTCATTTAAATCAATGGATCCATGAAAATAGTCATCCGCTGGGGAAGGAAATCCAGCCGGAACGCTAGAAGGAATGAGTGGAATCGAGCGAAGACGGGTGTCGCGCTGAATCCGATGAAGTTCTAGCGTGATCACTTCACCTCTCTTGAGTCGAGGGGCTCCCGAAGAGTGACGATATTGAGCCAAGTGGTTTTTAAGCATGCTCAGTTGGCTTTCGGGTACTCGGAGTGCCTGGGTTCGTTCACCATAAGGCCCTTTTCCGGGTTTTCTTCCCGCTCCGGCTCGGGAACCACCTTGCTTTGATTTAATAGGCATAAAACCTCTTTTTGAATAGTGTACACTATTCAAAAAAAAGATCAACCTACTACTAATCGTGTCTCCATCAAGGGATGACATATAAAAGCTGAAGCAATTTATGTAGAGTTGAATATCTGCCTGATCTACCAAGGAGGGTTAAGGCCATGGAAACCTTTCAGACCAGTAATGAATACAGTCCTCAAGGCCCTTGGGCTTTTATTAAAAAATCCCTAAAGCCAAATTGTAGTCGTGAAGATGGTGAATTTATTTTGAGTTGGGTAGCACTCGCCATTGCAGGAGCATGGAGCCTTAAAAGTCGATGGCTGGATTTAATGTCCTATTCAAATGGCTCTAGTATGCTTGCTCAAGATTGGGGTACGCGTCTCAGTGGTAATGACTTACTTTATTTTATAAAAGGAAGTCCAAGAATTACTGATTTTGAATCCTTTACGGGACCGGTCTTCATTATTTTGACATTAGGAATTATTTTTCTCATTTTAAGAAATGGTTGGCGTCTACAAGCCCACACGCTTGGACAACCAGCAAACTTTTCTCCTTGGCTTAAGGGATTGGGGGATGCCCTTATCATAGGCCTCCTACCCACCCTTTTACTGGGTTGGCTATTGGGATTTCTAGGTGATGGTCTTGTTTGGGTGGGGACCTTATCGACTATGTGGGCCGCTTTTCTGTGGGGTATCTTACTTCCCGTAGCACTCACAAGTTTTGGGATGTTTCAGTGGTCTATTTGTAGAGTACAGCGACTCATAGAGCCCACGACGAGCTATTTTCAGCATCTTCGTTTTTGTCTAAATACCGTTTGGAAAAATTTAGGCTCATGGCTAAGTCTTGCGATGATCTCGACGGCCCTGCGTCTTGTACTGTCTTACGGAGCTCTTTGGGTAACATGGCGACTAGGAGCAGGAACTTCAGTTGCCCTTGGGTCGGTGATCCTCATACAAGTAGGCGTGACCCTTTTAAATGCTCTGATTTTGCGAAGCCTTTTGCTTAACATCGTTCACTTCCTGTCCAATCAATATTTTGTTTTGAAAACGGTTGAAGATCTTAAAAGGCGGGTGTTATGAAGCGCTTACTGACTTATCTTTTACTCGCCCTTCTATCCCTGACCCTCCGGGCACAGGTCTCTAACCCTGTTTGGTTTAAAACACCATTAACTCCCCGTCTTGCTAATTACGATATCGATGCCTATGTAAACCCTGCTGAATATGTTTTGACAGGTTCCATGAAATTGACTTGGAAAAATGCAGGGACGATGTCCACGAGCCAGTTCCCGCTGCATCTTTATTTGAATGCTTTTAAAGGTCCCAATTCTATTTTCATGAAGGAGGGAAGCGGGAGTCTGCGTGGAGACCAGATGGGAGATGCAAAGCTTGAATCCTCATGGGGCTATTGCCGTCTCTTATCTGTGACCTCGGAGGGCAATAAACTCAGCGGAGCGTATGGAGAGGACGAGACGGTTTATTGGATTAATCTAGCACGCGCTATTCCTCCTGGCGGATCGGTGACGGTTGATATTAAATGGGAAAGTAAATTTCCACGAGTCTTTGCTCGGACGGGATGGGCTGAAGGATTCCTGATGGCCGCTCAGTGGTTTCCTAAGGTAGGGGTTTACCAAGGATCGAAATGGATTTGTGATGCTCATCATGCAGATACTGAATTCTTTTCAGATTTTGGAACCTATGATGTCCGGGTGAACATCCCACGTGGTTTCTGGTTAGCGCATTCCGGTGAAGCGATCAGTTATCTCGATCCTGTCGATGGATTGAAGAAAGATGCCTGGCCGGATCCTGCAGATTCTAAACGTATGATCTATAAATTGCACGCCGAAGACATCCATGACTTTGCGTTTACCTTGAAAAGCAATTTAGATTGGAAACGAAGAGATTTCACCTACCGCGGCGTGAAAGTCTCGCTCTTTTATGAGCCCCGAAATCATCTGATGATCGACCGACATGTGGCTGCCATTGAAGCATCACTTCGTCTTAGTGAAGAATGGTATTTCAAATATCCGTATCCTGTATTAACAGTAGTCGATCCTCCCGAAAATGCCTCAGGAGCAGATGGGATGGAATACCCCACCATGATCATGGCGGGGACTAGTTCGTTTGATCCTTTTGGATATCGTATACCTGAAATTTTGACTGTGCATGAATTCGGTCACCAATATTTCTACGGAATCCTAGCCAGTAACGAAGTGGACGAGCCCTGGTTAGACGAAGGCTTTACTAGTTTTTTTGAATCTAAGGCTATCCAGCGACAGTATTCAGGTATTTTCAACACCCGTCGCTTTCAGCTCCCTGGGAATTTTCAATCTTTAGCAAGTTATTTGAATACTCCCAATTCAGATCCCTTGACGCGTAAGGGTTATGAAAATGCAACCTATGGAAATACCGCTTACTCCAAACCCGACATGGTCTTACAACAGCTCGAAGCCCTGTTGGGTTCCGAAACCATGGGTAAAGTAATGGGCGGCTATACGCGGGATATGGCCTTTAAACATCCAACCCATTTAGATTTTAAAAAGATCGTGGAGCGTATTTCGGGCCGTCAATTAGATTCCTTTTGGTCTAATTTCATTACCGGAACAGGAACTTTGGATTATCAAATTGAGCGGGTGAGTGTTTTGACCTCACGCGAGGGTGGATGGCAAATTAACGAACCCGACAAAGTCTCTTTCGAATCTATTAAAACCCTTTTGCCTGAGGGACGGATTAAATTAATACGCGTGGGTGATATTGTTTACCCTATTACACTTTGGGTTAAATTATCGACCGGAGAGGAACGAAAGGTCAGATGGGATGGAAAAGATCGATGGGTTCACTATGATTTTCCAGCGCCTATCATTCAAGCTCAACTTGATCCCGATAACGAATATCCGATGCTCATAGATCGAATGCATGCCTCATGGAGTCCAAAGGCTCCCGCAACTGGTATTGCCTATTGGGCTCATTTAGTGACGACCTTTTTGACCTATTGCTTACAGGGTATTGGACTCATTTAAGTCACGTTGGAACACAGCGTATTTCCTGAGAGAATAGAAGCAGACTCTCACAGGAAATACCTTGGTTTCTCCAGCATCTATGCACCCCCGAGATCGCCTGATCGTAGCCCTTGATGTTCCCAAAGCTTCGGATGCCTTACGTTTAGCTGAAGAACTCTCGGGTGAGGTTGGTTTATTAAAAATAGGACTCGAATTATTCTGCGCGGAGGGTCCCGATTTAGTAAAACGCCTTGCTAAGCACGCCCCAATTTTTTTAGACCTCAAATTTTTGGATATTCCTAATACCGTTCAGGGAGCTCTTAAATCGATTCTTCCTCTAGATCCCTACTTTTTGACCCTTCATGCGACAGGGGGAGCTCGAATGATGGAGGGGGTAAGGGATTTGCTCCGAGCTCATCGTCAACAAGGAGGCCGAACTCAATCCTTGGCTGTAACTGTCTTGACCAGCTTCAATGAAGAGGTGTGGAAAGAATTAGGACACGCAAATGACACGCGTTCATCAGCCTTGAATCTTGGATTGCTCGCACAACATTCAGGAATGGATGGTGTGGTATGTTCTCCACAGGAAGTCGGTCATCTTCGTCAACATCTTGGTCCACACTTCAATTTGATTTGCCCCGGTATTCGACCTAGTGGAAACTCGCTTGGTGACCAAATTAGGGTTTCAGATCCCACTTCAGCGATTCGGGCTGGGGCTAATTATTTAGTTGTAGGTCGACCCATTACCGAAGCGACTAGTCCCCGCGAAGCCGCTCGCCTATTGATTCAATCCATACAATAACATCGATGCAAACATCTTCGCCAAGCCCCTCAATTTTTCGTGCTTCTTTTTTCCACCGCATTTTATCTTTAGTTATATTCATAGGTTGCTGGGTTTCTTCGATGAGTATGCTCAGTCAAATTATCGAAAGATTGCCCTTTCTCTGGACTCAAGTTCATTTTCTAAAACTTCAGGGAGAATCCCCAGGATTTCTCTATGGATCCATCGGTATTTTAATAGTCAGTGGCCTTTTATCAGTTGTGATTTTAATCCTAAGTATTATTTTTCTAATACTTGTTGAGACGACACAAGTTGTTATTGATGACATAGGAATTACGATTCAACATCAAGTTATTCCAGCGTGGCTCTCAAAACGACTAGGAGGCGGTCGCCTGACATGGAAGCGAATTGTGAGACTTCAAAGAAAGTTCTTTTTATTTCATTTATCTGCAGAGATTGATCAAGAGATCCCCGAATCGCTTGCCGTACTTCGTATTCATTTCGTTTTAGTTGAGTATCTAGAGGAATTAATCACCATCATTGTGAATAAGAGCCCACATCTTCGCTGGACAGATACTAATGATTAATTTTATGGTCCAAAATCAGATGGAGATATTCAGCTGGACCTCAGGTGCCTTATGCGTTTGGTTGATTACCAAGGAAAATATTTGGAATTGGCCTATAGGTATGGTTAATAATCTTGTCTTGGGATTCGTCTTTTTGACCTCTAAACTTTATGGTCAATTCATACTTCAAATTATTTTCTTTGTCATCAGCATTTATGGTTGGTGGTATTGGACTCGACCTGTATCAGATCGTCCTAAAGTTCCCATTACACGCCTGACCATCTCACAATGGGGAGCGGGATTAGGAATGGCAGGATTAGTTTGGTGGGCCGTTAGTAGTGGTCTCCAGAATTGGACAGACGGAAGTCTTCCCGTTATCGACGGTTTGATTCTGGTTCTAGGTTTAACTGCTCAGATTCTGATGGCGCTCAAGAAACTTGAAAATTGGTGGATTTGGATTCTATTTAATACATTGTCTAGTTTGACGAGTGCCTTTAAAGATTTGTATATTATCGCTTCTCTTTATATGCTTTTCTTAGTGCTCTGTCTGTCTGGCTTGCATCTGTGGACAAAGAGTTACCGCAAAGGAGGAGCCCTATGAGAGGACTGATCATTGGACGATTTCTACCTTTACATCGGGGGCACCAATACCTAATTGATACGGCTCTGACCATTGTGTCTCATTTAACAATTTGCGTTCGCGATACCCAAGATGCCACTATCCCCTTATCCATACGAATGTCTTGGCTACGGGAAATGTACCCTGAGGCACAGATTATAGGAATGCCGGATCTTGAGGATGACTTAGATACCCAAGCTTGGGTATCTCACACTCAATCTTTCTTAGGGTTTACTCCAGATATTTTTTTCAGTTCCGAAAGCTACGGGGATGATTTTGCTAAAATCTTAGGAATTCGTCACATCATGGTAGACCAAGCCCGAATGGCTTTTCCAGTTTATGCAGCTGAAGTTCGTAAAGACCCCTTTCTTTATTGGAATTACCTTGAGCCTTGCGTTCGAGCGTACTTCGCCCTTCGTATTAGAGTCTTGGGCGCTGAAAGTACCGGGAAAACAACTTTATGTCAGGAATTAGCTCGATGTTATAAAACCTCGTGGGTACCCGAGTATGGCCGAGAATATACCGAGCGCGTTAAGAAAGGCTTTTCGGAAGGCATGTGGACAAGTCAAGAATTTATCCATATAGGACGAGAGCAGAATCGTCTCGAAGATCAGATGGCACGTCAAGCTAATCGACTCCTTATTTGTGACACCGATGCCTTAGCAACTGCAGTATGGCATGAGCGCTATATGAAATTTTGGTCACCCGTAGTTGCCAATTTCACTGCAACCCAAGGGTACGCTCTCACGATCGTCACAGGAGATGAAATTCCGTTTGTTCAGGATGGCTTTCGAGACGGAGAGGGTATTCGAAATTGGATGACACAACGCTTTATTCAATTACTCCAAGACCGCGACGAACACTATGTACTTGTTAAAGGTAGCCCTGAAGAACGTTTAGCTACCACCATTCAAGAAATCCAAAGCGTCATCAAAAATAAATCATACTCTCTCAGTTCTTAATCTTGGAGTCGCTATCTCTTCCGAGATAAAATAAAGTGAGGAGAGGTCATGTCAACCAGGCAATTCGTACAAGATCCTGAGGTGACCGAAGCTCTCGCCCTTCAACTGGGGCTCAGCGCAGAAGAATGGAAATCTGTGCTTCGGCTTACAGAAGGTCGAACACCTACTTATCCTGAGTTGGGAATATTTTCAGCGATGTGGAGCGAGCACTGTTCTTATAAATCATCTCGAATTCATCTCAAACACCTACCCACTGAAGGTCCTAGCGTCTTGCAGGGGCCCGGTGAAAATGCAGGGGTCGTAGACATTGGTGATGGCTGGGCTGTGGCCTTCAAAATGGAAAGCCATAATCATCCGAGTTTTATTGAGCCCTTTCAGGGAGCCGCTACGGGGGTGGGTGGAATTTTACGTGATGTATTTACCATGGGAGCTCGTCCGCTTGCTAATTTAAATTCGCTTAGATTTGGAGAACTTAATGCTCCCCGTATGTCGTCTCTAGTTAAGGGTGTTGTCGCAGGTATTTCAAGTTACGGAAATTGCATGGGCATTCCCATGTTGGGTGGTGATGTGGGATTTGACGGCTGTTACAACGGAAATATTTTGGTTAATGCTTTCAATCTAGGGCTTCTTCGTTCAGATCGGATTTTTAGAGGTACGGCTTCAGGCGTGGGGAATCAAGTTCTTTATATAGGTTCTAAAACGGGCCGCGATGGTATCCATGGTGCGAGCATGGCTAGCGCAGAGTTTTCAGAAGGTGACGAAGAGAAGCGTCCTACGGTCCAAGTCGGTGATCCTTTTGTAGAAAAATTATTACTTGAGGCTTGCCTGGAAATCTTTAGTCATGATTGGATCGTTGGTATACAGGATATGGGTGCAGCTGGCCTGACCTCGAGTAGTTTTGAGATGGCGAGTCGAGCCGGTACCGGACTAGAACTTCGCTTAGATGAAATACCCATGAGAGAAGAGGGTATAACTCCCTTCGAGTTGATGCTTTCAGAAAGTCAGGAACGTATGTTACTTGTCGCGAAGCCTGGGCACGAGAAGGATGTCATCCGAGTGCTCCACAAATGGGGGCTCGACGCCGTTTCGGTCGGTGAAGTAACAAACAGCGGGCGTTTTATTGGTCGTTGGCATGGCGAAATAGTCATCAATCTTCCTATTCAACCCTTAGCCGATGCTGCTCCTAAATACGACCGTCCCAAACAAATACCAGGGTATTTAGCAACCGTGACTCAAGTTCCCTACCCTGCAGATCTTCAGATTCAAGATATCGCAGCAACTCTTCAGACGCTCGTGCAAACACCTACATTGGCAAGTAAACATTGGATTTTAAGACAATATGATGGCACTGTTCGTGGCAATACGCTCCTGGGCATGGGAGATGGAGATGCCGGTGTAATTCGTATCAAAAATGAGGATGGATCAGAGTCAGGTAAAGTTGTAGCTCTTACTAGTGATTGCAACAGTCGATTTTGCTATCTAGATCCTTTCTGGGGGGCAGCGCATGCAGTCGCAGAGGCGTGCCGTAATTTATCCTGTGTTGGAGCTGAACCTATTGGACTGACTGATTGCCTGAATTACGGAAATCCAGAAAAACCAGAGAATATGTGGACTTTTGAACAGGGATGCCTTGGTATTCGACAAGCCTGTCTAGCCCTTGGAGTACCCATTGTCTCAGGGAATGTTAGTCTCTATAACGATACGGAAGGACAGAGTATTTTTCCAACACCCATGATTGGTGCGGTAGGACTTATTAATCGTTGCTATTCTTCTGTCCCCCTTGAGGAGGATCAACCCGATACTTTTTCGGCCGATGTTAATTATTATTCGGGCTCATCTTTTCGGTCACCCGCCGATGTGATTTATCTTTTAGGAACGACACGAGATGAATTGGGTGGATCAGAATATCTTAAGTGGCGAACGGGTCGTGTGACAGGTCCGTGCCCCGAACTTCATCTTGATGATGAATTGGCTTTACAGCAATGTTTACGTGAAGGGATTCGTATGGGACTCATTCGAAGTGCTCATGACCTCTCCGAAGGGGGGTTATTAATGGGATGCATCGAATCAGCCCTAAAAGGATCTTTTGGTTTTCAACTAGAGATCTCTCGCGGTGGTCTTCGATTTGACAGTTTGCTATTTGGAGAATCCGCTAGTCGAGCCGTCATTAGTGTACACGGCGAAGCGACCGACACCCTAGAGCAGTTGGCTCAAAATCATAGCGTTCCTATTGCTAAACTTGGAGTAGTGGGCGGCAAGTCATTTTCGGTTTCGATAGATGATGTTAGAGTTTTCGATATTCCCTGCATCGATCTGCAACGTCTTCATCAAGAATCGCTAGAGCGACAGCTCGGTTGATCATCGTAGGTTAAGGAGTTCTTATGGTTTCGCTACCCAAAGTCATTCATCGTCGGTCTTTCTTGGTCGGAAGTCTATTCGCAACTACGGGGCACCTATGGGCTCAATCGAAGATCTCCAGACCAACTTTTCCCATAGAAGAAGCATCTATCGAATCACTTCAAAAAGCTATGGCACAAGGAAGTATTACCTCGGTTGAATTGGTTAGGCAATATATTCAACGTATCCAAACACTTGATCGATCCGGTCCAACCCTTCGTAGCGTTTTAGAAGTCAATCCAGATGCTTTAGATATTGCTAGAAGCCTCGACATTGAGCGAAAAACAACAGGTCCTCGGAGCCCTTTGCATGGTATTCCCATTCTCATCAAAGACAATATTGATACGGCCGATAAAATGAAAACGACAGCGGGATCCTTAGCTCTCATGAATGCACCAAGACCTAAAGAAGATGCGCCTCTAATAACTGCGCTTCGCAATGCGGGAGCCGTAATTTTAGGAAAAACTAATTTGAGTGAATGGGCTAATTTTCGATCGACAAGAAGTTCGAGTGGTTGGAGTGGTCGGGGTCTCCAGACCAAAAATCCTTATGCCTTAGATCGAAATCCAAGTGGGAGTAGTTCTGGAACGGGGTCTTCCATTAGCGCGAATTTTGCGACAGTCGGCATTGGGACTGAAACGGACGGGTCTATTGTGAGTCCAGCTAATGCCAATGGACTTGTTGGTTTCAAGCCCACTGTGGGCCTTGTCAGTCGCCGGGGAATTATCCCAATTTCACATACCCAAGATACGGCAGGTCCGATGGCACGAAGTGTTCGAGATGCTGCCTTGGTCCTCTCGGCTATTGCCGGTGTTGATCCGAAGGATTCAGTGACACTCATGGCTAAGGGGAAAATGAAGAAAGATTATACCGAAGGCTTTGAGACTACTTCACTGAAAGGCGTTCGCTTAGGTCTTTTAAAAACGTACGTGAGTCGCCATCCTGAAGTTGAAAAGGTCACGCTAAAAGTTCTGGATCGTCTGATTGCAGCTGGGGCCATTCTTGTGGATGTGGAGTTACCCAATCGATCTACTTTTGGAGAAGCGGAGCGAGAAGTCCTCTCCTATGAGTTCAAAGCCGGTCTCAATGCCTATCTTGCAGAACGTGGTGGAGACATCAAGACCTTGAAAGATCTCATAGATTTTAATGAAGCCCATAAAGATACCGAGATGCCATTTTTTGGACAGGAAATTTTCCTGGCTGCTCAGGCTCGAGGTGATTTGAAAGAGGAACCTTATCTTCAGGCGCTGTCGATTTGTGCCCAAGGGGCTCGAAAAGACGGGATTGATGCCTATCTAGAGAAATATAAGGTCGAAGCCCTTATTTCTCCGACATCGACCCCTGCTTGGCTGACCGATCACATCAATGTGACGGGTGGTGGTGGTTTTAGTTGCTCTTCACTCCCTGCGGTTGCAGGTTATCCCCATTTGACAATCCCCATGGGTGCTATTCATGGTCTTCCTGTGGGCATGTCGCTCATCGGTAATGCCTGGTCGGATCACCGTATATTGCAGCTAGGCTATGTGTTTGAAAAAATCACGCAGGCCCGCTTCGCTCCGCGCTTCTTAATTTCTGCCGAGGTACCCAGCTAAGAAACCAAGCGACGACTGTGTTCTAAGGATTGAAAGATACCCAGCCCATCCACCATTCCTAGACTTGCTTCGCAAGCTCGCTCAGGGTGAGGCATGAGTCCGAGCACATTCCCAGATTGATTCACGATACCGGCAATTTGTTCGAGAGATCCATTAGTAGCCGAAGTATCATTGATCTCTCCGGATGGATGGGCGTATTTCAAAATAATCTGACGGTTTGCCTTTAACGAAGCCAACGTATCCTCATCACAGGTATAGTTACCTTCGCCATGAGCTATGGGCATCTCAAGCAATTGACCCTGATTTAAAGAGGCCGTAAAGGGTGTGTCGTTACGCTCGACGCGGAGATGAACACGCTGATGTAAAAATTGAAGCCCACGATTCCGCAGGAGAGCCCCGGGAAGAAGTGCAGCCTCACAAAGGATTTGAAATCCGTTGCAGATTCCCAAGACCAATCCACCCTCACTCGCATGGCGATGAACAGCCTTCATGATAGGAGCGAGAGATGCAATAGCCCCACATCTCAAGTAATCTCCATAGCTGAAGCCACCGGGGACAATGACTAAATCAGTGTTTACCGGAAGCTCGCTATCTTGATGCCACACGGAAATCGTCTTCCATCCCATTAATCTTTGGCTGACATGAAGTGCATCATGATCACAATTTGATCCTGGAAAAATAAGGATAGAAACCTTCAAGGGAGGACCTCGATCACAGCTTTTTCCATAATGGGATTGACCAGAAGCGCTTCGCACATTTTCTGCGCCTCATCTCGCGCTTGTTCGGTAGTAGAAGCCTCTACCTCAAATTCGATTGCGCGACCAATGCGAACATGGTGTGCTTTGAATCCCAGAGATTGGAGGCCTTGTTCAACCGCTTTTCCTTGGGGGTCTAAAATGGCGGGCTTGAGTTGAACTGTGACCTTGATTTTCATGGAGGATCCCCGCTAACTATTTTTACACGACACATAAATTATGCCAATTAATTGAGCAACTACTAAACCAAAAAGACCCCCGAAGGGGTCTTTTTGGTAATGCAGGGAAAACCTTGGTTAGAAAGAAACCTGAAGGGCAGCGATGACTGAGTCACCGCCTTGGTTACCGACTTGGCCAGCGCGAGGAGACAAGAAATTATTAGATCGCTTGATGTAATTCAACTTAATATTTGCCTTGGTAGTGGCCTCGGGGAGGAATGAATAGGTATATCCTATAGTGACTTCTTTGTAGTTAGGTGAGAAGTTGCCTCCAGCTGTAGGTGTGTAGGGATTGGTAGTGCCATAAAACTTATTGTCAGAGTTGTAGTTCATTTGGTCATAACGAAGAACAAAACTATGACCGCCATCGATGGTGTACATAATGGTACCTACAACACCGGTGAATTTTTGATCCAAGTGGTCACGTTTAGCGGCAGAGGCATTAGAACCATAACCTTGGAAGCGACGTCCTAAATCCCCCGTCATATATTCCAATTCGATACGGTAAACCGAATCCATGAATTGGTAGTAGGCACCCATGCTGCTTGTTTTGTCACGATTTTCAAAGATAGCTGCAGCGGTAGGTCCTGAAGTACCGAATGCTAGAGGTGTAGTAGTGGCGGTGAAGGAATCCTTGACATCCGTTGACCCATTCAATCCATAAAAGCCGAATTTATTGAATTTGTCGGCATTGACTTCAAGACGAGCAACGAAATCTTTTTGTGAGTTTGTATCAACTAGTTTTCCTTGTCCGTTGAATACACCTGCAACAAAGCGACCAGTTACGCCACTTTCCATTGTGAAAGGTTTAATGAAAACAAAACCTCGATCACGGTTATCTCCGAAGACACGAGCAAGTTGTGATCGTTCAGCGAGAGGAAGCGCACTAGAAGAGACTAAACCTTCGAAAGATTGATAGTTCTTCATCTGACCAGCTCGTAGATCTAAACCAGAGCCAAGAAAATTCTTGTAAGTTAAAGTGAGATCTTGAATAATCGCACCGCTAGATATAACGGGATCAATCATGTATTCCCATTCTAAATCGTCGGTAATCTTTCCGGTCATCTTAAATTCAGCACGGCGAAGTGCGGTCGTATTCTCTGCAAATTCAGATCGCAGGTTGTAGTACTTTTTTCCAAAGGTAGAATTCCATCGGAGATTGTTATCCACCATTTGGGTTTGCCATACTTGTATCAACCCACTCATTTTAGGTTGGGCTAATAGGGGGAAGGTTCCGGCTAAGGAAAGAGCGACAAGAGCGACTCGTGATATTGTGGGTTTCATTTAAATCTCCTAAAGTCCAAGGGGACATGAAGAAAGTTTCAACTCATGATGTAAAAAAGGTGTGTCCAGATAGTATTCTTTTTGTATCTTGTACAATATTTCATCTTTTAGGGGGTTATTCCATCTGAAGTTATTTATATCCGACCTTATCTAGGATTCGCTGTGCAGCCATTTGGTTACGACCAATAGCCGCCACTGAGATCTTCTCGACTTGATGAGGTCCTAAAGCTTCCAAAGCGGGGTTATTTACCTTCACTGAGGTAACTACAGGCCATTCATTATTCCCATCGGCGAGATAAATCTGTGCAGCATCGCTGGCTAGATACTCTAAAAACTGGACTGCTGCTTTTGGGTTTGGCGCATTTTTAGCTACCCCACCCCCAGAAATATTCATATGCACACCCCCGGAATTCTGATTAGGCCAAACATGGCCAATCTTCCTAACAACTTCGATATCTTCAGGTTTGCCAGAACGCATCAGACGCGCAAGATAATAAGAGTTTGTGATTGCAACGCTGCACTCTCCAGATGCAACCGCTCTGATTTGATCAGTATCGCCTCCTTTGGGATCGCGAGCCATATTGAGAACCATGCCCCTAGCCCACTGCTCGGTGGCTTCTAGTCCCACCCGCTCAATCAAGGCGCCTACCAATGACAACATATAGGGATGTGACCCTGAGCGTGTACAAACCTTCCCCTTATTGACTAGATCAGCAAGCTTTTCATAGGTATTAATATTTTTAGGATCAATCATTGCTTTGTTGTAAACCATAATACGAGCCCGCGTGGAAAAGCCATACCATGCTATTCCGTCTACATCAGCATCAGCTCGAAAGTTTGCTTGAATACGTTCG
Source organism: Acidobacteriota bacterium (assembly GCA_005788175.1). Classification (GTDB taxonomy): domain Bacteria; phylum Acidobacteriota; class Holophagae; order Holophagales; family Holophagaceae; genus Acidiparvus. The sequence goes on from SXYX01000014.1 coordinate 14,180, forward strand.
TTCAAATATTTTGATTGAATAGACTTAAAGTAATTATTAGTTTGCGCACGCCAAAGTCGTGCAGCATCGACTAATAGAATTACATCAGCAGGGCTTCTTGAACCCTCGCTATTTAATCGTTCCAGTAAAGCATTGTCATCGGCTTCAATGCGATTAATTTTAATTCCAGTTAGCTTGGTGAAGTTGGCATATAAAGCTTCATCTGTTTGGTAATGACGCGCTGAATATAGATTAAGTTCTTTATTCTGTTGGGCGGCATAACCTACATTTGATAAAGCAATGCATATAGACATTGCAAGGTTTACTATTTTTGTAATCCAAGAGCTAAAGGTCATAAATTCCCAATTAATACAACATTTATTATTATTAATGATACTGAGTCTAAATATCAATATATTTTTTATGTTTGTTCTCTGGCAATTTTTAATCCTTGGCCTTAGAAGGAGCCAAATATCGAAGAAAGGCCCGTAAACATTGGCCTCGCTAGTATATTGTTGGAAAAGTTGCCATGATTAAGGATTGGTGTCACTAAACCTACCAGAAGGAACTTATGATCGAGCGCGAATACGTTATTATCGGGGGCGGTATTGCTGGCCTTTCCACGGCGATTGCCTTAGCCAAAGAAGGCAAAAGAAGTATTGCACTGATAGATCGAGAACTTAGTTCCTCATATCATGCCTCGGGAAAAAATGCCGGGATTGTCCGAACTCTGACGGGAGATCTAGATTTGACTACTTTAACAAAAGAGGGTCGAACCATGCTCGTACAAGCTGGGTTAATGAAACACACTGGAGGCCATCTACTCGCTGATAAGCGGGAACTTCTTTCGCCTTATCTCAAAGAAGCAAGAAAATTGGGCATTTCAGCATCCGTAGGTAAAGGATCTGGAATCATGGGTCTTAAATCAGAAGAACATCTCAAGATCGATGATGATGGGACATTAGATATTCCTGCGGTTTTAAAATACTGCTCCGAAAGTTTAGAACGCTCAGGTATTGATCTTTTTTTTAATTCTCCTGTGACTGCTATCACGCCGTCTGACAAGGGAATGATTGTCACCATTCCGAGCAATGAAATTCGTGCCAAAACACTGATTAACGCAGCAGGAGCCTGGGCTTCAAGGATCAGCGAAATGGCAGGAGGTACGGCCCTACCCTTCACCACACATCAGCGTCATCTCTCCTGGTCCGCCGCCCCCTATCCTTCAAAGGGCCCGTGGGCTTGGTGGTTAGATCAATCTTTATATCTGAGGGCGCTCGATGGCGGGGTTCTATTTTCTCCCTGTGATAATGCTCCCGCCGAAGCTCCAGCGTCGCATGTCTATCCTGTTGATACACAGGTCATTCAAGAGCTTTCAAATACTATTAAAACTGTCGCCCCAGTCTTTAAGGACACACCTCTTGGAAAAACATGGAGTGCCCTAAGAACATTTACGCCAGATAAGAAATTTGTCATTGGTTGGGATAAGGTAAATCCGAGACTCTTTTGGGTGGCCGGACTAGGTGGACATGGAATGACCGCTGGATTAGCAATCGGCGAATTAGCGAAAACCCTTATATTGAACCCTCAAAAACATGTACTGAATCCAGATCGTATCAAGATCTAAATAAAAATCCCCCTATAAGGGGGATTTTTACGATGCATGACAGAACCAGGTCTGATTTTATTTTTTTTCTAGTTTCTTGAGAGGGCCTACTGGCATGGGTCGTGGGGTTTCTATTTCATCAAGACTTCCCAGAAGCTCCTTAGTTAGATTGCCAGCTCCATAAATCTTGTTAAGGGATTCGATGATGAATCGAGCATCGACAGATACGGCACGATTAGCAGTGACATCGTAGATGTATCTTCCGGGTAGCGACTCGATATTGCCATCGAAAATTAAACCAACCAGTTCACCTTGGGTATTGATGACAGGAGAGCCCGAATTCCCCCCAATAATGTCCACGCTATGAACAAAATTAAGTGGGGTTTTCATATCGAGTTTACCGGCCGCCTCTTTCCATAAAGGTGGGAGCGCCCAAGCGCCGTTTTCGGCTTTATCACCCCATCCCCATGCACGATCATAGAGACCTGCAATAGTTGTGAAGGGTTGTATCTTGGTTCCATTGGCAGGATAGCTCTCTACAGGACCATAAGTTAACCGCAAAGTGAAGGTGGCATCAGGATAGATTTCTTTTCCATAAACAGCAAAACGCGCTTTTGCAATTAGGGTGTTCTGTTCATTAATCACGGCACGAAGATCTTGATTTTTCTTCGAGATTAATCGGGTCATCGGTTCAAGGGCAAGAGCCATTTGTACCAAAAGATCTTTGGATGCTTTCATTGCGGGAAGACCCCCATCCACAAGCGCTTTTCGATCCGCCGCATTATTAAGAGTCGTAGCGGCTAAAGTTGACTTAGCGACTTCTGAGGGTGTTCGATTGCCCAGCGTGATTTTGATAAAAGGATGTTGATTACCTAGCGCTTCTTGGGCTTCTTCTAGTCCACGTGTAAAATTGACCAACTGAAGTTCAGCATCGTAGTTGGGATCTGGAGTGGCTAAACGGGTCTTGGTTGCCTTAAGATTAGCTTCTTTAAACATTTGCATACGATCATCATTAGGTTTATTTACTTCGGTTGTCATCCGAACCATAGTGAGGGCTGCACCCAGAAGACTGCTGCCTCGGGCATCAACAAAATTAAGATCATTAGCCATGGAAGAAATTTGAGACTGCGCTTCCTTAATTTTTTTCCAGGCGCTTCTTGCATAGGCAAGCGATGGTGTGGTCATCACAGCAGACTTTAAAGCAGCTTCCTTGGCTTCTAAAGTTTTGACAGTTTCGGGATTTTGTAAAGTATCTTTGTAGCGAATACTTCGTTTTTGATCGTTCTCAATAGAAAAGAGAGTAGTAGAAACCTTACGAGCTGCCTCTTCAGAAGTCTTGGCGTAGGCGCGTAGGGCTTTCAGGCGGCCTTCGTAACTCTTAAGGGTGATTGGAAGAAAGACGTTTGAATCAGCTTTCATTTGATCGACTGTGATCAGGCGAGAGGTGCTGCCGGGATGCCCGGTAACAAAGGTCAGATCTCCATTTTTGAGATCCGTACGACTCCACTGAAGAAAATGTTCTGAGCGATAGGGTTTTCCATTTTCATAGACACGGAAAAAGGCAAAATCAGCATCGTGGCGAGGATAGGTAAAATTATCAGGATCGCCGCCAAAAAAAGCAATTTGTTCTTCAGGGGCAAAAACTAAACGGACATCGGTATGAACTTTATAGCCATAAATCCAAAATTCGCCACCTTGGTAAAGACGGACCACCTCGCAATTCAAACCTGATTTTTCACTCATGGATTTAGATAAGTCAGCTAAAGCCTCATCGCGTAATTTAGCTGCAGCCTTATCATCTTTTCCGACAACGACGCGGTTAATTTCTTCCGTGACATTTGTCATCATCATTAGCGTGCGGAGTTGATAACCTCTAACAGGAATTTCTTTTTCATAATTTTCAGCATAAAAGCCATTTTTAATATAATCAGCTCCGGGACCTGAGACTTGCTGTATAGCGCCTCTTCCCACATGATGATTAGTGAGTACTAGTCCATCCTTGGAGACAAAACTACCTGAGCCACCGGGAAAACGGATGCTAGATAAACGCACATGATCTAACCAGGCTTGATTAGGCGCGAAGTTGTATTTGGCCTTCATTTTTGCCGAAGGAATATTGTCGAAAGTCCACATGCCCTCCTCGGCGCTCACACCTGATACCAGCAATAATGCAACTAACGAGCAACGCAAATTACGATACATAATAAACTCCTTATGAGTATCTTGAATTTTCACATGAACTCGCTTTCTTCGATATGAAAGAAGGATGGCTAATTAAATCGATCCGCCCATCTGCCCGGGATTAAGGCCTAATAGAAATAGGGGATCAATACCTGAATGTCTCCTGATGTCAAGTCAGCCCCTTAAGGTCAACATGCAACGAAAAAGGGGCAACTTGATAATCTCTAGAACTGATATTTAATTCTAATATTAAATGTTCGAGGGGGAATTACGTGCGTGCCACTAAACACCGATAAAAAGTTATAGAGGCCCTTTTTATCAAAGATATTTAGTGCATCTAACCCAACATCGATATTCCTTTTTTTATCGAATTCAACAACACGGAATCCAACGCTAACACTCCATATAGTTCGTGGCTTGATACGGAAGATAGATCCGAAAGTGGGATCATTTACTTCTTCGACGTACGGGATTCCAAAACTATAATCTGTGCCCGTGCCGTCGGCAGGATCACCAGCAACTAGGCCTGAATCATATCGGCCCATCACTTGGACATAGGTATTATCTTTTTGGTAGCGGAGTCCTAAAACTGCAGCGAGTTCTTGATCATGATCAATAAGGAATGCTGTTCCCGGAGAGAATTCAGCTTCTTCCAATAAGAGGCCGCCCGTGAATGGGGCCACAAAAATAGCTCGGGTTTTACCGAGGCTTAGAAAAGACGACCAGTCTTCGTGGCGAGCATCAAATCTGAAATTCCATCCTCGATAATTACCTTTATCGAGATGGATGGGAAATAAAATACCCGTGTTGAACAATTGCTCAGCATCGGCAGCATTTTTTGCTTGCTTATCCCAATATTCAACAAAGATGCGGCCCCATGATCCAAGACCCTGTTCGATACCGATAGCCATACTGTTCTGAAGTTCGGGCTTTAAGATATTTCCACGCGATGAAATAGCGAGAAATTCGTTATCGGGAATAATTAATAATCGATCGTAGGATGCTCGAATGAGAGAATTGGTTTGGTCAAAACGATAAGAAACACCAAGACGAGGTTGAAGCTCAGATGTCTTGTAGTCTCGATAGCTGTACTGATCTGCGCGTAAACCTAAGGCAAGTTTCCAAGGCCCTTGATGATAATTGACCTGACTAAATGCTGAATTTAATCGGGGTTTAATCGAATCATTGAAATTATTGAGTTGGCCAGAAGGGAAACTTATATCGGGGGTGAATGTTACTGAACGAGGACGACCTGATTCCGCCTCCTCTTCTTCTAAAACATAAAAACTCAAAGCTTCACGAATGGGAAATGTAATGAGTTCTATACCGTGCTTCATATTTCCCCAATCAAAGCTTTGACTATAGACGGCCGAGGTACCCATAGTCTCTAATGTACGATCAGAACTGATCCAGGCTGGAAAATCTGGGCCACCTAAAGGATCCGCAGCGTTGAAAGGTCTTGTAGGATTTAATTCGCTAGTTCCGCGTCGATAAAAAGTTCTCAACTCAAAAGCTGTACGATCTGTCAATACGCGCGTATAGGATAGAGATACATTAATATCCTGATTTTTTTGGCTAATGTTTTGGCCTTCCGCCTCTTGACTCGCTAAATTAGGAATTCCGAAGGCTGATGATCCACCACTAAAACTGAATTTATAAATGTCTCGGTCGCTGTCAAGGTAATCAAAACGTGTATAAAATCGCCTGCTGCTTCCCTGATTATTCAGATTTTCGAAGTTAACAGGATCCAGGAATCGGTCGGTTTTCGAATCAGCTACCGAGGCAAAATAACCTAGCGTATTTGAGCCTCCACGAACTTGAGCGGTAGTCTCTCTGGCGCTAAAACTTCCTGCACTAACTGATACATTTCCAACAGGATCTCCTAAGCCAAGGCCCGACTTAGTTGTCAGATTGAAAACAGCAATAGGCTTACCACCATATTCAGCCGGAATTCCACCGGTCAGAACCTCAATATTCTGGAGATCTTCAGGATTCAGAGTATTTGAATACATGGCTTGAATTTTATCGGTTATAGGTATTCCATCCACAACGTAGGTAGATTGACCATGAGTGCCTCGGAAATGGAATCGGCCGTTCTCGTCAGCAGCAAAACCCGGTGTCATCATCAATAATTGCTCTAAACCACGTGTTCTAGAATTAGTTGGTATGGTATCGATTAGATTTTTCTCAATATTAATGAAACTAGATGGTGAATCAGGGATTAAAACGGCTTCATCTGTAACATTAACCGTTGCAGATTTAATGGATTTTAGAACTATCGATAATTTTAATGGGAGAGAAGTTGTAATTTCAATCGTGCTATGGCTTTGTCCTTCACCTTCTTTAATGGCTTCGATATGATAAGAGCCGGAAGGTATGTTGGTTAGAAAAAATGTACCGTCATTCGAAGACATCGTGGTATTGCTATAGCCTGAAATAACATTATTAATCTTCACCAAGGATTGCCCAACAGGACGACCCCGTTCATCAACAATCTGTCCTCGTAATGTCCCGCTTAGAGTAGATGCAGTTATGATGGAACTTGTCATCGCAAGAACTGTTAAAAGCCTTAAATTTTTTGACATTGGCATGTTTATATCTCCAAAATGCAACTCAGTTGCATTTACAAGACTAGCCCTCAAATCCCTGCTTTGTCAAGGCTTAAACTTAAGAAATGCTTAACGAACTGCTTTCGAAAGGGATTCTGAGATTACGATACGCTAACTCAAGCGATATCGAACAAATCCTCGAACTTGTGAATCGAAGTTATCGAGGTGAATCTTCTCGTGTAGGTTGGACTACGGAAGCAGATCTCCTGGATGGACAACGGACAGACCATCCCATGCTAGAGTCGCTTCTTAATCAATCTAATAATTTTATTTTTCTGATTGAATGTCAAGCTCATCTCTTGCATCAAGATATATCGGATGACTCCTTGATTACAATTCTAAAGCAAATTGTTGGGCCAGATAAATCAAAGAAAATTCTTGTTGCATGCGCGCATCTTGAGTTAACAGAAATGGGTCTCTATTTTGGAATGCTTTCAGTGCATCCCTGCATTCAATCGTTTGGTCTCGGCCGTTTTTGTATAGAGCAATTCAAAGCTTTGGCAAAGTCCAAAGACGCCTCACGTGTATGGATGACTGTTATCGAACAACGCCAAGATTTGATTGCCTATTACGAGCGGCGTGGATTTATTAGAACTGGCTTTGTCCATCCTTTCCCTAACCATGATCCTCGTTATGGTATTTCTAAGGTTGGGGACCTAAAATTAATTGAAATGGATCAGAAGATCTCAAAATATCAGTAGGATACCCTTATAGATAGATCGAACTTACGGAACTTTTAAATAAATCCAGGGTAATTTTAGCCTATGTATTTTCCTTCATTTTTAGACACAATATGACATCCCTTATGAATGATCAACTAAGTTCAAATCTTGAAGCTCCCCTATCGGTTTCTTTTTTCTTGGAGCATCTCAAGAAAAATACTGAACCCAAATATCGTAGTCTTTATTTAGTTGGAGAAGTCTCGGGTCTTAAGTCATCGGGAGGCCATCTTTACTTTAGTTTAAAAGAAGATAATGCATCTGTATCTTGTGCAATTTGGCGAACCGTTTTCCCTTCACTTAAACATATACCTAAAGATGGTGAGCGGATCATCATACAGGCAAATTTAAGTTTTTATATTCCTCGTGGCACATTGACCCTCGCCATCACTTACTGTGAACTAGCTGGCCAGGGAGATTTGCAAGCAAAATTGAAACAACTTGAAGCTCAACTTCGTATCGAGGGAGTGTTTGATCGAATCCGAAAAGAGTTACCTCTTTCCCCTAAACGGGTTGGGGTGATAGCTGCCTTAGGGGGTGCTGCACTCCAAGATGTTCTTCGGGTAACCGCACGCCGGGCTCCAGGCATGAATATCTTAATCTTCCCTGCGGCCGCTCAGGGCGAGCGTTGTGTCCCAGAAAATCTCCACATGCTTGAAGAAGCCCAACAAGCTCACTGGGGCTGCGATGTCCTTTTAATGGTTCGCGGTGGAGGATCGCCCGAAGATTTATGGAGCTTTAATGATCCCGCACTCGTACGTGCAGTCGCTAATTGTCGCCTGCCCTTGGTGACTGGGGTTGGTCATGAAATTGATACGACACTCGTCGATCTCGCAAGCGATCAACGTGCAGCGACACCATCTCAAGCAGCCGAAATGATTACAACAGAACGGAACGAACTCTCTCTTCAGGTATTAGCCCAAGTTCAAGAACTGACTCGAGTCATTAAAGAAGTAATTGGTCGTTGTGAAACTGAATTTAATTTATTGAGCGATCGAGAGGGTCTTTACGTTGTTCCAGACAAAATAACTAAATTGATGCACCAACGCGAAATCTATCATGCTCGACTAAAGGGGAGAGATCCTATTCGCCGAGTTGAATTATTCAAAACACAACTAATTAGTAATATTAATCGAATTCTCAACTTTAATATTCGCCCTATTATTAAAGAACGTTATTTGGCATTAACCACTCAAATGACATCTCTTAATCCCGAAGGGCCTCTTACTCGTGGCTTTGTTCTCACCCTAGATGCGAGTGGTCGGCCAATTACGTCAGCTAAGCAGGTTGCTATTGGGGATAAATTGAATTTAAAATGGGCGGATGGAGCACAATCGGCTCAAATCATTAAACCCACTAAGCCATAAACATGCCGCCATTTACCCCAAGAGTCTGTCCGGTGATGTAGGATGCTTCTTCCGAGCACAAAAAAGCAACGGCATGGGCTACATCCGAGGCACGGCCCAGACGTTCAAGCGGAATGTGTTTAATAAAATCTGCAGTCATAGCGTCGCTTAGATTTTGTGTCATTGCCGATTCAATATAACCAGGAGCAATAGCATTACACGTTATGTTTCTAGATCCTAGTTCACGAGCGACTGTTTTCGTTAGCCCTAAAAGGCCTGACTTAGCGCTGACATAGTTTGCCTGACCAGCATTACCCATTTGTCCAACTACGGACGCAATATTCACAAAACGACCCCAACGCTGTTTCATCATCGGACGTGTAGCAGCCTGCATCATCAAGAAGGGTCCTCGAAGATTTGTATTGAGTACAATGTCCCATTCTTCGGGTTTCATTTGAATCATAAGTTTATCCTTTGTGATTCCCGCATTATTGACAAGGCAATGAAGGGTACCGAATTTTTGAACAACGGTATCGACTATACGCTTAGCTTCTTCGGGCTCTGCAATATCGCCCACCAAACTCTCGGCAGATCCCCCTGCTTGTTGAATCCTCTCAACAGTTCGTTTTAAATTGGCTTCATTGCGAGCCACAGCGATAACCTGGGCTCCCTGTTCAGCTAGAACATTTGCTATTGACTCCCCGATACCCTGAGAGGCTCCTGTGATGATTACAATTTTTCCTTGAAGAGAAAACATGAGCCTCCTAGGTTTGCATTCAGTTTAACAAGGCTAGGTCTTCTTCGGTTCCAATGGAAATACTAGTGATGCCTTCGCGTTGTCGATCAAGGGCTTGTCGTTTAACCAATCCGCTCAAAACCTTTCCCGGACCACACTCAATGAAGGTTGTAACTCCCGCGCCCAAAAGATAATCGACGGTATCTTCCCAAAGTACTGCATGATCAATCTGCTGAATTAGGCCCTGACGCAATAATTGAGAATCTCGAGTGGGGAGTGCGCTAATATTCTGAACCAAGGGTATGTTTGCTTTTTGAAATGATAGATTTTCAAGAATAGGGGTCATGCTTTCTCGAGCGGGTAACATCAGAGGGGAATGGAAAGGAGCGCTGACAGGGAGCTCGATTGCACGCTTGCCTTTGATTTTTTTCGCTTCTTCGATGGCTGTATGCACAGTTCTTGTATGACCAGCAATAACGATTTGGCCTGGACCATTATAGTTAGCTGGAGAAACGATTCCGCCGGATATCTTCATCGCTGAATCGCAACAGCTGATGACTTCCTCACGACTCATGCCGATCATAGCAGCCATAGTACCCTCACCCTCCGGTACGGCTGACTGCATCGCTTGACCTCTTTGATGAACTGTATGAAGAGCTTCTTCGAATGTAATAACACCACTAGCAACACAGGCTGAATATTCCCCAAGAGAATGTCCTGCAACAAAATGAGGAACAGGAAGACGATGCTTGAAGGATGTCATGACCATCCATGAATGGGTCAAAATGGCAGGTTGAGTGAACTGCGTCAATTTCAGCTTCTGCTCAGGTCCATGCTCCATAAGATTCTGAAGAGAAAACCCTAACATTTTTTCAGCTGAGGCTAACACAGCTCGATTTTCAGGAAGATGACTAAGGGCCGAACCCATTCCAACAAATTGAGATCCTTGACCCGGGAAAAGCCAGGCGACCTCGGTCATAAGGATCCCATTTTGGCTATACCTTCAGCAATACGACGGGGTAGTTCATATTTAATATTTTCCATGGCGGCTCTAATAGCATTTTTCACTGCTCGGGCATCGCTACTTCCATGACCAATGATCGAAACGCCCTGAATTCCTAAAAGAGGTAATCCTCCAAATTCTTTATAATCAAGTTTTTTGAAAAAGGATCGTAGGGGTTTCATAATTAAAAGAGAGCCTAAGCGTGCAAGCAAATTAGAAGTTAGAGCTTCTTTAATACCGTTCTTTAAAAGTTTGGCAGTACCTTCAGCGCTTTTTAGTAGCACATTACCGATATATCCATCGCAGACAATGACATCGAATTTCCCATTCCATACATCTCGACCTTCTGCATTACCTTTGAAATTAAGTTTTGAACTGCGCATGAGTTCGGCAGCCTTTAGAGTTACTTCGGTACCCTTCATTTCTTCCTCGCCGATACTCATGACACCTACAGTCGGCCGATTAATACCAAAAATTTGCTCGGCGTAAATTGAACCCATAATTCCAAAACAGACCAAGTGTTCCGGTCGAGAATCAATACTCGCACCCACTTCAATTAAAATTGTAGGGGTAGATTTTGTGTTGGGCATTGGGCTAGCAAGTCCTGGGCGGTCTACGCCCTCTAATTTACCAATTACAAGGGTGCTGGCGACCATGGCTGCGCCAGTATGCCCAAGACTTACCATGCCATCACAAGCTCCCTCCCGAACAAGTTGAGCTGCTACGCGAATTGAACTATCTTTTTTTTCTTTGAGAATCACCATGGGATGATCATTGAAATCTACAATCATAGATGCATGAGCGAAGCTCACTCTTTGTTTCAAATCAGAAGTCCAAGCCTTTGATTTACACTTCTCTCGTAGAAGGGCCTCTGGACCCACCAAAGTGAGATGGAGTTCTGGCCAAGCGCTGAGAGCATCCAAGGCCCCTTGAAGGGTGGCCTCAGGAGCGAAATCGCCTCCCATGACATCGAGTGCGATCCGATACTCAGACAATACGCTCTATCCTTTGTCTAGACAGTAGCCGAGACTCGCGTAACGAGTTTACCTCGGTAAAAACCACAATGTGGGCAGACGCGATGAGGAAGTTTGGATTCCCCACAATTTGAACATTTAGCTAGAGAAACAGGGGCTAAGGCGTCATGCGCGCGACGTCGATCACGGCGGGCTTTGGAATGGCGTCGTTTTGGATTTGGCATGACAAACTCCGAACTTCTAATGATAACAAATTAGTCATTTAAGTCTAGTTTAAGTTTCTTCAGGGCTAGGGCTAGGGCTGACGGTTCAGAGATCAATTCTTGTTGGCAATGGCAAGATCCCTTGTTCCAATTCTTGCCACATTGGGGGCAGAGACCTTGGCATTTTTCATCACATAAAACACAGGATGGAACTTGAAGTTCAATCTGTTCACGTAAGAAATCTTGTTCTTCAATTTCATGGGATTCGAAATAGATCACATCCAGATCTTGTTTTCCAACAGTGTGATCTCCTCCTTCAAGAAGATCGGGGTCAAAACTACCCATAAACTGAATATTGAAGGAGAGAGAAACATCTACAGGAGTAAGGCAGCGAGAACAAGCACCTAACCAAGTACATTGAGATTTCAAATCAATATAGATATCTTCTTTTGAAGGCAACAGCAACAGTTCATAAGTGATGTTTTCAGCAGTAGATCCATCCGTGAGTCTAAGTCGATCACAGCGATCACGCTTACGCCATCCTTCTTCGGGAAGAGTTTTAAGATCGATCATTGGACCTAAGTTCCATTAGCGGATTCATTGCCTGTCACCTGAAAAGGTGTCCGTGTTACTCCGGAGTATTCATTAGTACGGTCTGGCACACCTAGGTATTTAAGTTCATATGTATTCTTTGTAGCTCGCCCCTGATAGGGTTGACCAAAAGGGTCGCTGTTTTTCATTCCAACTTTTATAAAATTCTCTTTTAGGAGGGGAGAATTCGAGGCCACCATTGATTCATAAGAGGGTAATTCAGGGTATTGACCATACTTCAAATAATATTGATCCAAACCCTCGGCAACAATTTTTATATCATCCTGAGCTTTGATATGCCTTGAGCTCATGGAATAACGTTGATACTGCTGAAACCCTAAAGTACCCAAAAGAGCAATGATCGTCATGGCAACCAGAAGTTCGAGAAGTGAAAAGCCTTTGTTGGACATCATCGAACCTCTCTTGAGAAGATCCCATAGGTTAGGTATGCGTTAGTTTCTCATAATTCTTCTATAATTCAATTTAGAAACCCTTGGTCTGTCTAAGTTATCTAACGCTTATCTCTTTAATTTTTAGGGAATCTTTTTGAAACATATCTTGTTTGCTCATCGAAAGCTGTCCTTCGGAGGAGGCGAGCGGGTTCTCGTCGAACAGATTGCTTCACTGTCTCATTTACCCGTCAAGATTTCCGTACTCTTTAGAAAAGACAAGCGCCGAAGAGATCTTGAATCTGAGATTCGTAGGCGCAATCCTCAAGTTGATGAAATTGAATATCGGCCCTCAGTTTGGAGTGTCTACCGATGGATCATAGCCCATCGACCCGATGTTATTGTTCTCTGTAATCACAAAGGAGCAATTTTAGCCCTACTCCTTCTATCTCTTCAAGGAATTAAGATTCCTACATTAGTGACCCTGCACGAACATTATCCACGTCATTTAAAAAAATACCGTTGGATTGCGAAGTGGGTCGACGCGTGGATTTGTACTTATGATTTTTCCATCGCCGTGCATCGTGAACTTAGCCAAGCTCCCTGCCACATCATGCATCCTATTTATTTGGATCATCTACCCCAGATCCCTCATGAGATTGATGAAGTTTCTCGACAAGAAAGTCGAGTTCTATGGTCCATTCCCCCTGAGGCTTTAGTGTTGGGCTATTGTGGACAGGTTGATACACGAAAAGACCCTCATGCCTTCATTCAGCTTGGCGTATATCTAGAATCGTATCTAGGACGTCCAGTAACTCTGGTATTGGCTGGACGAATTGATCCCCTTTTTAGAGATCAGATCAGAAATTACGCTACAAAAAGTAGGCTTCGTGGCTCCCTAATTATGACGGGGGCTCTCGAGCATTTTGAGAATGTATTTAGATGTTTAGATCTCTTTGCCTTGACCAGTCGAAATGAAGGTTTTTTTCCTATTTCACTTTTAGAATCCTTGCATTATGGAGTACCTATCGTAGCTCCGACAGTGGGAGGAATCGAATCTGTTGCTCGAGGACACCGTGGTGCCTTTTTAATCGATAAAGATGATGATCGGCAAGCGATACCTTTGTCGGCTCTTAAGAAAACAGCCCGACAAGTAGCCACTGTACTGAAGCATAAGCACCGATGGGAGGCTGAAAAAAAGGGCACTCGAGATCTCTTGTTAACATTAGTAGATGCAGTTAAACATCAACCAACTCTCGAAGATATCCTAGCTCCATGGATTTAATCCCACTAAATGCCACATGGGTACGATTCCCTAGGTTTGTAGGGGATGCTGCTATGCAGATGCCCGTCCTCAGATTACTTCGGATGCTTGGAATCGGCCCCATAGTCATATGGGGCCCTCGAATGACGGTTGAAATTCTTAAAGGAAGTGATCTTTGTGATTTCATCGTTCCCGAAGATCAAAAACCCTCCGCTTGGACGATGGCAAGATCTTTGCGACAATATCAACCCGCGCGCTCAATCCATTTCACTAAGTCTATGCGTCCCGCCTTCGCAGCTTGGCTGGCCAAAGTACCTGAGCGAATTGGGGTTTCGGAAAGTCTCGCAGGTTTTTTCAATACGATCAGTCGGCCCTTTTGGAGCGCTAAAGGACCCTTTTTACTGCGCTACCATCATGTGCTTCGACAGCGATGGCCCGAGAGTCCCGATATGCCCTTTGCTGATTTTAAGCCTCATATCAAGATTGATACTCCTGCGCAACCTTATGTCGTGATGATGCCTGGATCTACTTGGACTTCAAAAATGTGGCCTGCCGATGCTTATCGCCAACTGCTTTTACTATTTCGCTCTGAAGGGTTTCAAGTTGTTATATTGGGCTCCCCTGAGGAAGTTGGCCTGTGTGATGCCATCGCCCAAGGAGACGGAATCAATCTAGCTGGAAAAACAACGCTTAAAGAAGCTGCAGCATGGCTTCATCAATCACGACTAGCAATAGGAAACGATTCGGGTTTATCTCACTTAGCAGCAGCTACGGGAACCAAAACGCTTACCTTTTATGGGGCTACGGATCCAGAAGGTTCTTTGCCTTGGGGTCCTTACAGTAGCGAAATGCGTAAAGCTGGCATCTCCTGTTCGCCCTGTTTTAAATCTAAGTGTTTTGTAAAAAATCATCCCTGCATGACAAAGCTTACAGCTATGGATGTATGGGTCACCGCAAAATCTTTAGCAGGATCATCTCAATGAAAAAATTAATTCTTAGTCTATCGATAACTATAATACTAGGATCTCTTCAGGGTCAAACCGTTTCATTCCAAACAAAGATGTTAGATCTAGGATCCGTAAAGAGTAATACAAAAGTTAAAGGTACATACAAAATCAGCAACCAAGGTAACGCATATCTTCAGATTTCTGAATTACGTCCATCCTGTGGATGCGCATCGACCGTACTAGGACAATGGGGACTCCAACCAAAAGAGATTTCAATCATTGAAGTCACGCTTGATACAACCGGAATGAAAGGCGATGTAATAAAAAGTATACAAGTTGTTACAAATGATCCTCAAAGCCCTACCACGCTACTAACCCTAAAAGCTAAGGTGATTCCAGATTTGGATATTAGTCAAGAAGTTATCTTTTGGGTTAATTTATCTGAGAAACCTTCCGCTAAAACAACAATTCGTTTTCATTCAAATATAGATCAACAGGTCGATATCAATGCTATAGATACCCGTTCATCGGGATGGATCAAGGCATCGACAAATATTGAAGGAAAAGATGCTCTTTTGATTATCGAAGGTAATGCTGAGAAACTAAATTCGAAAAAGCGTTATGGTATCGACATAATTAACGTTGACATCATAGGCAACCATAAAGCTCGAATTCCCATAAAGATTGTTTGGGAGCTTGATTAAGGATTCCAAATGAATGTACCGCAACGTGCCTCCCATTTTAGTGGTCTTTTTTTTATTTTATTAACGTCGCTAATATGGGGACTCACTTTCCCAATCGCCAAATATCTCTTAATGACGGGTTTGACTCCTGAATTACTTCTAGGTATACGCTTTACCATCGGATCTTTGATACTTTTAGTATTCGTGTTGACGCAACCCTTACGGTTCCCTCGTCAGACTTATATCGATGGCTTGGTACTAGGTATTGGTTTAGCAGCTATCTTTTGGCTTCAAATGCACGGACTTCAAACAACAACCGCAACTAAGTCAGGATTTATCACTGGCTTCTATGTCATTTTCACTTTTATCTTAGCAACACTTTTAGGCGATAAGTTTAATCGATATCACGTCATCGCTTCATTCATAGCGATTCTTGGATTAGGTCTTTTTGTTTATAGTCCCAAACAGCCCTTTGGTGGATGGACTGTAGGAGATTCTCAAACCCTCCTCTCTGCTTTTCTAATTGGAGTGAATATTGTCTTAACGTCTATCTACGCTAAACGTTCGGCTCCTCTCATCTTGGCTCTCCTTAAATGTTCTGTTGTAGCTATTGTTCTCAGCGCTATGGCTTTTGTTCAAACAACCCCTGAACAATTTAATCTCCTAAAGCAACTCAGTTATCAAACTTCTTTTTGGATTCCACTACTGTACCTAGCGATTTTTGCAACCTCCATAGCTTTCTGGCTTCAGTGTCGCTTTCAGCCTTCTCTTACCTCCACAGAGACAGGGGTGATCTTTTCTCTTGAGCCAGTATTTGGGGCCTTGCTTGCAGCGACAGGTTGGATTCCGGGTATTCGAGATCAGTTAGGTTTAATTTCAATTTTGGGAGCTACGTTGATGTTCTTTGCCACCTTAATTAGCCAATGGCCTACCAAGAAATCTCCTGAAGGCCTCTGATCCACAAATGCTTCGATCATAAAGTGCCTTCCGCCATTTTCTGTAAACTCAATGCTGCTTGCGTTCGAATCGCCCGTTTTTTTTCTGGCGTAAACTTATCCCATGTCGAAAATACGTACGGCATGCGTTGATTACCGCGAAACTTGTCTTCGTTACGTACCAGAAAATCCCAATACAGCGCATTAAATGGGCAGGCCTTTTCACCCGTCATTTCATCGGGGTCATACTTACACTTTTCACAATAATTGCTCATACGGTGAATGTATTTTCCGCTAGCGGCATAAGGCTTGCTGGCTACGACTCCACCATCACCAAACAATGCCATGCCTAGCGTATTGGGCATTTCTACCCATTCATACGCATCGGAGTAGACTGCGAGATACCACGTCTGTACCGCCTTCACATCCAACCCTGTGAGTAGTGCAAAATTACCTGTTACCATTAGGCGCTGAATATGGTGGGAATAGGCATGATCGCGTGTGTGACGCACCGATTCTGCCATACAAAACATATGGGTCGGAGCACCCCAGTAAAATTCTGGCAATGGTCGCGTGGCATCAAGGCTGTTGCGCTCCCCATATTCGGGCATGAGATGCCAATAAATACCGCGAATATACTCTCGCCAACCGAGAACTTGACGAATAAAGCCTTCTACTGCATTCAGCGGTGCTTTTCCTGTGCGATAAGCTACTTCCGCCTGCTGACATATCTCTAGCGGTAACAGCAAACCCGCGTTGAGATAGCTGGAAATCAGCGAATGATAAAGATACGGCTCACCCGCCACCATGGCATCCTGATAGTCACCGAAATTAGGAAGAAGATGCGTGGCGAAATGCTCAAGCTCCATCAGTGCTTGTTTACGTGTAACCGCATACTGAAATGGCTCCAGCGTTCCAAAATGATGACTAAAGCGTTCTTTGACCAAGGTCAATACTTCGTTGGTGATAATTGATTTTTGATGACTCATGCGAAGAGGCACGGTCATACCTGATTTCGGTGGTTTACGATTCTCCTTGTCATAATTCCATTCGCCACCCGTGGGTTTGTCACCTGGTTCAATTAGTAACCCATATTTTCTACGCATTTCGCGGTAGAAAAACTCCATGCGGAGCTGTTTTTTGTCCTTTACCCATGCTGCAAACTCTGCATGCGTTGCCAGAAAGCGTTTGTCGGGAAGAATTTCCACCGGAATATCGAACGTTTTTTGCCAGGCTTTCATCATTTCTAGCAAACGATATTCACCAGGTTCGGTCACTACCACATTTGAGGGTTTTAATTCTTGAACTGCACGTTTCAGTTCACCGGTGAAACTACCTGTATTTTTAGAATCATTCAATTTTACGTATCGCACCCGTAAGCCACTTGATTCTAACTCCGCTGCAAAATGTCGCATGGCAGAAAATAAGAACGCAATTTTTTTTGGGTGATGAGGAACGCAACTAGCTTCCTCCATCACTTCACATAGCATGATGGTGTCCCTTTTTTTGTTTATCCCTTGCAGTGATGTAATAGATTCAGAAAGCTGATCAGCGAGAATCAGACGAAGAACGGTCATTGTTCTAACTCCGACCAAAGCAATTCAGTTCGCTTTTCATACTTCATACTGCATCCTGAACCATATTTGTCCCATAGAGTAAAACTCCCTACTTTTAGGTTACTACGAATGATTTTTGTACCTTCAGCCTCACCAAGTCCGCATTTATTAATTTTATGAAATGACACATCATCCGCCCATACGATGTGGGTAATTTAGTTGATGAAGGTTTCTGTATATTAAATTCTCATGCTTTCATCAAAAAAAAAGGGCGCCTAAGCGCCCTTTTTTTATATATAAAGATTTACTTGATGGCAAATGCAGCCACAAGTGCATAAATGACAAGCGCTTCAATAAGAGCAAGTCCAATGATCATAGTTGTGCGAATCTCACCGGCAGCTTGAGGATTTCGTGCGATGCCTTCACAAGCAGCGGCAACAGCCTTTCCTTGAGCAAGACCACAACCCACTGCAGCAATAGCAAGGGAAAGATGAGCTAAAAATTGACCTTCAAAGATTGACTTAGTAACGGCAGGTGTAGCTTCTTGCATCCCAAAAAGCGATAGGGAGATTCCGAAGATGAAAGCCGTTGTGAAGAACTTTTTCATATAAACTCCTAAAAATGAGCAGGATTCACTGCTTCGTTGGAAAATTAATGATCATGGGCAACAGCGCCCGACAAATAAATAATAGAAAGAACCGTGAAAACAAAGGTTTGAATTAACCCGAAGAACAATCCTAAAAATAACATTGGGATGGGCAAAAAGAGAGGCAAAATACTAAAAAAGATGCCGGCTACGAGATGTTCACCGGCAATATTGCCAAAAAGTCGAAGCGAATGGCTTAAATTACGACTTAAAAGACCCAAAATTTCTAAAGGGAACATTAGGGGTATAAGAAAAACTACCGGGCCTGCGAAATGACCCCAGTAGGACCAGAATCCCTTCGCTTTCATGCCATGAAAATTGTAGTAACAGAAAACGACCAGAGCCGCGCCAAGAGTCACATTCCAATTGCTCGTTCCTGGGGATAATCCTGGCGTAATACCAAACAGATTATTGAAGAACACAAAAAGAGCGATGGTACCAATAAAGGGTAAATAACGTTCGGCATGGTGTGCAATACTCGCCTTGACCATATCGTCTAGTCCACTAATAACCATTTCGAATATCTGCTGGATCGGGCTTGGAATCTTATTCATACGAGAACGAATCCAGGTCGCAATAATCATTGCAGCTAGAGCGGCCAAGGAAGCATTCAACAAATGATCATAACGTTCAAGAATTGAAAATGATTCATGAACTAATTGTCCGTTACGTTCTAAGATGCCAAATCCAGTCCACTGGTAACGCGCCAGGCCAAAAATTTCAGTCAGCCATTTGGCGATATATGATGCGTGATGTTCCATGCGCTATACCCTTGTTGAACCTTTAAGAAATATCGAACGTAAAGCCTCGAGAAGAATACTAGCTGGAAAAAGACTTATGCCAAAAGCCAAAGGTATGCCTTCGCTTGGATAATACTTCATAATCTCACGCACAAACAAAATGATCAATATCAGTTTACTTCCGAATAGACTTCCATAAACCCAGCGACGTCTCAGATTTTCAGACAGCATACGATCAAGAAAGATACGTTGCGTAGCCCAAAGAAGAAGACTCAGGCTTCCCGACAAAGTAAAGACGATGAAGCTATTAAAGGACGTCCATCCGTAAATCAAGAGGCCCGTGATCCAAAGCCCTGCCTGGAATTGACTGAGTCTTTTTAGGGTCTCCCCTCCAGGAATTGCCGAGGAAATTCCCACTACTTTTCCTTGGGATCAGTATTTTTGCGATTTAGACGTTGGGACGTCTTAGCGAGTTCGTAAAATGCAGTCGCAATCCCCCAGATTAAACCGATCCATTGACCACGAGTAGCATTTCCAAACCACCCCCCTATCCATTTTCCAAGAAAGAAACCTACAGTAATGGAAATAGGAAATACAAAAGCAAGAGAGCTAAGATCACTCCACAAGGCACGCTCATTGGGCCCCGAATTCTTTGGATTTTGATCTGATTTCATAATTTAATGTTATCAACAACCTCAATGAGCCATCGGCCTGCTGAGACACCCAATAAGACTACGATGGCACAAATACTAACTAGATAGCCTGTCACACGATCTGTTTTAAGCGGCTCTTTATTCGGATGAGATCTAAAATACATTTGGTTGATGACTCCAAGATAATAATACGCACTCACAGCACTCGTTAGAACAGCGATCACTGTCAGAAGAACGAAACCTCTCTCAAGGGCCATTTTAAAGAGTATGAATTTACTGAAAAAACCAATGAGGGGCGGAATTCCCGCCAGACTCAATAGGAATAACATCATGGCAAAAGCTAGCCAAGGATTGCGATGAGATAGACCCCTAAAATCTTCGATACGTTCTCCTTCGCCCTTCCCTTGGAGAAAAGTAATGACAGCGAAAGCACCGAAATTCATAAAAAGATAGGAGAAAACGTAAAGCCACAGAGTCTGGACCCCTGAGAAACTCATAACTGAGAGATTAGGATCATTGGAGAGTATCGCTAGCATCATATAGCCTACGTGAGCAATAGAGGAGTAAGCCAACATGCGTTTCATCGATTGCTGACGCAAAGCAGCAACATTTCCCAAGATCATGCTTGCTGCGGCCATGTATTCCATCCCAAGAATCCATGTGTTGGAAATATTATGAAAGCCAACTCCAAAAATCCTAGCAAAAGCAAAAATAGCAGCAGCTTTTGGAGCGCTCGCCATAAATGCTGTGATCGGAGTAGGAGCGCCATCATAAGCATCCGGAGTCCACATATGAAAGGGGACAACGGCAACCTTGAAGGCCATGCCTACAAGGACCATCAAGACACCTAGAGTCACCATTGTGGCCCGTGAATCCATTGCGATGACCAATTCAGAGGCTAGACGATCAAGATTGGTAGTTGTTCCTCCGGTCGCACCGAATACTAGACTGATGCCATAAATCATAATGCCACTCGAAAAAGCCCCGAGAAGGAAGTATTTTACTCCCGCTTCAATACCTCTTTCTTGCTCACGAAGGTAGCCAACTAAAACGTAAATAGGGAGTGCCATCAATTCAATAGAAAAATAAATAGTCACAAGATCCGTGGCACCACAAAGAAATAACATTCCTGACAAGGCGAAGAGTAAAAGTGCGTAGAACTCGACGGTATGTTCATGCATGAGATCTAACAACTTAGTAGATAGTGCCACAGTCGCTATAGTAGCCAGAGTGCAGATTAACTGAAAAGCTTGCGTCATCGTATCGATACGCAACATGCTAGAAAATCCTGACCGATGAGGCGTGAGGATAATTAGGAAGATCGTGATAGCAAGTGTGATCTGAGTTAAAAGTGACCAACGACGCTTTTTATCCCGGGGAATCAAAAGGTCGCCAGGCCACAACATGAGACTCGCAACCCCAATTAGGAAAAAGGGGGCTTGTACAAGCGGTGCATCTTGCCAAAGAGCGGCTAAAAGACTTTGGGCAAAACCGGGCATTAGCGCTTCTCCTCGATGACTTCAGAGTTGCCAGTATTGTTTGGGTTTTGAGGCGCTTCCATTCCTCTCATTCCTTCTTGTTTTGCTTTCTCTTGATCTGCACTCAGTGAAGGAGCTTGGTAATAATCCGGGCTTAATTGTCTTACTAATTTCGCCACT
The DNA here is from genome assembly GCA_005788175.1 of Acidobacteriota bacterium. Classification (GTDB taxonomy): domain Bacteria; phylum Acidobacteriota; class Holophagae; order Holophagales; family Holophagaceae; genus Acidiparvus. The sequence continues at coordinate 35,598 of SXYX01000014.1, forward strand.
GGACGATCCATTATGTCCATTAAAGGACGAGGGTAAAGCCCAATCCAGATAGCCATCACCACCAAAGGTGCGAAGACTATGATTTCACGTGGGGTCAAATCAGGCATTTTGCGATTGACATCTGAAATAGATCCAAACATTACACGCTGAAACATCCACAACATATAAGCAGCGCCCAAGATAATACCAGTAGTAGCGACCACGGCTGCCCAAGGGAATGCTTGGAAAGAACCCTGAAGAATAATTAACTCACCAATGAAACCGTTTAAAAGAGGTAACCCAATAGAGCTCATTGTCATAATCATAAAAATTGTTGAGTAAACCGGCATGGTCTCGGAAAGACCCCCAAAATCTGCAATCATTCGCGTATGACGTCGATCATAGACAACAGCCACCGCAAGGAACAAACCAGGCGTACTGATTCCATGATTAATCATTTGGAAAAGAGCTCCCTTAAATCCATAAGGATTTAAAGCGAAGATACCCAACATACACATACCCAAATGGCTTACCGAACTATAGGCCACTAGCTTCTTCATATCCTTCTGAATCATGGCTACAAGGGCTCCATAGATAATCCCAATGAGCGATAGAGCGATGAACCAAGGCATCAAATCCTTGACGGCTGTAGGGAAAATTGGAAGCAATAAACGTACAAAACCGTAAGTGCCCATTTTTAATAAAATACCGGCAAGAATGACGGATCCAGCGGTAGGTGCTTGGACGTGCGCATCTGGCAACCAAGTATGAAATGGAAACATGGGAACTTTGATCGCAAAAGCAAGAAAGAAAGCAAGGGCGAGGAGGGTTTGATAAGTCCTGGTTTGCTCGGCAATAACGGGAGCCATGGCTTGAAATGATGCCAAAGAGAAATCAAGAGTCCCATTGGTCTCAACTTGCAAGAAATAGATTGCAAGAACAGCTACCAGTAAAAGGACAGAACCGGCGAGTGTATAGAGAAATAACTTGATCGCCGCATAAAGCTTTTGGGGACCTCCCCAAATACCAATCAAGAAATACATTGGAACGAGCATAACTTCCCAAAAAACATAAAATAGAAACATATCCTGGGTAATAAACACGCCAAGCATCGCAGTTTGGAGCACTAATAACCAGACGTAATATTCCTTGAGTCGCTCAGTAATGGCTTCCCATGAACATAGAATGGCAATAGGTCCAATAAACGTAGTTAGCAACCACAACAGCAAGCTTATCCCATCCATTCCAACACTAAACTGAATACCTAGTGAAGGAATCCATGACCAACTCTGGGCCCATTGAACTGCATCACTTGTACGATCGTAAGCGAAGAAGAAGGGGACGCTAAGCGCGAAGCTAAGAACAGTGGCAAATAAAGCACCTTTCTTGAAGATTTCACTTCGATCCTTTGGAACAAAGAGCAATACTATGGCTGCAACAAAGGGTATAAAAGTTGCTGCTAGCATGAGGAGAGTATTAGCAAATTGACTCATGAAATCTCCAAACTATAAGGTGTTAAACAAGGAATTTAAAAAATATTAGAAGAACAAAACCCAAAAGCATTACAAAGGCGTAATTTTGAACTCGACCAGATTGAAAAGCTTTGAATAGAGAAGCAAATTGTTGAAATATCCACGCTACAAAATTAACGAGGCCATCAACAATATAGGTGTCGAACCAATAGCTCAAATCTGCCAATAGAAGGGTCGCACGACTAGCGCCATTGACCATCCCATCAACAACCCAGGTGTCAAAAGACCATAACTGACCACCGAGTCGCTTCATAGGTTTGATTATCAAAGCTTCATAAAATTCATCAATATAATATCGAGCATGCACCCATTCAAAGAGACCAGGGTAGTTTTTGACAAAGGCCTGAGCACGTGACCATGAAGGATCTGATGCGTACATCCAGTAAGCAAGGGCCATAGCTCCTGGAGCCCAAATCACCGTTGCCCAAATCATAAGAACATATTCCATCTTAGAAACGGCTTCGATGCCTTCTGGAATTGATGCGACCTGATAAAGGATCGGAGAAATCCATTCAGAGAAATAAGAATGACCTAAAAAATGGAGGGCATGGGGTACATTCAGAAAACCGCCGCCCACAGCCAAAAGTGCCAAAATAAAAACGGGTACCCACATATTCCATGGGACCTCATGGGGCACATGTGTGCCGCCTTGGTGATGATCGTGGCCATGAGCTTCTTCATGAACGGTCAAATGATAGGGATCATCACCATTACCGCGGTAATTACCCAGGAAGGTCATACAAATTAGTCGCATCATATAAAATGCGGTAAAGAAAGCAGCGACCATCCCCATCAACCACGTTGCAAGATAAAGGGTAGATCCTTGATAAGTTCCCCCTTGATACCACTCTTCGAAAACTTTCCAAAGAATTTCATCTTTGGAAAAGAATCCGCTGAACGGGAATATGCCTGCGATAGCAAAAGTTGAAAGCAACATTGACCAGAAGGTCCACGGCATATATTTTCTCAATCCGCCCATGTTGCGCATATCTTGTTCGTGATGACAAGCCATAATCACAGAACCGGAACCTAGAAATAGGCATGCCTTGAAAAATGCGTGCGTAAAGACATGGAACATACCTGCAGTAAAAGCTCCTGCACCCATACCCATGAACATAAATCCGAGTTGTGAGACGGTGCTGTAAGCAAGTACCTTTTTGATATCATTTTGGGCTAACCCCATTGAGGCTGCCATGAGAGCCGTCAAAGCGCCGACAAACAAAATCAAATGAAGCGCAGCAGGCGCGTTAATGAAAATAAAATTAAGTCGAGTAATCATATAGAGACCTGATGTGACCATCGTCGCAGCATGAATAAGTGCCGAAACAGGCGTGGGGCCTGCCATGGCGTCAGGTAACCATACATAAAGAGGAATTTGTGCGGATTTACCCATAGCCCCAACGAATAAACAACCTCCAATGAGATTCATCCAAAAAGTAGGAGTAGCGGTGTGGCCAAAAAGAGTGATTGACTGTGAAGACATGATAGATCTTGCTGAACCCATTAGGGTATCGAAGTCTAAAGATCCAAAAACCATAAATATCAGAAAGAAACCTAGCATAAAGCCGAAGTCACCAATACGATTTGTAACGAATGCCTTCTTGGCGGCATCGCCCGCATAGGTTTTATCAAAATAGAAACCAATGAGAAGATAAGAGCAAAGTCCGACGCCTTCCCATCCTAAAAACATCATTAAGATATTGGCGCCTAGTACCAGATTGAGCATGCTAAATATAAAGAGGTTAAGATAAGCCATGAAGCGGTAATACCGATGATCTTTTTGCTCTTCTTCCATGTATCCAGTGCTAAAGAGATGGATCAGAAAGCCTGCTCCCGTAACTAACAGGGCCATGGTTGCGCTCAATACATCAAATTTATAAGCCCACTCCACTGTGGCATACGTTAGGACGTTACCTGCAATACGGGCGCCGCCTACGTCGAACCATGTCCACAAAGATTGGTGAAGACTTCGAGAGGCCTCGGGTAGTTGTAGGAGCTGGAAAAAATAAAATGCCGAGAGTAAGAACGAAACTCCAACAGAGCCTAGAGCAATACCATTGACCAATTGATTATTACGAAGATATTTACCCGTTAATCCATTGATTAGAAATCCAAATAGAGGAAGAAATGGAATGAGCCATAAATAGGAAACTGAATGAGAGACTGCCATTAAATGAGGAATTGATGATTCATTCATAAAGGTTATCCATTCAGTAAATTAATATCGTCGGCCTGGATCGTATCTTTACGTCGATACAACGCTACGACTAGAGCAAGGCCTATTGCAACTTCAGCTGCTGCAAAGCCCATTACTAGGAGTGCAAAAGCCTGACCTTCTACGGTTCCGCTCTGTCTAGAAAATGCGATGAGATTAAGATTTGCAGCATTGAGCATGAGTTCAACCGACATTAAAATAATCAATACATTACGTCGAATTAAAACACCCGCAACTCCGATGAAAAACATCAGAGAAGAGACAAAAAGGACGACATTGAGTGAGATCATGCCACACGCTCTGATTTTGCAAGAACGAGCGCCCCTACGAGAGAGACCAATAGGATCACGGAAAGGATTTCAAGAGGTAATAAGAACCCTGCAAACAAGCCTCGACTCACACTTTGAGCATTTTGAGCACTTACAGAAAGGCCTTGAACAAGATCTGGAGGTAGCGTTAAGGCAACTGAAGCCGGGGCGTTAAATAAATTAGATTTCATTGTGTAAGCAAATGTAGCCATCGCAACTAAAATAAGAGGAATAGACCATTTGGTCTGCAGGGCAAATAAACTTTTTTCTTTATACTTGGTTAGTTCAACAAGCATGACGACAAAAAGAAAAAGAACCACAATACCACCGGCATAAATGAGGAGTTGAGCCATACCTAAAAATTCTGCACTTAGACATAAAAAACAAGCAGCTACCATAATCATAGAAAATAAAAAACTAAGAACGCTATGAACTGCAGATTTAGAAAGAACCATGGCTGCAGCCCCAGCACAGGCCAAAAGACCGAACACGAAGAAAAGATTTTGACCAATTGTAATGAATAATGCATTCATAGATTGTGCCTATTAGGTGTAATCAGGAGAATCAGGGTTTTTAGTTGATGATATAGAGTGTTGACCTACAGGTGAGACGCGAAACATGTCTTGAAATTGCCCTTCCATACCAATCGAGAAATCCTCTCGGTTGTAAGCTGCTAACTCAAACTGATGATTTAGGATGATTGAATCGAATCCGCAACTTTCAACACAGAACTCGCAGAAAATACAGCGTTCCATCTCAAAGTCATAGCGAGTCGGAAAGGGGGTTTTACGTCCTTCTTTTTTACCCTTACTAATTGTAATAACCTGAGTAGGACATATTTTTTCACATGCCAAACAACAAACGCACTTAATCTCACCCTGCTCATCGCGGAGCATTTGGAGTCGCCCTCGAAAGCGCGGGGCAATTGAGATAGGCGTTTCGGGGTATTCCACTGTGATATGAATATGCTTTTTGGATCGATTGGCCTGCAAGAAATTTCTACCGAAGTATTTTCCAGTCAACTTCATGCCTGAGGCAATATCCAAGGGAAGTAGTTTTTTTAAGATAGACATAGTGATCCTAAAAAATTAGCCGAATAGTTGCAGCGATGACAAGGTTAACAAGGGTGACAGGAATAAGCCATTTCCAACCTACGCTCATCAGCTGATCGTATCGATATCGAGGGAGCGTGGCGCGTACCCAAAGAAAGGTAAAAAGTAAAAAAAAGACTTTACCAAAGAAGAATAACAAACTAGGTTGAGCAAGAAAGGGAATGGAATCAGGAACAAATCTTTGGAGGCCGAAAGGTAATAAGTAGTGTCCGCCGAGGAAAAATCCTGCTGCAATGGCCGAAACTGCCATCATGTTTGCATATTCAGCCAACATGAACCAGGCAAACTTCATGCCGCTATACTCCGTATGAAATCCTGATACCAACTCAGTTTCAGCTTCGGCCAAATCAAATGGAACACGATTGGTTTCTGCAAAGCCACATGTGATGTAAAAAAAGAATCCAAAGAATAAGGGGATTGCTGCAATTAAGGGCATCTGCACGATCTCTCCAGCGGCCGTGACCATGGGAACACCTGCTAGATAAAGCGAGAGTTCTCTAAAATTTAATGTTCCAGAAAGCACTACTGCTACTAGGAGAGAAAGGCTCAGAGGAATTTCATAACTGATTATTTGAGCTGCACTTCGGAGACCCCCAAGAAGAGGATATTTCGAATTAGAAGCCCAGCCCCCAAGAACGATCCCATAAACACCAATTGACCCAACGGCCATAATGTACAGTAAGCCTACGTTTATATCTGTCAAGAAACCCGTGAAGGGCAAGCCGCCTATGATGGGAAATGTTGTTGGAAAGGTGAATAGGGTTCCAGGATAGAAGCAGATGACTGCGAAAGTTGCGAAGGCAGGAATCATACAAATGACCGGTGCAATGACGAATACAAAACGATCCGCTCGATCAGGAACAATATCTTCCTTAAGAAGGAGCTTTAATCCGTCGGCAGCAAAAACGGGTAGACCTCTGAAGAACGATAAGATGGGTATTCGACCCATGGCCCAAGAAAGTTTATTGATCCCAGCGGCAAAACCTCGTATCCCTCCAGCTTGGCGGGTCGCTCCTAGGCGAACCTGGATGTAACCGATGACTTTTCTTTCGGCGAATGTCATTAGCGGCACGATCAAAAGAATGATTGAGACCAGTACAGTAATTTGAATTATGGCCATTACGACCTGCTGAACGGGAGTCATCATCGGTCTACCTCACCTAGAACGACATCAAGTGTTCCAATAGCGGCGATCACATCTGCAAGTAAACGGCCTTCCGTCATTTGCGGTAGGGCTTGTAAATTAACAAAAGAGGGACCCCGAACATGAAAACGATAAGGGTTTTGTCCACCCTTCTCCCCAACTAGGTAATACCCAAGTTCGCCTTTCGGCGCTTCAATAGGATGATAAATTTCATTCACTTCAGATTTTAATACTTTGGGAATCTTTGCCATCACATTGCCCTCGGGGAGCCCGTCAATACATTGCTGTATGATGTGATGACTCTGTCTGAACTCTTCGAGACGAACGAGATAGCGAGCGTATGTATCCGCTTCTGTTCGGGTCGGTATTTCGAAATTCATTTCTGCATATGCGGCGTAAGGAAATGCTTTTCTGACATCATATTTGACGCCGGCAGCACGAAGAACTGGGCCCGTGACTCCGAAAGCAATACATTCATCTGCATTTATAGGAGCAATACCAATGGTTCTCCTTTTCCAGATACGATTTTCGGTCAATAAAGTCTCGTATTCATCGATACAGTCTAAGAATCTATCTTGAAAAGCTTGAACCTGCTTGATGAATCCCGGAGGAATGTCTTCGCGCAAGCCTCCAATCCGAAAAGCTGTCGTGGTTAGACGTGCCCCACAAAATGACTCAAAGCAATCGAGAATCTGTTCGCGCTCTCGGAAGGCATAAAGAAATACGGTCATAGCTCCAATATCTAGTGCATGAGTTCCGAGCCATAACAGATGGGAGCTGATACGATTCAGTTCTGTCATCATCGTTCGAACGTAATGAGCTCGACGCGGTACATGAATACCAAATAATTTTTCTACTGACTCTGCCCATCCAAGATTATTACTTACAGCGGCCACATAATCCATACGGTCGGTCCAGACCTGACCTTGAAAAAAAGTTTTATTCTCGCAAATCTTTTCGACTCCGCGGTGGAGGTAGCCCACAATGGGCGTGCATTTGACGATCGTTTCACCATCGAGACGAAGTTTAACTCTAAGCACACCGTGGGTTGAAGGATGCTGAGGTCCGAGATTAATTTCTAATTCCTCATTTTTAAACACCGATCAAACTCCTAGTTGGCTTCTGGTTTCTTGAGATTTATATTGAGATTTCCTGCTTTTTCTAAAGACAGGCGCATTAAAACACCAGATCGATCTTCACGGAAATCTATTTCACGCTGCCCAAGTCCTAAGGTGGGATATTCCTTGCGCAAAGGATACCCTTCCCAATCGTCGGGACAGAGAATTCGTCTAAGATCGGGATGGTTTTTAAAACGTATTCCGAACATATCAAACACTTCTCGTTCAAGCCAATTGGCACCAGGATAAACAGATACTGCGCTTTCTACATCATAGTTTTCAGGTATTAATATGCGTAATCGCAGGCGACGTTGACGAGAAAGACTAGTCAAATGGTAAACAATAGAAAATTTAAATTCATCAGCTACAGGATAGTGCGTTGCTGTTTCATCAACAAGCATTTCAAATTTTAATGCTGGATCATCTTTACATAATACTAATGCTTCTAGAATTGCTTCGGGAGCCACTTGACATACTAATTCTCCAGATTGTTGGAAGATTTCTTGAACGCTAGCTCCAAGCTTCTCCCTCAGATAAAGAAGTTCTGGAGCATCGGCTGAAGCGGGTACCGGAGCAATCATATCGTTATCATCTTTTTTGGGTGCAGGACGAACGGGAGCCTTGGGTGGCTCTTTGTTTTCACCGAGAGCCTTGGTTTTATTGATTTCATAATCAGCCAATTGCTTTTGCCACTTGGCTTCATCGGCAATTTTTTGTGCCTCTTGTTCGGCTAAAAAAGTCCTCAGACTTGGAAGAGGGATTGTTTTGGGCATCACTACAACTCGATTGGGTGCGGCGGCGATGTCCCAAACAAAAGATCGAACTGCATCGGGACTATGATCATGCACTGCATCGAGTTTCTTTTCGATCTTAGGCACATCTCCAAAGACGCCATATTTAATAACATCTACAGGGCAACCTGCAGCTGCCGAGATAATTTTTTCAACTAACGATTCCCCTAGTACTTGCTTAATTTTAGACTTTTCAAATCGATTTTCGTTTTCTTTTCCATCAAGTCGAACATCGGCTTTGATATGACAACTATCTGCTGTCACATGGAAGACTTCTGGGCACTCAGCTTCGCATGCATTACATACGATACAACCTTCATCAATCCAGACTTCTGTAATCCGAGGTTTCGGCGCAGAAGTTATTGTTTCGGAAATCACGGATTGAACTTTAGCCAAAGCAGGCTCAGTTTCCGCGACCATTGGAACCACAGAGGTAATAACTTCTATCGCAACCTCTACTTCAATCTTGGGAGGCTCGATAGGTATCTGTGAAATTATTTGTTCGTATTGAATTACGTTAACTGGGCATGCTACAGCCGCTGCAATAATGCTGGTTTCTAAAGATGATTGAAGTCCGTTCTGAAGGACAGATTTAGAGGAACGATTTTCATCTTCTTGACCATCTATTCTGGCATCAGCCTTGATATGACAACTATCGGCTGTGACATGAAATACATCGGGGCATTCTGCCTCACAGGCGTTGCATACGATACAACCTTCTTCAATCCATACTTTGGTAATAGGCATTGGTTACCCAACAGACTCGAAAATTTCACCATAACGATCCGACATGCTGGACGTCATAATTTTATCTTGTAGTTTTAGAAAACCATAAATCAAGCTCTCAGGACGAGGAGGACATCCAGGTATGTATACATCTACGGGGATAATTTTATCGACCCCCTGAATAGTGTGGTAACTATCAAACGGTCCCCCTGCTGTAGCGCAGGATCCCATGGCGATTACCCATTTGGGTTCTGGCATTTGATCATATAGTTTCTTGATCACGGGAGCCATCTTATAAGTAACCGTTCCGGCGACAATCATCAAGTCCGATTGTCGTGGAGTTGCACGAAAAATTCCTGCGCCGAATCGGTCGAAATCAAAACGACTAGCACCCGCTGCCATCATTTCAATTGCACAACAGGCCAATCCAAAGGTCATCGGCCATACCGATGAGGCTCGTGCCCAATTGACTACTTTTTCTACTTTAGTAGTAATCAATATGTGTTCGAGTGATGAGGGTTGATTAAGTATAACGGACATGAATTACTCCCAATTTAGGGCGCCTTTTGACCAAATATAGGCGTACCCAATTAACAACAAAAACAGAAATATACCCATCTCTACTAATCCAAAAATCCATAACTCTTTCATCTGAAGAGCCCAGGGAAGCAGAAAAACGGTTTCGACATCAAACACTAAGAAAAGGACCGCGACAAGATAATATCTAACACTGAATTTTTCTCGGGCATCAGTGGTCGTTGCAATTCCACACTCGTAGGTTGAATGCTTTGATACGCTGTAGAAACTTGGGCGAATTAAGCGAGAAAGACTCCACACTAAAGCAGGTAAGGTAAGGGATATAGCAATGAGCAACAAAATAGGTGCATAGCCTTGCATGGGATCTCCGCCTAGTTATATTGTGGGGTTTTGACAGTACTTGGGTCAATCATCTAATCAAGGGATAATAGAATTTAGACTCGACGAATCTTGCTATTTTTCTCAACACAAATAGAAAATGGTCGCATTTATGAATCCATTACCCCAAAAAGGTGCACCCAAGCCTAATTCCGCTGAAGCCTCAGAAAATTCAGTGTTGAAATACATGGGTTTGTACCCCGAACTAGACCTCGCTATTGAGGCCGTGGATTTCACTTTATTCAAGTCTGTCTCACTCGATTTAATGTTGAAATACCAATTTGTCCCCGTGAAAATTTCCGGAGACAAATTAATCTTGGCCATGGTAGATCCGCTAGATGTCCGTGTTCAAGATATTTTGAGATTTGAGATAGGTCGACCTTTAACTTTCACGGGAGCTCCCGCCCATCAGATTCAAGATGTTCTCAAGAAATCTGAGAGCGGTCAAAAAATCCTCGATGAAGCAGGCGAAGCATTAAAAGTTCAGGTACTACGGGAAGAAGATATCGTCGAAGAAGTACTCGATTTTGAAAAATTGACAGACAAAGATGAGGCGCCCATTGTTCGCCTCGTAGATACTACTATTTTTAATGCACTACAAAGGCGTGCAAGTGATATACATCTTGAAACATCTGCAACGCACATCTTGCTTAAGTACCGGATCGATGGCAGTCTCTACTCTGCTTCTGAGCCTATCGATCGTCGATTTGCGCCATCAATCATCTCTCGAATCAAAGTCATGTCTGAATTAGATATTTCAGAGAAGCGCCAACCCCAAGATGGTCGATTCAAATTGAAAGTTCGTGGGCGCGCCATCGACTTTCGAGTATCTATTATGCCAACCATACACGGTGAAGATGCAGTCATCCGTATCTTAGATAAAGAAAATTTAACACGAGAATTCTCAGCCTTAAATTTAGATATTTTAGGCTTCTCGCCTACTGAACTCGCTCGTTTGCGTCGCTTCTCGAGAGAACCCTATGGAATGTTTCTGGTCACAGGCCCTACAGGCAGTGGAAAGACAACAACTCTTTATGCGGTCCTGAGTGAAATCAAAAATACAGAAGATAAAATCATTACAATCGAAGATCCCGTAGAATACCAACTAGAGGGTGTCACTCAAATCCCCGTCAACGAAAAAAAGGGTCTTACTTTTGCCCTAGGTTTGAGATCTATTCTTCGACACGATCCAGACAAAATATTGGTTGGAGAAATTCGAGATGCCGAAACAGCTCAAATCGCAATCCAGTCAGCTCTAACGGGTCATTTAGTTTTCACAACGGTCCATGCTAATAACGTTTTTGATGTCATTGGTCGATTCACACACATGGGTATCTCAACGGCAAATTTTGTATCCTCTCTCAACTGTATTCTCGCTCAACGCTTGGTCAAAATCCTTTGCCCTGCTTGTAAGCGTCCCCATCAACCCACTCAAGAAGAACTCCAAATGAACGGAGTTCAATCTGATTGGGCTGTAGGAGGAACCTTCTTTGAAAAACAAGGTTGTGTTGAATGTACAGGAACGGGCTTTAAAGGTAGGCAAGCCATTGTAGAGTTTCTCGGCTTAAACGATGAAATGAGAGAGAAGCTTTATCAAAATGCCCCACTCAGAGAACTTAAATCCCTAGCCAAACAGCATGGTATGCAAACACTCCGAGAAAGTGCTCTTGAAAAAGTAAAACTTGGACTTACCACTTTTCAGGAAATCAATAAGGTTACTTTCCGAGAGGGACTTTAGAGTCCGCTTTATGAGTCAATTCGTATTCAAGACTCTGTAATTTTTTAAGCCGTGAATAGAGTCCATCGGATTTAGCTAATTCCTCAGAGGTTCCCTCTTGAATAATTTGACCTTCTTCAAGTACTAAAATTTTCTGACATGATTCTGCTACAAATACCCGATGCGAAGTTAAGATGAGAGTTGTCTTACCAAGATAAGATCTAAGGTTAATAAGAATTTGGCTTTCGGTTTCTGCATCAACAGCTGATAGTGCATCATCGAGAAGAATAAGTCGAGGACGACGAAGCAGTGCACGAGCCAAGGCAGTCCGCTGACGCTCTCCACCACTCAAAATGACACCGCGCTCTCCTACGACCGTATCCAGGCCTTGTGGTAATCGTTTGATTAAATCATCCATACAGACAACCCGAGTAACTTCGTGAATCTCTTCGAGAGATGCTTGCGGATAGCCCATAGTCAAATTTTTACGCAACGATTCGGAAAACAAAAAAGCTTCTTGGGGAACCCATCCTAAATTTTCCCAGTGTTTTCTTAAAGAAGTTTCATCTAAGATTTTTGAATCGACAAATACTTGACCACTTTGGGGGTGGCGAAGTCCTGCTAAAACTTGTAGCAAAATAGTTTTGCCAGAGCCAACACCGCCTACGATAGCTAGGGATGTCCCCGCAGAGAGGGAAAGACTTAAGGGGCCCAAGCCTCTGGAGCTCTCGAAGCGATAAACTAGATCTTTGACCTCAAGAGAAGCAGGTTCTGAAATTGAAATGGATATAGAAGGAGGATCAAGGGGCCTCTCAATGGGAGCCATCAGTTCATCAATACGTGTCTGGCCAGCACGTGCTCGCTCAAAAAGATTGATAGCCCAACCAAGAGACATCACAGGCCACGCTAGGGTTACCAAGTAACCTGAAAAAGCCGTCAGATCTCCTAGGCTTAAAGCTTGTTGGAGATATAAAGTACCTCCATAACCAATTAAAGACAGAGTAGCAAGAGCTCCTATAAACATTGCCATAGGGCCGTAAGCACCATAAATCACGTTTTGTTTCATGCTTAACGTCGCGTGCGCGCGACTGAGATTATCAAATTTTTCTACGCGCATACTCTCTAAGCCAAAAGCCTGTACAACGCGCTCACCACTTATAGTCTCATGACTAAAAGTACTTAAATTAGAGAAAGCTACTTGGAGTTTTTCTTGCACTGCATGGCTCAGTCGTCCAAGGAAATAAAATCCAAATGCTAATAGAGAAAACGGAAGCATAACAGCCACCGTTAATTTCCAACTAGTAGAGAACATCAAACTAAGGGTTACAGGTAAGACACTAGCTACTTGTAAAAAACTTAAGAGTCCTGGACCTGTGGCCATTCGAACGGTACTGACATCCTCCCCAATTCGACTCATGAGATCCCCAATTTTTTGACGTTCATAAAAAATATATGGGCGGGTAAGGAGAAAATCATAAATTTCTTCGCGTTGCTCTTTTTCTATTTCACGAGAAAGCCCGATGAGATATTTACGCATTATGTATCTACCTACACCGGCAAGAGCAGTAAAAATAAGCATCCAGAGTAAAAAAACGCGAGACTGATCCCAGTTTTTTACCTCCAAACTATATACTGCTTTCCCAGACCAATAGGGAACAAAACTAGCTGCTGTACTACAGGCAATCGTTGCCAAAAGACCTAAGATAAGGGTTTTTTTGTGGGGTACGACGAGAGGCCACCACCATAGCCGTTTTAACAAATCTGACAGCAAAGGAACCTCTCTATCTTTAGATTAACAAGAATTAAGAAATTCGTCCCTTTCTAAGGGTAAGATACAGAACAGAAATAATATAGAAAAAGGTCAGATGAACTTGGTGGGTAAAAAAATTCCTCCGTTTAATCTTGTTGATGTGGATGGATTTGTCATTGATGAGAGCCTCTTCAAAGGCCAATGGACGGTGCTTTATGCCTATCCAAAAGACGCGACTCCGGGATGCACACAAGAGTCTTGTGATTTTCGGGATATGTGGTCGAAGCTCAAGCGAATGAAAGTTCAAATTCTTGGTATTAGTCGAGATAGTTATGCTAGCCATAAGAAATTTACTGATAAGTACGAACTTCCTTTTCCACTATTGTCAGATCCAGATGCAAAACTCTTGAAGCCCCTGGGGGCTTTCGGTAAAAAAGTAATGTATGGAAAAGAGATTACAGGAATTATTCGATCAACATTCATTGTCGATCCAAGAGGAGTTATTCGTTTCACTTGGCCCAAGGTATCGGTGAAGGGTCACGTAGACGAGGTGATTGAACGGATTAAGGCACTCAAATAAAATCAAAAGAAAATTTTATATTAGTGGCTGATCTTCATATGATTGTTAGTCCACCAACGATCTATGATCCAATACCAAAAACCGCTCATCAAGGGTCCCAGGATTGCGGCTGTCCCAGCTACTTGAAACTCAGCTCCAGTGATAAGTGAGATCGCAACGGTTTCAATAAAAATATGGCCTACGGTATATATAATAGTTCGGACAGTTGTTGCCGTATAACTTACTTTGAAAAGTGAGCCGAGATATTCTTTCATTCTGTTTCTCCTAGGAATTTTTTTAAAGGGCCATAATACTGTAACCGCCGTCAACGTATAAGACCTGTCCAGTGATACCCCTACCCATATCACAAAGAAGGAATACTCCAGCGTCACCGACCTCCTCTAACTCTGTATTTTTTCTGAGAGGAGCCTTGGTTCGATGTAAATCTAATATGGAAGAGAAGCCTCCGATGCCGGCTGCAGCAAGAGTCTTAATCGGTCCAGAAGAAATACAATTAACCCGTATATGTGAGGGGCCGAGATCGTTGGCAAGATAGCGAGTAGCACTTTCAAGAGCAGCTTTTGCAACACCCATGACATTGTAGTTCGGCATGACCCTTTCGCTGCCCAGATAAGAGAGTGCCAGAATACTTCCTCCATGTGCCATGAGGGGTTTGGCAGCATGCGCCAATACAGGAAGGGAGTAGGTGCTAATATCGAGCGCTGTCCTGAAATCTTCTCGAGTGGTGCTAACAAAATCACCTTCAAGCGCCTGACGGGGAGCGTAAGCAACGGCATGAACAAGGAAATCGATTTTTCCCCAAGACTTTTCGAGATGAGTGAAACCTTGTTTGACCTGAAGATCGTCGCTAACATCCATTTGGAATAAAAGAGAGCCTGGAAGATCATTCGTTAATTCTTTAACATTTTCGCCTAATCGCTCACTTTGGAAACTAAAAGCACATTGGGCTCCTTGCTCTACGCAACGTTGTGCAATAGCCCAAGCAATAGATCGCTTATTGGCTACTCCTACAACGAGACCTTTTTTTCCGGCCATAAGCATAGTAGAACTCCTGGTCATAATTTTAAATATGCATACAAACTTGCTTGCATACTAGGATTAAGTATATTTACGTTAACGATGAACGCGAAGCATTCTATGAAAATCCTTTTAATCATCACCCTGTGTTTATCCTTGGGTAGGGCTGACGATGTGCCTAGAACACTGAGGCTTCTGATTAAAGAGGGCCGTTTTATTGAAGCTGCTAGTGCCTCCGATCGATTGATATCATTAGATCCTAAAAATGTAGAGGCTCTCGCTACCAAATCTCAAGCCCTCTCTGCATTTCTTGATTTCGATGAAGCTCTGGTCCTTTCGCAACGAGCACTACAACAGAATCAAAAATCCGCTGAGGCTCGTCTTGCAAAAGGTATAGCTCTGATGGGACTAGCTATTCAAAATATCACTCTTAGAAGTATCGTCCGGGTTTCTCAGGCTCTCGATGAAATGCTCGAAAGTACCAAACTAGATCCTGGCTATGGTTATGCATGGTTCACATTGGGGCTTAGTCAAGGCAAACTACCGCTGCTCTTTGGAGGCTCTAGGGCATCTAGTATAAAGTGTGCTGAAAATCTGAAAAAAATCGATCGATCTTGGGGTCTTGTATTGGAGGGTACTCTTGTAGGTACTTTTGAAAGCTGGAAGCAGTCTGAGTCTTTTTTTCTAGAAAGTATAAAATTAGGTGGGTCTAGATCCCTTGCTATCACAGCATATTTAGAAGTTCTCATGGGAGATAAAACTAAAGACCAATTAGGGCTTGAAGATCAAAAGAAATATGTGCATGAAGTAGCTAAAAATTTATTGAACATAAAGGAAATAGATGTTCATGCTCTTGAAAGTCTAGGAGATGCATTTCTATTTTCTGGTCATCCTGAAGAGGCTTGGGAATTGATGCAGTTATCAATACCTAAATATAAAGAATCTAGTTTACTGAAACTACAAAGTGCCAAAATTGCTTCGCGTTCCGGCTTATATTTGAATGAGGCTTTAGTGCTTATTGAAGAGGCACTTTTGGGCCCCATTGAGGGAGGATCTGGAGGACGTGAAGGGGGACTCGTTCGACAAGGTCAAATACTTAAGCATCTGGGAAAACTAATAGAAGCCAAAAAAAGTTTCGAGGAGGCGCTTGAGATTAATCCTCGCCATCGGGGGGCCCAAGAGGGTTTGGCTAACATCACTAAAGATTAAATAGTCACTTTTGTTTTTTTTTCGGGCCGAATACTTTACTGAAAATAGAATCTTCAGATTTATTTTGAGGGACTGAAAAAGCTTGCTTTACATTTGCTAATGCTTGTCTTTGGATTTCTGTGAGTTGATTAGGTACCCAGGCTCTCAGCCGGATATATAAATCTCCGCGGCCAGATCTTTGAACTCTCGGTACCCCCGCATTAGCTAGTCGGACCACCTTGTCTGAAGGTGTCCCAGCCTGAAGAATAATCGTCTCCTCTCCGTACAGGGTTTCAATCTTAAGCTTGCCACCCTCGACAAAAGTTACCCATGGGACGTCTATAACTTCATGAAGATCGTCCCCTTCTCTGCGATACCTGGAATCATTTTCTACCTCAAATAGAATATAAAGATCCCCAGCGGGTCCCCCTAAGGGGCCTATATCACCCTGCCCGTTTAAGCGAAGGCGTGTTCCATTATCAATACCGGCCGGAATTTTAAAGCTCGTTTTGTAAGAACGCTGTGTGCGACCTTCCCCTCCACAAGTCTTACATGGATTAGGAATCAAAGATCCTTTTCCTTTGCATTTTGAACAAGCAACCGCCATTTGAAAAAAGCCTTGGCTTATGATTTGTTGACCTGTGCCGCGACACTGAGAACATGTTTGTGCACCAGTGCCTTTTTGACAACCAGAACCTTCACAAATTTCACAACGTTGTAATTTTTTTAATTCAATTTCTTTTTTATCTTTGCCAAAAACACTATCTTTAAAAGGGACTTGAACTTTTATTTGAAGATCAGATCCCTGATTCGATTGATTAGTCCCCCGTTGACCAAAGAGATCCCCAAACATACTTCCGCCAAAGAAACTCCCGAGAATATCTTCGAAGCCTTGAAACTGACTAGGATCAAATTGAAATTGCTGTCCACTGCCGCTAGAACTCTGATGGCCAACTTGATCGTATCGTTGACGCTTTTCGGCATCAGATAAAATACTATACGCTTCGGCAGCTTCCTTAAACTTTTCTTCGGCCTCACGGTTATTAGGATTACGATCTGGATGAAACTCTAGTGCTAGTTTTCGGTACGCTTTTTTAATCTCATCGAGGGATGCGGAACGACCTATACCTAATATTTCGTAATAATCTCTTTTCATAATTAACTCAAATCTATGCGGATTGATCCGGAGAATCGGATGGTGTCATATCCTGATGTCGATTCACTACAACTCGAGCAGGACGAACTAATTGACCACGAAGCCAATAGCCTTTTTCGAAGACAGTAAAGATTGTATTATCTGCCATATTAGGTTCATTGACAGTAGTAAGAGCTTCTGCGTAACTAGCGTCAAATAAATCTCCGGTCTGAATTTTAATGGGCTCAAGACCTAGCCGCTTAAGCGAGTCCGAAAGTTGCTTTTGAATGAGACTCACATCTTGTTGAAGCGCAGGGGCTTCCTGATAGCTTGTAGCTAAACATCTATCTAGTGAATCTAGGCTTTGTAATGCCTCCAAAAGAATCTTTTTTTCAGTGAGCTCTATTGATAGTTGAATATCTTTTGTTACACGATTTTGGTAATTCTTAAAATCGGCAGCCAAACGTAAATATTGCTCACGCAACTCTTTCTCGGAGGTACGTAATGTTTCTAATTCAGATATTTCGGGGGAAATCTCAGGAGTAAGATTAGAAGATTCTTCGGAAGGTAGTAAATTTTCAGTATTCATGAGTTAGTTCACTTTCAAGAATGAGATCGGTTACTAATTTCATTGGCCCACCATGATAAACCGCCTAGAACATGAGGATAATCCATTCGCATAGGCGCAATCAGTGCCAAAGTTACGAACCCGGATGAATCGAGCTGAACGTGCCGAACTGTAGTTGCTAAACCCAAATTGCTGAGATAGGGATTCTCGCTACCTAAAATAACCTGAGTAGATTTAGATGCTTTTTCAGAAAATGCACTTAATAAATGCACTAAGCGACTCTGCTCTTCGAAATATTCAACTAAGTTTTTTAACCGGTCTAGGTCAGAGAACTCAGGTAAATGAGTGAGTTGCGAGAGTCCTTGGATTACGACGCTTGATTGACTACTAGATGACTTCTCTTGCCAATCTTTCGCCACTACTTGTAGTTGAGTTAGAAGTTTTTTTACCTCATGTACATCTTCACCTATGTCATCTATCATTTTTTTCTGTATTTGTGATAAAGTAAGTCCTCGAAAATGTGTGGTGGCAAAATTACCCATTTCGACTAATTGGTGGGGCTGATAATGAGAATTATTTTCGATAATGCGATGTTCTACTTCGCCCTGGTTGTCGATCCAAATTGCAACGATTTTATCCCGATCTAAAGGGACAAATTCAAGTTTCATAAGAGTAGATAAGACCATACGAGATGGTAGGGCAATACACACACCACCTAAAACTTCCGAAAGAATGCGGCTTGCACGTTGAGCCCATGGTTCAAGGTCAATTTCAGGTATCTGTAGCAATGCTTCGAGATCTTGCTTGGTACTGATACTGGGTCGCTTGGTCACGAATTCGTCTAACCAACGATCAACATAATAACGATAGGCTTTTTCTGTTGGAATACGTCCTGCAGAGGTATGAGGCTGAGTTAGTAATGAGTCATGCTCAAGATCGGATAGAACTGTCCTAATAGTGGCGCTTGAAAGAGGTTCGATATGTCGCTCCGCGATCAATTTCGAGCCAACGGGTTCTTTTTCTCGATAGTAAGTTTCAATTAGAGTACGGAGAATAGATTCTCGTCTCGCTGATAAAGATAAAGAGAGTTCTTTTGACATATGTACCTAGATTTATCCTAGCATCTTAGTTCCCAGTTAGTTCCGAAGCCTGAAGGCGATCGGCTTCATACTGAGCACGGAGTGGTTCTAAGATTGCATCGAGATCCCCTTGCATAAACTTATCCAAACTGTGGATAGTCACATTTACACGATGATCACTCACGCGACTTTGTGGAAAGTTATAAGTACGAATTTTTTCACTTCGATCTCCTGAGCCGACCTGGGATTTACGAAGTGCCGCATTGGCTTGATTTTGTTCATCCATAGCTTTTTGTAAGAGACGCGAGCGCAAGACAGTCATGGCCTTAGCCATATTTTTAATCTGACTTCGCTCATCCTGACAGCTCACAACTGTATTAGTCGGAATGTGAGTTAGGCGTACAGCTGAATAGGTAGTATTAACCGATTGACCTCCCTTACCGCCAGAGCAGAAAGTATCGATTCTTAAATCTTTATCCTCAATTTTGATATCTACTTCTTCCGCTTCTGGCATCACGGCAACAGTAGCAGCTGAAGTATGAACACGACCCTGAGTCTCGGTTTTCGGAACACGTTGAACACGATGAACACCGCTCTCAAATCTAAACATGGAGTATGCCCCTTTTCCCTCTATTTCTGCGACAACTTCTTTATACCCTCCTGCCTCGGCCTCGCTCACATCGAGGGTTCGTGTTTTGAATCCCTTTTGCTCAGCAAAACGAAGATACATGCGGTAAAGTTCAGAGGCAAATAATGCTGCTTCCTCACCACCTGTTCCAGCTCGAATTTCAAGAATGACATTCTTATGATCGTTGGGATCTTTGGGGATCAATAAACGTTTGAGTAGAGTATCTCCTAATTCAATTTGATTTTTGAGTGGTCCAATTTCAGCCTCTGCCATCTTCTTCAATTCAACATCTGAAGATTTATCCGAAAGAATCTGCTCAGCTTCCATAAGCTGATGTAAAAGATTTTTTTGAATCTCATAGGCTTTTACAACGGGCTCAAGTTCACTTCGTACCTGGGAGAGTTCGCGCAACTTATGATGATCCGATACAATCGCAATATTCTGTAATTGATTTTCAATATCAATGAATCTTTGTTTTACTGCTTCAAGTTGTTTTAACATCATGAAAAATCCTCAAATTAATACGTCAAAAGATGAACTCGATCACGAGTCCTCCACCTACTTTGAGCGTAGCTAAGCTTGAGGTTGTTTTTTTGCTTTTGTAACTTTAGCGGGGGCTTTGGTCTCATTAGTAATAGAAGCACCGGCCTTACCAGAAGTTTTGCGTTCAAGCGTCTTTTTCTTTTTGGGCGTGGCAGCAACCATCGGGGCATCAACCACTACCTTAGGAGCTTTAACTACTATGGGCTTGGGTGCGTATTTACGATTAAACTTATCGACCCGACCTTCGGTATCCATGAGTCTTTGTTTACCGGTCCAGAAGGGATGGCAAGCAGAACATACTTCTACGCGTAATTCTTTTTTCACTGATCGCGTCATAAATTCATTGCCACACTGACAATGAACTTTTACGATATGCATTTCTGGATGAATAGTCGCTTTCATGAGGAAACTCCTGTGTGGCCGACCGTAAGTCTATAGTTTTATACTCACCGCTTGCCCATTGTGGACTCTCTAGAATACGTCGAAAAGCCGTTGGCATCAAGGAAGAAAGGCTTATGGTGCGTACTAATCTAGGCTTTCATGGCTTCAGTAAGGGGGATATTAGACGCACGCCAGGCAGGTAGTAGACCCCCTAAAATTCCCATACCGATGCTAAAGAATAGCCCCTGTCCAATAAGAGCTGGAGTAATCGTGAATGCGAAACTAATATCACTAAATGTATCAAAACTAGTGGTACCCGTTTGTATTCCATCAGCTAAAAGACTCAATAAAGATCCCCCGAGACCTCCTAGCGTACATAACACGATGGCCTCCCATTGGAAACTTGCTAATATTTCTCGGCGGCGGTAGCCAAGTGCTCGCAGAGTACCAATTTCCCTAGTGCGGCTTGCAACTGATGCATACATTGTATTCATTGCAGAAAATATGGCTCCGATCGTGAGAATGACCGTGATCAAATTACCGATAATACGAATTGGATCTCCAGCTTTGGTAAGCTCCTTGAAATAAACTCGTTCGGGCACTACTTCAAGTTGGAGCCTTCTTTCATTCTCTACTTCAAAAGCGAAGACCCTAAGATCTTTTTCTGCTCGTAATCGAACCAAAACGGTTGAATAGTCATCACGCTTGAAAGCCTGCATGACGTCATCCACATCGCTCCAAATTTCCGAATCAAAGGAAGATCCTGCGGCATCAAAAGAACCCACGATATTCCATTCTCGACCACCCATCCTGAAACTTCGACCAACGGCTAGTTCGGGATAACGTAATTGTATTTTGGCGGGTATGGTTACTTCAGATAGGCCGGGTTGAAACCAGCGCCCTGAAATCAATCTCACTTGGGGTCGCATACTTATCCCTCTTGGTTCTATACCTCTCACGGTGATATTTGAACCAGCTCCATCTGCTTTATTAAAAAGTTTAATGACAATCACTTCAGCTGATGCAATAGCATTATTTCCATCTTTACTTACTAGTGGACTTAATTTTAGGATCCTGGCTTGATCACGAGTAATCGTTGAGTTTAATTCAAAACGAGAGCTGGGACGCATAACAAGAGCTTGATTGGGTAAACCTGAAGTAATGAAAGCTTTGGAAATACCTTGGGCTAGAGATAAAACGACAATGAAAATACTAACAACAAGAGAAATCGCTGACGCAGTCGTTAGTGTAGATGACTTTCTCTGCCATAAAGATCTGATGTTATAGACAAAGGGAACGGGAAACTTGAAAACTGCGTAAATAAGCCAAATTAGATAGCCCACAAATATAAGGGAAATGAATCCAAAGAAAAAAAGCATTACAGAGCCCTTAGGCCTTCTACAATTGATTTACGTGTTGCAACTATGGCCGGGATAATTGTTGAAATCAATCCAATTGCTAGGGTCAGGCCCATACAAATCAAAATGGTTTCATTGGCTAGTCTAAAATCTTGGAGAAACATAAGCGCACTTCCAAGAACTTCTCTCAAGATTTTAGCAACTAAGCTTGCTAGACCAATACCCAAGGCACCCCCAAGAGTAACCAAAAGCAACCCTTCTCCCATAAGGAGAAAGAGAACCCGCGATGCACTGAATCCCATAGCTCGAAGTACGGCGATTTCCGTTGTACGTTCTTTAAAAGCCATTGACATGGTCCCGATTGTCACGATCGTGATCGCAATGATAACAGCGATAGTCACGCCGTGAATAATGGCTCCAATGTTTCCAAGCATTTTCACAAAGGTTAAGTAAAAGGCATTTTCTGTCTCACTCAAAGTTTCCTCTGGTGAATTAGCAAAATGGTTATCAATTCGGTTAGAGAGGCGCGGAAGATCTTCTGGCGTTTTGGTCTTCACCCAAAAAGCACCTGTTTTGCCTTTCATAAAAGGAACACTCTCTTCAAGAAGTTTATAGTGAAAATAAAGAGTGTTTTCGTCGGATGCCAGGCGGGCCTTGAAAATTCCCCTGATTGTCAAGCGGGGGCTAATGGGGAAAATAGTCCCAGTCAAAGGAATGGTGTCTCCCACCTTCCAACCGAATTTATCAGCCAAAATTTGGCCAACAATGCATCCCGTACCATCTCTCTGATATTCCTTAATTTCAGCATCTGTCATTCCTGCAACCGTGTCTGAAAATACAGTGAACATTGTTGTATGGTCGTTGGCAAAATTAGCGAAGAAATTTTTAGGGTCCTGATAGTAACCTCCGAACCACTGAGAATTTGCTACTGCGATTACTTCCGGTTGTTGCCTAAGATAATCCCCATAACTAATGGGTAGAAACTGAGTCAATCCGCTCTTGTGTCTAACGATAAAGCGATTACCTTCTGTAGATTGGTTAGAAACTGAATCCAAGGTTGCAAGTAGTGATTGAAGTATCGTAATTAAAAAGACCGACAAGACGAGAGTGCCTAAAATCAAAAAGGTTCGACGCTTCGAGCGCATTAAGGATTTGAATATAAGGTTAATAAATTTCATCGATTAACTTCCACTGTTTTATCTAGTACGCCTTTCTCTAGGTGAACCTGGTGACGAGCAAAATTTGCTGCTTTAGGATCGTGAGTCACCACTAGAATAGTCTTACCAAATTCCTCATTGAGCTTCTGCATCATCGCAAGGACTTCATCTGCATTTTTAGCATCTAAAGCACCCGTTGGTTCATCGGCAACTAAAAGCATTGGATTTCCTACGATCGCACGAGCAATAGCCACACGCTGTTCTTGTCCCCCACTAAGTTGTCGTGGGTAATTTTCAAGTCGATCCATTAAATTAACTAAAGTCAGGGCTTCTTCAACCTTTTCTTTACGTTGCGTACGAGTCAGAGGGGTCAATAATAAAGGTAATTCCACATTTTCGAAAGCATTCAGGACGGGAATTAGATTGTAATTTTGAAAGATGAAACCAACATTTTGGTTTCTCCAAGATGCTAACTCATCGTCATCAAGTTGATTGAGATTAGAGCCGCATACTTCAAGAACCCCCCCCGAAGGACGATCGATTCCAGCAATCAGGTTCAGTAGGGTGGTTTTCCCGGAACCACTTGGTCCCATGAGCGCATAGAACCCCCCCGAAGGAATATCAAGATCTAATCCTTGGAGAACTGGGATCTCCAGAGTCTCTCGAAAATAACTTTTAGACAGGTTATGAATATGAACGATAGGCGCTTTGAAAGATTGATTCATAGTCACAAACGCTTAGCGACGACTTTTTGTCCTGGTTTCAAATTATCAGGCGGAGCGATGATTAGCTCTGTTGATGCTGTCACACCGGCTACCTCAAAGCCTAAAGGGTTACTTGTATTTTTGATTAGGAGTGATTTTTTAGTGGCCAGACCGTTTTCAGCAACCCAAGTAAAACTCTCTGATGTTTGCGGATCTCTAAAAACCTGTTCGCGTCCTATGACCAACACATCCTCTTCGTACGGAACTCCTAAGAATGTAACCTTGGCGCCCATATCGGGAACTAAAAGGGGATTTTTTTGATCTAGGGCAACGCGGACAATGATTGTGGCTTTCTTTCGATTAGAGCTGGGGTAAATAGCACGCAATCGGCTCTTCAAAACTGCTGAATCTTTTATTTTTTCGAGGGCATCAACTCGAACTTCACAGCTCATTCCAGGAATAAGCTTTGCAACACCTGATTCGCTTACCTCTACTTCAACTTCTAAGGTATCGAAGTCAGCCATCACTAAAATAGCATTAATAGCGTTGGCTCCACCCGCGCTTCCAGGAGCTACCGTCTCACCAACTTCAGATAATTTTTCGGTCACGATACCGGTGAACGGTGCTTTGAGAGCCATGCTTTCGAGGAGAGCATCCTGGTAGGCTAATTGAGCTTTAAGTGTATTCATCTGACTCATGAGACGGTCTGTATTGGCCTGACTCTCAAAACCTGCCTTGAGAAGCGTAGCGCTTCGATCGAAATCTTGTTGAGCTTGTTTAACTTGAGAAAAAACAGCATTTCGAGAGGCCTCAATATCAGGTGACTCCAATCGAGCCAATATTTGGCCTTTGGTTACACGACTTCCCTCTTGAACACCTAAATATGCTACGCGTCCTAATACCTTACTTGAGAGCACTGCGCGCGTCCGAGCTACGATATAACCTGAGGCTGTAACTAAGGGGGTCTGAGTTCCCTTTTTTAAAAGGATCGGGGCGTTAGTACTAACGGGAAGAGCATTACCTCCCGACAGCATCCAGCTTATTAAAGCCACTAAAACTACTAATCCTACGATGAGCCACCCGATAGGTCGCCTTTTTTTAATTTTTATATCTGAACTCAAGCAAATAGTCCTCTCATAAACTCACCTAATTATATACTATGGGGCGGTTGTGCAATTTTTACTAAACTTACAATACCTGGAAAAAGTTGATCAATTCTAGACGGCCTTGCGAAATAGATAGTGCGAGACAATCCATTCCTCACCTTGTTTGTATTTCCATAATTCAGCACAGGCCATAAAGAATATTCGCCAACGGGCTAACTGGAGTTCCGATTCTGAGGTCGTCATCGAAACTGAAAATAAATCTTTAAGGGTTTCGTAATGCCTGTCGAGATTTCTCAGCCAGGCTTCGGAGGTATGGGCATAATGTAATCCGCCGAGACGCCAGTGGTCCTCTATTTTCAATGATTCTTGAAATGCCAAGAGATAGTTGTCACCCGGCATCATTCCGCCGGTAAAAAAGTATTTGGACATCCAATCTGTATTATCTTTCACTTCGTAAGGGTAGGTTAGTTCTCGGTGAGTGAAGATGTGAACGAATAATTTACCTTGGGGCTTTAACCATCGTGCAATTTTGTTTAAGAGTTCTCGGTGGTTACGCATATGTTCAAACATTTCAACTGAGACAACACGATCATATGTTTGATCTGTCTCAAAAATATTCATATCACGCGTTAAGACTGTAAGATTACCAAATCCACGATCGGCAGCCTGCTGTTCAATATAAAGTCGCTGATCATTTGAATTAGAGACCGCCGTGATACGAGAGTTTGGAAAATGCTCAGCCACCCACAAGGAAAGAGAGCCCCAACCACATCCTAATTCAAGAATTGTTTGTCCATCCTTCAACTCTGCTCGCTCACATGTTAACTTCAACATCGCACGCTCAGCATCTTCAAGACTCTGTTGTCCGTTATCAAACCAGCAGCATGAGTATTTGAGATGGGGGCCTAAGACTTTCTGGAAAAAAGCAGGGGGCACCTCGTAATGTTGATCATTTGCTTCTTGTGTATTAATGGCAATCGGTCCCTGGGACCAATCGGCTAATCGTTTACGAAATCGATCGTGCACAGACTGGACTCCTCCGGCATATTCATCTTGAAGCCGAAGACGTATGAGCCTGCGTATTTGTAAACGAATCGCGAAGTCAGGAATCCAACCTCTACGAATGAGATCATCGGTCAAATTCATTAAGAGATCCCTTTCTTAGGAAACCAAGGAATAAACACAGACGTTTCTTCCTGATAACGTCGGTAGTCCTCAGGTCTACTTCGCAAACTTTGAGCTTCTGTAGCGGGAATCCCTGTGACACGAAGCAAGAAATAAAGCATGAGAGCGGGACATACTAGTGACCAACTACCTCCTGGGGATTGAATCGCCATAAGCGTAAAAGCTACCCATATCAACCACTCAAAGAAATAATTGGGATGCCTTGAATAGCGCCAAAGTCCTGACCGACAGGTTTGACCTTTATGATTAGATTCAGCTTTGAACCTTGCGAGCTGATGATCCGCCAAAGCTTCTCCAAACATCGAGATAATCCATAGTGCTAGGCCTAGAATCTGAGTCCACCTGAGTCCATCATTTATGTCTTGAACGACAAAGAGAAAGGGGATTGAAAGAATTACATCTAGTAAGGCTTGCGCTTGGAAGAAAACAAAGAACTTTAATGGCAAATTCGTCTTCCATCTTTCCTTCATCTCGGTATAACGACCATCCTCTCGTTCGTTTTTAACTCGAAAGTACAGATAAGTTCCAAGACGAGCACTCCACAGACCTCCCATGACTCCGGCCAAAAGTCGGTTAGTGGGACTTCCTGCGCCTGCGAATGCATAAAATAGAACGATCAAGCCTAGCCCATACGCCCAGCCTACATCGACCCAAGCGGCGTGATCTGTGGCACGATAGTAAAGCCAAAGTAAGAATTGAAGAATAGAGACGATAAGTAAGGCTGAAATAGCAAGCTGTAGAGTGCTCATTGAACGATCTCCATCTTCTTTTGAGCCCGAGTAAAGACGTTGCTCAGAATTAGACCCAAAACGATTACCGCAGGAATGGCGACTATTAACCATACAACTCCTGCTTGCCAAAAACTGGTCCAATAGGTCTCAAGCGTAGCGAAAGGAGAGAAGGCTCCCGTTCTAACTTCTTGAATAATTTTTGGTACGATGTGAGGTTGATTAAATACTTTTTCGCCCGCATAAATAAAGAAGAAAAGTAAAGGAAACTGGAAGGGTGACAGAATTAGGTGAGAAATTTGAATAGCTGGATGATTCAAACGAAAGATAAATCCGACGACAACACAAAGAATAGTTGAAGTCCCGATTAGCGGGCTTAAGCCAATGCCGATTCCTGTAGCCACGCTCCAGCCTAGTTTTGTCGGCGTAGTACCCTCTTTCAAGAGAGCCATAAGCCGATCAATGCTCTTTTGTAGCCACTTTTTCATGTGGCATCACGACGAAACAGGTCTGAAATATTTTGAGCTTTATGAATTGCCTTCAGTAGATAAATAGCCATTGCAATATTACCCAAAAGGCAAATGGCAATGAGCCAACCGAAGGTTGGAATAGACCAATTCTCTCGATAGACAATCCAAAGCCAAAAGAAAATGAAGGCAAAATAAGTATCAAACAGAGTGGCTATCCACCATGGATCCTTGGAAAAGTTATTAATCAGATCGAAGATTGATTGAATATTCGAAGCCCAAGCAGTGACGATCAACATGGCAATTAAGACAATCCATGCCCATAATTTTAGATAGATCATAAGCGCCCCCATGGCTCATGGCTCACCCTAGTTGCATCAGGGTGACCTAATAATAATTGTGAATCACCAATGTATCTTTCGGCAAAGGATCCTGAACAATAGGCTAAATACCAATCCCACATTCGAATAAATTCATCGCTATAGCCGAGAGAGCGTACTTGATGAATCTGAGCCCAAAAACGTTGGCGCCAAGCATCTAAAGTGCGATGATAATGAGCTCCAATATCTTCGTGATGTAGGATACGAAGAGACCCCGTTCGACCTAGTGACTTAAAGATTTCAGACATTGAGGCAAGCTCTGCACCTGGAAAAATATATTGCTGAATCCAATCTGTTCCATTGATATAGGTTTTCCAGTGAGTTTCGTTCATCGTAATAGTTTGAACTAAGGCAAGCCCTTTTGGTTTGAGACATCGATATATACACTTGAAGTAATCATCATAATGTTTCAGACCCACTGCTTCGAACATTTCAATGGAAACAATTTTACTGAAGGCTCCCTCAAGAATACGATAATCATCTAATCGTATGTCTATAAGATGATTGACACCTTCCCGTTCGAAAAGAGATTTAGCATATGCGAACTGCTGCTTGCTAATGGTTGTGGTCGTGATACGACACCCTATATTTTTTGCAGCATACAGAGCAAATCCTCCCCATCCTGTACCAATCTCTAGTAAATGATCATCCCGATTTAAACAAAGTTTTTCTACGATAAGAGAATATTTTTGAATTTGTGCATTTTCTAGAGAGTCCTTCTCTGATCGATAGTATGCACAACTATAAGCCAAGGTTGAATCGAGCCAAATCTTATAAAACTGATTTCCTAAATCATAATGGTGTGCAATATTCGATTGCGAACCCTTTGGATGATTATCTTTAGCGAGATGACGTAACCGGTTTATCTTTTTCCCAAACCAGGAGAATAGACCTCGATCTTCTTTCAGTTGTGTCATTCCCCTTACCACCAAACGAACTAGTGCTACAGGGTCAGGTGAGGACCAATAGCCCTTCATGTATCCAAGACCAAAACCTACCTCGCCCTGAAATAAGCCCAGGCGATAAGCTCGAGTATCGTGAATGATAACGACAGCCTTGATAGAGCTTTGGGGATCGCCTAGGTGATACGTTTTTTCCGCCGTCTGAATCTCTAAGTAACCTTCTTTGAGATTTGAAAGAAGACGAATTGTGAAGTATCGGAGGAGTCGATTTATTATCATGTGATCTTTGTTTTGAAAGGCTTAATTTTTTTTGGATGAGTCTGTACAGGAACTCGCTTTAGCCATAGGCGAAGTGCTTGCCAGTGAATACTCATTATCACCCTCAATGTCATAAATGGGAAAGTAAGTAATATATTACGAATCTCTTGGGCATTCCATTCGCGGTGGATTAAATCGAGATCTACGTCGAAAAAGAAATGATTTTGTTGAAATTCCTTTATGCGAATATTCAGTCGGCTTCCTGGATCTTCGAATGACCAAAGGTATCGGCAATCCATAGGAATAAAGGGTGAAACATGAAACGCTTTAGGAACCTGATAAGTCCGTATAAGTCCATTTGACTCCATAGTAAACTGACTCATCCAATAAAGATGGCGCTCTCCCCAGGGCGTATTATTGACTTCAGCAAGAACATCTACGAGATTATCTGTTTCGTTATAAAAATAGAAATAAGAAACAGGATTGAAGCAATATCCTAGGTATCGGAGATGGGTTAAAAGAAATATTTTTCCCGACCCTATTGTTATTCCGTGTGATTGTGCTTCAATCTTGAGTCGTTCCCTAAGGGATAGTTTGGGATCTCCTAAATGATCTCGCTCATCATAACTAGCCCAATTAAAACGGTTGTAGCTTATCCAGGGGGAAATTTTCATAAGTTCAGGTAAATTGTC
Organism: Acidobacteriota bacterium; assembly: GCA_005788175.1. Lineage (GTDB taxonomy): Bacteria > Acidobacteriota > Holophagae > Holophagales > Holophagaceae > Acidiparvus. The sequence continues at coordinate 64,961 of SXYX01000014.1, forward strand.
AATGTCAAAGAAAGCCATGAACACAGGGTAAGTAAACTCATTGCGCTGAGGGGTGAAGCGTCGATGACGAAGTTGTCCGCAATAAAAACCAGAAGCTACCATTGAGCACCCAAGATGCGGGCTACGCGTAATCCTGATACAAGGCCATCTTCATGAAAACCATAGCCCCAGTAGGCACCTGCAAAATGGGTACGCCGATCTACGCGACTGATTTCTTGCCATCGATCTTGCGCTAACGAACTACGCTCATTATATTTTGGATGCGTATAGTCCATGCGCCGTTCGATTAATTCTGGATTAATCTCGCTTTCGGCATTAAGTGTCACAAACAGATCTTCCTGCGTCGCTAAAGGTTGTAACCGATTCATATGATAGGTGAGCTTTGCAGAAATTCCTTCTGAATTAGAGGGGTAGTTCCAAGAAGCCCAGCTTCGACGACGTGCTGGCAATAAGCGTTGATCACGATGGAGAATAGTTGGATTACGACTAACCTCAAAGGCCGATAAAATCTCTCGCTCTCGATCTGAAGGATCAGATAATACATTGAGGATATCGGGGGCTGGACAGGCGAAAATGACATGATCAAATGATTGGAGAGTACCGTCAGAGAAAGTTAGATCGACCCGATCATTCTGCCGTCTAACATGAGATGGTGTACGATTCAAAAATATTTGGTGCTTAAACGATTCGATCAGTGGTGCTATATAGCGACTTGTTCCGCCTGGTATCGTTCGCCACCTATATTGAGTACCCATGCCAAGCATTCCGTGATTTTTAAAAAATGAAAGTAGGGTTAATACGGGGAAATCTTTGATGCGTTCTTGGGACATTGACCAAACTGATGAGGCCATAGGCAAAATATAGTTCGCAGAGAACGTTTCATCAAAATGATTTTGATGGAGGAATTTTTCAAGAGTCAATGAGGTCTGTTGTTGGTTTCGACGGGCAATAAACTGATGACCTACTTGGTTAAATCGATAAATTTCATATAAAAAACCGTAGAACCGAGGGTTTAAAATATTTTTACGCTCAGTGAAAACACCGTTGAGACCCCGAGAGCACCAAGAGAAGCCTTCGGGCTCTCCTTGACGATCTACAGCAAAACTCATATTGGAATCGCATGTGTCGATTCTCAATTCTTCTAGGAGCCTAATTAAGTTGGGGTAATTTACACGGTTGTGGACGATAAATCCTGAATCTACGGATACCGGTTTCCCTCCAATTGATAATTGATGGGTGTGGGTATGTCCTCCGAGGCGAGACTGCTTTTCAAAAAGAGTAATATCGGAGAACGGAGATAAAAAATAGGCCGCACCTAAGCCTGAAATACCAGATCCAATAATGGCGATTCGGGTCATAGGATTGTCAGCTTAAAACTACTCGAGGGAAAGAGATTCGTATTTATTCGAATATAGTTTATCCATTGGCCAAGAACGAATATCGCGAACAATAGATAGCCAACTCAAAACCTTCAGAAGGTAAAAAGTGGGATCCCATTCCCACCATCGAATACCCTGACGACAGCCGCTTTGAAAATGATGGTGATTATTGTGCCACCCCTCCCCTAATGTAAAGAAGGCCAAGATAAAATTGTTTCGACTTCCATCCCCAGTTGAAAATCTCACTGATCCCCAAAGATGGCAAAGGCTGTTAATTGTGAATGTTCCATGGAAAAGAAGAACTGTTGGAAGCACAAAGAGCCACAGCAAAGTCGTCCAAGCGCCTAGTCCGCTGATGTAGCCAAAAAGAAATGTTGCAATTCCTAAAAATAGAGGAGAAACCCAATGGTAATCATTGAGCCATCGCAGTTCTGGAAACTTCTCAAAGTCCTGTATATTGGAACTATCATAAGCTTCATGGGTATCCGAAAGAATCCACCCTACATGAGAATACCAAAATCCTCGAGTTAGAGGACTGTGTACATCTTGATCTTGATCTGAAAAACGATGATGATTTCGATGATGACTTGCCCACCATAAAACACCTTTTTGGGCTGTTGTCTGGGCCACGAAGGCTAGGATAAATTGATTAATTCTATTTAGTTTAAAACTTCTATGGGAAAAATACCGGTGGTATCCCGCCGTAATTGCAAACATACGAATAACGTAGCTAAATATCAGTCCAATAAAGAGTGTCGAATTAAAAGAGGTCCAAAAAACTGTAAGGCATAAAAGATGAAGTACAAGAAAACTTATTGAGAGCGCTGTCCAATTAGGTTGGGCTTCAATTGTTTGTGAGTCCGGAATATTCATAAGTTTTAAGGATAACGTGAACCCACTGACTAGTTGCCATTGACACCCTAGATATCGGACGATATTGATTCTTTTTAATTAATCCCAACAAGGACATAGGGGGCGAATATTCGACAAAAATCAAGACATGCTCATTATCTAGCTATTTTGTCGGAGAAGGCCTTTGAAAAGCCAAGCCCAATAAATTGATGCGGTAATAAGTGAGAATATAACCACAGTAAGCGCAATCATAATGATCTTTTTTTCGTCCTGTGGGTTTTTGAACATACCTTGGGTCCATTTCTTATAGATTTATGTTTACACTTACAATAACGTACAATAGGTGTGCCTTCACTATGACTCAATCAGTAAAAGGAATGCGCGATCTTTGGGGTACTGAGTTAAGGCACTTTCAATTTGTTGAAAGAATGTGCTACCAAATTATGGGAGCGCATGGGTACCAAGAAATACGAACTCCTATCGTCGAGTCTACAGATCTTTTCTCAAGAAGCATGGGCTCAACAACGGACATCATCAATAAAGAAATGTACACCTTCAAAGATCGATCGGATCGAAGTCTCACACTTAGACCTGAAAATACTGCTTCTGTAGTTCGAGCCATTATTCAGAATAAGCTTTTGGAAGGTAATGATCCGCTACATCTTTTTTACATTGGTCCTATGTTCAGATACGAAAGGATGCAATCAGGACGTTACCGTCAATTTTGGCAAATTGGGGCTGAGTCTATCGGCGTAGCATCTCCTGAAAGCGAGGTAGAAAACCTCGTACTCCTTTTTGATTTTCTCGGCTCACTGGGATTAACAGATTTATCTCTCTCCATTAATTCAGTTGGATTCCCCGATGAACGGGCATCTTTTTATACCGCTTTCAAGTCCTTTTTTAAGGATCGAGAAGCATCGTTCTGTCCAGACTGTCATCGTCGTATTGTGGATAATCCTCTTCGTGTCCTTGACTGCAAAGTTGCATCTTGCCAAACAGCACTTACTGGGCATCCAGAAATTTTAAATTTCTTAAGCTCTGAATCACGATCTCACCATGAGAAGTTTCAAAAATGTCTGCACGGATCAAATATATCTTTTTCGACTAACCCTAAAATGGTTAGGGGCTTAGATTATTACACTCGAACGACTTTCGAGGTCATTTCACCTGACCTAGGAGCCCAATGTGCACTGTTGGGTGGTGGTCGCTATGATCGCCTCATTCAAGATTTAGGGGGTCCTGCTACTCCAGCTTTTGGGTGGGCACTAGGCTTAGATCGACTCGTCTCTTTACTCATCAAGAAGAATATCTCCTTGCCATCGAAACCCCGTATCTTACTAATTCCTTTGGGCGAATCCATGTTGGAATATGCATTGCAATTAGTGCGTCCTCTTTGGACAACTGGGCATTCTATTGAACTTGAAACACGAGGAGTCGCTCTTAAAAAATCACTTGCAACCGCAAATCGCAAAGGCCACTCTCATGCTTTCATTCTAGGAGAAGGGGAAAAAGCCAAAAATATAATTACAGTCAAATTTTTGATGACTGGCGAGCAAGAAGAATGGCCATTGGGAGAAATAACATCGCGCCTTACTAAACTATAATGAACATCCTAATAAATGTTGGGGGTTATATATTATGTATCTTCGATTAGTAATAAACCTAGTTCTCTGCTCTCTTTTCTTGGGTGCTCAAGACAAGACAGCTACACCCTTAACAATTGATTGGATCATGAAGGGTCCCGAACTTTACGGGAATACTCCTCAAAATATTTATTGGGCACCTGATGGGTCTAGATTATATTTTTCATGGAAGCCTACAAATACAGATCTCGATGAACCAATGGAAGTCCATAGCGTCGATAGAAATGGTAAAAACTTTCATCGCTTATCCAAACAAGAGATCAAAAATCTTCCCCCTGCACGAGGATCAGAAAGTCCTGACGGTAAGTGGTTAGTATTCTCAAATAAAGGCGATATTTATCGCCATAATATCAAATCACGAACGAACGAGCCCCTTACAATTACTTCCGACATAGAATCAGGGGCCATTTTCGGTAGTAGTGCTTCTCTTATTCATTTTGTTCGCTCCAATAATTTATTCACTCTTAATTTGAATACAGGTCAATTAAGTCAACTAACGGATATTCGAAGTGCAGGGTCTGATGTTCAATCTTTTCCTATGCAGGGTCGTGTCGGTAGAGAAACAGACCAGGCTAGCCTAGAAACAGAAAGCCAGGAGTGGGTGAAGAAAGAAGAGAGAGCTCTTCTGGAAACCGTCAAACGTCAAGCGGATCGACGTATCAAAAACGAGCAGATTCGACTTGAAGAACAAATATTCAAGCCTTATGTTCTTCCCCCTAGAGCTTCTATTGTATCTATGCGACCTTCACCAGATATGCGCTATATCATTATGAATTTATCTTTTCCTGCTGCCAGGGCTATCAATACAATTGTTCCTTCATACGTTACCGAAAAGGGTTATGTTGAAACGATCCCATCAAGATCTCTAGTAGGGGATCAACAATCTACCTCACAATGGATGCGCATCGATTCCAAGACTGGTGAAGTCAAACCCTTGCAAATGATGCTCGAAGATGGCAAAGAGTCTAATAGGCCAATTCGAATACTAGAAATTACCTGGAACCGAGAGGGTACACGGGCGGTGGCTTTTGCGCGGGCTTTGGATAATAAAGATGAATGGATTCTTGCTATTGAGGTAGATTCAGCACGTGCCAGGGTTCTCCATAAACATCGTGATGATGCTTGGGTTGGAGGTGCAGGCTCATTGATCTTAGGTTGGATCGATAATGAAGAAGTTTATTTTGTCTCGGAGAAGAGCGGTTGGGCACATCTTTATCGTATGTCTCACCGAGGTGGGGAGCCCAAAGCCCTCACAAGCGGTGAATGGGAAGTACAATCAGCTAGGCTCATGCCTAATAAAAAAGATTTTCTATTAGTCACTAACGAGAGACACCATGGTGAGAAACATGTGTATCTTATGGATATCAACGGTGGAGAAAGGCGTGCTCTAACAAAGACCATAGGTTTTCATGAGCCCTATATCTCTAATGACGGAAAAATGATGGCTGATCTTCACTCCTCTGCCAATCGACCACCCGAAATTTTTATTGTTGATCTAGAGAAAAATACTCTCCCAGTGCAGATTACAAAGTCAACCTCAAGTGATTTTGAGAGTTATGCATGGACTACGCCGCCAGTTCTCACTTTTAAGGCACGAGATGGTGCCCAAGTTCCAACTCGACTTTATAAACCTACTCAGTGGCAACCAGGTGGTCCCGCCGTGATATTCATTCATGGAGCTGGCTATCTACAAAACGCGCATAAAGGTTGGTCTACCTATGGTAGAGAATATATGTTTCATCATTTTTTAATGGAACGCGGATATTTAGTTCTTGATATTGACTATCGAGGATCTGCAGGTTATGGACGCGATTGGCGAACAGCTATTGCCACTTTTATGGGCGGTAAAGATTTAAATGATGCGGTCGATGCCGCTCGTTGGATATCTTCAGAATTTCAAGTAAATCCTAAGCGTATTGGAATCTATGGGGGAAGCTATGGGGGATTCATCACCTTGATGGCTATGTTCACTCAGCCGGGAATCTTTGCGGCAGGAGCTGCACTGCGGCCTGTAACTGATTGGGCACATTATAATCATGGCTATACATCAAATATCTTAGGGTTACCTCAGAAAGAAAGTGAAGCGTATCGTCGGAGTTCCCCTATTTATCATGCCAAGGGACTGAACGGTGCGTTGCTTATAAGTCATGGGGTTATCGATACTAATGTTCACTTTCAAGATAGTGTTCGCCTAGCTCAGAAGTTGATAGAGCTTCGTAAAGAAAACTGGGAATTGGCTCTCTATCCGGCCGAAGACCATGGTTTTCGCGAGGCAAGTAGTTGGGCAGATCAGTACAAGCGAATTTTCAAACTTTTTGAGAATAATCTGAAATAAACTCCTAGGTTTTATAACCTATCAATCTCTAAAAGGAAATCAACAGGATATAAGTAATACACTTATGACCCTGTTGGCTTTATCCTTGTAAATTAGAGGATTACAATGGCTCAACAGCCGAAAAAGGTAATGCAACGAAGCCATCGAAACGGTGAGCTTACTCGCATACATGTGGGTGAGACAGTACATTTATTAGGATGGGCCCGTCGTGTTAGAAACTTGGGCTCTTTGATATTTATTGATTTACGAGATCGATGGGGCCTCATACAACTCACGGCAGATACTACGGTCGTCTCTCCAGGCCTTCTCAACACTTTAAAAACGATACGTAGCGAATTTGTTTTGTCGGTGAAAGGGACTGTAGAACTTAGAAATAGTCCTAACGAAGGAATCGCCACAGGAGAGATTGAAGTTCGTATTCTTGATCTCAATATTTTGAATACCTCACTTACTCCCCCTATTCCTATCGAAGATATCGATGAACCTGCAGGTGAAGAGCTTCGACTTAAATATCGTTATTTGGATTTACGAAAAAATTCGTTACAAAAGAATTTATGGCTAAGAAGTGAGATGTCGCATGTCATTCGGGATCATTTTCGACAAAATGATTTTTTTGAAGTTGAAACTCCAATTTTAACAAAATCGACTCCCGAAGGTGCTAGAGACTATCTTGTTCCTAGTCGTGTTCATTCGGGAGAATTTTTTGCACTCCCTCAGAGTCCTCAACTATTTAAACAGTTACTCCAAGTTTCCGGCTTTGAAAGATACTTTCAGATTTGTCGTTGCTTTAGAGATGAAGATTTAAGAGCCGATCGCCAACCTGAATTCACTCAGGTTGATGTTGAGATGAGTTTTATCACACAAGAAGATATCCAAGATTTAATTTCGAACCTCATGGTTCGTCTATCGAGTATGGTGGGACGTACGATCAATAAACCTATACCTCGATTGACCTATCAAGATGCGATGGAGTTTTATGGCTCAGACAAACCTGATTTACGATTTGATAACCGTATCAAAGATGTTTCAGCATTTTTCAATCGTTCCGAATTTAAGATTTTTAGAAATGCAGCCGATAGCGATGGGCAGCGTCGCGTAAGAGCACTGGGTTTTTCTGGTCCAATTGCAGGTAACCTATCTCGAAAACAGATAGATGACCTCGAGAGGGATGCTAAGCATTTGGGGGCAGGCGGGTTGCCTTATATCAAATGGGGCAAGGATGGTCTATCGAGTTCATTCAAGAAATTTATTTCCGAAGAAGAAACTCGAAAAATATGTACTGCTCTCGGAATCATCGATGAGGGAATAATTCTCTTTGCAGTGGGACCAGATTCACTAACTTCTAAAGTTTTAGGTGAGTTGCGCAATATCTGCGGGAAGCAGTTTGGGCTCATTGATTCCTCTGTGTTCTCATTCGTCTGGATTACGGACTTTCCTTTGTTCGAATGGAATGATGATAGCCTGCGATGGATGGCTGTTCATCATCCCTTTACAAGCCCTCATCCAGATGATTTATATATGATCGAAGATCGTCCAGGGGAGTGTCGTGCCCTTGCCTATGATTTAGTCTTGAATGGTTTCGAAATTGGAGGCGGATCAATACGAATTCATAGTACCGAACTACAATCGCGTATCTTTAAACTTTTAGGAATTTCTGAAGCAGAAGCGCAAGATAAGTTTGGTTTCTTGCTTGAGGCGCTAGGTTATGGAGCCCCCCCAATGGGAGGAATCGCGCTCGGATTAGATCGCATGGTAATGCTATTTTCCGGAGAGAGTAGTATTCGCGAAGTGATTGCGTTCCCAAAGACAGCTCAGGCGCGATGTCTTATGACCTCGGCACCAAGTTTCGTAGATCTTCGCCAACTCACCGACCTAGGACTACTCAAAGAAAATAAACAAACCTTTCGCGTAGGTGCTGTATTTTTTGAATCGCAAGCCTCAAGTCCTGCACTGCGAAGGGCATTAGGCCAACGAATTCAAGAAATTACCTCAACTCAAACGCAGGGATTAATATCTTTTGATTCGAAGGGTAGGCTAATAGATTCAAAGACGATACAAGACGGACCTTTTTTTGAATTTGAATAAATCCTTACGATTTTTTCTTGGCGCTAACTATTACGTCTTTAATAATCCGAACTATTAGATCTTGGTCATCCTCGGTGAGTCCTGGCCAAAGAGGAAGACTCAAGAGACGCTCCCCGCTCCATTCTGAGTGTGGAAGTCCTTCGGCTGGGAGAGCTCTTGGATGTGCTTTGTAGAAGTTTTGATAGTAGGTGTGCAGATGCGCAGGTCGATAGTGAATTCCTGAGCCAATATTTCGATCCTTAAGTGCCTGAACAAACTCATCACGACTTAAACCAGCTTTCTCAGGAAGAATTCTAAATACGAATAGATGGAAGCAGTGCCCGAAATCAATGTCTCCCTCCCAGGGTAGGATGCATTCCTGAACATCATTTAATAATTTGAGATAGCGCTTGAAAAGATCTCCACGGCGGCGATTAAATTGGTCTAGTTTGGTCAATTGATGAATTCCAATGGCAGCTTGAAGATCCATAAAATTAGCTTTACGGGCGGGTTCAATAACATCAATATGCAGACTACCCTCTTTACTTTGTCGTTTCCATGCGTCCTTCTCAATACCATGAAATCTTAGTCGAGCTATTATATTGAGATATTTTTCGTCATGCAGAGCAATTGCACCTCCTTCACCCGTAGTAAGATTTTTATTCGGATGAAAACTATAAATCGACATGACGGAGCGCGAATTAGACCCGATTTTCTTTCCTTTATAGGTCGCACCCATCGCTTGTGCAGCATCTTCAATAACCCACAGTTTATGGCGCTCTGCCAAGGTCCAGATAGATTCCAGGTCGCAGGGAAGACCCGTCAGGTGAACGGGTATGATTCCTTTAGTTTTAGAAGTTATGGCTGCTTCTAGTTTTGAGGGATCCATATTGAGTGTCCGTGGATCGATATCAACTAATACAGGAATACCACCTCTAAGCACAATCGTAGAGAGCGTACTTACCCAAGTTAACGAACTCGTAATGATCTCATCGCCTCGCTTGATATCCATAATTTGAAGTGATATTTCTTGTGCGGTGGTAGCACTATTCATAGCGCGCACATAAGGAGCTCCATTATAAATTGCCAGATCTTCTTCGAAACGGGCTGTTTTAGGACCTGTGGTTAGCCAGCCACTTTGAATAGAATCGATAATTTCATCGATTTCTTCTTGACCAATAACAGGTCTCGAGAAGGGTAAAAAAGATTCTCTACGCAAAGCCATTCTTTCTCCAAAAATTCCTAGTACTATCTCACTATAGCGGTTGCTAGGGATACTTGATGGTCAATAGTTTAGATCAAGAGACAGATAAACAGCGATTCATTTTTATAAGTGCGTCTATTCTCTTAATTTCACTAGTAGTGTGGTGGATAACTCTTCAGGTTTCACAAACACAAGAAATGACTAGGATCAGGATTGAAAAGCTCAGATCTATTCGAGCAGAAGCCTGGCTCTATGACAGTACCAAGGTTCTTAAATACTACGAAAATACGGGTGTTATAAAATTGAAGGTGCCGGAAAACATAGAGATCACTTCAAAACTACCGTCAGAATTACCTAGTCGAAAAGAAAGAGAAAGAGATATTTTATTAAAATTTCCTGACGTAAAGATCGTACCAATCCCCACAGCTATTGATGATCCACCCCTCTTGGATATGCCTGATGCTTATCTCACCCTAGATGTTTCCAAACTAGCCTCGATAGAGAGCGAGCGAAAATCAATGATTTGGAGGGCTATTCTCCAGATAGGCATATTAGCAATCGGTATCATGACTGGATTGATTTTGATTTTCAATAAGTTAAATAAAGAAATAGATCTTAAATTACGCCAACAGAATTTTTTAGATTCTGTAACACATGAATTGAAAACTCCCATTGCCTCTATTCAGATTTGGACAGAGACTATATTTTCAAAGGCTATCAATAAAGATCAAATGCAGATGATATCAGAGAGAATCCATCAAGATATCGACCGTCTATCAAGTTTGGTAAACAATCTCCTCATAGTGGCTAAAGGCGAATCTTTGCATTTATCTTCAAATCGAGAAGTCATCAATTTAAGTGAAATGCTGGAAACAAATATAGAAATAATGTGTCAAAAAATAGGACCTAATAGTTTGGGTAGTATCAAAAGGATAGAAAAAGAAATTTATATCCGGATAGACCCCGAACAATTTCGTATCATCATTGATAACCTACTGTCTAATGCCTACAAATATTCTGATAGTCCGAGAACAACAGAAATTCAACTCAAGTCTGATCAGAAATTTGCCATCATAACTATCAAGGACCAAGGATATGGTATTGATATCGCAAGTCTTGAAAGAATTTTTGATAAGTTTTATCGATCAGGCAGTGAAATGACTCGGCGTGTCCCTGGAACAGGCATTGGTCTTTTCTTGGTTAAACAATTGACAGAACTTAATGGGGGGACCGTTACAGTAAAATCTGAAGGTCTTAACCAAGGATCTGTTTTTACTGTTTCGTTCCCCCTTGAGAATATTTAATTACTTTTTTACAGCCATACGATAGATATCAGACGCGGTAACTCCAAAATGCCTGGCAAGTGGTTTGGCGGCTTCGCGTAATGTCATGCCGCCTGACCGCGCAGCCTCTAGATACCTTAAGGCCCATTCAGGTAAAGTGTCCCCGAGGATCGATACATGTTTTTCATGTATTACCTGTTTGCTATCGGCGCCAGCAATTACTAAAATCATCTCCCCGCGATCTTCGCTACCCAAGGTAATTATTACTTCTGAAGGAGTACCACGGTACCAAGTTTCATGGATTTTAGTAAGTTCGCGGCCCAAGGCGATCTCACGATCTGGCATGAGTGCATGGATTTCTTCAAGTGTTTCCTGAATACGATGTGGTGCCTCAAAAACAATTGTAGTTTCTTCTCTTCCAGCAATAAGCTTTAATGCTTCTAGGCGACTTGTGTGTTTATTTGGTAGATATCCAAGAAAAGAGAATTTATGGCAAGGTAAACCTGAAGCTACGACTCCCATTAATACAGCACTAGCACCGGGTAGAACGGTGATTTTGCATGATAATTCACGAGCCAATCTCGAAATTTCAAAACCAGGATCGTTAATACCTGGCATACCTGCATCGGAACAATAAGCAACGGTAAGACCTTGGGTCAGAAAATTTCGAATCTCCTGATGCACGGACTCCTCGGCATGATCATCAAAGCGGATTAATTTTTTAATAATCCCGAGATGATCGAGTAACGCCCCTGTTCTGCGCGTATCTTCACAAGCAATAACATCTGCTGTATTAAGGAGCTCAATTGAACGAATTGTGATATCGCCTAAGTTACCAATAGGCGTGGGTATGAGAATAAGATGACCGGCCATAATGTCTCGTTCTAGAGGTTAGTAACTTTCTGAAATCTTCTTCTCTATTTTTTTTCTCTCATTGGCATCTAAAATCCGTTTGCGCATTCGAATATAGTGTGGAGTCACTTCTACTAATTCATCATCTGCAATGTACTCGAGGGCCTGTTCAAGAGTATGCTCTCGTGGTGGAGTGAGTCGAGTCGCGTCATCAGAACCCGACGCACGCATATTAGAAAGTTTTTTTCCCTTGGCAATATTTACGACAAGATCATTTTCTCGAGAATGTTCGCCAACGATCATTCCTTCATAACATTTAGTTTGGGGATGTAAGAAAATCACACCGCGATCCTCAAGATTCATAAGAGCAAACCCCACGGCTTCAGCCGTTTCCATGGCTACTAATACTCCATTTTTACGACCCGGCAGCTCTCCCTTAAAGGGTCCGTAATGACTGAAAAGAGCGTTCATGATTCCTTCGCCGCGAGTATCGGTCATAAATTCTGTTCGATAACCGATTAGTCCACGACTTGGGATTTTGAAGTGTAGGCGTAGTCGACCCCCCTCATTTCCCATATCCTGCATTTCAGCTTTGCGCTGTCCCAGTTTTTCCATCACGATACCCATATAGAGATCTGGTACATCTACGACCAAATCTTCATAGGGCTCTTCCTTTACACCTGTATCTGGATTGGTATGTATGATGACTTCTGGTCTCGAAACACACAGCTCAAAATCCTCTCGTCGCATATTTTCAATTAAAACAGACAGGTGTAATTCACCTCGTCCTGAAACCTTAAAACAATCTGGACTATCGGTATCTTCTACACGAAGAGCGACATTGTGTTGAAGTTCTTTCATTAGACGCTCTCGGATTCTTCGGCTCTGGACATTTTTACCATCTTGACCAGAAAAAGGTCCATTATTGACCATGAACATCATAGAAATAGTGGGCTCATCGATTTGAACGTAGGGTAATGCATCGGGCTGTTCAACACTGGAAATTGTCTCGCCAACCCTAATATCTGCAATACCAGCAATAGCAACTATATCTCCGGATTGTCCTTTAGCTAGAGGCACCCTACTTAGTCCCTCGAATCCATAGAGTTGAGTAATTTTATGCATTTGGATATCGCCATTTTGCTTGATTAAAGAAACATTACGTCCGACTTCTATTTCTCCATTCACAACTCGCCCAATTCCAATTTGGCCAACAAAGTCGTTGTAATCCATTAAGGTGACTAGCATCTGCAAATTGGCTGAGGGAGATCCTTGTGGAGGAGGACATTGTTCGGCAATAGTCTGAAAGAGTGCATTCATATCAGTACTGCTCTCGTCCATACTCATCATGGCGTAACCATTTTTAGCCGAGGCAAAAACGCAGGGAAAATCTAATTGATCATCGTTGGCATCGAGTTCAATCAGAAGGTCTAGTACTCGCTCCTGAGACCAGAGAGGTCTTGCGCCCGGACGATCAACTTTATTTATAACGACAATGGGACGTAAGCCTAGGGCAAGTGCCTTACGTGTGACAAATTTAGTTTGGGGCATTGGACCATCAAAGCTATCGATGACTAGTAATACGCTATCAACCATACTCAATACACGTTCTACTTCTCCCCCAAAGTCAGCATGTCCCGGGGTATCGACAATATTGAAACGATAATCATTCCATTTAACACTTGTCGTTTTAGCAAGAATTGTGATTCCTCGCTCTCGTTCTTGATCGTTAGAATCCATCGCTCGTTCCTGCATGCGTTGATTATCACGGAAGGTATGAGTCGCCTTGAACATAGCATCTACAAGCGTTGTCTTGCCATGATCAACGTGAGCAATAATGGCGATATTGCGGATACTTTGAATATAGTCCATATAAACCTATGTCTTTACAGTAGGAGGGCGCCCTCTCAAAAGACGGGGCAAGAGAATACGTGGGGTCTTTAATCGAAGCCTTAGGTTAAAAAAGGCTAGAACCCATAATTCTAGCACTTAAGTCGACTTTTAGGAACATTTTAAAAGCGGAAATACATCTGCATTTTTTCAAATTAGGATTATCATTTCTTTGACTCTCAAACTCTACATCAGTCCGAAAGGTGACCATGATTAAACTCGATATTGCTAATGCGATTATGAACATCCATCCCTGCAGTCGTCATACGGCGATACAAGTTGTAGATATCCTAACCGAACGGATGAAGCAAGCCCTACTCGAGGGTCACAGAATTGAAATCAGAGGCTTTGGCGTTTTCGAGCCTCGTCCCAGAAAAAATGGCTTAGGACGCAATATAAAAACTGGATTATCCGTAGATATCCCAAAGGGAAGATCTGTTCGTTTCAAACCAGGTAAAGATTTACGGGACATGGGATCAGGCGAAATGTCTTAGCGTTTACGTCGGCTTGCTAGAATAATCATCTCGCGTAAGGTTTTAGCCATTGTAATAGCGGAAACACCCGATGGATCGTAATGCGGAGAAAGCTCTAGACAATCCATACCCACTAATCTGCGTCCTGATAATTGTTTCAATCCACCGATCAGGACATCCCAGAGGATTCCTCCGGGCTCTGGAGTACCTGTGCCCGGATATATAGAAGGATCAAGAACATCAAGATCACAAGTTAAATAGACAGGACGATCACCTAGGGAATCAAGATGTTCTTTAATCGACTCTTTTGTGAATGGGCGAAGAGTATCGTGCTTCTGAGTTAATTTCCATTCCTCTACAGAGCCAGATCGTATACCAAATTGTTTCAAATTGGCATATCCAATTTTGTCCGCAACACGTCCTAGAATCGTTGCATGTGTAAATTCGTCCCCCCATAATTCAGGTCTTAGATCAGCATGTGCATCAAAATGAACTACGGCAAGATCAGGATATCTCTCAAAAGCCGACATGATCAAAGGATAGGCTAATAGATGTTCCCCGCCGAAGCCAATTGGAAAATGTCCGGCTGCGATAACTTCCCGCACTGCACCATCGATGGATTTCAAAACTCGATCTTTTTGTCCCGGCGGAAGAAAAAGATCACCATAGTCTGTATATTTGATATCCATTAAAGATTCTTGCTGATAGAAAGAAAACTCTTCCATTCCCTGAGATGCTTCTCTGACTGCTGAGCCCGCGAAGCGAGACCCGGGTTTAAAAGAACTAGTTCCATCCCAACAAAGACCAAATAGTCCGATATCCGCTTCTTTAGGATCACAAGACCCTAGAAAATACGGCGAGACCCACTCATGCGATATAGAAGACGAGACCATAAAACTCCGTTTCATTAAGCCTAACACCACCATGAAATCCATAAAGCCAAAGAAGTAAGTCAACATAGAAATATAACTTCCTGTCGAGGATTAATACAATGGTCGATGATCCCTTGCTCATTCCGATTAAAGTCATGGGTCGCTCCGAAATCCTTAAAGCCGATATGATCGAAGATCTCATTTTAAAAATACTTGGAGCTAGGGCTAACCATTCACATCGCTACGCTATAGTCTGTAAGGGCAAATATGTCAGCCATACATTTTGGGTTTCTCTTAAAAATGCTGAACAAGAAAAACCACTTCGAGAAGCTATATCCAAATTACCTGGGTACGAACTTCAATTGTAATTAAGGTCTAAGGGTACCCATCATCCTTGGATAGGGAATAGTTTCTCTCACGTGGGGTAATTTACAGATCCAAGCTACTACACGCTCAATACCCATCCCAAATCCTGCATGAGGTACAGATCCAAAACGCCTCAAATCTAAGTACCATTCATAATCAGATCGGTTCAATCCATGATGCGCTATCTGCTCTAAGAGATAAGCTTCGCTAGAGGCACGTTCACCACCACCGATGATTTCGCCATATCCTTCGGGTGCAAGTAAATCAGCGCCCAATGCTAAACGTGTGTCATCCGGATCTTGTTCCATGTAAAAAGCTTTAAATGTTTTGGGGAAACGGTGGACCCAAAGAGGTCGATCATGAGCATTCATTAGTAGTGTCTCATCATCATTACCATAGTCCTGTCCCCATTGAATATCACTTCCAAGTGTTTTCAATTGTTCAACACTATCGGTATATGACATTTGACGAAAAGATTCCTTCATGGCGAGTTCAAGGGGAGTAATATCTCTCTCGAGTATTTTTAATTCTTCGAGGCGATCAGTAAGAACACGTTGAAGTATGAATTGAACAAGGCCTTGGCCTAATTTCAAAACATCATCGAGGTGAGCAAAAGCCATCTCGGGCTCAACCATCCAAAATTCTGTGAGATGACGACGAGTCTTGCTTTTCTCGGCTCGAAAAGTAGGTCCAAAACAATATACCTTACCGAAAGCAAAAATACCTGGCTCTTGATAAAGTTGACCACTTTGACTTAAAAAAGCTGTTCCTTCATGAAAATAATCTGTTTGAAAAAGCGTACTAGTTCCTTCGCAAGCGCTAGGCGACAAGATGGGGGAATCAAAAAGGGTAAAGCCTTCTTGATCAAAAAAATCACGCGTAGCCTTGATGATTGTGTGGCGAATTTTCAAGATTGCCCATTGTCTTTTGGATCGCATCCAAAGATGGCGATTATTCATCAAAAATTCAGTACCGTGATCCTTGGGTGTAATAGGAAAGTCTATGCTTGGACCCACTAACTGGATGTCTTGTACTAAGAGTTCGGGTTCACCGCTTTTGGGATGAGATTGGACAATACCCTTAATGAGTAGTGCGCTCTCTTGTGTAAGGGTGCCTGCTAATTCATAACTTTGAGGTGATGCATCCTGCGCTGTTACTACACACTGAATAAAACCAGAGCCATCTCGAAGTTCGATAAAGCGAGTTTTGCTCGTTCGAATATTCCGAATCCATCCACGCAAAGAAACAGTCTCTCCGATATGAGATCTTAGTTCTTGGACTGTCAAAAAAGATGTCACAATTTACCTCTCTTTACATTGTCGCTAAGAATGAGAGGATATCCAAGGTTCAAGGTGCTGGAAAGACAATAAGCATAGAGATTTGTTGATACAATTAGCAAAAGAGGCCTTCTTGCGCCTCTTTCTTTATCTCTCTTCCTTTAATTAAGTGTCCATGACATTTATCCTTCGGATTCCCAAAATTTTAAACTAGGGCCCCATGAATATACCCACCAATCCCTTCCCTCACCGTAATTTGCTTGGGATTGAGTCATTGACAAGGGAAGACATATATCAAATTCTAGATCTTGCCAAACATCTAGATTCTTCAAATGAACCTAAATTTTCCCATCTACTTAATGATCGACTCATTATTAATCTTTTCTTAGAGGATAGTACGCGAACGCGTACAAGTTTTGAGATTGCCGAAAAAAGACTGGGGGCTCATGTTGTTAATTTTGATGTCGAATCTAGCTCCTCAAAAAAAGGTGAGTCTTTTCTGGATACGGCTCTTAATTTAGAAGCGACGGGTGCTGACATGATGGTCATTCGTCATTCGGCACCAGGTGTTCCCGATTTCTTATCTCGTCATCTCCATTGTCGGATTGTTAATGCGGGTGATGGCTCCCATGAGCACCCCACCCAAGCATTACTTGATGCCTACACATTGCGCGAACACTTTGGCAAAATCGAAGGCCTTCGTGTGGCTATTGTTGGCGATATTCGAAATTCTCGAGTAGCGAGGTCCAATGCCTGGTTACTGACTAAATTAGGCGCCCATGTCTCCCTCGTTGCCCCTCCGACTTTGCTACCCAAAGAGCTACAAAGTACGTGGCCCGAAGCTCATCTAACATCTGATTTAGATAACATTTTACCGGATCAAGATGCCTTTATTATGTTGAGGATTCAAACTGAGCGAGGAACTAACACACTCATTCCTACTAGAAAAGAATATGTCGAGTTCTATCAGATGAATACAGAGCGATTTGCTCGTACAAAAAATACTTCTGTAATCATGCATCCAGGCCCCGTTAATCATGGTGTTGAATTGACCTCAGAAATTTTTAATCATCCAAGAAGTTTGATATTAAAACAAGTCGCATTTGGAGTATCCGTACGTATGGCGGTTCTCCAATTACTTTTCACTGCATCGGAAAAATATTAAATGAGCTCATCACTTCAGGTAAACGGACCCGTAACGCTTTTGATTCTTGATGGCTTTGGGGATAGCGCAGTTCAAGCACATAATGCACCATATTTAGCAGGTATGCCTTTTTTCAATCAACTGAGATCCAAATATGCGAGTGGACAACTACAAACTTCTGGAGAATTTGTCGGACTTCCTAAGGGTCAATTCGGAAATTCTGAGGTTGGACACATGAACCTAGGGGCAGGTCGCATCGTAAAACAGGATTTAACCTTAATCAATGAAGATATTCGGACGGGTTTATTTTTAACGAGGCAATCTTTGGCCGAACTCGAGAGAAATCTCAAACTTTCAAATAAACGACTCCATCTAATTGGACTTTTAAGCGATGGAGGTGTCCACAGTCACGAAAAACATTTATATACCCTAGCTCAATGGGCTCAGGATAGAGGGCTTTCTACTTCTATTCATGCTTTCTTAGATGGTCGCGACACACTGCAAAAAAGCGCAGAGACGTACCTAAATCGACTTCAGGGGCATTTAGACCGGTTACCCCTGGTTACTCTTGCTTCTTTGTGTGGACGCTATACCGCTATGGATAGAGATAAAAGATGGGAGCGGACGGAGAGTATCTATCGACTACTGGTTTATGGTGAGTCTAAATTTAATACAGATGAGGCTCTCGTAGCACTTCAGGAGGCTTATGATCGAGGTGAGACTGATGAATTCATTTCACCAGTAAAACTTAAGTCGTTTCATCCGATCGAAGACGAGGATATAGTTTTATTTTTTAACTTTCGTGCTGACCGCATGAGGCAACTTGCTCATGCACTGGTCATGCCAGATTTTAAATCCTTCAATACCGGTTCTCAACCAACAGTTCAAGTCATTACACTAACTTCCTATGATGATGCCTTGAGTCCTTATTTAAAAGTAATGTATCCGAAGACACCATTAACCAATATTCTTGGAGAAATTATTAGCCGAAAAGGTTGGAAGCAATTCAGAACTGCGGAAAGTGAAAAATACGCTCATGTTACATATTTTTTTAATGGTGGTGAAGAAAGTTTTTATGAAGGGGAAGATCGCTGTGTCATTCCCTCGCCTAAGGTAGCTACTTATGATTTGCAACCAGCCATGAGTTGTCCCGAAGTCACATCGGGGCTCATCAATGCTATTAACTCAAAGAACTACCGCCTGTTGGTCTGCAATCTGGCTAATGGAGATATGGTTGGTCATACTGGTAATTTAAGAGCAGCTGAATCTGCTTGCCGAACCTTAGATCAAAGCATACATGATATTGCTGAAGCAACTCTTCAAGCAGAGGGTGCGCTTTTGATCACAGCTGATCATGGCAACTGTGAATCCATGCTAGATGAAGAAGGAAACCCCCACACAGCCCACACCATGAATCCTGTTCCGATAGTTGTTGTTTCACATTCCACCGAGGGACTTACTTTACATAAAGAGGGTGCCCTTCAAGATGTAGCACCTACACTTCTTACCCTTATGGGCGTTGCTCAACCTAGTGAGATGACGGGTCGTTCTCTTCTTTAACTATTTGCCCCGATTGCTACTTCTTGTAAATCCTAAATTAGAAGGTTTCGTTGTCGGTTTTGTAGACATCTTGACCTTCGTTGTATCTACATTCTTGTCAGAGGATTTTGATGTATCAGGAGATTTGCTTGATCCGTCAACCGGTTTTGCATTGAGAACAGATTGAAGAAGATTTGTAGGGAGATTAATCTTAAGTTTTTTCATAATTAAGATATTACTCCTTAACAGCGGAATGTATAGCAACAATTCCACCTGTGAGATTAATCCATTGAATAGTTTTGAATCCGCTGTCTTTCAATTCGTTAGCGAGTGAGGCTTGATCGGGAAAGGTTCTGATACTTTCTGGAAGATAATTGTAGGCATTACGATCGCCCGCAATCAGAGAGCCTATTCGTGGAAGTATATAAAAACTATATAGATCATAGATTTTTCTGAATATTAAATTAGGTGGAGTAGAAAATTCAAGAATAGTCAATTTACCTTGAGGTTTGAGTACCCTAAGAAATTCTTTAAAGGCTTTAGCTCTATTTTCAATATTTCTAACTCCATAGCACACGGTGATTCCGTCAAATTTAGATGACTTAAACGGAAGTTGCTGCGCATCTGCATCAGCGAATCCCCAAATCTTCTGTTGTAGATTTTTTTTATAACTTTTCGTCACTGAGTAACGAAGCATATTATGAGTGAAGTCTGTACTTATTACCTCAGCTCCTAAACGTGCTATAGCAATTGACGAATCCCCTGTTCCCGCTGCAACGTCAAGAAACAATTTACGGGGGGCTGCACCACTTATCTGGGCCATACGGCGCCACCAATAAAAATCCATTCCCAATGAAAGGGTGTGATTGACGAAGTCGTATCTTCGGGCAATCTTAGAAAACATTTTTTGTATCTCTGGCCCTAGCGGCATTAGTACGCACCAAATGAAAAAGAATCCTTAGTTTATGGGGGAACACAGCACCTTTGGGATGGGCTTCTTATTTAACTCTTACTTTAGGTTGGTCTTCGATGGGATTAGATCGTAAATTTTGAACCCCTTGGCTTTGGCCACTTGGAAATGGCTTAAAGGCTGTACCTAATTGATCTTTCGGATAGGGAACATTTAAGGTTCTGATAGTTTCATTGAGATCTATCCATGGGATGAGCCATTGTTTATCTAGAGTGATTAAAACAATTCCAGAGGGAGCAAATAAGAATTCTAATCCTCTTGCTTCAGGTAACTTCAGATATTCAATCTTCAATGTAATAGGATTTAAACAAGTAAGATAATTCTCTCCATCATCAATGAACCAAATAAGGTGATTAAGGAAGAGTCGCGGGTCCCCATCTGTGTAATGCAGGTTGCGATACAAAGTGGATTCTGGGAAACGAAGGGCTTTTAACTCCTCCAAAGATAGTGGGGTCCCAGCCTCAAGCCAAATTTTCGAACGCCGTCCAGGAAGAGATCCGCGCCAAATGATTTGTTTTCGTTGATCGATAATCTCTAGCGTACCGTCATCTCGGATCTCGATACGACGATCTCCAGTGAAGACAGGTAATTTAACTAGAGATAAATTGACTGGATTGATTTTTGTAGTTTGAAGAATAAATCTCGAGGAAGCAGTTGCCCATGGAAGCGGCTTTGAACTCTGAGAAATAAGATCAAGGGTTATAAAGACGATGGATGCCAGCCGCATAGTGTCCCTAGGTTCTTAGTTGTAATATCAGCCAATTGATGAAGCGAAAGACCTCGCAGGCCTGCAAGAGCTTCGGCTGTTAAGCGAACAAATCCCGGCTCATTGGGCTTTCCTCGGTGAGGCGCCGGAGCGAGAAAAGGGGCATCCGTCTCCACTAGAATATGGTCTTCGGGAACCCATTGAGCTACCTCACGGATACTGTCTGCTTTTTTGAAAGTTAGTATTCCTGAAAAACTGATGTAGAAACCTAGATCAACGGCATGCTTAGCAAAATGTAAATCTTCAGAAAAACAATGAATAATACCTCGAACTTCTTCGGCACCTTCTTCTTTCAAAATTCTTAGGGTGTCACTTGGGGCTTCTCGCGTATGTATCATAAGGGGCTTGTTAATTTTTTTAGCTAGTCTAATTTGATATCGAAAAACTTCTTCTTGTTGATCACGAGGGCTCAAATCATAATGAAAATCTAGACCCGTTTCACCAACAAATCGAACAGACGGATTTAAGAGCATGGACTCTAATTCAGCCTCCGTATCTTGATCCCATGTTTTTGCTTCGTGCGGATGAATTCCAAGACTAGCCTGAATGTTCGGTCCTTTTTGAGTCAAGTCAAGGACCGCGCGAGAATCTTCAAGACTAGTCCCTACGGCAATGAATCCAGTCACCCCTTGGGCTTGAGCGCGGTCAAGGGTTGGAGCAACCTGAGACTCGGCCAGATAAGTCCCCGTCAAATGACAATGAGCATCAATGAGCATAGATGACTATTTTCCCATGTTTTAACCACTTTGCATCATGGTAATAATTACAACTTTATCCATGAGTACGCTAATCTTTTCCAATGCAAGTCTCTAAAACTATCCTGCTTGTTGATGACGAACCTGGGATCAGAAAATCCCTCAGTACTGCACTGAAAGATGAGGGCTATCAGGTCCTACGGTCTGATAATGGGGAAAAAGCAATCGATCTTATCGGGGGGCCCGATGGTGATGCCATTGACCTAGTGTTATTGGACGTCTGGCTACCTGGACTTGATGGGCTGAAAACCCTTCAAGAGCTTAAAAAGATTCAGCCCGGATTACCTGTGATTATGATTAGTGGTCACGGAACAATCAATACTGCTTTAGAAGCAACTAAACATGGTGCATTTGATTTTCTAGAAAAACCGATCGATTTAGAGCGACTACTGCTTATATCGAATAATGCTATTCGCCAATCGAAATTAGAGCGCGAAAATAAAAAACTCAAGTTACTTGTGGAACAAGAGCGTTTTTTTATCGCTGAAAGCTCCATCATGCGGGATCTTCTATCAAATATCACTTTAATATCAGCTTCCAATGGGCGTGTTCTTATCACTGGTGAGAATGGATCGGGCAAAGAGGATATTGCACGACTCATTCATCAAAAAAGTACTCGCTCGCTAAACTCTTTTATTGTAGTTAATTGTGCGTCTATTTCAGATGATCTTATTGAAAGTGAATTATTTGGCCATATTAGGGGAAGTTTCGCTGGGGCTCTCAAAGATGCCCGTGGATGCTTCAGGGAAGCCGATGGGGGAACGCTATTCCTCGATGAAATAGGCGATATGTCACTTCGAACTCAAGCCAAGGTACTTCGGGCTCTTCAGGAGGGACAAATTACCCCCCTTGGATCTGATACATCACTTAAAGTTGATTGTCGCGTCATTGCTTCTACCAACAAAGATCTTGGCGAGTTAATTAAGTTGGGCCAGTTTAGAGAAGATCTGTATTTTCGACTCGCTGTAGTCCCACTGAGAGTTCCGTCACTCCGAGAGCGACCAGAAGACATTCTGCCTCTGTGCGAGTTGTTTATTAAACAAATTGCCAAACATTATGGGAAGAATCCCAAAAGTCTAACCCCAGAAGCGCGTAGCATTCTCACTTCGCATGATTGGCCGGGCAACGTTCGAGAACTAAAAAATTTGATGGAACGTGCCATGATTTTGTCGCGTACATCTGAAATCCATAAACGAGATTTGCTTCCTCTTCCTTCTCGACAAATACATAATATTGATCCCTTCTCATTTCCTGAATTCGCCACACTTAAAGATGCGAGAGATTGGTTTGAGAAGATATATTTGGAGAGAGAAATCCAACTACAAAAAGGAAATATGACTCGAGTTGCTGAAAAAGCTGGGGTCGACCGATCAAATTTATATAAACGCCTTAAAGCATTAGGCATTGAACATCGGGAAAATTAATGCAACAACTATGGTTTAAAATTGGTGACGCAGCTCGAATTATTGGTGTTACACCTAAAGATCTGAGGTATTGGGAACTCAATCTAGAGTCTTTCAAGTCGAAAAGGAGCCAAGGGAATTTAAGATACTACCACCGCGATGATCTTCCTATTTTTCAAAAGATGAGGCAACTTATCGATTCCGGTTTATCTATTCGTGAGGCCGCCCGAGAAGCTTCTAAAATTACTCTGCCTCAAGATCCTGACATCTTTGTTCCTCATAATGAAATATTACTGGATCAGAATTCAATAGTCATCACAGATAAAGATACAGATAGCGATCTCATGATGCAAATGAGACGACGAGAACAGATTCAGGTTGCAAAAGCGTCTCTTCGTGAAATGATCGATCAATTGAGTCGTCCGATTATCATTACTTGACGAATCTCTTCAACACCTTTAAAGTTATAAATTCGGCGCGTAGCGCAGCCTGGTAGCGCACTACCTTGGGGTGGTAGGGGTCGCAAGTTCAAATCTTGTCGCGCCGACCAATCTAGATTAAATTTTTTAAAATAAAACTTCAGTGGATGATACTAGACCAAGTGCATCCTGACTTCCCAAAGTAGGGGAAAGTATTTGGGCTCTGTTCGGCTCTTTAGATAATGAACCCCTGCCTCTCTAAAGGCTTGCCCCGATTCGCTTGGAGGTAAGGGAGTAGAATCTTCATTTTTAATTTTACTGACCTCTTGTTGTCCAGTGCCCGGCTTGAAACCTATCATGCGTTCCGCCATCAAAAAATGGCGATGTCGCCAGACCCTGAAAGATTCGTCATAATCCATCAAAGATTCGCAAAAGAAATGAAGTGAATCCCACTTTGGGTTGGTATAAATTATTTTTAACGATGCCAATTGATCTTTTTCTTCTTCAGTCGTAAATCTTTGTAGTTGGAGATACTTCATAAACGCATCCCAAATCGTCGGTTCGAGAAAAGCTTTAGTCAGCGCATTATGACCAACAGAACCTGCCTCATAGAGTCCAAGGTAGCGCTCATTTTTTAATCCAGACATAAACTCTAGGCATCGAAATTGATAACTTTGTAAGCCTGAGGCTGGATTAAGGAGATTTCTGAATCCAAGAAAAGATGTAGGACTCATGGTTTCCATAACTAGTATCTGTTGATTTAAGACAGTAGTGATTTCATTACATCTTTTCATAATAGAAATTGATTGTGATAAATTTCCTTGCTCAAGACAAGAAATCATTGCTTTGATCTCATGTGTAAGAAGTTTAAACCATAATTCATAAGCCTGATGAACCACAATAAATTGCATTTCGTCATGAGACATAGGCTGCGATAAAGGAGATTGGAGGCCTGTTAATTCAGAAATCTTTAAATAAGACTCATAATTGATAGGAGTTTTATTATTCATCAGTGCACCTTAGAAATTATTGACATTGAGGACATACTCCAAAAAATTCCAGAGAGTGGCGCAGTGAGGTAAAGCCTGTTTGTTTTTCTATTTGCTCAATACCGTTAATCTCACAATGTTCGATTGCTTCCACCTTAGAGCATTTAATACAAACCACATGATGGTGATGGTCACTATCTCGGAGATTTGACTCGTAACGGATAATTCCATCTCCAAAGTCAATTCGTCTTAAGAGATTTATCTCTTCAAATTTAGCTAAGGAGCGGTAGATAGTGACCTTGTCTAAATTCTTATTCATTCCTTGGACGGTATCGGTGGAGAAAGGTCCCTGATTCTTAATAAAAAATCTGATCAAGGCTTCTCGATGAGCAGTTCTTTTGTATCCAGCTTGCTTGAGTAAATTCATAGCTTGGTGAAAAAGTCCGTCTTGAAATTCAAGTGCTGGAGGGGAATGAGGATGTTCTTTAGCCATAAGGTCGAATAAAGAAATGAAGAAAGAGTTATGGAAGGGCTATTTAAGTGAGAATATATAAACATACCTTATCGTAATCGAGGAACAATGAGCGAACGACTTATTTTAGTTACTAATGACGACGGGATTCAATCTGAAGGTATCGATCTTTTGGCCACAATAGCCTCAGCCTTTGGCAGAGTTGTTGTTATTGCTCCAGATCGGAATAGATCCGCTATATCAAGCGCCCTATCTCTCCACGTTCCAGTCAGAATGAACGAATTGGGTTCCGATCGTTATTCATGTGATGGCACTCCTGTTGATTGTGTCAATTTGGCATTCTATAATAAGTTGGAAAGAAAACCAGATTGGGTTCTCAGTGGAATCAATTATGGTTGGAATTTAGGAGAAGATGTTTTCTACTCTGGTACGGTGGCAGCAGCTATTGAGGGGTGTCTACTTGGAGCGCGATCGGCGGCTTTTTCTTTAACAACTAAAGGTGATCTCAAAAATACTAAGCCTTTCTTGACAAAATTTTTAGAGCAGTGGGAAAAAATGCCACTACCGCAACAAACTATTTGGAATATCAATTTCCCCCAACAGAAACCCATCGGTGTTCGATTAACGGGTCAAGATAATCGGGCATATCACGATGTTGTCGAACAAAGAAATGATCCTCGAGGTAAACCTTACTATTGGATTGGTGGAGAAAGCGCTCCTACCTATTCTCGACAAGAAGGTTGCGATGCAGATGCAGTCTTAGATCAATGGATCAGCGTCACACCCCTTAAATTGGACTTGAGTCACCGAGATGTCATGGCTCGCCAAGATGAATTTAAGAATCTTTTTGGATAATCACTAAACAGGAAGAGTAAGGACAAAACGACTTCCCTTTGGTAATGCTTCATAGTGGGCTGTTCCACCATGATCTTCAACGATTTTTTGAACAATTGCAAGACCTAGTCCTGTACCCTTTCGCTTCATTGAGAAATAAGGCTCAAAGAGCTGCTCCTGATTTTCGGGTCTTACACCAGGGCCGTTATCCTCGATTTTAAACGAGACTTTAGATCCTGTACGCTCTAGTATAAGTCGAATTGTTGGTGACTCTCGAACAGGCGGATGCTCATTCAATATCGATAGCGCATTGTCAATCAAATTAATGAGAGCTCGTTTGATCATATCTTGATCCCACTTAGCAAAAGTACAACTTGGATCGGAAGTAATAGACCATTGGATCCCAGGATGATTAGGTTCATATAAAGCCGAGACAGATCGAAGTAAATCAATAGGATTACATGCTTGAAGAACGGGTGTTGGAAGCCTTGCGAATTTGGAAAAACTATCAACAAGATTTGAGATACTTGCGACTTCTGACAATATGGTTTGAGAACCTTCCTCAACGGAACTAATATCTAAACGACCCTCTCTGCTTTTTCGGAGCATCAATTGGGCTGTGAGTTGAATCGGAGTCAGGGGATTTTTGATTTCATGCGCCATACGTCGAGCCACTTCCTGCCAAGCAGCCCGCTTTTCTGCTTGCGCTAGGAGAGATAAATCTTCGAGAACAGCTAGAATTCCCCCATCAGACTGGAGTTCCAAGATGGCACGAATAAGTCGGCCCTCGCCTTCTCCACCAATACGAAATTCTTCCTGAAGACGTCGGCCGGTTTCTTTGACGGTTTCTTTTAATCGATGAAGCGTATCGATGCCTGGTAAATCTTTAATAGCGTCCCATTTTTGAAGATCGTGTCGAAATATTTTCAATCCAAACAGATGAGAAGCAGAATTATTCATAATAGCTAACTCTCCGGACGCGCGCCAACTAATGACTCCGACTGGAAGAGTATCTAATAACTTATCTAGGTAGAGACGTTGTTGTTCAATATTTTGAGATTGTTCTTGTATGGATGTCTGACTTTTTTTTAAGTCACGCGTCATGGCATTAAAACTTTGTGCCAAGAATGTTAATTCATCTTCACCGGTAATGGCTAAATCAACATCTAAATCACCAGATCCTACCCGTTGAGCTGCTTTTGCTAAACTTCGGATAGGTTCCGATAAGGATTTGGCAAGAGCGAGTCCGAACCATACAGCAATAAAAAGCGTGAGGAGAGTTAATAAAGTAAAAGTACGTTGAGGCAGGATTTCAATCACTTCTCGTGCGCTTATCAAATCGCTCTCTTCTCGGTAGCGTTGACGTATGGTGAGAATCCGATTGTAAGTTTCCAATGGAATTAGAACCCCAATAACCCATCGTTCCCCATTTTGATCAATATTCTGAAAAATCCACTCTCCTTCCGGAGAGATAATTCTTTTTTTTATAGCTGTCGTTTTGGGCCACAATGGAGATTTCAATCCGTTTTTAATATCTACAGTTTTAAGTTGCCAAGCTCGTCCATCTTTATTGGAGAGAGACCCCAATAGATCCACACCAATGTCTTTAGATTTGAGGGAAGAGAAATTCCGAGTCTTTTTGACCTCTAAAGATGCATTTGATAAACGATTCTGGTAAGTACGCTCCAGTTCATCAGCGATTTTCTTTCCGCTCGAAAGCACATTTTGAACTTCGGGCTCAAACCAGCGATCAACATTTTTAGAGATAAAGTTGCGTCCAACAAAGAAAAGTATAAGACTCGGAATAATACTGACTGCAAAAAGAGTAGTAACTAATCGTGATCTTAGTTTTGATCCTAGAATGCCCCGCCGCCTCTCAAAATATAACTTGGCAATAATGCGAACCAACATAAAGAGTAGTGCAGCAATCGCAATGACATTTATGATACCTACGCCAACTAAAATCCATCTCGATGGGGCATCAAGGCTACCGCCTACTTGAGCACTGAGTGTCTTATAGATTCCAAAAATAACCCAAATGACAGCAACGAGTCCTGCTCCAAGATAGAGACGAGTAAGTTCTGGTTCACGTTTTGGTTGCAAATTCAAATTAGTACCTCATAACAAGGCTATCTGATCTAAAGCCATTTTTCATAGAGATGAGCATTTTCGCCGTCTGGATAATACGCAATTCTTTCATGAAAAAAAGACCAGCCAAGGTTTTGATAGAGTTTAAGGGCTGCCGTGTTACTTTCTCGGACTTCTAATAATAAATGCTCGATTTCAAGATCCATGAAGTATCGTTCGCTAGATAGAAGCAGCTGTTTAGCTTTCCCCTTTCTTTGCTGAGAGGGATTAGTTTGAACTCGCAACAGTTCAGCCTCTTTTGCAATCACGTTGAGGCTCCATCGAGCATAAGCCCATGGAGCTTCAATAAATAAAATTTCTTGAGCGGATAAGGGGGGCCAAGGATTAGAAAAAATATGTGTTTCGAGTTCGCTGATCCAAGAGGGGTAAGCATCTGAGGGAGTTAGGTGATTCATGGTTCTATCACTTTAGAGAAGAAGTGTTGCTTCTAGATGATCTTAAGTGTATCTCTGCGTCCGTTTCGCGAATATAAATTGGTACAAGTGGTTTCTGAGGTGTCATTTTAATTTTTAATCTACTAATGTCTACCAAACCTTGGAGCGTTATTACTTCCTCTTGGGCAGACAAAGATAATGGACTAGTAAAGTTCTGTATATTTGTGGATACAGAGTTAGGTACCCACCAAGGATCTTGTCCTACTGTTTCTTTGAAGCGCTGAATAGACATCAATGTGGCAGGTGCTAGAGGGGCCTCGTGGCTCCAAGGTTGAACAAACAAATCGCCACGTTGGCCCTCAAGAGCAATCCAGCAAAGGGGAATGTGTTGATCAAGATTGAGTGCGGCATGACGAAGTTCAAATGAAGTAAAGCTCCAGGAAGGTAAACCGCCAACGGCTAGTCCCTCAGCCGTGGCAACTCCCACTCGTAAACTAGTAAATCCACCTGGACCCACTCCGCAGACCACACCTTGAATCTGATCACGATCCAAATTATGCTTTTCAAATAATGTATTTATGGACGCCATTAGGAGCGCACTATGACGCTTCCCTTTCTCAGACGGGATGGCCACACAAAAGGATTTTGTATCATTGAATACAGCTAAGTAAATAACTTCGGTGGCAGAATCGAGGGCGAGAATCATGATCCTTACCTAACCCTTGGAGAAAAAACCCAAAGAAACTAAGCGGTTTTTTTTACGCGACTTAACCCTCTAGGCGCTTTAGTAATTTTTCCTGCCTGAATACAAGCAGTACAAACCGAAATACGTTTGGGTACGCCGTCAACAAAAGCCCGAACAGTTTGGAGATTGGGATTCCATCGACGTTTAGTCACATTATTAGAGTGTGAAACATTGTTACCAAATTGTGGTTTTTTTCCGCAGACAAAGCATTGACGAGACATGGGAACCCTCGGTTTTAAGTCGATTTTCGTGATTTATTAGTTTATCAGCGAACTCCAAAACTCGCAAAGTGTGATTTCAAAGGGCAGTGGCCCCTTATGTTTACCTGAACTGTCCGATGGTTGAAGGTAGCGGCAATCTCCTTGGGCAAAATACATTTTTTTTGAACCAACAAATTACCTAATGAATCATTGGGGTTCATGTGGTTTTGACCCCCCCCATAAAGAGATTGGTCAACGAAAGACCTATTGACAGACCCCTATGGGGATGCCTCATTATCCGCTATTAACCCTTATGTGGAGACGAAGCCCTCGTGAAACTCGTTATTGTTGAAAGTCCAACTAAATCTAAAACTATCAGTAAATATCTAGGAAAAGATTTTAAAGTTTTAGCTTCGGCTGGTCATATTCGAGATCTTCCTCCACAAGAAACAATTACATTAACTGAGGGCAAAAGAGAGACCATTGATGTCGAAAATGATTTTGAAGAATATTATGAGATCCCCGAACGTCAAAAAAAGAATGTCGCTGAACTTAGAAAATTTTCTAAATCAGCAGATCAAATCTATCTAGCAACAGATCCTGATCGAGAAGGAGAAGCCATAGCTTGGCACTTACTCGAAGTTATCAAACCTCCTAAAAATCTACCGGTTCACCGTATTTTATTTAATGAAATAACACCCAATGGAATTAAGGTGGCTATGCAACATCCTAGAGATGTTGATCAACACCTTGTAGATGCTCAAAGAGCACGTCGTGTCTTGGATCGCCTTGTGGGATATAAAGTCTCAAAAGTTTTATGGGATAAGGTCCGACGGGGTCTTAGTGCAGGCCGAGTCCAGAGCATTGCCTTACGACTAATTGTGGACAGAGAAAGAGAAATTGAAGCCTTCAAGCCCATTGAATATTGGATATTCAAAGGTGAGTTTAAACCCCTGCGAAATGTTAAACCTTCGACTTTTTGGATGCGCCTAAAAAAAATAGACGACCAGATGATTCAATTTGGAAACGCGGAGCAGAAAATTAGAATTGGTAACGAAAAAGATGCTCAGATTCTTCATCTAGAACTTAGAAAAGCTAAATATACAATTACAGATTTGAACACAAAGGAAAAGCGTCGAAATCCGGCAGCTCCATTTACTACTGCGGCTCTTCAACGAGAAGCTTCTAATAAATTAGGTTTCGGTGCAACGCGAACTATGCAAACTGCTCAGCGTCTTTATGAGGGTGTCGACTTAGGTTCAGGAGAACCAATTGGTCTGATCACCTATATGCGAACTGATTCTCCACGCATGGCATCCGAAGCTATTGAAGGTGCCAGAGGGTTCATTGAACAAAAATACGGAAAGGAGTTCCTCCCTAAAGAACCGCGCATCTATAAGGGAAAATCGGATGCTCAAGATGCCCATGAATCCATACGCCCTACCGATTTTAATCGAACTCCCGAGTCCATCCGGGGACACCTAGATCCTTCACAGTTCAGACTTTATGCACTAATTTGGCGCCGGGCTGTAGCCTCGCAAATGGAATCTTCTCGTTTCGATCTTACAACCGTCAATGCTTCGAGCACTTTAACCAATAAACAAGAAGTAATCTTTGAGGCTAAGGGTGAAATTGAACGATTTTCTGGATGGCTAAGTGTTTACAGAGCTGACGAAGAAGAGTCTATGGCAGAAAGCATTAAAGATGCGACTAAAAATCAAGGCGAGGAGGAAGAAGAAGAATCTATCGGGCTACCCGATCTACAACCTAACGAAATACTTGAACTCGTTAATACCGATGTTAATCAGCAATTTACTAAACCTCCTGCACGATATAACGATGCATCCCTTATTGAGAAATTAGAAAAAGAAGGTATTGGTCGTCCAAGTACTTATGCGGCCATTATAGAAACTGTTCAAAAGAGAGAGTACGTAGTCAAAATTGAAAAATCATTTAAGCCAACGCAACTTGGAATGGTAGTTGGTGATCTGCTAGTAGAAGGATTTCAAGAACTTATGGAAATGGGTTACACCCGACACCTCGAGGAAGATCTAGATTTAATCGAAGAAGGTAAAAAAACATACGCGGCTACTCTCCACGAGTTCTATAAGCCTTTTATCAAACTAGTTAATTCAGCTGGTAAGAAAATGCAGGATTTAAAGGCAGGAGTACCTACGGGTGAGACGTGTCCTAAGTGCGGGGAAGAGCATGGCGGTAAGTTAATCAAACGAATCGGTCGTAATGGTTTGTTTTTAGGATGTACGCGATATCAAAAACCTAAAAAAACAAAAAAGAAAAAAATAGAAGAAGCGGTTGATATACATACATGTGACTACACAAGAGACTTAGAGGAAATTGACCCCAATATTGACCCCCCTGAGTGTCCGCTTTGTGGTGCAACACCCATGATACTTAAACGCGGACAATATGGTCCTTTTTGGGCTTGTCCTAATGGACCCAAGGATTGCAAAGGTATCGTGAAGGCAGATCCAAAGGGCATTCCAGCTCCTCCGGACGAACGTACGGAAGAAAAATGTCCTAACGGCGATGGGTATTTTGTTAAACGATGGGGACGCTATGGTCTTTTCACCTGTTGCGAGCATTATCCAACATGTAAAACAGTCAAGCGAGAAATTCTTGAGGGCTTCCAGTGTCCTAAGTGTCAATCAGATATTTCTCCTCGGAAAAGTCGATTTGGCAAAATCTTTTATGGGTGTACTAACTATCCAAAATGTGACTTTATTACATGGGATAAACCGCGACCTATTTCTTGTCCACAATGCTCCAATTCCTATATGGGCGAAAAGGTAAGAAAACCGAGGGGCAAAGACCCCATTACGGTGCTGTTATGTCCGGAGTGCAAACACGAAGAGCCACTTCCTACCTAAGGCATTAAAAAAGCGATCTCTTGAAGAACCATAATAGCGGAAGGATTCCTGTCGACATGCCTTAAGGCATCAAAGAGTTTTTCTTCAAGTTGTCGCAGGGGTATCTCTCGCTCGCTTATAATTCTTAATCTATCAGCATAAAAAAGTAACCTAGGTTCCGCATCATCCTGAATACGCTTCACATCGTTGACAATACTCAAAAGTAATTCAAGTGACTCTCGTAACCAAAGGTTTGATGCTGTATCTTCATCTTGTTTCTTTTGCTCTAAAAGATTATCGATATCTCGAAGATCACCCTTCCCCTCTAGTATCTTGAGCCAGGTATTCATCTGAAGATGAACTCGATCGTATCGCTCGCTATCAATATAGCGACAAGTACCATTCGCAAGGGAAAGCATGGTCATTATTTCTCCTCTATCCCAAGATTGGGATAGAGCAATTTGTTCAATTTCATTAGAACCTAAAGGTGAGAGTACTACTCGCTCACAACGGCTTTTGATAGTTGGAAGCATGGCCTCGGGTCGATGAGTAATCAAAATAAAATATACATTTTTAGGTGGCTCTTCGAGGAGTTTGAGTAACATATTTCCTGAAGTACTATTCAGTTGATGTGCATCGTCAATAATGACAAATTTGTGCAGGCTAGACCCAAGAGAAGTGCCTAACCATTCGAAAATACCCCCCTCAAGACTATGTGCATGTCTAAGACTTTCGACTTTAATCTGGCCCGCTTTACCCTCAGGTGCAATAAAAAGAAGATTCGGAGGGGGTGTATCGATAAAATTTGTTTGTAGATATAAACGACAAGCCTCGCATGTACCACATCCTGTTTTTTTTTCACAAAGGTCTTTTTGTGCTAACTCTAAAGCGACGAGCTTTTTCCCAATTGAATCTGGACCTTGAAACAGGAGTGTTTTAGCTAAGGTTTGTGTCTCAAATCGCTTTGCTAATTGTGAACGTATCGCACTATGGCCTATTAAACGAGGTGGCATCAGGAAACCAGATGACCATGAGCTTTGAGGGTTTTCGATACTCGATCCCATACCGCTTCAAAAACCTCATCAGGAGAGCGGTGGGCTTTAACAATATGAATTCGATGTGGTTCTTGATGAGCAATATCTAAAAAACGGCGACGGACTTCTTGATGAAAATCCAAGGCTTCTTGGTCATAACGCCGTTCACTGAATTCACCGCCTAAGGATAAATTTCGGCTTTCTACGCGTTGTAGACTAAACTTCGATTCTATATCCAATAAAATAGTAAGATGGGGCTTTGTGGATCCAATTATAGTTTCTGAAAGCTGATCCAATAGAATCTTGGAAACACCCAAGGTACCCTGATAGGCACGACTGGAATCTTCAAATCGATCAACTAAAACAATTTTATTTTCAGAAAGAGCAGGACGGATAACTTCTTTGAGGTGTTGCGCCCGGTCTGCATAAAAAAGAAGGAGTTCTGATTCGGGTGAACATGTTTCTAGTTTAGGATCTCGATCTAGTAAAATTTTTCGAATTTGTATACCGAGTGATGTACCTCCTGGCTCCTTAGAGACAATTAAAGGTAATCCCATCTGCCTCAAACGCTCAGACAAGAGAAGCATCTGGGTACTTTTGCCAGATCCCTCTATTCCTTCAACCGTTAAAAACACACCGGAGGCCACAATGGCACCTATCATTTGTTGTGAATATCTAGTCTAAAGAGTCCCAAGAGATACTCCAAGGACTGTTTCATAAGAACTTTATAGACCATAGTTTTAGACTGAGATTATGATGCTTGGTATATTCAAGAGAGGCAAACTATGAACATAAACCCTACCCAAATATATAAAAATTGTGCTTTCCTGGGTATGATTTTAGCTTGTTCATGTGCACCCCTTCAAATACGTAATGTAGATCAACAAGAATCCATTCTTAAAAATCCAGCTGATGAAAAGACTTCCCCTCTAAAAAGCTTAGGGCATTCAAAACTACCGTTTCAATGGGACAAAATTATCCGCGTTGAAAACGAAGTTGATGGCCTCATTATCAATCACATTAGTTTCACACAGCAGAAGTCTCTATTTTTTTTGAAGAGTTCACAAGTTAAGATCAAAGCTGATGTCCAAGTCACCAATGCAAGTAACATAGAAAAGCATCCTTACTTTTCGATCGCGGTCTTCAATGAAGAGGGTGTCCTGCTGGGCGTAGCCGGGGGGGGAACTTGGATCAGAGGGGTAAAATCTAAAGAAACAACTACCTTCACCTTGGCTTTTGAGCCTATGAAAGAAAGGGTTCCTATGGGAACCCTCTTTCATCTTTCAGTTGAACTTAACTAATCAAAGCCTGATAAAGTTCGTCCTGCGTCACAAAGCTGGTTCCAACCTTAGAGACAACTATTCCTGAAGCTAAATTAGCTAGAGAAGCCGCTATTTCCCAGGAGGCCCCCGAAGCAAGAACTGCTGTGAACACCGAAATCACCGTATCGCCGGCTCCGCTGACGTCTATCACTTTACGAGCGAGCGTAGGTACATGAATTACTGCCGCTGTGGGCGAAGGGAAAAGTGACATACCCTTATTTGAGCGTGTAATTAGTAAACCCCCAAGGTTCAGTTCGGAGATAAGTTTTCTACCGGCATGTTCGACTTCTTCATCAGAATTACACGGTAGCCCAGTTAAATCTGAAGCTTCTTGCGAATTAGGAGTTAATAATTTAGCATTACGATAAAAATCCTTATGCTGTGGTTTTGGATCTACAATCCATGGGATGTTGTGAGATTGACAGGCCTCATGAATTAGATTCACCAATATTTCATCTATAACGCCTTTTGCGTAATCTGAAATTAGAACGGCTGAAACATTAGGTAGTGTGTCTAAAATTGATCGAACTAGATCGTTGCGCAAAATAGGATTAAGATTTTCACGAGTCTCTCGGTCATATCGCATCCTATGATGATTAGGCAGTTCAATCAGTCGTGTTTTAGTAGTGGTAGGACGATGTGAATCGAGAAATAAGCCCGAAAGAGAGATGTCTGCTTCTATTAGATGCTGAGCCAATATTTCACCTGCCTCGTCCACCCCTCGAACCCCAAAAGGAATGGGGTCGCACCCTAATTTTTTCAAATTCACTGCGACATTCCCAGCGCCACCCGGCATAAATTTATCGAATTGAATATCTAATATAGGAACTGGTGCTTCAGGTGACTGTCGATAGACTGTACCAAAAATAAAATGGTCTAAAATGAAATCGCCTAAGACGATGATTTTGAGACCCTTTAATTTCTGAATCTGCTCTTTAAGTGATGTTGCGTCAATGGGAGTCATGAAGGTTTTCGGGCTCTCTCCAAAAGCATGACAGGGATACCATCTTCGATAGGATATCGAAGTCCACATTCTGTACAGACAATCTCGTTATCAGACAAGACAACATCCCCTTGGCAAACAGGACAACAAAGAATATCAAGCATTTTGGGATTCATAAAGATCTCAACACAAAGTATATTTGGGTCCGCCTCCACCTTCTGGAGGTGTCCAAATAACATTTTCTTCAGGACACTTGATATCACACGTTTTACAATGAACGCAATTGGAAAATGCAATATCAACTTGATGGACATGGCCTAAGGCATCCGGATGCATTTCGTAAACCTGTGCAGGACAAAAGACGGTACAAGGTGCTCCTTTTT
This sequence comes from Acidobacteriota bacterium, assembly GCA_005788175.1. Taxonomy (GTDB): domain Bacteria; phylum Acidobacteriota; class Holophagae; order Holophagales; family Holophagaceae; genus Acidiparvus. Next base: position 100,758 of record SXYX01000014.1, read on the forward strand.
CTTCATAACATTCAACACATACATCATTTCCCTTAACAATCTTTAAATGACATGGTTGATGTTCGTCATGGTTAGTTCCACTAGCATAGACATCATCTAACTTTGAGAATTGTAGATTTTCTGTCTTGATTAGGTCGTGAATATCAGAATGCTTCAGGCTTTTCTTTCCGTAATATTTTTCAGTAGTTTCTGTTTGATGTGCATCTGTATTAATGCGGAGCGGATCGCCGGGAACCCAACCATTACTCACAAGAGCAATATTTAGTTTAGCTAGGGCAGATGGGGTCAATCCATGTTGAACAATTCCGTGAAAATTTCTAGAGGTATAGAGTTCTGCCCCTGCCCACGAGCCCATAAAAAGTTCAGAGTAGTTATTGAGACGATTGAGCGAGAAATCTTGGCTTACTAGACAAGTTACGATTGTTTCGGCTGCACACATCCCACCTTTCATCGCTAGATGAATCCCTTTCAGTCGGGCCGCATTGACCATTTGGGCTGCGTCTCCAACTAACATCCCCCCGGGAAAAGAAAGTTGAGGCATAGAATACCAACCTCCGATTGCTAGAGCTTTCCCGCCGTACTGAATCATTTTGCCTCCTTTAAGAAAAGGGGCTATCTTGGGATGATTTTTAAAGGCCTGTAAAACTGAATGGCCATCAACGAAGGGATCACGAGAATCAAGGCTAACAACATAGCCGATAGAAACTTTATTATTAGCAAGGGCATAAACCCAAGATCCTCCTATCTCTCCCTCTGGAAGAGGCCAGCCAGTACTATGCAAAACAAATCCTTCTTGGATATTTCCATGCGGAACTTCCCATATTTCTTTGACACCCATTTCATAGACCTGAGGGTTAATAGCGGCAGATTGTAAATTAAGGACCTCATCTAGCTCTCTCGATAGATGACCTCGAGGGCCTTCTCCAAAAATTGTAATTTTTGCATGCAGGCAGTTACCAGGTTCGAAATTTGACTTGGGATTTCCGCTTCGATCCACTCCTTTGTCGGCCGTTTGGACTCCTTTAACGCGAAGGGTGCCTGCAGATTCTTTCTCCCATAGAACTTTCATAGCTGAAAATCCAGGGAGTATCATTACATCTACACCCTCGATCGATCGCTTTTCGATCTCTGAGGCTAGCCAACGACAAACTTTAGATAAAGAAATAATGTGATGACCTATATTGTGGAGAAAAGGTGGCACAACTGGTGACCGTACACCCTGTCTCTCAGAAGTTAAAAACCATACTTCCTCTTGTGTTACACATCCTTCTGAAGGAAACCCGCGCTCAAGATAATCAGGCATAGCTTCCTCAATGGCCCGAGGATCAAGTACAGCACCACTAAATATATGATCGCCAATTTGATCCCCTTTTTCAATCAAACCAATAGTAAGAGGTGCGATGAGTTGGCCGTTTTTCTTGGCCTCGTCAATTTTGTTCAATAAATGCCATAAACTTATTAAATTCCCTGGACCCCCGCCGACATAGAGAACGTCGAAATCAAGAACTTCTCTTTCGAGTTCCTCTCGCTGAGGATTTTGGGATGACCAATTGGTTCCAATATCTTTCATTAAGCAAACTCCAATAGATAAGTTTAGCCTCCGTATGGGACGATAGATAATGTAACTATGGCTTGGGGTTTTTAAATGAAAGAAAAATCTAGTAAATATGTGTTTGAGGCGGCAGTCCAGCGTCCTCTAGGTATAGTTTTTCTTCATCCAAATGGCACTTGGGAGGGTCATGATTACTTGGTCGAAGTGGTAGTTGAGCGAGAAGGGCTAGATAGTTTCGATGTCGTAATGGACTTCAGGGAACTCGAAGCTCATCTTGATGTTATTCTTGATCCTTTTCGAGGAAAACTTTTATCAGATTTGGGTATTAAAAATCCTATTGAATTAGCGAAACATTTAGTGAATCAACTCGAAAGACAGGTTCTAGCTCCAGCGCAAATTAAAGAAATCAATTTGATCGATGGGCACCAACAGCGTATTACATACCGAGTTGATCGTGGATAAAATCACTATACGTGGTGGATCTCACCTAGATGGATCTATAGAAATATCCGGAGCCAAGAATGCTGCACTACCATGCATGGCAGCATGTTTACTCACCGATGAAACATTAATTCTAAGGAATTTACCAGCAGTAGTAGATATACGAACCATGGAAAAGGTTCTAGGTACCTTGGGAACTCATGTTTCTCACGAAACGACCCCATCTTTACTTTCCATTACTCAATCCCTAACGTGTAATGAACCAAGTGAATACAAGGCTCCATACGAATTAGTAAAAACAATGCGGGCTTCGATTTTAGTTTTAGGCCCACTTCTAACACGCTTTGGAAAGGCTTCGATATCATTTCCTGGAGGATGTTCTATTGGTGCAAGGCCGATTGATCTCCACTTAGAGGTGATGTCTAAAATGGGGGCTTCAATTGATATACACCATGGCTATGTCGAAGCCTCGCTTCCTTCGGGGAAGAGATTGAAAGGTATCGACCATACCTTTCCATATATTAGTGTAGGAGCAACAGAGAATAGTTTGCTCGCTGCAGCGCTTGCAGATGGGAAAACTATTCTAAGAAACGCAGCAAAAGAGCCTGAGATTTCTGATCTCATTTCTCTTTTGATTAGCATGGGTATACCAATTGAGGGTCTCGGCACTTCAACTCTTGCAATTGAAGGACAACGGCAAGCTCATGGGACTCATTACACGATCATTCCAGATCGTATTGAAGTAGGTACTTTCATATGCGCTCTAGCTATTACCGGTGGCTCGTTGTGCCTTCAAGGGGTTGTATTGGAGCATGTGTCATCCCTCTTAGAAGTAATAGAACGATCGGGATGTAAATACCGCTACGATGTAACAAAAAAGGTCCTTCATTTAGAGCGCTCGCCATCGGATCGTCTTGAGCCTATTAATATCAGTACAGCTCCTTATCCGGATTTTCCCACTGATTTACAAGCTCAGTTTATGGCTGTCCTAACACAGGCCGATGGAACATCTACGATAATTGAAAATATTTTTGAAAACAGATTCCAACATGTGATGGAACTTCAGCGCTTGGGAGCCTCGATCGATATGGATGGTCGTACTGCACGCATTCATGGCCCCACTCTTCTATCAGGTACTACCGTGATGGCTTCCGACTTGAGGGCGTCAGCCGGACTTGTCATTGCAGGCCTTGCTGCCGAGGGAACCACTACGATTGAACGTATTTATCATCTTGATCGAGGCTACGCCCATCTCGACCATAAACTTCGATCAGTTGGTGTTGAAATTGAACGCATAAAATAAAAGGAAATGGTCTTATTTAGTTTTCATAGACCTTGGGTTCCGTTAGAATAGTAAAAGGGGCGATTATGCTGGGAGAAATGAAGATTTTTTCTGGAGGCAGTCACCCAAATCTTGCCAAGTCAATTGCAGGACACATGGGAATACCGTTAGGTGAATTGAAAATAACCCGATTCAGCAACGAGAATATTAAGATTAAAATTGAAGAAAATGTACGTGAAAGTGATGTATTTGTAGTCCAGAGCACAACGCCCCCCGTCAGTGACCATTTACTCGAGCTTTTGATACTCATTGATGCTCTCAAGTTTGCATCTGCTGCCCGCATCACTGCAGTATTACCCTACTTTCCATATGCCCGTAGCGACAAGAAAGATGAGGCACGTATTTCAATCACAGCCAGACTGGTAGCAGACCTCTTAGAGACAGCCGGAGCTGATCGAGTCTTGACCATGAATTTGCATGCTCCTCAAATTTTAGGCTTCTTTAGAAAACCTGCTGATCACCTTTTAGCCTCCCCTATACTGGCTCAATATTTTATGACTAAAGATTTATCTAACTCTGTCATTGTTGCTACGGATGCTGGAGCCGCAAAGTTTGCTGGAACGTTTGCCAAACGATTAGGTATTCCATTGGCTATCATCGACAAACGTCGTTCAGATGATTCAGAGCAAGCACACAGCGTTGCTTTGATTGGAGAAGTAAAAGACATGGATGCGATCATTTATGATGATGAAATCTCTACAGGCGGTTCAATCAAAGCTGCGAGTCGAATGTTAAGAGAGGCTGGCGCTCGCTCAGTCCGAGTTGGGGTTACTCATCCGGTATTATCTGGCAATGCCGTGGAATGTCTGAATGAAGCCCATTTAGATGAAATTGTTGTTACTGATACGATTCCCATTTCGATCGATAAGCTATCTGCCCTAAAGGGCCTCAAAGTATTATCGACAGCTTCTATGTTCGGCGATGCCATCATGAGAATTCATGGGGGACGAAGCATTTCCGAAATGATGGGTTAGATTGGAAACGCTTCGTCATCTTTTAGTTCAACGAGCAGCTAGATTACAAGATCGACCCGCTCTGAGTTGTAAAGCTTGGGGAACACTTAACTATAGTCAATTTAGAAATCGAGTCGAGGGAGTGGCCCTAGGCTTAATGGCTACCTCTCAATCTATAGGTACTCTTTATTACACCGGTGAAAGGGGCGAGGCCAATAATATTCATGACCATGCTGAAATTGATATACAACGGCCCACCTACGAACCTTGGATCTGGATTGCAGAAGTCGCCGCTATTGCCTGTGGTTTCATTTGGAGTTCCCAGGGTGATTTGATTAGTCCCTCTATCTTAGGGGGAAGACACTTTAACAATGAAGAGGGTCGAGGGCCGTTTCATGATCGCGATGCCGAGCTCACGGGATCCTGCTTTGCCGTACCGGGTTTATCTCACCAACAGATTTTACTCAGAATGCAGCGAGAAAATGAAAAACTTGGGTGGGATCATACTACAAAACTTGAACTATCTCAGCCAGATGTGACCACTTCAAATGGACGCGCATTACTTTGGAACGCTCTTTATGCTGGAAGTCATGTCGTATTGACTGAACCTATTGGTTCCTCTTTTCTTGAATCGTTGTTCCTAAATAAGAGATCAGATCCCGTTTCGGCAAAAGCTTTAGATAATTTTTGGCTAACTTAACCTAAAGTTGCAACGATTCTCAATAACTCAATAAATGAGAGTGCTCAAGGCTTTCATGCTTCTCGGCGTGTGACAAAGTGCCAAGCGGGCTAGGATTAATTGAATATAAGATTGGTAGTCCCAAGGGGAATCGAACCCCTGTTACCGCCTTGAGAGGGCAGTGTCCTAACCGCTAGACGATGGGACCAATTTTTTTGTTGGTTGGGGAGGAAGGATTCGAACCCTCACCTGACAGAATCAGAATCTGTTGTCCTACCATTAGACCACTCCCCAGAGAGTGGAATCGGAATTCTATCAAGGTGACTGAAAGAACCCAACTGTTGACTGACTAATGCAATGACGAACTTGGATGCCATTAAAAAAAGGGCCTGATATGTCAGGCCCTTTTTTAGGCATTCAGAAGGAAATTACTTCTTGCCTTTTTTCTGAGCAGAAGCAGCTTTGAAGCCGATGGATGAAGAAGCTTTGATTTGGATGGCTTCGCCCGTTTGTGGATTACGACCCACACGAGCCTTGCGTTGGCGCAAGGTGAAGGTACCAAAACCAAAAATGCTCACACGGTCACCCTTGTGTACGCCTTTGGCGATGTGGTCAAAAACGTTCTTCAGGGCATCATAAGTAGCAGACTTAGGTGCTCCGAGTTCGTCGGCTAGCGAGTCAGATAGCTCGCGGAGTGATAGATTGGCCATAATGATCTCCTTGGAGGTTGTCCTCATTCAAATCCTATCAGGAGAAATAGCCAATATATATGCGGAAAATATGAGTACGTGTAGAATTTTCCCTTGTTGGGATAGGCCCTCGAGTGGGAAGATGGGTCAAGTCCGCTACAAAAAAGGGCAATTTTCGTATTTTATAAATACTTTTTTCTTCCCTGGATACATTTTAAATGTTGCAAATAATGCAGATAGTTATCATTTCATCCCTTACGGCTCTGATAGACGGAGTCTTGGCACATCGCTTTCGCTCCCTACCCTTATACCGAAGGCACTTCTACTTGTCGGTGGCCTTGATCTTCATCCCCCTAGACCTCATGGGGGTGCACCTTAGTTGGGGCACCCGGGTTATCGGTGTTTTGGTGGGATTGACCCTTCCCGTGCTTCTTAAAATGGTGTCCCGATCTTGGTATACCCATTCCTGGGCAAAAGGCTCATTCAAACGACACGACGCCAAAAGGTCCCTTGTCATTATTGCAGATCCACACTGGTCAAAAGATACAGGTTACTTAGATGAGATCCAAAAAAAATATACCGGCGTAGATTGGTTATTTTTAGGGGACTGTTTTGATATTTGGATCGGCCTTCCAAATTATGAGACGTCTGCACAAAAAGGATTTTTAGAATGGGTCGATCATCGTCGTCAGGAAGGTGCCTGGGTAGGTCTTTGGTTGGGTAATCGTGAATATTTTCTTGATTACTTAGCTCCACGATTCGACTTAATGGGCGAGGGAACGGGTGGTTACCTTATGGATGAATCCTTCCATTTTGAACATGGAGACCTTATTAACTCAGAAGATATACAATACCGTTTTTGGAATCTAGCCTCACGATCTTCTTTGGTATGGATTTTATTTCGAATGATACCTGCAAGATGGGGTCAGCGTTTAGGATCTTGGTTGGAATCTAAATTGAAGACTACTAATCAGAACTATAAGATTGAATTTCCAAAAGATGCATTTGGGAAAGTTGCTCGCTCTTTTTCTCCTTCAATTTTCATCGTCGGTCATTTCCATACAGAACACCGCATCGAAAACGGAAGAGTGATTCCATGGAATTACTCTGGAACCCATGCAATATGGGCCGAAGGCCATCTCGATATTAAATCGATACATTAATCCAGACGATTCAACTCTTTCTTGATCAACCCGAAGGCTCCTGATAGGGTCTTATGAAATAGGGGCTTTTATGTTTAGAAAATATTATGGATACCTTCTTCCTCTCCTTTTTATCCTTGCGTGTGGCCCAGCCATTAAATTTAATTACGACCCAACTATCAATTTTGGGCCGCTTAAAACATGGGCTTGGTCAGAACAAAGCGAATTCTCGGAAGATATTACGAATAACAGAAGGCCTCGTCGAAGCGAGCGACTTTTAGAAGATAATAGAAGATCTGGTCGAAGCGAGCGTCCTTTAATTGATAGGCGAATTGGATTAATTTTAGAAAAAGAACTTATCGCACTGGGTTATCAAAAGGTATCGCCCTCAGAAGCTCAATTTCTTGTCAAACAATATGCTAGATACAAAGAAGTTCCTGTGGAATATAGAACGCGAATATCTTCGGGGGGTTGGGGTTGGTATCCTCACTATGGAATCGGATTGAATACCTCAACAGTTTCAAGACAGACCTACGAAGAAGGAACTGTATCTATTGAAATTTACGATGCAAAAACTAATAAACTCATTTGGGAAGCCAAAGCGGTTGGAGCCTTATCCGAGATTCGCGGTCCTGAAGAAGCGGATAGAGAAATTACAAGAGCCGTTAAAGGGGCTTTAGACAAACTACCCAGGTAGATTTAATTTACTTAACAAACATGAGAAACTTGAAGTTTACAAGGAGAGTTTATGGCCCAAGTGATGCTCGGCGGTAATCCCGTTCAGACTAATGGGGAATTGCCAAAGGTAGGTAGCGTTTGCCCTTCCATTTTACTTATAAAGAATGATTTTTCTGAACTGACATTAAAAGATCTTCGAGGGAAAAAAGTTATTTTAAATATCTTTCCCGGTATTGATACCTCCATCTGTAGCAAATCTGTCATGTACTTCAATACAAAAGCTTCTGACAAACCTAATACCGTCATTTTGTGCGTGAGTGCAGATCTACCTCAGACGCAAAAACGGTATTGCGCCAGTGAAAAAATTGAAAACGTGATGACTGTTTCTACATTTAGAGATCCTAATGCACTTGATCGTTTGGGAATTCGTCTCATCACAGGTAAATTAACAGACTTACCGGCACGATCTATTATTGTGTTAGACGAAGAGGGAAAAGTCATTTATACCGAATTGGTCAGCGAGATAGCCAACGAGCCAAATTATGAATCAGCTCTGAGTGTCGTCTAGGCGATCCAATTTTCGCAGTGCAGGGATTTTCCAAGCAACAGCCCCGACTGTCACCAGTGTCATTATTCCCCCAAAGACCACACTCGGGATCGTTCCTAAAAGTTTCGCTGCGAGGCCGCTCTCAAAAGCACCGATTTCATTACTGCTTCCTATGAAGAAAGAGTTAACTGCACCCACCCGACCCATGAGATGTCGAGGTGTCTGAAGCTGTATAAGAGCTGATCTCATAATCACACTCACATTATCAGCCGCCCCACAAATAATCAGAATCACAAAACTAATAATAAATGAACTAGAAAGCGCAAAAGCTATCCATCCGAGGCCAAAAATAAAGACACACATCAATAGCTGTCGTCCCATATGACGATCTGGTGGGTTAAAAGCTAACCATAGAGATATCACAATAGAGCCAATGGCGGGTGCGCTTCGTAAAAGACCAAATCCCTTTTCGTCGACCTGTAAAATATCCCGAGCAAAAATTGGCAATAAAGAGATGGCTCCTCCAAAGAGAACCGCGAATAAATCCAAAGTCAGGGCGCCAAGAACTATTTTTTCCGTAAATACAAAGCGAACTCCATCAAAAAATCGGGTTTCATCGGTAGACTTTCTTTCAAAACGATGAAGGGGTTTGATTTTCATATACGAAGCCAGAGTAAATAAAACGAGAAGACATACAAAAGCATAAGCCGTCCGATAGCCTAGGGGGATAAGGAAACCTCCTACAACGGGCCCAATAACCATAGCGATATGAAAAGTACTGCTTCGCATCGTGGACGCATTAACGTAACTCTCTTTAGGAATGAGATCAGATACAAGAGCTTGATAAGCAGGTCGAAAAAAAGCGCGTCCAACACCTCCGAGAGCCTGAGCACCATAAAAAATCCACACTTGTTCGACAGAGTTACTCCAATTGGTCACCATCAAAAGAATACTTCCGGCCAAAATAGGCAATAACGAAATAAGACAAAGCCTCTTTCGATCAAATCGATCAGCTAGATACCCTCCAAAAAGAGTAAGGCTCAAAAAAGGTAGGGCCTCAGATAAACCAATGAGACCCAACGAAAGAGGGTCTTTCGTCAGGCTATAAATTTGCCAACCCAAGACAACCAACTGAATTTGAGTAGCAATGAAGAGGGTAAATCCCCCTATTAGAAACCAGCGATAGGGGTGATAACGAAGAGACTCGAAAGGCGAAGTCTCAGGCTCACTCATACCGAAGGGCATCAATCACATCTAGATTGGCGGCTTTCAAAGCAGGAAGGAAACCAGCCGACAGGCCAATTATGGATGAAAATCCGATCCCGAGTAATACAGCCCATGAAACAACAAGGGCCTGCATGTTGAGGGCCTGCATTAAAGCGATCAACAAGAAAGACAATAAAACCCCAACGAGACCCCCCATGGAGGAGAGCACTGAAGCTTCAATCAAGAACTGAAAAAGAACGCTTCGTCGGGTAGCTCCCATGGCTCGACGAATACCGATCTCTCGAGTTCGCTCGGTGACACTTACCAACATAATATTTCCAATTCCAATTCCACCTACAACAAGAGATATAGAGGCGGCTACGGCTAAAAGTGTTGTGATGATAGCGCTCTGTTGAGCAGAAGCAGCTAACCAATCATTTTGTTTTCTGATGGAAAAGTCATTTTCAGCATTTGAGGATAGCCGATGACGTTGGCGCAGAAGCGATGTGATTTCTGATTCAGCAAGATCCACTTTGTCTTCTGAGAGGGCTGACGCTATAATTTGCTGTATTTTGTCGCGACCCATTAACTTTTTCATGACCGTTGTATAGGGCGCATGAATTACATCATCTTGATCTCCCATGGGGCCCGAGCCTTTTCGTGTTAAGACGCCAACAATTTCAAACGGCATGGTACCAATTCGAATCGTCTTGCCAACTGGATCTTCTCCCGTCGGAAAAAGATTATCTTGAACCGTTTTTCCGATGACACAGACTTTTGCTATGGAACGAACCTCTTGGGCATTGAAATATCTACCTCCGTCAAGAGCCCAATCTTTGATATCTAAATATTGGTCATTAGCGCCATGAATTGAGCCTGCTAACCAATTGTTAGATAAATAGATCGCTGGTTTAGCGGTTCTCACAAAAGGAGTGGAATAAGCAATAGAATTCGGAAGTTCATATTGAAGGGAATCTGCATCCTCCGGAGTCAACGTTTCGACTCCACCTTGACCTACGGGACCCCAAGATCCTTTGGGTGCAGAACCGGGAACTACGTAGATCATATTGGTGCCCATTGAACGGATAATAGCTTCCGTAGCTTCTTTAGACCCCTGGCCGATACCAATCATCGTAATTACAGCGCCGACACCAATGATGATGCCGAGCATGGTCAACGTAGCGCGAGTTTTATTTCGCAGAATCGAGGTAAGTGCAATTTTTAAAAATTCAAGATATTCCACAGCGCAACCTTATGTAATTCTAGCGACCTCGACCCATACCGCCGCCCATCGGAGAAGCGGTCGTGGGTGCTGATCCACTCTTCTTAGGTAATTCAGTTATTCCAACAAGCACTTCAGCCCCTTCAGGGAGATCAGCAGATATTATTTCTGTGAATTGGCCATCAGTAAGCCCTATGTTAACTCGCACACTTTTTAGTTCGCCTTTCGAGTCGACAATCCAAACACGATCGTCTCTTCGACTGGCAAATCCTCTTCCACCGCCTCCAACCATCACAGGAGCCGTCGTATTAGAAGGAGATCTAGAGGGTTTGGAATCCTTAATATCTGGAGAATTACTTTGCTTACTGTTTTTAGGTCTAGCTCCCCCAGCCGGAGAGCCCTGTGCGTCAGGTGCTCTTCTACCTTCAGGGCCTTGGCTAAATCCTTGTCCCCCGCTAGCCTCACGCCTCTTTCTTAAGGCTTCGATTTGCTCAGGAGTCATATTATTCCTGAGGGCTTGAATTTGTTCAGGAGTCATATTTCTCCGCCACTGACCACCGCCTGTATCAGCGGGTTGTTCTGCTGGAGAAGTTTGGTCGTTATTATTTTTAGGTTGACTAGTGGCTTCGGAAGAACGTTTGGGCTTAAGTGACTCAGGTATCTGATTAACTCCGGGGGGCGTAGGAGTGGCGGGATTGGTCGAATTTTGCGACTGAGCCATCCTTTTTTTCATTTCTTCCTGAGCTTTATTTCTTTCATCCTGTAATTTTTTATTGTATGCCTCTTGCGCTTTTGGGGGCAAAAAGGTTATTGGATTAAAGCGAAGAGCAGCGGCGGGCACACGAAGGGCAGAATCTTTGCTAGCCGTAAAAATCGTAACATTGGCTGTCATGCCCGGGCGAATCTTAAGTTCACTATTGTCGACTGCAACTTGCACTGTGTAATTAACCACATTCTGTTGAATACGGGGATCTATACGGACTAACATAACTCTTCCCACGAACTGTAAATCTGGATAAGCGTCAACACTGAAAAAGGCTTGTTGATCAACCTCGATCTGGCCGATATCTGCTTCATCAATGTTGGCTTCAAGCTTCATTTGCCTCAAGTCTTGAGCAATGACAAACATATTAGGGGTGTTGAAACTAGCTGCTACCGTTTGACCTCTATCAACTAAACGACTAACGACTACACCATCGAGAGGAGATTTAATTGTGCAGTAATCAAGATTAACTTTTGCTCTCACGAGTGATGCTTTTGCTGAAGTAAGATTTGATTCGGCAGAAACTTTAGCGGACTCTGAATCCTGTAAATCTTTTTCGGAAATTAATTTAGCTGCAAATAGTCTTTTTTGTCTTTCGAATTGGCGCTTACTGTCATTGAAGATTTGTGTTGTTCTTTGAACAGTAGCTTCAGCATCACTTACCTGAGCAGCATAAATAGTGGGATCAATTTCAGCTAATTTTTGACCTTTTTTGACAGGCGTGTTGAAGTCTACATATAAATTTGAGACGATGCCCGAAATTTGAGATCCAATATTTACTTGAAGTAAACCTGAAAGAGTTCCCGTTGAGGTGATACGCTGACGAATAGCTCCGCGATCAATTTTTGCTTTTTTCCATTTGGGCATTTCTTCGGACTTGAAGATATTGTAGATTGAGCCGACAAGTAGAATCAAAAATAATCCAGCAATAATCTTTTTCTTTTTCAAGGAAAAATCTTTCCAATTTAATGTTTTAATCTTCATTTGAATCCTAAAAAATAATTATTCTATTGAGAGCAAAGAGGTGATCTCTAACTTTCCCATAATTCCTCAGACACAACTAGGGTGATAGAGGTTAATTCCCTGTAATAAAAGGCTCAATGAGCCTAAATGGTTGCTCAGTGGTAGGGACGGCAACATTGTCTAGAGTCCATTGAGGCCATATGCTCAAAGCAACGATGGCTGTGAAACAAATCAATACCGATAAGCTACTCCAAAAATATGGGCTTAACCCGTGATGATCTTTGGCGTAATTAAATCCCTGAAGGGGTTTTTCCATAAAAAGGACCATGGAAAGGCGAAGATAAAAATAAATACCTACCAAACTAGCCAATACGGCGAGGATGGCTAACCATACATGACCACTTGAAATTAATTCTCTAAAGATAAAATACTTTGCATAAAAACCTGCAAAGGGGGGAAGCCCCGCAAGACTCAAAAGTAAAACAAGAGTAATGATACCTAGAAAGGGTCTCTTCCAACCCTGTCCTCTTGCATGATCAAAATCGGTTTGAGAGCCGACCCATCCAAAGGCTGTAAGAATTCCAAAAAGCCCCATATTCGTGAACCCATAGATCACGAGATAATAAAAAATATAATGTATGCTTTGCTCCGTTCCAGATACAAAAGCCAATAGTAAATAACCTGAGTGAGCTATCGAGGAAAATGCCAACATCCGCTTGATATTGGTCTGCGCCAATGCGGTAAGATTACCCAAAAAGAGAGTCAGAATTCCAATCATTGATAGTAGATGTTGAACAGTTGCAGATAGTCCCTGGGACTCTGTCAGAAAACCCCAAATAAAAAGACGAATGAAAACGATGAATACGGCAGTCTTGGTTGCAACACTCATGAATCCTGAAATAGGATGGGGAGCGGCCTGATATACATCGGGCGTCCATTGATGCATAGGTACGGCACTCATCTTGAACAATAAACCAAACAGAATCAAACCAAGGCTCAAAAGCATCAAGGAATCTGACCAACCTTGTTGTTGGGCAAATTGGGAAATCTTCATAAGATCTAAAGATCCTGTTAAACCGAACAGAAGTACTATGCCGAGTAACATACAACTAGATGCTACAGCTCCAGAAATAAAGTACTTAAGGCCTCCTTCGGCCCCCTCTCGTCTAACCCGAATAGCACCCGTCAATGTATAAAGAGGCAAACTGAAAAATTCAAGAGCCAAGAATAAAACCAATAAATGTGTTGTGGCCATGAAAATCATGAGGCCAGTGACTGAAAACAAGAATAAGGCTAGGGTCTCACCCTTGAACCATCCTTCGTGATGAAGATGGTCCCATAACTGCAGAACCGTTATCGCTGCACTACCCAAAACAATTAGTGAGCCAAATTGCGTTAATCGATCAACCAAAAGGGGTCCATAACTTGGTTGATGTCCCCCCATCCATAGTTGCATCAAAGCCCTAATCGCTGCGTAGAGGACCCAAAGACTCGTTAGCCAAACCGTCCACCTGACAATCTTTTCATTTCGGACAGTTCGAGTGAGAACCATTAAAGGAATAACGAGAGCCCCTGCGAGAGGGAAAAGAAATGGAATGAGGGCTGACCATTGAATATAAGTAAGCGTCATGGATTCACCCCAGATGAGATAGGTATTGAGGGGATTATCTGAGTGACAATACTCTTCATAATTAGTTCACTATCAATCATGAAGGTTTGTGGATGAATGCCCATCCAAAAAATTAAAATGATCAGTGGTAAAAGAACTAATCCTTCTCTCCATGTAAGATCCTTAGCTAGATAGATATTCCCTTTAGCTGCTGGATTATCGTAAGAACCCCAGAATATACGTTTAAACATCCAAAGCAGGTAGGCGGCACTTAGGACAACTCCTAGAGAGGCCACCATGGCCAAGATAGGTCCCCATTGAAGGGTTGAAGTGAATGTGCCATTGAGAATCAGAAATTCGCCGATAAACCCATTCGTCAGTGGAAGGCCTATACTACTCAGTACAACAATAAAAAACAAAGTGGTCAGGATTGGAAGCCTTAGGGCAATACCACTGAAATCTGCAATGTTTCTTGTGTGTGCACGGTCGTAGATCATACCTACTAAAAAGAATAGTGCGCTAGTACTAACTCCATGATTGAGCATTTGTAACATAGATCCCTGAAGACCAATGAGTGTAAAACTAAAAATACCTAGAATAACGAAACCCATATGGGAAACCGAGCTATATGCCACGAGTTTTTTCATATCCTCTTGGACAAAGGCAACCCAGGCTCCATAAAGAATGGCAATAACAGAAAGAATGCTAAGGGCTCGACTCATACTCAAGGCGATTTCGGGAAACATAGGAATTGCAAATCGGAGTAACCCGTACCCACCTAATTTGAGCAAGATACCCGCTAGAATTGCTGATCCAGCCGTTGGAGCCTGAACATGCGCATCGGGAAGCCATGTGTGAAATGGAAATAAAGGAACTTTAATGGCGAAAGCCAATACAAAAGATAGAAATAGCATTTGTTGGATATGAATCGACTGGTTTTTTGCGGCTAAAGATAAAAGAGTGGGATTGAAGCTACCGGCAAGATTGGCAAGAAAAATCAGGGAGAGAAGCCAAACTAAACTACCTGCAAGGGTATAGAGAATGAATTTACTAGCGGCATATTTTCGCTCGCTTCCTCCCCATATTCCAATCAGAAAAAACATTGGAATCAGCATTACTTCCCAAAAAATATAAAAAAGTAAGAGATCTTGGGCCAATAAGGCACCAAGAATACTTGATTCAAGAATAAGAAAGAGTCCAAAAAATATAGGTTCTTTTTCTTTAATATTTCTCCATGAAGCCAATAGCGCTAGAGGAAATAAAAGTGTGGTGAGTTGTATTAACCAAAGATTTAGACCATCTAATACTAAGACATAGTTAACAGAAATATTTGCAAGGGTAAACCAAGAGCGAGATTCTATTATTGAACCGATCGTCCGAATGGGAAGGATAAGAAGAAGGCCATATAGAAAAATTAATAAAGAAAATCCGAGTCCAAAAAACTTAGCTGCTTTAACTGATCGATACCAAGGTAGTAATACAAGACACATACCCACCATCAGAGGAAGAACAATAAGGCCAGTTAAAGCAAAATTTGTTTCCGCGAGAAGGAAGGCCATTACGCCCTCCCCGCAAAAAGTAAAATCAAGAGACCCAATAGGCCTAGCATCGAGAAAAGAGTGTAATTCCTCAATCGTCCAGTCTGAAGGTGAGATCCAAGATCACCAATTAGTCGAGTGATGGCTCCTGGTAAATTAACGCCGATTCCATCTATGACGATGACATCACCTAATTTCCAAAACACTTTACCCATAACAAAAAAGGGGGTAACTATCAGAGCTTTCACGCCTTGATCTACGAAATATTTTTCTCGTATCATTTGATAGGTTCTTGAATATTTTTGTTCAAATCTCTTTTCCCAAATCAAGCCACCTGAGTAAAGTCTCCAAGCAACTCCAGCGCTAATTAAACTGAGAGTGGTGGATAGAAATGCTAGTTGCAGGGCTAAGGTATGATCTGAAGAATGAGCCTCGGGTTGGACGTTTTGGCCGAAAGTAAATGCAGACGCAAGCCAAGTAGCAATTGTATTGTGGCCTCCGAAAGATTCTGGCCAACCTATGACGACAGACAATAAGGAACCAAGAGACAGCAGAATCAAGGGAACCGTCATCCATTGAGGGCTTTCATGAGCGTGCGAAAATCTCTCTAAATGACGTGGTTTACCCGCAAAGACCAGGACCATTAGTCGCGTAATATAAAATGCCGTGCAAAGCGCCGCTAAAACCCCAAAGCTCCAAAGTGCTGGACTGTGCAAATAAGCTAAATAGAGAATTTCATCTTTACTAGCAAAGCCACTAGTACCCGGAAATCCCATTAAACAGAGTGCGCCGATAAGCATGGTAAAGAAAGTAATAGGCAATTTTTTTCGAAGTCCTCCCATTTCGAAGAGATCTTGCTCATGATGCAGGGCCAGAATGACACTTCCTGCACCTAGGAAGAGAAGAGCTTTAAACCATGCATGGGTAAAGACGTGGAAGAAGCCAGCGGAAAAACCCGAAACACCTAGGCCTAAAAACATAAAACCGAGTTGAGAAACTGTGGAATAGGCCAAGACTTTCTTGATATCTCTTTGGAAAAGAGCCATGGTGGCAGCAAAGAGGGCCGTTGCTACACCGATCCATGCAATTAAGTTGAGAGTGATAGGTGTTAATGAAAAGAGAGGGGCTAATCGACAAATAAGATAAACGCCACTGGTGACCATCGTGGCTGCATGGATCAGGGCCGAGACAGGTGTTGGACCCGCCATGGCATCTGGTAACCATAGGTACAGTGGGATTTGAGCACTTTTCCCAGTGCAACCGATAAACAACATGAGAGTGGCAAGTGTGATTAATCCAAAGTGGGTTTCGACCCCCAATTGAGGTATCTGTTTCAAGAGATCGCTCAAAGTCAGCGTCTTAAAAACTGCAAATAAGGTCATCATGCCTATGAGAACGCCGACGTCTCCGACGCGATTATATAAGAAAGCTTTGAGCCCTGCGCGAGGCGCTTCGTCGGTTTGGTAATAATATCCAATCAGAAGATAAGAACAAAGACCTACCCCTTCCCAACCTACAAAAAGAAGGGGGAGACTCGAGCTGAGGACAAGAAGGGTCATAAAGAATACGAAGAGGTTCAAGTAGGCAAAGTAACGAGATGTACCTTTCTCGTGGTGCATGTAACCAACGGAGTAAATATGAATTAGAAGCCCGATTCCAGTTATGACTAGAAGCATGACGCTACTTAACGCATCTAAAACGAATCCCAAAGGAATATTAAGATTACCTACCTGAAACCATTGGCCAAAAAAAAGATCGATACGATTTTCAGGACTTTCGAGAACTCGAATAAACCAAATGCAACTCAATAGAAAGGATGTAGCGATAGTCGAACAAGCGATGAGGTTCACAATAAAACGAGGTAACCGATGGCCTATTAGACCGTTTAGTAAAAAACCTAAAAGAGGAATGAGGGGGATTAAAATTGCCGAATTCATCAATGACTCAACGTAGAATGCTGATCTGCATCAGTTGTATTTTTAAGCCGATACAGTTCAACAATGAGTGCAAGACCTACAGCCGCTTCACAAGCCGCTACTCCAATTATGAAAAGATAAAAGACTGAAGCTGTTGGAATACCACCTTGCCATTTTCCAAAAGCCAAAAGAATAATATTGATGGCGTTTAACATAAGCTCAATGCCCATGAACTGAAGAAGAAAAGATCTACGAAGTAAAACAGTCATCAGTCCAATAATAAACAAGAGAAACCCTACTACAAGGTAGCCCTGAAGGCCACCCGTCCAAAGGGACTGGAGAAAAGAAGCATGGGTGATCACAGGCGTTTTTTGACTAAGCTAATGGCGCCAATCATGGAAACCAACAGGAGTAACCCGATTATTTCAAAAGAAATAACATGGTTTGTCATCATTTCGGCTCCCATTTGATTGAGAGATACAGGAGCTATGTGATGTACTTGTTGTTCCGATAGCGACTGAAGAAGTTGTGATTGTCGGATTAGGATGATACTTCCTCCTATCAAAACTATTCCTAATCCTAGAGCAATATAACGTTGAAAATAAAGATCATCTTGAGCGGGTTCTTCTTCGTGGGCGTTTAACATCATGATAACGAAAAGAAGAAGGACCAGAATGGCTCCAGCATAAACAATAATTTGTAATGCGGCAGAGACAGGGTTAGAAAGCAGAATAAAAAGACCGGCAACTCCGATAAAAGTAGCTACTAAAAATAAGCCTGCCACAATGACATTCTTTTGGAAGGCCATCGCTAGTGCAGAACCAATAGTCAACAAAGCAAAGGCAAGGAACATAGTTACATCGTGACAAAATTACGAGGGGGCGACGGAGGTAACTCATTATCTTCAGATTGGACTGGCTTTCCATCCGTAACAGCATAGGTATTCATAAGATCCCATTTGCCATAATTAAGAGAGAGGCGATCATAAGCGGCTAACTCATAGTCTTTTCTGAGCCAAATAGCATCTTTGGGACAAGCCTCTTCACACATACCGCAATAAATACATCGCAACATATCAATTTTAAATATTTTGGGACGCTTTTCTTCATACCCTTGAGTGAAATTTAAATCGCTAAATTCTTCTGCTTCGATGGTGATGCATCGGGCAGGACAAGCTTCCTGACACATAAAGCAGGCTACACACTTGATGGATCCATCTTCAAATTGCTTTAATTCGTGTAGGCCTCGGTATCCCTCAGGCATTTCTTTTTTCATCTCGGGATACTGAATTGTAAATCGTTTAGATGTGGGGGTGAGCAATTGTCGAATGAAGTGTCCAAACGTAACCCACATCCCCTTTAGAACCGCAGGAAAATAGAGGCGATCCCACCATGACAATTGGACTTTTTTAACTAAAATAGCCACTCTTTTTACCTCGTCAGCCACCAGGCATTTACAACTAGATTGATAAGACTTAATGGGAACATGATTTTCCAGCCAATATGCATCAACTGGTCATATCTAAATCTTGGCAGAGTCCATCGAACCCAGACAAATACCCAGCACAGAAACAAAAGTTTAGCCAAGAAAGAAGCCACTGTGGCCAAAACGGGCCAAGAATCCCCGTCCCTACTGAAAGGGATACTCCATCCACCCAAATATAAAGTCACAATAAGGGCTGAAGCTACAATAATGTGAACATATTCTGCCAAGCCCATCAATCCAAATTTCATGGAACCAAACTCAGTATGAAAACCTGCAACAATTTCTGATTCGCCTTCGGCAAAATCAAAGGGAAGTCGATTTGTTTCCGCAAACTGACACACAAAGAAAACCAGAAACCCCAAGGGTTGTCGCCACAGATACCACCCGTGCTGAACCTGGTCTAGAATTACTTGATGAGGATCGTAACCTCCTACGGTAACGAATAGTGCGATTACAGAAAGCCCTAGTCCTAGTTCGTAACTTACCATTTGTGCACTCGCGCGCATTCCACCTAAAATAGACCATTTATTATTACTGCTCCATGCTGCAACCAGAACTCCGTAGACCGCAAGTCCACCGATAGCCAAAGGATACAAAAGGCCCATTCCATTATTTGGATCAATAAGACTTAAATGATAAGTTGTACCTTCTAATTCAAAACTCCGTCCGACAGGAATAACAGCAAATCCAAGAAGAGCAGGTATAAAAGCTAAAGCGGGTGCAATCCAAAAAAGGGCGCGATTAGCATCCTTGGGGATAAGGTCTTCTTTAAAAAAGAACTTGAGCCCATCAGCTAAGACATGTGCTAAACCTAATATTTTTATTTTTCCAAAAAGTGCTGCTCGATTCGGTCCAATTCGATCTTGAATCATGGCACTACCGCGGCGTTCGACCCAAGTCAAAGGAGGAGCTAGTAACATCAGAAAACCGATACATACTAATACTTTGATTAGCATCCATGAAAGTTCAGGAGCGAGGGATAAAATACCGAGGATCAAAGAAGTGATTCTCCCAAATCAAGTCTATTAATTAAAGAAAATGCAATTCTTCAAGTTACCACTTCAACAAAAAGATGGCTAGAGAGAAGGCACTAAATCCAACGAAGTAATCGACGTCTAACTTCTTCTTCTCCGAGGAGCAATAGCGTCTCGTGAATAGGTGGGCTAATAGTCCCCCCCGTAAGAGCAACCCTCAGGGCTTGAGCTAGATCTTTCAACGCTATCTTATGTTCAAACAGTATCCGATCGAGCCCATCGCGAAGACCCTGTGGGGTCCAATCCTCGAGTAAGTTCAGGCTACGAATAGCCGAGCGATTAGATTCTGTAAGATGCTTTATGATCAATTTTTCTTCAAAAATTTGAGGCGCTTCCCAGCAAAAGGCTAAAGACTGGGCCATTTCTTTTAGCGTACGCGAGCGCTCCTTGGTACAACTTACGGCTAAATTTTTCCATGCTATATCTTGCGTTTGCCATACAGATGGCATGAAAGGCTCTAGTGACTTCATCAAAAATTCATTTGTAGAATTCATAATTAATTTTTGATTGATCCAATAAAGCTTATCGATATCAAAAACAGACGGGCTAGTTTGAATATCTTCTAAATTAAAGGCATCAATTAACTGAGCATCGCTAAGGATTTCTTCTTCTGCCGACTCAGCTACTTTTCCATCAATTTTTGGAGTCCAACTTAACTTAGCAAGAGTTAAACGAACAGCTTGAGCCAAAAAGCCTAGATCTTTGAATTCAGTAATACTTGCAGCTCCATGACGTTTACTTAACTTCTGCTTATCTTTACCAAGAATCATAGGTACGTGGGCAAAAACGGGAAGCGTGTAGCCAAGAGCTTCAAAAAGCGGGATCTGTTTCGGTGTATTAGCAACATGATCATCTCCTCGAATAACATGCGAGACTTTCATAGCTACATCATCCACAACGACAGAGAAATTATAGGTGGGGACACCGATTTCTCCAGGCTCCGACCAACGTGCGATGATCCAATCGTCTAAACTGTCGGAAGGAAATTTAATCATCCCTTTGATAGCATCTTCTAAAATAATATCTCCACCGAGAGGCATAGCAAAACGAACGGAACTAGGCAATGAATCATCATGGTGTTTATCCCTACATCCTCGCCCAAAATCCATACCCCGATTATATTGAAAAGGCTTCCCTGAGCGCTCAGATTCTTTACGTCTTTCTTCTAAAGATTCCTTGGTACATCGACACCGGTATGCTTTACCTTGATCAAACAATTCAGTAATTTTAGATTTGTAAATATCCATACGTAAAATTTGACGATAGGGACCATGATCACCTAACCATGAACCCAAATGTTGAGGATCAGGACCTTCATCCCAATCTAGCCCGGACCACAACATACCTTCTTCAATAATGCGAATATTATCTTCTGTTGAGCGATCGGTGTCAGTATCTTCAATACGCAAGATAAATCTACCCGAATTTTTTTTTGCAAAAAGCCATGCAAAAAGGGCTGTACGAACGCCTCCAATATGCAACATCCCTGTCGGAGAGGGGGCAAACCGTGTCACCACTAAACTAGACAAACGAGTCCTCCAAGAACTTTATTAAGTTTGACCTAGAACGGGAAATCTTGTGAATGAAGGGGCTTATCCTTCAACCTCGATCAAGGTAGCCTAATAGATTGGAGCCTCTGTGAAAGTCGGATTCGTTAGTTTAGGTTGCCCTAAAAATCTTGTAGATAGCGAGGTCATGCTGGGCCATTTGAGACTTAAGGGTTATCAGATCACCTCAAAAATGGATGAAGCTCGCATTCTTGTTGTGAATACTTGTAGTTTCATCGAAGACGCTAAGCGTGAGAGTCTCGATGCTCTTTTTGAAGCGGCCTCGATGAAAAAAAAGGGGGCATGCGAAAAATTAATTGTTGCCGGTTGTATGGTAGAGCGCTACAGAGAAACTCTATTAAAAGATATTCCTGAAATTGATGCCTGCCTAGGGACAAGAGACATTGAAAAGATTGCTGAAGTTATTGGAGGATCGGGATGGGGGGAGTTGGACCGCAATCCATCTTATCTTTATGATGAACGTTCCCCTCGATTGATTACAACTCCGAAAGCTACGGCTTATTTAAAGATCAGTGAAGGTTGTGATCATAGCTGCGCTTTTTGTATCATTCCGAAAATTCGCGGTAGCCAACGTAGTCGATCTGTGGACAGCGTCGTTGCTGAAGCGCAAAAACTTGTAGATCAGGGTGTCTTAGAGATTTGCCTAGTGGCCCAAGACACGACTGATTATGGCCGAGATTTAGGAGAACCTGAGGCTCTGGCTACCTTAGTTCGCGAGCTTGGAAAAGTTAAGGGACTTGAGTGGTTTCGTATTCATTATGCTTATCCCAATCGATTATCTAACGAGATGATTCGAGCGATTGCTGAAACAGATAACTGTGCTAAATACCTTGATATGCCCCTTCAACATGCAAGTCAGAGTCTTCTGAAGAAAATGTCTCGAGGTGGATCAGCAGAAAGCTTTAGTCGATTGATTCAAGACATCAGAGAAGTTTGTCCCAAAATTCATCTGAGATCTAATTTTATTGTTGGATTTCCTGGGGAATCAGAATCAGACTTTGACGAACTTCAATCTTTCATCTCAACCATGCAATTCGATCACGTAGGCGTCTTTACCTATAGCCAGGAAGAAGAAACTCCGGCTTTTGCATTAGGTGATCCAATCCACTTATCAGAAAAAATTCGGAGAAAAAATAAAATTCTTAGTGTGCAGCAAGATATCGCAAGATCAAAAAATCAACTCAAGATTGGGAAAACGCTCAAGGTATTCATCGAAGGAGCCCATGAAGAAACGCCGATGGTCTTCAAAGGTCGGCACGAAGGTCAATCGCCAGATATCGATGGAAACGTACTAATTGTCGATGGCAATCCAAAACCACAAACCTTTCAATGGGTGAAAATCATTGAAGCCCATGCCTATGATTTAGTTGGCGAGATCAAAGAGGGTGGATTAGAGTCAACTATAGAATCTTATGAAAAAAATTACCGAAACCACCTCTAATTCTGAGTCCTCATGTCATCGGAGATCCTGGCTGCTTGCCACAGGATTCGGCACAGGCTTCTTCCCTTTTGCTCCAGGAACTTGGGGGAGTTTTGCTGCTCTAGTTGCATGGATGGGCTTTTTCATTCTTGGACTTATGTTGGACTTAAGAAAAACTACAGCCGGTTTTGTTTTTTTAGGTCCTCTTTTACTATGGTGGTTAGGCTCACAAAGCATCAAGAACATTCAATCTGAATTCGATAATCAAGACCCCTCGTATATCGTGGTTGATGAGTGGGTAGGCATGTGGATCGCACTCATGCCCTTAGCGTCTGTAATCGCAAGGGACCCTTTTGCCTCATGGCAAGAACAGCTTTTAAGATGCGCCATACCATTCACCCTCTTTCGAATTCTTGATATATGGAAGCCGGGACCCATTCGTCGAGTTCAAAAAATAGGGGGAGCTTCGGGGATTATGATGGATGATGTTCTTGCTGGCCTGGGAGCTGCTTTACTGACCAGACCTTTGATAAATCTTGCCCATCGTTTTTTCATAGTCTAAATAACGCTGGTCACTCTTATTTTTCAGATATCGGAGCAAGTCCGCCATCTCCATCGAGGTGGCGACTTTGAATATGATATTTGTACCCTTGTTCCGTCAAAAAAAGCTGCCGATTTCTGGCAAACTCTTGTTCGGTTGTGTCTCGACTAATCAACGTATAAAAGTAACTCACATTTTCTGCATCTTTAGGCCGAAGAATACGACCCAAACGTTGAGCTTCTTCCTGCCTGGAACCGAATGTTCCTGAAACTTGAATGGCAACACTTGCATCGGGTAGGTCAATTGCAAAGTTGGCTACTTTGCTGACGATTAAAATTTTTAATTCACCCTTTCGAAAAAGACCAAAAAGCCTTTCTCTTTCTTTTTCGGGTGTTTGACCCATGAGAAGAGGAGCTTGAAAATGCTCTGAGATCATTTTAAGTTGCTCGATATATTGACCAATAACCAATACGGAGTCTTGAGGATGGAGCGTGAGAATTTCACGAATCACCTTAAGCTTGAGTGAATTCTCAGAAGCGATTCGAAAACGCAGTCGTTGATCCGCAACGGCATAATTCATTCTTTCTTCGCTTGGAAGAGGGATTCTGATTTCCAAACATTGTGCGGTGGCAATAAATCCATCTTTCTCCAATACTTTCCAAGGAACATCAACCCGTTTGGGGCCAATGAGAGAAAATACATCTTCTTCCTTGTGGTCTTCGCGGACTAGCGTGGCAGTTAACCCCAGCCTTCGACGAGCTTGAAGTTCAGCTACCGCCCTAAAAATAGGAGCAGGGAGCATGTGGACTTCGTCATAAATAATTAATCCCCAGTTAGAAGCTTCGAAGATTTTGAAATGATCAAAGGGCCCATTTTTATCTTTACGATAAGTCAGTATTTGATAAGTTGCGATCGTAACAGGTGCTATTTGTTTGCTTTCACCGCTATAAAGGCCGATTTGATTGTCTGCCAGGGTGGTTTTATCAAGTAATTCTTGTTTCCACTGCTTCACAGCCGTTACATTAGTTGTCAAAATAAGCGTGTGTGTCTGCAGACCGGTCATACAGGCCATTCCAATAACCGTTTTACCAGCTCCGCAAGGAAGGACAAGAACCCCTGCTCCCCCTTCAGGTCCACCTCCTGCGTGAAAAACATCTGCCGCTGACTGTTGATATTTTCTAAGCGCAAATGGTTTACTATTTTCTTTGAGCTCAGATCTCAATTCAAAAGAAAGGGGTTCACCGTCTTTGAAGCCTGCCAAATCTTGAACGGGGTGGCCGAGTCGAATAAGTTGTAGCTTGATTTCACCTCTTGATCCTTCACGTATATAAATTCCCTTTTGATCACCAAAGGGCTCTTGAAGAAAATCTCGGAGTGTTTTTTGATTAGAAATTTCCCAAAATAGTCCTCGATCTTCAATGTCAAGTGCTAAGCGATTATCTTTTTTGATTAATTTAATTTTCCCGTATCGGGTGGAATGGTCTTTAATTTCTTGAATAATATTTTGGGGTATTTCATATTTGGACCACATTAATAGAATTTCAATGATAGTGTTTTCGATAACTCCCGAAGCTGACGCATTCCAAAGACTTAAAGGGCTTATACGATAGGTATGGATGTGCTCCGGGCTTTTTACCAATTCAGAAAACCGAGAGATCTCATCTCGAACTCGCTCAAATTCAGGATGAGCAACTTCTACCAATAAGGTCCGGTCGCTTTGGACGATAAGGGGATTATCTGGACGAAGGGGGGTCAAGGGGGTACCTAACCCTCAAGGCTAAAGGCATATTGCTCGGTGGTCAAATACCAATGTTGAAGTTGTTGCTGAGGAAATAATAAATTTATGTAAACTATCCTCTTACAGTAACGATTATTTACAGTTCTCTTGGGAGAAAAGCATGAGTGCCATTAAGAAATTTTTTATAGTGATGATGATTGTGCTTATGAATCACACAATATCAGCGCAAGACGGAACGCAAGATAAACCACTAGGAAGTTTAGGAGAGAGGCGAAGGAATTTACCCGCTCGAGTGGGTCCCAATGTATTGAAAGGCCATGATTTGGCAGAAGAGAGACAAAAGTGGGCTCTGGAGTGGTTTGGTAATTCGTCTGTAGAGTATCTCGATGCTATAAACAAAATTGCTGAAAAAGAAGTTAGTAAATATCGATCTAAAGTTCCCGTACCTGTGTTTTCAGGATCCTCCGCTACCTTAACGTATCCACTTCTAGAGGGTGCTATCGGTTCTTTCGGCGGAGGGGTGTGGACCAACATCGGGCCTTTCGGTAATTTGATTGATTCCGTCTGGCCGGACCATGACACTGGGCGAGTGACTCGTATTACACCTCACCCAAATTGGCCTACGACTCCGACCCTCTATTTGTCCTTCGCGGGAGGGGGAGTTTTCAAATGTACAAATGCAGACCCCACTGCAGGCGCGACGGGTTGGTCCTGGGTTTCCATCACGGATAGTCTTCCCGCCATTGGTTCTGATGGCAGTCAAGCTGTTGGAGCTTTGGCTATCGATCCCAATAATGCGAACACTCTTTACCTAGGATTAGGAGACTTCGTCGATGGCGAGGGACGAGGATTTTATAAATCGATCGATGGCGGCGTAACTTGGTTTGCTGCGACTGGTTTGGGATCTGCAACTCGAAGTCATGACATTCTTGTGATGAATGATGGTCGTATTTTTTGGGCAACCAATGATGGTCTCAAGGTAAGTACATCCAATACTTCCTCAACCCTAACGTTTGTACCAATCGGATCTACACAGGGAATTACGGGAGTAGTATGGACTATAAAAAAACTCGATGAAAATAGTTTAGTTTGTAGCGTTGAGGGTTCGGCTGGCACCATTTTTTACTCAACCAATGGGGGCTTCACTTGGTCTTCATCTTCGATTCAAGGTGTTACAGGTTCAATATATCGAATTACTTTAGCGGCGATGGCCTCAAAAGTAGTTGGAATTTTTGAGACAGGAGGTTCAATTTCAAGAGGGCTACTCGTTAGTACTAACGGGGGATCAAGCTTTACCTATCAAGCCCAAACTGGTTCAGGCGCTACGGGTCTCTTTCACAACAGTGGGGGGAATGGTGACGGAGGTCAAGATTGGTACAACCAACTCCTAGCGATTGATCCAAATAATGGAAACAATATATTTGTGGCTGCTAATTTAGCTTCCTATCGTAGTCAAGACGGAGGGTTGACCTGGCAGCAGATGTCTCATTGGTATGGGGGAGGGAAAGTCTACATGCATGCCGACCACCATACGGCGGCCTGGTCATCTAATGGACAGATTTTACTGATTGGAACTGATGGAGGGCTTGCAATTTTACGTGACCCTTTTCGGGCAGTTGTACCCTCTGCAGCGGGAACGACGAGCGTTCCTGCCGACGTCACCTTTATAGACCATCGTCGCAATTTCGGTCTGTCTACCCATCAAATTTATAATTTAGGGTCGACCAATGCTACTACTCCCTCGGATTCCAAGTACCGAGTGATCATCGGCCTTCAAGATAACGGAACCCGGGTGAGACAAGCGGTGGCTAATACCGGATTAATTGGCACCACGGGACCTCTACAAAACAGTGGAATATTCGAAGATACGATCGGTGGAGATGGGTTTTCCTCAGTGATCCATCCGGAGAATGGAAACCTTATGCTCGGGTCTCTTTATTACACACGCATATTTAAGAGCGTAAATGGAGGAACGTCAAGCTTCTCGTCGTCCGGTACAGGAATCGTAGGAGCAGGATCAAGTACAACATCACCTTTTTACCCTAAAATGCATTTAGGTAATTCTATTGCCCCTGATTCCGTATACACCCAAACCAATTATGTTCTTTATAAAAGTGGAAATTTTGGTTCGAATTGGTCTGCGTTACCTATGACAGGGTATCCCACGAATAGTGCTATTCGTAACTTTCATACCTCGGAAGTTAATCAGGCCCTGCATGTCATCGTAGGAGGTAATGGTACTTTTTACAAAGCTCGAATTCCAGAATTAAACAATGATGCCTTTGTCGATGCGCTAGATTTACTTGTTGTAGCGAAACATCATGGGTCATCGACCGCAACGGCTAGAAAATGGGCTGATGTCAATGGTGATGGAAGCGTTGGAGATTCAGATATTACCGCTACGATTGGGGTTCTTGATGGGGCGGCGAACAATGTCGCCACCTGGACTCAATTAGGTGGAACAGCCAATCCGGCCGTAAATAACTCATGGGTATGGATAGACACCACAAATGAGCAAAACATGTATATTGGGTCAGCCACGAGAAATTTGAGTAGTTCGTCGCTTCAGTCAAAATTATATAAATCTACCAACGGGGGTACTACATGGTCTGCTATCGGCGATGCCTCGAGTGGACTTCCCTTTGGAGTACCCGTTCATGTAATCAAGAATATTCCTGGAGACGGCTCAAAGTTATTCTGTGGAACTGATTTTGGTATTTACTATTCAGAAGACTCTGGAAATACCTGGGTTCGCTATGGCGCTGGTCTACCCTTAGTGTCCGTTCGAGATATTTATATTGCCCCGGATAAGTCCTTCATTCGAATTGCTACTTACGGAAGAGGTGTGTGGGAAATCAATAATCCCACTTACACTGCTTCTGAATAAACTTGAGGATCATTATGAAACAATTGCGTCATCGTTTTGGTTTTGGAATTTTAGGAATTTTGACTACTCTTATCATCGCTTGCGGAGGCGGTGGCGGTGGCGGTGGATCCTCACAACCACCAACGCCTGCGCCCATAGCTACGTCACTTACGGCAGGTGCAGCCACAATCTCCCCGGGAACGAGCACCACCCTCACGGCCATTTTTAGTAACGGAACCGGCCTTATAACGCCAGGAAACACGCCGGTGCTTTCGGGGGTAGCTATTTCTGTTACACCGATGGCCACCACGACTTATACCCTCACCGTCACCAACAGCGTTGGTCTCACGGCAACAGCGACCGCCACTATCACGGTGGGTAGTACAACTAAAACTCTTAGCTATGTTGATCCAACCAGCGGTACATATCGTTGGATAAAAAATTCATCGCTGAGTACTAGTAACTTAATAGTTTTTGATCTTGTCACCACAGATTCTCAGCTTGTTTCAGGGATTGCATTCACCATGAACACAGATTTCTCAAAGGCAGTTTTTAGTAAAGTAAATAGTTCAGATAATATGTATGTCCAAAATGGAACAGTATTCAATATAGGATCTTCTATTCCTATTTTTTATTCCAATCAAGCGTCGAGCACTCTCACAGCAGTAGTAGCACAAAAGGGATCTTCGGGGATTCCCATAAATGGTTCATCGGCCGTCCTAGCAAGAATCGCTCTGGTCGCAAATCAAACGGGCACGGTGGGCACTGTTAATTTGACCCCCATCCGGGCTCAAATTAATGTTCAAGGCATCCCTAATCCAGTGAATATTACGATAACGGCTGGAACGTTAACGCTCAATTAGTCTAAGTCTAAGCCTAAGCATATCGATGCCGAAAAAGAGGGTTGTAAACTCTCTTTTTCTTACCTGTGGGTCGTGGGGCTATATACCAGTTTTTTATATTTTTTTTGACATTCCAATGAGACACTATAGGGTGATTCTTTGGGTACTATTTCCATGAGTGAAGCATCGATTCATTTTCAATTACTCTCGTATTGTACAGAAGAAGAATTGGAATTAATTTGTAAAAGGCGACGTATAACTATTCCTATACGATGGAAGGATAGACCTGATGGATTAAGATCTTTGATCAAGAGTATGATCTATCGTCTTGAGGATCATCGTCACTTATCCGATGTTCTAGCATCACTTCAAGAGCCTGAGTTGATCGCCTTGAAGCACCTTGCCGAGGGAAAACAGCCCTCTATCACAGCTATTCCAAGTTTATTTTCCCTAGGGTTGATTCTGCCTATTGAGACTCACACAAGAGACCTATGGACCCTATCCGAGCGTGTACGCGCTGCTTTAGATGATTTTGATGACTTAGCTTTGTCTTTACAGGCTCCAGCGGGTACCCTCCTGCGCCAGAGTGGATCCTTCCGTTTTTCCTTGGCTCTTGTCGTGATCTTATTACGATGTGTTCATGGAGTCAGGGTTCTCAAAGCCGGATTACCTGCCAAAAAAGAATTGGATCACATCACTCGAAACAATACTTTTTTTTCTCCGAGCGCCCTAGGCGAAGAAGATGCGTCTCTCCTTTTTACTTTACTGCATCGACTTGGCTTACTATGGCAACGTGAAGGGAGGGTTGAAACCCTAATACCTGCGGTCTTATCTCATCCCCCAAGGTGGATTGCCGAACGCACATTTGCTTATTTGATCGAGCATGATTTAGATGCCTGGCAAATGCCAACTTGTGAAGATCGCCTTTTTTTTCTCCGGCATCTTTTAGATCGACCTAAGCAAATTCTCAAAATTGATCCCTTTTTAGATTTTTTAGGAACTCTTAGGCAGTTCGATGCTCAAAGTATTAAGCTTAGATTCCTGCCCTTCCTACACCGTATTGGTTTATTGGATATGGATTCGAGTGACAATTACTTTGCCCTTTCTGAACATGGTCTAGCTCTAACTGAGGAGTATATCCATAGAAATCCCGCTTCTACCCGAGCCCATTGGGCTATGTTTGAATCCTCTCAAGATCTAGTGATTCAGCCAAATTTTGAAATCCTGACACCACTCCTTCAAAATCCGCATCGGCTTCTTCGGTTGGCCGAAATCTCGTCATTAGAATCCGTGGATACATTGGCAAACTTTAAACTTTCACATGACTCAATAATAAAAGCCGTTGATTTAGGTGTCACGATAAGTGAAATACGCGATACGCTAGGCTTGAAAATTCCAACAACGGTCAATGATTTATTGAACGATCTAGATCGTCGAATCGGCGAAGTAGAAATTAAGCAAAATATACGTCTTATTGAAACCAAGACACCAGAGCTTGCAAATGAGATTATGGTACGGCCAGAGTTTATTCCTCTTGGTCTCAAACAAATTGGAGCCAACCTTATTGAGGTCCATGGTGAAGGGAATATTAATAGTTTTCTCAAAGAGGCGGGTTATCTTCCTAAACCCTCGCGCTTTCTCCCTTTGAGTATTGACGCACAAGAAGATCTTTATCTTTGGTCACTTGCGGGCCTTGCTTTTATTGACGAGAAAGGCCTCAATCATCATTTAGATCCAATCCGCCAAATGATTCGTCAATCCCTCCAGCAGATTCGAGAAGAAAACCCTGCCTTATTTCAGCAAATCCAACGTCGAATCCCTATGCTTCATCTATCAGGAGACCAACAACCCGTCGAAGAAACTCGGGGTATTTTGGACTATGCAACCATGCATAATTTAGCTGTCGAAATAACCTATTTGCCTCCCGCTGCCCACCGAACCCAATTTCGAAAACTCAGCCCCAAGTCAATCGAAGAAGATACTTTGGTAGCATTTTGCCATTTACATCAAGAGGATATGGTTTTTAGACTTAAGCGCATTCACGGGGTCCGTCTTCTGAACGAAAAAGGATGGAATCGCGATACGCCTCAGGTCGGTTAATTACTTTTGTTTCTAACTTTTAATACATCAAGTTCATTGACTGATTTTTTTCTATCAGGTAGTGGCAGTACAGGATACTGTTTGTAATCTTTAGCTAGTTGTAATTGTGCATCCTGAATGGCTTTTTGAAGATTTTGATTAGTATCTACAAGACGTTGCTGTTCCAGTCTATTCAGTTCAATTTGTTGGGCTAGGGCTTTTGCTTTTTGATTCTGTGAGATACCCCATATCGCTGTGGCAAAAATGATAGGAATCGAAGCGGCGGCGAGAATCCAGCTTAGGCTAGAGCGATGTCGAAGCGTACGACGGCGGCGAAGAGCTTCGAGATAAAGACTTTGCGCGAGCTCTTCATGATGATGAGATTCGGCTGTTATGTCTTCATCAGGTTGTGTTTTCAAGCCAAGCATTTGACTTATATCTGATCGTAGTTGGACGTCATCGATTGATTCAATCCTTTGAGAAGTTTTCTTCAAACGAGACTTAAACCATGACATGGTGACCTCCTGGATTGAGCTGATCTCTGAGTTGTGCTTTTGCTCGATGAATGCGAGTCTTCACTGTTGCTTCTGGAATTTCTAGAATATGTGCAATTTCACGAATTGAAAGTCCGTCGACTACAAATAGCCAAATGGCTTCCCTAAAAGTAGGAGGAAGTTTCTGTATCTCTTTTCGTATTTCAGATGTAAGTAATGCATCATAGGCATCGCCTTCCTTGCCCTGATCAACAACAAATTCAAGGGAAATATTCTGATTTTTGAGAGGACGCCTTTCGGTTAACGCAAGTGTCCGTGTTGTTCCATATAAAAAAGCGATAGGATGATCAATTTTATCTTCTCGCTGCATGAGAATAACAAATGCTTCTTGGGTAATGTCCTCTGGATAGATAGCTCCAAACCGGCGCGCATAGCTCACTAGTTTTGGATAATATTCTGAAAAAGCAGCGTAAAACGCTTCGCCAGTTCCAAAGGGGCTAAAGTCACTCATGTGGAATTTCCTGAGAATATGCCTATTATGACTTGTATGACCTGAAATCGATGAAAGTTCCTTAAACTTAGCTATATGACTAAGGAAATCGAAGACTGGAAGGCTACTTTACGTGATCTTGGGGTAACCTCCTTGATTCGGCCCGAAAATCAACATATCCCGTCTAAAGAGAGTCACTCGGTGAGTCCCAAAAAAATTAAGAAATCAGAGCATGTTGATTCGCTTCCATATGAGCAACCGACAGATCCTGCTCGGAATCCGCCCATAGAAATTATTAGTGCATGTACAAATTTACAACAGTTATCCGAGGCGATAAGCGGTTGTCAAAAATGTGTACTAGGGACCACGCGTAACCAGCTAGTTTTTGGAGAAGGTAATCCTGACGCTGAAATGATGTTTATAGGAGAGGGACCGGGAAGAGATGAAGATCTTCATGGAAGACCTTTCGTTGGCCGTGCAGGTGATCTTTTGGAAAAAATGATAATTGCAATTGGACTCAAGCGATCTGAGGTCTATATTGCGAATATTGTTAAATGTCGTCCTCCTGATAATCGGATTCCAATGCCTGAAGAAGTTCGCTCTTGTTTAGGTTACTTACATAAACAGATCGAATTGATTCAACCCAAGGTAATCATCACTCTTGGCGCTACACCCCTTAGAGAACTCTTGGGAATTACTGAAGGCATCACGAAAATTAGGGGTACAGTCCAGTCCTATAAGTCGATCCCTGTAATTCCCACTTTTCACCCTGCCTACGTGCTGAGAATGTACACACCCGAAGTCAGGAAAGCCGTATGGGATGATCTTAAATTTGCTAAGTCTAAAATTGAAATCCCTAATTAAAGATTAATGGGACTTGGGTCTTTTAGTTTGCATAGGCGTCGTTTCTGGAAGAAAATCCAATTCACTATGCACTTTTCTTTTTTCTATGATTTCTATAAAAGACCATTGTTCTTTGACGGTAATTTTAAAAGTTGGAAAAGCAAGGACGCGTACTTGATACTGATCATTAAATAAGGTGAACTCGATGACCTCTCCTCCGGAAAGATTATAGAGGCCGCGTCGAGGAACTCCATTCACGCGTATGGAACCTTCCTCGCATAAATAATTAATAATGTCTTTTCGTAGAATGAGGGCAGTATTCCGTAGAAAAGTATCAAGACGCATGCAGTAATCCTAGACTGAATTTAACCGAAAAGGGTTAGCCTTTTATTAATTGTTCCTTAGAAATCATATAGCGAATATTAGCCCGGGTACGTAGGTCATTCATAAATTGTTCAATAGCAGATTCAGCTTTAGGCTCTTGAACTTTGGTCATGAGTTTATCTTTCACCTCTGAAAAAGACTGATAAGGCGAGGCCTCTCGGTCTATTAATTGAACAAAATAATAGTCACGGGCTGTTTCAACCACAGGCGACACATCTCCTTGATTGAGAGCTAGGGCCGCTTCCTCAATGGAAGGACGGAGCATACCTTTATTAAACCAGCCGGCATCTCCCCCAAGATCTTTAGTCGGAGCAGTGGAATAGATACGGACCAAGGACTCAAAATTCTTTTTTTCTTCAATTTGCTTCCTAATTTCCAGTAAAATTTTTTCAGTTTTAGTTTTTTCTTCCGCAGTAACACCTTTCGGGATAACTAATTCTCTTATACGAAATCTTTCGGGTAACCGATATTCATCTTTGTTTTTTTCATAATAGGCACGTACTTCATTTTCAGTAACAGCTATCTTGGAGTAAACCTCTCTCCCGAGAACCTGTTGTTCCAATATGAGGCGTTTTTGATTTTTCCTAAACTCAGTTAATCCGATGCCCATATTGGCCTTTAAAACTCTTTCAAATTCCTCATCAGAATCAAATTTATTTTCTTTTTTGATCTGCTCGATACTAGAGTTTATATAGTCATCAGGAATTGAAAGATTCATCTCGCTAGCTTTATCTTCTATGAGAAAAGAATCAATGAGTCCTTGTAGGGTTTTCGCTCGAGCTTCAGATAGCTTTTCATCAAGTGCTTTCCCCGAAAATTGTCGATATAAAGAAGCATTTTGTTGTTCAAAGGCTTGCTGAAATGATTTACGAGTGATGATGTGGTCATTGACAGCAACTAAGATTTCCTCTTGAACAACTAGATTGCTTTTACTCATAGTGGGTTCTTGAGGAGTAGTGAGGGTTTTTTCTTTCTCCTGTTGGACGATCTTCTTTTCTTTTTCAATGGTTGCATTTTTAGTTAGAAATGTAGCAAGCAAAGTGTTCGCATTAGAATTTTTACTTTTTTTCAGGGAAGAGCTTATGGGATTACTACAGCCGATGGTGATTAGGACAAGTATTGAAATTAAAAGGGCGATCACGTTGGTTTCCTTTGTGAAATGGGGCTCAAAGATTCATAATAATTCATAAGAGGATGTATAACTACTGAGCAGACCTATAACATTGGTACCGATAAACTATCGGTCAATAAAATGGGGTTTGTTTTGGAGTTCTTCATACAGTCCTGGCCTTTCGTCTACAGTTACCGTCGGAGTCCTGGAGGTATTTGAGGTTATTTTACAATTTAGATAGCTTGGTTTTTGAGCGTTATCATTCTTTTGTTATATTTGTAAAAATTGTATATATTGGACTTAAACTATCTATCCTAAGATTAGGCCATACTTTGTATGGCCATTTGGCCTAACTCTAGGGAAGATGTTAATTAATGCTTAAAGCATCAGAACTATGGCATTCTTTGTTGCCAAAGAATTTACTGTCTTTTTCCTCTAACGTCGCTTTCTAACCCTAAGCAAAGGAATGATATGAAGAACCTTAAAAATACCCCGATCTATTTAGCCGCCTTAAGCGTCTTTTCCTTAACCCTTGTTGGCCAAAGTTCGTCCGTCACAACCTCGGACCTGAAGGGAGCCGTCAGGGGGCAAAACGGTGCGCCTGTTTCTAAATCAACGATCCGCCTTATCTCGGAGACGACCAATCTCACGAGAACCACTGTTTCTGATGAGGATGGTAATTACACTTTTCGTTTGATTAGCCCGGGATCTTATTCCCTACTAGTTGAAGCAGACGGATATTCTCCAAAAAAATACGGAAATCTCACCCTACGTTTGGCCACTACTTTAAATTTTGACGTCACTCTAAATAAAGAAAATCTCTCGGCAACAGTTGAGGTTACTGGTCTAGGGAATGTAGTAGATCCTTCAAGAACTCAAGTTTCAACTGTCATAACCAATGATGCGATTATGAATCTTCCTATTAATCGAAGAGATTTCACAGCTTTTAGTTTAACGACTCCAGGTGTCACGGAAGCCAATGGCCCTGAGAGCCGAAAAGGTGGCGCCGCAACTGATTCGGGCCTATCCTTCGCCGGTATTAATCCAAGATCCAATAACATCATGGTTGATGGAATGGACAATAACGATGCGGCCGTAGGTTCAACGCGAACTACTTTCGGTCAAGATTCAATTCAGGAATTTCAGATCGTTACTAATGGATTCAGTGCAGAATATGGTCGTGCCGCGGGTGGAACTCTCAATGTGATCACCAAGAGTGGTGGTAATGATTATCAGGGATCTGCTTTCTATTTTGGACGACGTGCTCGTTTTGATTCCAAGACACCAATTGCTAACCTGCCCTCATCGCAAACTCAAGATCAATATGGATTCAGCGTTAGTGGCCCAATCATTAAAGATCAATTGTTCTATTTCATATCAGTTGAATCGCTAGGCAAAAAAGACGCCATCAACGTTGCCTTCAGTCAAGACCCAGCAACGAATCAGACCATTGTTTCAGCTATTAACTCTAAGGGCTATAGCGTTTCACCAGGCCTGACGCCATTCAAAGAAGAATCTACCTCTAACTTAATTAAACTTGACTACATCATTACACCAAACCAACGCTTAAGTGTTCGCTACTCACACACTGAGGAATTCAATGGAAGACAACTTGACTTTGGTGGTCAAATTGACCGAAGTTCTGGTGGCGCGAGAGAGATTACAGACGATACTTTTAGTATCAATCATCAATGGACATCTAATACTTGGGTAAACGAATTGCGTTACATGGATTCGATGCGTGACCACAATTTAACTAGCTTGAACACAACGGGTACTCCTTGGATTTCCATCGCAGGTTTTGCCCAGTTTGGAACACAAAGATTTTTACCCCAGTTGAGAACAGAGAAATCGCGTCAAATTTCTGACACATTTTCCTTTTTCACAAAAGACCATTCTTATAAAATTGGTGCGGATATCATCACTACCAATGTAAGAGGTGTCTTACCTCTTCAATTTGAAGGTGTTTATAGATTTGGTGGTTTTCCTGCTGCCACGGGAATCCCTTATACAAATGGACTCACCGCTTTCATCAACAATGCGCCTCTCGTGTATTTACAAAATTTCGGCAGATTCAAATCTGACGCCACACAAACCTATGTAAGTACATTCATTCAGGATGATTGGGCAATAACCAAAGACTTTACCCTAAAGCTTGGTCTTCGTTATGACCGAGAAGATAACGGAAATTTCCTTTCTAGGAATACAGGACAAATTCCTGCTGCGTACACCGCACTTGCAACACCCGACCACACCACGTCTTTGGGAGTTAATGTTGGTCCAATAAGAATTGCTCCAGCATTTCAACAATACCCATATGACAAGTTATTTAAATCCTATCCTTACCCCAACAGCGCTAGGGTTTCTCCAAGAACCTCATTCAGTTGGCAGGTAGACTCCGACCTTCGGTTATATGGTGGTTATGGAGTATTTTCGGGTAGAACACAAATGGGTCCCATGGGCGCCCTTTCGCTTTCGAATGGTACCGATATGCGTAGCATCGTCCTTCAGGGAATTCCCGCTTTTGCATTGTGGAGCAATGCACTCGGTAATACCAATCGACGATTCCAAGTTGAACCCACAGCTAACCCCGCAGCAGGAATATCCAATTCACTGCTCCTTCCTGGAAAGATTCAAATGTCACGAAGTATTCAGAGCACTTTAGGTGCAGAATACAAATACTCTGACACACTCTTGTTGACTTTTGATTTAATTCACTCAACTGGTGATGGATTCCTTCAGACCCGTGATATCAATCCAACTGTTCTTAATCCATATGCAAATTTTGCTGCAGCAAACTCAGCAACAAATCCATATGTCCGTCGTCCCGATGCGCGCTTTGGCCCTATTTTTCTATATGATTCCTCTGGAACGAGTTCATACAACGCAGCTACCGTGACCGCAAATTGGCGCCCGCAGTCAAACTTCGCCGTCAATGCGAACTACACTTTCAGCCGCACAATGGATAACTATATTGATTGGTTGACTGACTACTATGTCAACAATGGCTTTGATACAGCTGGAGAACAAGGGCCATCCAATCAGGATCAACGTCATCGATTGAATCTCACCATGATTTACAGCGTGGATTCATGGACATTTTCAATGATCAGTAAAATGTATACCGGCCGACCCTATAATATTTTTGCTGGGGCCGATCTCAATAACAATGGTGATGGTGGCGCAGGAGACCGACCAGTAGGCGTAGGTCGTAATTCTGAGTATCTACCAAGTAGCCATAATATTGATTTTCGCGTCTCGAAGAGCTTTGCCCTCAAGGGTAAACAAAAACTTGAACTTATGGTTGATGTTTTCAATGCGACAAATCACTATACGGTCACACGAGTTCAAAATGTGGCTGCTGTTGCTTCAACCTTTGGTCAACCCATTGTCCAAAGCTACGACTTTAGACGTCAGTTCCAATTTGGAGCGCGTTTCAGTTGGTAAACTAGGTGTCTTCGACAAAAAAAGGTGCCACTTGGCACCTTTTTTTGTATCTAGAGATCGAATGACGTTGGCTAGACTAAAAGTAATAGGGATTTCATATGAAGCTCATTAGTTTTAGACACAAAAGTGAAACTCGAATCGGAGCTTTGATCAGTTCGAATCAAGGGGTTGATTTTTCTAAACTTCCAGAATCGATTCCACTCACGATGCTCGAACTCATACAACAACAGGAACAATATTTACCTCACCTTAAAAAAGCTCTCTTGAGTCCTCCTGAATTAAGTATATTCAATCTGTCTGATGTTCAAATATTGAGTCCTATAACCAACCCTATCTCAGTGAGAGATGCCTACGCTTTTCGTCAACACGTAGCCACAGCGCGAAAAAATCGTGGCTTAGAAATGATTCCTGAGTTTGATCAGTTTCCTGTGACGTATTTCACCAATCACCTAGCGGTAACCGGGCCTGGTAACGTTATGGTTCAACAACATCATCTTGCCAAATTGGATTACGAACTAGAGGTTGCGGTTGTTCTTGGAAAGGCTTTGTGGAATGCTACGCTTGAAGAGTGTGATGATGCCATATTTGGATACATGATTATGAATGATTGGAGCGCACGTTATCTGCAAATGGAAGAAATGAAGCTCTCGCTAGGTCCCGCTAAAGGTAAAGACTTTGCAACAAGTTTGGGTCCCTGGCTAGTCACGAAGGATGAGCTTAAAATTCGATCGACACCGGGTGGTCATGTGCTTGATGCAACCATGAAGGCTTTCGTGAATGATAAAAATCTCTCGGAGGGTAATGCTAACTCAATGCATTGGACCTTTGCTCAAATCCTTCAAAGAACCTCTTACGGTATTCACTTGGTACCCGGAGAGATTATCGGATCTGGAACCGTAGGGACGGGTTGCCTTTTGGAACTTAATGGCTCTGGGGTAACGGATAACCTATGGCTTCAGCCTGGAGATCAGGTTCGGATGGAAATTGAAGGTCTAGGGTCGTTATCCAACGTAGTGGTTCTGCAGGAAGAGCGGCTTCAAGGAGTATCTCCGTCTCTTTTGGGAGGATCGTTGGGGGATCTCTCCCACCAAACTCCCTCTGGCGAGTCGGGAAACTAGATGAATAACCGAATGAAGACTGTTGAAGCCAAGGATCTGAATCCAATAGAGACTAATGCTTGGCTATGTGGAGGTATCACGCCGCGACCTATTGCTCTTGTGAGCACAGTTAATAGTGAAGGTGATCGAAATCTTGCACCCTTCTCTTTTTTTAATGCTTTCGGAAGTAATCCTCCAACAATTGCCTTTGCGCCAAACCGACGAGGTCGTGACGGAAGTCTCAAGGATACCTATCATAATGTCAAAGCCACTGAACAGTTCGTAGTAGCAACAGTTAGTTATGCTATGACAGAACAAATGAATATTAGTTCGGCAGACTATCCATCAACTATTGATGAATTTGTAAAATCTGGATTCACACCGGAGAAAGCAAAATTTATACGACCGGCTTTAATTAAGGAAAGTCCTTTTCAAATGGAATGCAAATTGAATCAAATTATTGAACTTGGTGCCGGTCCTGGATCTGGACTAATGATTATTGGCGAAGTTATATGTTTCCATATCGCTGAGAATTGTCTCCTAAATGGTCTTCCGGATCCAGAGCGCCTTGACCATATCGGCCGTAATGGCGGTTCTTTTTATACTCGTGCTCATGGAGATGCCTTATTTAAGGTTTCTAAGCCTGCTGGAAAACCAATCGGTTATGACGCGCTACCTAGCCAGATAAGAAAGGCATTTTTTTTAACAGCTAACGACCTGGGGCGTCTCGCAAATTCTGACCACATTCCATCTTTTCAAGATTTACGTTCGCCCCAAGATGCCACTGTTTCCTCTGGCAAGATGGAAG
Source organism: Acidobacteriota bacterium (assembly GCA_005788175.1). Classification (GTDB taxonomy): domain Bacteria; phylum Acidobacteriota; class Holophagae; order Holophagales; family Holophagaceae; genus Acidiparvus. The sequence continues at coordinate 140,245 of SXYX01000014.1, forward strand.
AAATTATCTGTGAATCCATTCGTCATAATCGGTTTGATGACGCTTGGTATTGGATTCAACTTTATAAAGGTAAATAATTTATGTTTAAATCCTCTCCAATTCGTTATACATCTCTTACGCTTCTCGCGTTCGCAACATGGATTAGTTTTTGCCATGGGGGGGCCTATCTGTGGCTCGTATTACTTCTAAACCCTTTTGGCTTGATTTTATTTGAAAATACGCTCGGTCATGATGAATCAAATGAAGCCTATAGAGGAAAAGGTGTTCTTAATTTTCTGCTGCATTTTACGCTTCCCATGCTTGTACTTCTTCACTTAACGGCTTGGTGGCTAGTAACGCCTGTCGATCAAGATCCATTCCATTTTGGCTATCTCATCTATCGTCTTTTTGGATTTGATCTCATCCAGGTAAAGCAATCCATGACAACAGCTCAGTGGGTAGTCTTCGTATTCAACTTAGGTCTTATTAATGCAAATATGTCTTTAGGAGTAGGCCACGAACTCTCTCATCGAGTTAAGAATAGATTTTCTATGGCCACTGGTCGTTGGCTAACAGCCTTTGCCGCCGATGCCGCCTTTTCAATTGAACATGTTGTAGGCCACCATGCTCATGTTGCAACTGAAGCAGACCCAGCCACTGCGAGACGGGGCGAAACAGTTTATGGATTCATTCTTCGGAGTTCTTTGGGACAACTACAAGGTGCTTGGCATATCGAAAAAGCTCGCTGTGAACGAAAACACCTTCTTTTTTGGTCCTTAAGCAATCAACTATTTAGAGCTTATCTCATGGTGGGTTCCATTCTTTGCTTGGCTTATCTAGTGGGTCAAGAACGAGCAGTTGGTCTGTTCTTGATTACCGCAATCATTGCAAAATCAATGTTAGAAATGACTAACTATATTCAGCACTATGGGTTGACCCGTCTCCCTAAAACGCCTATCGAATCTCATCATTCATGGAACACATGGGTTAATTTAACGAATAGTGTTACTTATAATTTGGCTCGACACTCAGATCATCACATCGAAGGAAGCAAGCCTTTCTATAAACTTAGATTCCTTGAGAACGTACCCACTCTTCCCTATGGCTACTTAACGATGATCTTCCTTACGTTATTTCCTCCTCTGTTCAAGCAGATTATGGAACCGGTACTTCGTACCTGGGATCGATCTTTCGCAACAGAGGGCGAAAGAAGATTGGCTCATCGTCATGCCAATGAATTCGGGTGGAATATTTTCTAGCCTATTTCCATGAAGCCCAATAATTAAGGGTTTCAACAGCAATAGCTGCTGGTGTTGGATGTAAATAATGAAGAGCATCTACCATTACAGCTACTTCATTAGTCCGATCTTTTTTTCGTGATAGCGGGATAGCTTTGGGATGGGGACCATGGTGAATACCGGTAGGGTGCCAAGTGACCATTCCTGCACCAATACCATCTCGACTGAAGAAATCACCTTGGCTATAAAATATGACCTCATCGTAATCAATATTGCGATGGAAGAATGGAACTCGCATTGCATCTTCATCTTCTTCAAATGGTCTAGGTAAAAAAGTACAAACTACAAAATGCGTTGCTAGGAAAGTAGTGTGAATACTTGGAGGTAGATGATAGCGATGACTTGTTACCGGACGAATATCTTTCACATTAATTTTCATCACTGTTAAATCCCCTTTCCAGCCTACGGCATCTAGGGGGTGAAAGGGATAGGTAACCTTAGTAATTTGATTTTCGCGCTTAATATGAACCTGATAAACACCAGGGGTGTCTTGATAAACTGCAATTTCAGGCGTATCAATCATTGCAGGATCAAAAAGAGCATTGGGTCCCAGTATTCCTCGGTCTGGAATATTTATCTCACTGAAACCTTCTATTAAAAGATACATTTGATCCCCTGCATCAGGGATGTACCGATAAGTTGTTCCTCGAGGTATATAGATATAATCACCTAAAACATAGTTCAAGTTACCAAAGTCAGTTTCTAAAAGCCCTGAACCTTGATGGATATAAAAAAGATCATCACCATCTGCATTCCGATAAAAGAAGGGCATAGATTTGGGACTTACTAAATGTAAAGCAACATCATTATTTCTTAAAAAACAAATGGGCTTGAATGTGACCTCTTGACTTCCAAAAGCCGACGCATTTAGTGCGCTTGTGAGATCTTTAGAATTGACTTGCGCATTAATAAAATGATTAAGGTTGTAGCTTCTCGGTCTGAGGGGTCCATCGATTTCTGTCCAACTAGTAGGGGGATGTTGTCGATAGAGATGGGACACTTTTCCATAAAACCCTTGGCGACCATGCTCTTCCTCAAACGTTCCTGGAGGCAAAGAGACGTGCGCCTGGCGGGTATGTATGCCTTTTCGCAGGGGGAATAATGGGGCTGATTTTTTGTTGCTCATAAGAGACCTTAAGTTGTATTTTGTTTGGATTGATTAGTCTTTACCCATATAAGGATACCTATAGTCTGTGGGAGGTTGATAAGTTTCTTTGATGGTCCGAGGGCTAATCCATCGAAGTAAATTCAACATAGACCCGCCTTTATCGTTAGTACCGCTAGCACGGGCTCCGCCAAAAGGCTGTTGTCCGACCATAGCTCCTGTTGGCTTATCGTTCACATAAAAATTACCTGCACTATAACGGAGGGCTTTCATAGCTTCTTCAAGCGCAGCTCGATCTTGCGCAAAAACAGCTCCGGTTAGTGCATAGTGAGTGGATTGATCAACGATTGAGAACATATCTAACCATTTTGCATCCGGATAAACATAAATAGTGAGAATAGGGCCAAAAAGTTCTTCACACATCGTTGTATAGTTTGGATTATCGGTTTGTATAATCGTAGGACGAATAAAATAACCCTCTCGATCATCATATGTACCACCAGTTAGAATACGTGTCCCTACAACATTTCTAGCTTCTTCGATGGCTTTCTTGTGGGATGCAAAACTTGGAGCATCGATCACAGCTCCCATAAAATTAGTAAAATCAGAGACATCACCAACTTTGATAGATTCAACCTGATCAATTAATTCTGTTTCTATTTTTGACCAGACACTTTGTGGAATATAAGCGCGACTAGAAGCTGAACATTTTTGACCTTGATACTCAAAAGAACCTCGAACCAACGCTGTGATCAAAGCTTTAGGATCGGCTGAAGGGTGAGCTAAAACGAAGTCTTTTCCGCCGGTTTCCCCTACTAGCCTCGGGTAATCACGGTACTGATGAATTCGATCTCCTACGGTTTTCCACATATTCTGAAATACAGATGTAGATCCTGTAAAGTGAATCCCCCCTAAATTACGTTGTTGAAGTATCTGGGATCCAATATGCGAACCTGACCCATAAACTAAATTGATTACACCGTCAGGCAGTCCTGCCTCCGTGAGCAGTTGCATTAAGTAATGAGCACTCAGAGTTGAGGTACTTGCCGGTTTCCAAACAACCGTATTTCCACAAAGAGCTGGAGCGCATGAAAGATTTGCAGCAATAGATGTGAAATTAAAGGGGGAGACTGCAAAAATAAAACCTTCGAGGGGCCTATGATCTAATCGATTATTGACTTCGGATGTAGATATGGGTTGTAGTTGTAAGGCTTTTTCATAAAAATGTACATTAAAACGAAAGAAATCAATTAATTCACATGATGCATCAATCTCTGCTTGATGAACTGTTTTACTTTGTCCCAATATAGTTGACGCGTTAATGCGATCACGCCATGGACCAGCTAGAAGATCAGCGGCATTTAAAAAAACCTGTGCTCGTTTTTCCCACGGCCAAGAGGACCACTCGTAATGACTTTTCAAAGCTGAATCGATAGCTGATTGAACTTCTTGAGTACCCGCTTGATGATATTGCCCTAACACATGTTTATGACGATGAGGCATGATCGCTTGTCCCATCTTGCCAGTTTGAACAGCCTTACCGTTAATCCATAACGGCATGTCGATCGGCTGATTAGACATAGATACCAATGTAGTCTGCAGCAATTTACGCTCAATACTACCTGGTTCATAATTTTTAACGGGTTCGTTTATAGGCTCTTTTATTTTCAAGGACTCTGGCATGAAATTTAACCTTTCGGGTATTAAATAGATTCTTTAAGATGCTTTGAGGCTTTGAAAACGACTTTTTTTCGGGCCGGGATGGCAATCTGCTGGCCCGTTTTGGGATTCCGTCCTATTTTAGGTTTCGTATCTCGTACTTCAAGAATACCGAGTCCGAAAAGATTAACTCTACATCCTTCGGTTAATTCAGCAATCATCTTATCTCGGATACGATCCAGTATGATTCTTGCTTTGACCTTTGAAATATCCTGTTCTTCTGCTAAACGTGAGGCAAGTTCTGCCATTCCTATGGTCGAACTGAGTACTTTTGTCATAAGAAACTCCAATGACTAGTTAAGCTTTATCATTTTCTTGAAGAGGGACTACCTCTACTTCAATTGAAGCAGATATACCCGAGTAAATTTTGACCTCGACAGTGTGGATACCTAAATCCTTGATACGCCCTGCATTGATTTGATGCTTATCAACTTTAAAACCTTTTTCAAGAAGTAATGAGGATACTTCTACGTTAGTCACTCTTCCGAATAAATGGCCGTTTTCACCAACTTTTTTAGAAACTGTAACTTTAGTGCCAGATAACTTGATTTTGAGTTGCTCGGCTTCGAGAACTTCGGTTGCACGAATTTTTTGTGCTTTTTCCTTCTCTAATTCTATTTGTCTTTTATTGCCGGCAGTGACAGGAATACCAATCTTATTGGGTAATAAATAATTACGTGCATACCCTGGTTTGACCTTAACAATATCTCCCCGGCTTCCGAGACTGATTAGGTTCTCAATTAATAAAATTTCCATAAATACACTCCTAACAGGTGAGAGTCAGCGCTTAGGCGTTGTTCCAATGTGGTTAGACAGTCAGTAGACCGTCAAAGAGAAGATCTCTCTGTTCCTCATGAGGTTAGACTCGAATGTATATTCTACCGCAAAAAACTCATTGGAAAAAGGACTCAATAATAACTGCGACCTCTTCCAATTGCTGGAGGCTCATCTCGGGATATACCGGAATACTAACCACTTCACTGGCCGCAAGTTCAGAATGAATAAACTGCCCCTTCTTGTTGCCTAGATATTCAAAGCAGGGTTGTTGGTGAAGAGAAATAGGATAGTAAACAGCATTCCCAATCTGGTGTTCATTTAGATAAGCTCTGAAAGCATCCCTTTTTCCTTGTTTAATTCTTAAGGTGAACTGATTATAGATGTGTCTTCCATTGGGTATTGAAAAAGAAGGGAGGGCAACACGGTCTGAATCTAGATTAGACAACCGAGCAAGATACCAAGATGCATTTTTAATACGTCCCTCGTGCCAGGACTCAAGATATTTCAATTTTGCTCTCAGGATCATGGCTTGGAATTCATCAAGTCGACCATTGATTCCAACTTCATGGTGAACATAAATAGGTTCCATACCATGTACTCGAAGTCGCTTAACTTTTTTATAGAGCGATTCATCATCAAGAATAGTTGTAAGACCAGCATCACCAAAAGCACCTAAATTTTTAGTTGGGTAAAAGCTAAAAGAGCTCATGCATCCCCACTCTCCAGCTTCTCTGCCCCAGCCTCTAGCTCCCATACTTTGGCATGCGTCTTCAACAACAGGAATTTTGAGTGTATTGGCAATTTTCATAATTTCTGGCATGTTAGCTAACTGTCCAAAGAGATGGACAGGCATAATAGCTTTGGTTTTCGGAGATATACAACTTTCAAGACTCGAAGAGTCCATATTAAAAGTCAAAGGATCAATATCGGTAAAGATAGGCGTTGCCCCTAAACGGGCAACTACGCCAGCAGTTGAGAAAAAAGTGAAAGTCGGAATAATGACTTCATCACCCGGCCCTACACCTAAAGCCATAAGAGCAAGAAGCTGTGCATCGGTGCCACTTGAAACGCCTACAGCATAGTTAGTATGAGCGTAGACTGAAACTTCTTTTTCAAACTCCGCAACATGCGAACCCAAGATGAATGAGGATCGATTAAGTAAATCTTGAAGACCTTCGATAACTTCTTGACGAACTAGATCATTCTGAGCACGCAAATCAAGCAAGGGAACTGACATAAATTAGATAGTCTCTTCATTATTATTTGTAGATTTTATGGGGCGCATGAGAGGAAATAAAATGACGTCACGAATACTGATCTGATTAGTAAGCAACATAATCAAACGATCGATTCCAAGACCCTGTCCTCCCGCAGGTGGCATTCCATGTTCCATAGCCGTTAAAAACTCATCGTCGAGTTGCATTGCCTCTTCATTGCCACTCTCTCTTTCTCGGGTTTGATATTCAAGTCGCTTTTTTTGATCAACTGGGTCATTAAGTTCTGAATAGGCATTTGAAAGTTCCATCCCGCCAATGTAAAGTTCAAATCGATCAACGATTGAAGTACTCCCTGAAACAAGCTTGGTTAGAGGACTGACTTCTATTGGATAATCAGTTATAAAAGTGGGCTGAATGAGGCGACTTTCAACTAAGTGTTCAAAAGCATAGAATTGTAAAAGTCCGATAGATTTTTGATCGACGTTTGTAGCACCGATAGACGTAGAGTATTTCTTCATAAAATCATAACTATCTACATCGCGATCTTGAAGTTTTCCAATCGAAATTAGTGAATCGCGCATGGTGAGCCGGCGAAAGGGTTTTCCATAATCAATCAAGATTTCACCCCACGGAAGGCTCAATCCACCCATGACCTCTTGAGCCAAAAAGCAAATAAGGCCTTCAAGAAGATCCATCATGTCGCGAAGATCCTGACCAGCGGCATAGGATTCCATCATAGTGAATTCGGGATTATGCCTTGTTGATAGTACTTCATTTCTAAAATTTCGATTGATCTCATAAACTTTTGAGAAACCACCAATAATTAATCGCTTAAGAAATAGTTCGGGAGCAATACGAAGATATAGAGGAATATCTAAAGCATTATGATGCGTAGTAAAGGGGCGAGCAGTTGCCCCTCCTGGAATGGCTTGCATCATGGGAGTTTCAACTTCAAGGTAGCCTAATTGATTCATATAAGTTCGAAGAGAGGCAATAAGAAGACTTCGTTTTTCAAAAATTTTAAAGACATTGTCATCAGAAATGAGATCTAGGTATCGCTGTCTATACCGTATTTCAACATCCTGAAGACCATGCCATTTTTCAGGAAGTGGCAACAGCGCTTTAGCAAGAAAATATATGGCACTAGCTCTAAGTGTTAATTCTCCAGTCTTGGTTCTCATCAAAGTACCTTCAACTGAAATAAAATCTCCAAGATCTACTAAGTGCATTAATTCCCATTGATCTGCTGTCAAGGCATCTTGACGGAGATAAGTTTGAACCTTAACTCCTCCTTCAAATAAATGAAGAAATATGGTTTTACCCTGGTCTCTAAGAGAGACCACTCGACCCATGATTGAAATCACCTTCGTTTCACTCTGGAGTGCTAATTCACTCAGGGGTTGAAACTGATGAATAAATTCCACGAGCGTGTGAGTAGTATTGGCTTTCCTAGGGTATGCCTCACCAACAATAGCTCGTATTTTCTTTAATTTTTCTTCTCGAACTTGACGAAGCTGATTAGATGAATGGGGAGTATCCACGGAACCTCAGACGCATAGAGTGCTTCTACTTAATTTAATCTTTCTAGGGCCTTAAACCTAATGTTTTGGTTGAACCAAGACGATTCCCAAGGCTTCTTCTTCGAGACCCTCCATTTTATAGGGGGATCCTTGAATCATAATATCCAAACTCTCAGGCACAGTACCATTCTCTAGAGGCTTTAGGGCCTTAAGGCAAGAATCAAAACTAGTATCAAGTGTCGCTAATTTTTGTCCTTCTGGCGGAAGGCCTTTTTCAATCCATGCAGAAGTGGCTTTAATCACGACACCTGATGTTCTATCAACCAAGCAAGAGGCTGTATTCAACCTGGACCATGCTTTCCGGTAAGAACCATAATAAAAATTTTGATCTTTTTGAGTGGCTGACATATCAGCCTTTAAACGACTATTCTCTCGCCAAAAGCGATGTGCCAAGATGGCTGTGAACAAAAGGGCTACGGCCAAGAAAAGGACACCTCGATCCATAGGCTTTGGCGTCAATTCTTGAATTTGGTTGAAAACTAAAAAAAATTTACTGTGACCCAATATGGCCATTTTTCAACCTCCTGTTGTAACTTAATTTTATCTTGTCAAGAATAAGATGCAATCCTAGTCTAAAATAAATAATTAGACATCAAAGTGTAATTAAGGAGTCTCATGATACCGCAATACAAATTCAAAGAGGGACTCGAAGATATCGTTGCAGGTACATCAAGTATTTGTTTCATTGATGGAATACAAGGGCGACTTGTTTATAGAGGTTACGATATCAAAGACTTAGTAAATGGCTCTTTTGAGGAAACACTTTTTCTACTTTGGAGAGGCAAATTACCGACTGCTACACAACTCAAGGAATTTAATGAAGAGCTCGTATCACACCGTGTGGTGAATCCAGATATTTTGAGACATCTTAACGACCTTCCAAGGCAAGGTCATCCTATGGATCATCTACGAACGGCCGTAAGTATTAATGGTATTTACAATAAAACCGGCAGTTCTACGGGGGAAGTTGAGGAAAATCTTAATGCCATGAGGTTAACAGCCAAATTTCCAACATTTGTAGCTGCTCTTTATAGATTTTCCAAAGGATTATCTCCTATTCTGCCAAGAGATGATCTCAGTCATGCCGATAATTTTTTATATATGATGTTTGGTGAACGACAACCCGATCTTTTTGTAAAAGCAATGGATATGGGTTTAATTCTGCATGCTGATCATGAGTTTAATGCTTCTACTTTTTCTGCTCGTGAGATCGCCTCTACGATGTCGGATATGTATTCCGCAGTAACGGGTGCCATAGGTGCACTCAAAGGGCCATTACATGGTGGTGCGAATGAAGCCGTTATGCGCATGCTGCTTGATATTGGTAATATGAGTAATATAGAACCTTGGCTGGCTAAGGCGCGAAGCGAGCGACGTAAGATAATGGGCTTCGGTCATCGTGTGTATAAAACTAAAGATCCTCGAGCTGTAGTTCTTGAATCAATGAGCGAAGAAATTGGAATTGCGACGAAAAATCGAAGCTGGTTCGATATGAGCCGATCCATCGAAGCCTATATGCTTAATTCTGATAAGCCCATTTACCCTAATGTTGATTTTTATAGTGCCTCAATGTATTACCAAATGGGTATTCCTTTCGAGCTTTTTACTCCAATATTTGCAGTAAGCCGTATTGCTGGTTGGAGTGCTCATATATTGGAACAACATGCTCGAAATCGTATCATTCGCCCCGCGGCAGAATATACAGGACCTGAGTCGCTTACCTATATCCCTATTACTGATCGATAACTTACTTCGGGTATCCTGCTGTGCCAATAATTTATTTTCTGTTCTCATCTTTGCTTTGGGCCCAGGAGCCACAGGATAAGTCAATAACACTACCAGTGCCCACTATTCAAGAATTATGGGATAAAAATGATGTACTACTCTTAAAGGAAACCCTCTCTATTGGATCTATTGTGGGTTCTAATCTTATCTCTGTAGAAAAAGTTCAAGTTACCCAGGGTAATACCAAGGCTGATGGAATAAGTCTAGTTGTAGATAAAGAAGAGCAATATCTATTTTCCGTTAATGAATTAACATTACTGATAAAACAATTAGAGGCTCTCCTTAGCAAGATGAACGACCCGATGCCTCCAAGGGGTATTTACACTATCTCAACTCGCAACGGTATTCGTATTATTTACTCACCTAAAGGAATGACACCAACGATTAGTTTAAATAATATACAGCTCACACGTAGGCAGTTTGATGATCTGCGAAAATTACTTGAAAAAGCCTTGGCTCCTAGTTCGTTTTAATGCTTTTTTGAGCAATTTTTATAACGTTCTCAACTGTTAGGCCATATTTTTTATAAAGCGCAGAAGCTGGAGCACTTGCCCCAAAAGTGTTAATACCTAGGATATGGCCATGAGATCCTGCAATGATTTCCCACCCCCAGGTAATACCGGCTTCAATCACAATGCGTTTATGAATATTGGGCGGCAAGATTGAGTTGCGATATGAAATATCTTGGGATAAAAAAAGTTCTAGACTTGGCATTGAAATGATACGCACCTTGATATTTTGAGATTCGAGTTGATAGCGTGCCTCTTCAGCAATCATCAATTCTGAACCACTTGCAACGATAATGAGGTCGGGGTCTACTATGTTCGGATTAAGAATGTAACCACCTTTTTGTAATTGATATGCATATTCATAAGTTAGATTCTTCGTCTTTTGCCGCGTCAAAATCAATGCAGTTGGTCCATCATTTCTCAAAAGGGCTTGTTGCCAGGCATATATCGTTTCATAACTATCAGCCGGACGAATTACGCGCATATTGGGAATCATTCTAAGACTCATTAAATGTTCTATGGGCTGATGGGTAGGTCCATCTTCGCCGAGACCAATGGAATCATGGGTAAATATGTAGGTAACAGGTATTTTCATAAGGGCCGCGAGGCGAATACTGGGTCTCATATAATCGGCAAACTGTAGAAAGGTGGCTCCATAAACACGAAGTCCGCTATGGATAGCTAAACCATTGAGAATCGCACCCATTGCATGTTCGCGAACACCAAAGTGAATATTCCGACCAATACTATGTCTAGTGAAGTCTTTTTCTGCCTTCAGATAAGAATTATTACTTGGGGCTAAATCTGAACTTCCTCCAAGTATATTCTTATTAATCGAAGCAAGTGAATTTAGAATTCGACCACTAGACTCACGCGTAGCAATAGATTCATCTTGCTTAAAAAGAGCAAACAGGTCTTGTTCATCCACTATCATTTGATTTTTTAAATTATTCTTAAATTCTCGAGCCAACTCTGGATATTTTTTTTCATAACACATAAAAAGTTCATGCCATTGTTGTTCGGAATGATTTCCTTTAGGAATCGCCTCTCTCCAATGCTGAAGAACTAGGTCCGGAATGGAAAATTCTGACTCATTCCATTCAAGAATGTCCTTGGTGAGTTTTATTTCCTCAACGCCTAGAGGCTCTCCATGAGCTTTAGATGTACCCTTTTTATTGGGAGATGGAAATCCAATTTGAGTCTTACAAATGATGAGAACGGGTTTCTTTTGTTGCTGGGCTTCTTTGAAAACCTCATTCAAGCGAACAAGATCTTCTCCGTCTCTTGCTTCGATAACATGCCAACCATACGATTGAAACCGCTGAGAGACATTTTCTTTAAAAGCTAAATCAGTGCTGCCTTCAATAGTAATTTCATTGTCATCCCACAATACAATTAATTTATGAAGACCTAAATGACCCGCGATGCTGGCAGATTCTTGTCCAACACCTTCCATCAAATCACCATCACTACAAAATGCGTAGGTAAAGTGATCTACAACTTTAAATCCGGGTTGATTAAATTTTTCAGATAGATATCGCTCGGCCATGGCGAGTCCTACCGCATTTCCAAGACCTTGGCCGAGGGGACCAGTTGTTACTTCAACACCTGGCGTATATCCTACTTCAGGGTGGCCGGGAGTCTTAGAGTCTAATTGACGAAAATTTTTAAGATCCTCAATCGATAGGTCATAACCTGATAAAAAAAGGAGTGAATAAATCAACATAGAAGCATGGCCACAACTCAAAACAAAACGATCACGATCCATCCAATTGGGATTCCCTGGATTATGTTTAAGGAAATGGTGCCATAAAATATAGGCTGCTGGAGCTAGTGCCATCGGAGTCCCAGGATGGCCAGAGTTTGCGCGTTGTACAGCGTCCATTGATAAGACGCGAATGGCATCAATACTTTTTTTCTCAATCATAAATATTAATTTCCTGAATGAATACTCGCTTGTATGAATGAAGTAAAGAGTGGGTGAGGATGTAGTGGTTTAGATTTAAATTCTGGATGAAACTGACAGGCTATAAAATGGGGGTGATTCGAAAGTTCAATCATCTCAATAAAGATGCCATCTGGGCTAATCCCAGAAAAACATAATCCGGCTGATTCAAACTGAGCCTTATAAGCATGATTAAATTCATAGCGATGACGATGGCGTTCACTGATTTCCAAGGACTGATATGCCTCATGAGCTTTAGTACCTTGGGTGAGTGAACAAGGGTAAGCACCTAAACGCATCGTTCCACCCATTTCTTCAACGCCAACTAAATCTCGTAGTTTAAAAATGATTTTGTCCTCGGCATGTTCGTTGAATTCAGTACTATCAGCTTTAGTAAGATTCAAAACATTTCTGGCAAATTCTATACAAGCCATTTGGAGGCCTAAACAAATACCAAAGAATGGGATTTTATTTTCTCGTGCGTATTGGATGGCACGAATCATTCCTCGAGTCCCTCGGATGCCGAAGCCTCCTGGCACTAAAATCCCATCTGAATTGACTAATAATTTTTGGTGGTCATCTTTTTCTAGCTGTTCTGCCTCAACCCATCGTAGTTGAACATCGGCAGCATAACTATATCCCGCATGATAGAGACTTTCGATAAGACTCTTGTAGCTCTCTTTGAATTCAACATATTTTCCAACGATAGTGATGATAACTGTTCTACTAGGATTATGAATACGATCGATTAGGTTTTTCCATGGAGTTAAATCTGGCTCACAACTTGTTAATCCCAGGAGTTCAGATATTTTTTGATGAATATTTTGTTGATGGAAATTAATTGGAACTTCATAAATAGAAGATACATCTTGTGCACTGAAAACAGCATCTTTGGTCACAGAACAAAATAAAGCAATCTTTTCTCGAAGATCATCTGGAAGAATCATATCGCCTCGACAGAGGAGAATATCAGGATGAAGACCAAGCGTTCGTAGTTCTCTTACGCTATGTTGTGTAGGTTTTGATTTTAGCTCACCAGCTGTTTTAATGTATGGAACATAGGTTAAATGAATATTTATTGCATTAGGTTTCCCTTTTTCATCTGATCCAATATCAAGACGAAATTGACGAACTGCTTCAAGAAAGGGCTGGCTTTCGATATCACCAACGGTCCCTCCAATTTCAACAATGACAATATCTATATCTTTTGACACAGAATGTATAGAATCTTTGATTTCATTCGTGACATGAGGAATAACTTGAACCGTTTTACCAAGATAGTCCCCTCTTCGTTCTTTATTAAGGACATTGTTATAAACCCGACCAGCCGTCCACGTATGATTTTTTGTTGTCTGACTAGACGTAAAACGTTCATAGTGTCCTAGATCAAGATCCGTCTCAGCTCCATCATCTGTTACAAATACTTCTCCATGTTGGAAAGGAGACATCGTTCCAGGATCGATATTTAAATATGGATCCATTTTCATGAGTGTAACTTTTAATCCTTTGGCTTCGAGAAGAGCTCCAATACTAGCAGAGGCAATTCCCTTTCCTAGGCTGCTGAGCACGCCACCAGTCACAAAAATATATTTAGCCATAGAAACTCCTCTACATTTCTGATGGGGCATGAATCCCCAGCCATCTTAAACCTTGGTTAATCACTCGAGCCGTTGCCAAACACAATAAAAGACGTGATTGTTTAATGGATTCAGATTGATCGATATTGAGAATGGGCGAATCATTATAAAAAGCGCTGAACGATTTGGAAATAACCAGCAGTTGCCGCGCTAAGGATGTAGGAGATTGGCTGATCGCCGAAGCTTTAATCGCTAGTTCTAAACCATTTAATTCAAAAATCAAGTTTTGTGCTGAAGCGTGGTCAAGGCCCTCTAGTTTCTTTGGAACTTCGACGGATTCATAATAAAGTCGTCCAAAATCCTCAACTCTAGGTATGGCCCATTCGGTCCAAGAGCCTGTAGCGCGTCTAAAAATTGAACAAATGCGGGCGTGAGCATATTGCACATAGGGTCCCGTATCGCCTTCAAAGGCTAAGATTTTATCCCACTCAAAAGTTATTGAAGTATTACGATCATTGAAAACATTAGCAAAGAATACAGCACCTACTCCAAGCATTTCGGAAATTGCTGATTGATTATGAAGAGTTGGATTTTTAATACTAATAATTTTCTGAATACGATCCCGAGCTTCATTGAGAACATCTTCAAGAAAGATGACATTACCTTTTCGGGTGCTCATTTTACCTTCTGGCAACGTAATGAGACCAAAAGGCACATGTGTTTGCTTATCTTTAAACCATGGATCAAGTTTATTGAGAATGGCAAATACTTGCTGAAAGTGAAAATTCTGCTCAGAGCCTGCTACATAAAAGCATCGAATATAATTCCATTTTTTCCTTCTAAATAAGGCAGCGGCAAGATCTCGTGAAGCGTAAATGCTTGTACCATCCCCTTTTTGTATTAGGCATGGGATTTCGAAGCCTTCATCTGATAAATCAACGATCTTTGAACCACCGTCTCCTTCGCTTAATAGACCTCGCGACGTTAATGCATTCAAAACATCAGGGATTTGATCTTCATAGAAAGCTTCGCCATATTCAAGGGACTCAAAAGTAACACCCAGTCGATCGTAAATTCGATTAAATTCTATCAAAGACAAATCTCTAAACTTTTTCCAAAGCCTGCGTGCCTCGGGATCTTTGCTTTCGAGTTTTTTGAACCAAGCTCGACCCATTTCTCTGAGCGATACATCTTGCTCTTCTTTTTTATGAAAACGAATATAAAGTTGCAAAAGTCTATGCAGTGGAGTGATGGACTCCGAAGTACTTTCTGCGGCCCAAGGAAAGCTATCTTTCAGATCTGGGTTACTATCCTTCGCCCACAAATCATATGCAGCCAATAATGTTCCGAACTGAGTCCCCCAATCACCAAGGTGATTGAGACGAATTACATCATAGCCCTCATAAGCGTAGATATTTGCTAAAGCATGCCCCAACATTGTGCTTCGAACATGTCCGATCGTAAATAATTTAGCAATATTAGGTGAACTATACTCCACTATAATTGAAGCATTCTTTTTTTCCTGTGAAGGAATCGGATAATTCCCTAAAATGCTTGATAATGTTTCTTTCGTGCGAATTGATTCAGATAATCGAAGATTGAGATATGGTCCGACTGCTTCAATAGTGGCATCGGGGATATTGATTTTAGACACCAGGGAAGACGCCAAGGCTTGAGGACTCATGCCCATGGATTTGGATGCTTTGAAACATGGAAAAGCAAGATCACCTTTCTGATAATCTTTTGGGCGCTCTAAGGCAACTTCTTGGGACGGCATAGCGAGCCCTAATTGCTCTGCAAAAGCCTTCTTAAATCCTTGCACGCATTGCCCCCTGTGATCACTGTGGAGGTCAATCGCCTCCCTTTAGAATGCCCTATTTACAATCTTTCTTAAAGTCCCTAATAGGGTGGCTAATGCGAAATAGTATTAATCGAGGCCTATTCATAGGTTAGGATTAAATTTCGGTATAAATTCCCTTCAGCCTACTCCTTGGAGACCCTATGGCTAATATAAAATCTGCTGCTAAAAAAGCCCGTCGTGATGTAAAAGCCCGACTTCGCAATCGCGGCTCTAGATCTTCCTTAAAAACCCAACTGAAGTCTTTTGATGCTCTAATACTTTCTGGCAATCGTGCTGAAGCGCTTAAGCTTTTGCCCGCTATTTTTGGACTGGTGGATAGAGCTCAAAAAACAGGTCTAATACATAAGAATGCAGCCAACCGAAAAAAATCCCGTTTGAGTATTAAGGTCAAAAAGCTCAAATAAAATTCTTACCAACCAAGAATATGAGCAAATATAAGTGGGGCGACAATTGTTGCATCACTTTCAATGATGTACTTGGGCGTTTTGGGTCCAAGCTTACCCCACGTTATCTTTTCATTGGGGGTCGCACCCGAATAGGATCCATAGCTTGTTGTACTGTCACTAATTTGACAGAAGTATCCCCATAATTTCGCCTTGATTTTCAGATCTTGATGCAACATAGGAACCACGCAGATAGGAAAGTCTCCAGCAATTCCTCCTCCGATTTGAAACATGCCTAAGGTATGGCGTCGAGTAACTTCCTGATAGTGTTTGGCAAGCCAAGTCATGTATTGAATACCCGTTTTAACAGTATGTACATTCTTAACCTCTCCTCTATAAACAGCTGCAGCATACATATTACCAAGCGTGCTGTCCTCCCAACCCGGAACAATAATGGGGATATTTTTTTCGGCAGCAGCTATCATCCAAGAGTCCTTAGGATTAATTTGATAGTATTTTTTGAGTAAACCTTTCTCGAGTATTCTCATGAAGAATTCATGAGGGAAATAACTTTCACCTGACCGATCAGCCGTTGTCCATTCCTTTAGCATAACTTTTTCGATTCGTCGCATCGCTTCAGCTTCAGGAATACATGTGTCAGTAACTCGATTCATATGGCGACGATAAAGTTTTTCCTCATCGGCAGGCGTTAGTTCGCGGTAGTTCGGCACTCGTACATAATGATCATGCGCTACTAAATTGAAGATATCTTCCTCAAGATTTGCACCTGTACATACAATGAGATGGATTTTATCCTTTCGAATCATCTCAGCGAGCGAGCGTCCAAGCTCTGCTGTGCTCATGGCACCTGCCAAAGTCATCATCATTTTCCCATCACGCTTCAAAAAATCGTTATAGCCCTCGGCAGCATCAACAAGAGCTGCTGCATTGAAGTGTCGAAAGTGGTATTCGATGAATTTCCCTATGGGTCCTTTTTTTCTCATATCAAATTACCTCTCATCGCAATATAAACTAACTCGTTCTTCCATAATCATCTTCTATGCGCTCGATATCACGCTCATCAAAGGTTCCAAAACTGATTTCGAGGATCCTGACAGGATGTAGATGGCTCTCAGGGCAACTCAAACGATGCAACGAACCGAGAGGAAGCCAAAGGGAGTCACCGATTGAGGGTCGATGGAGTTGCCCATCAATTTCGATAATAGCTCCTGCATCTAGTGCGACCCACATCTCATTGCGGTGTTCATGTTTTTGCAAACTAAGTTGATGTCCCGGATTACAAGTTAGGATTTTCACAGTACTTTTTTCATTCAAACTATATTGATCGAAACTACCCCATGGCTTATCTACATGTAAGGATTTAGGCTGGTCCATTAAAAAACCTCTTGTATCTTAATCTAAAGTAAATTGACTTGATCTTGTTGCTTTAGTTTTTCAACAACCTCTTTAACAGATTGAGTCTGATCTTTATGGCAAATCAATAATGCATCTTGACTGTCAACTATAATCAGATCTTCAACACCCACTAAAGCCACCAAGCGATCTGTACCAAAGACAGTTGTATTAGAACTGTTAAGGAACAGGGTCGAACCTTCAGATCCGTTTCCCTCACCGTCTTTTGGCACAAACGAACTTGCAGCTTCCCATGAACCAACATCTGACCAGGGAAATTGAGCGACTAGAACAGAAACACTTGAGGATTTTTCAATAACTTGAATATCAATGGGCTCTGCTTTAATTTGACTATAAATTCTATTTAATTTTACAATATTACTCCCGTCCTTTTTCCATTCATCTAAGAGTTTTAGCCCTGAGGGAGAATGTTCAAGAAATGCTGTGCGTAGGGTCTTGAAAGACCAGACAAATATGCCAGCATTCCATAACTGGTGAGGATCTTTGAGATATTCTATCGCTTGTTCGAGCAATGGCTTTTCTCTGAACGACTTTACTTTAGAAATTCCTTGAGTATTCTCGGCTTCAATATATCCATATCCTGTTTCGGGATGGGTAGGATGGACTCCAAAGACTACGATGTTGTCTGTGGTATCGGCATGACTCACTGCAGTATGAATATTTTTGTGAAAGATCTCAGTATCGCCAATCCAGTGATCAGCGCTTAATACAACCATAATTCCTTCGGATGCGCGCGACTCAAGCATAGTCAACGCTAAAGCTAGGCAGGGGCCGGTATTACGCCCTTGAGGTTCGACTAAGATATTGTCGACTGGAAGGTTGGGAAGGGTTTTTTTTGTTGTAGGTACCAGATCTTCAGTTGTAATGACATAGATATGATCGAGGTCAACTAAACCGTTAATTCTATTCACCGTGGTCTTCAGTAAACTTTCCGACCCGACAATATTTATAAATTGCTTGGGCTCTTGACGTCTCGATCGAGGCCAAAAGCGTGTGCCTCGGCCGCCAGCCATAATCACAACGAAAACGTTCGAACTTAGTGAGGACATAAATGCGCGAGTTATCTCGCTACCTTAGCCTTTGGTTGGGGTGGTGATTTCTTTGAGATAGTTGATTTCTTAGTCGGCCTTTTTTTTCTATTTTGAGTGACCCGTGCTTTGCGACGGAGGTCTTTGGGACTTGTTTTAATGGTTGGTAATGGAGGGGGTTCTAGAATGGCCCTCGGAATTGGCGGTAGATCTTTATAGTTCGATGAATTGATTACTGGATCCTGCCCAAATAAAAGGCTGGTCATTAGGCAACCAACAAGGGAGATTGTAGTTATTTTCTTCATACTCTAAAGATATCAACATTAATAAAAGCAAAGAAGTATTGCTTTACTTAGGGTGATTTTGTTGGTTCAAGAAGGGGGCGATCGACCATATCTTGGACATCAATACAGTCTAG
This sequence comes from Acidobacteriota bacterium, assembly GCA_005788175.1. Taxonomy (GTDB): domain Bacteria; phylum Acidobacteriota; class Holophagae; order Holophagales; family Holophagaceae; genus Acidiparvus. The sequence goes on from SXYX01000014.1 coordinate 158,860, forward strand.
AGAGGTCGGCTTTGTTTGGAGTAAACTGAGGCTCAACACATAGTTAGTCATGGAGCATAAATGCCTGATTCAGAACCCCTGGGAAAAACCCTGGAAGATTGCCTGACCCCCCTGCCCTCTTCACAAAAAATATATATTGATGGACCCCAAGGAGTACAGGTCCCCTTCAGACAAATTCAGCTCACGGCTACTCGGTCACATTCAGGGGCGTTGACACCAAATGAACCGTTTATGGTTTACGATACGAGTGGTCCATACACAGATCCTACTCATAAAATAGACGTACAAAGGGGACTTCCGGAACTTCGATCCCAATGGATTCGAGATCGCAAAGATGTTGAACAACTCGATCGGCCATCAAGCGTCTATCAACAATTCAGAAAACGCGATCATTCTCTCGATTCAATTCGCTTTCAAGCAAAGGGTAGACCCTGGCGAGCTCGGTCAGGCAAGAATGTCACTCAAATGCATTATGCACGTCAAGGATTAATCACTCCTGAAATGGAGTTTGTTGCATTGAGAGAAAATTTAGGACGATCCCATGGACAGCTTCGGGGATTAATTACTCCAGAATTTGTTAGAAAAGAACTAGCGCGCGGCAGAGCCATTATTCCATCTAACATTAATCATCCGGAAAGTGAGCCGATGATTATAGGACGAAACTTTCTAGTGAAAATTAACGCCAATATTGGAAATTCAGCTGTCACTTCTTCAATAGAAGAGGAGGTTGAAAAGATGGCGTGGGCAACAAGGTGGGGTGCAGATACGGTTATGGATTTAAGTACCGGAAAAAATATTCACGAAACTCGCGAATGGATTCTTAGAAACTCTCCTGTTCCAATCGGCACTGTCCCTATCTATCAAGCCCTAGAAAAAGTTGATGGAAAGGCTGAAGAACTAACCTGGGATATTTTTAGAGATACCCTTATTGAACAAGCCGAGCAAGGTGTAGATTATTTCACAATCCATGCAGGAGTTTTGCTTCGATATATTCCGATGACTGCAAATCGATTGACGGGTATCGTGAGTCGAGGTGGATCAATCATGGCAAAATGGTGCCTAGCGCATCATCAAGAAAGTTTTCTTTATACACATTTTGAAGATATTTGCGAAATCATGAAAACTTATGATGTTGCTTTTTCCCTAGGAGATGGACTTCGACCTGGAAGTGGTGCAGATGCTAATGACGATGCTCAATTTGCTGAATTAACCACCCTGGGTGAACTCACACAAGCAGCTTGGAAGCACGATTGCCAAGTCATGATTGAAGGTCCCGGTCACGTTCCTATGAATCTCATTAGGGAAAATATGGATCGACAACTTTCACTTTGCGAGGAAGCCCCGTTTTATACACTGGGACCCCTAACGACCGATATTGCTCCAGGATACGATCATATTACTTCAGCTATTGGAGCCGCAATGATCGGATGGTTTGGAACTTCAATGCTTTGTTATGTCACACCCAAAGAACACTTAGGACTTCCTAATAAGAAGGATGTTAAAGATGGTGTTATTACCTACAAGATTGCGGCTCATGCTGCTGATTTAGCCAAAGGACACCCCTTGGCTAAATTAAGAGATGAGGCCATTAGTAAAGCGAGATTCGAATTTCGCTGGGAGGATCAATTCAATCTTTCTCTAGATCCCGATACAGCTAAGGAATTCCACGATGAAACATTGCCTGCTGAAGGAGCTAAGTTAGCACACTTCTGCTCGATGTGCGGTCCTCATTTCTGCTCCATGAAAATCACAGAAGATGTTAGAAAGTATGCCCAAGAGAATGGATATACAGAACAAGAGAGTATTGAAAAGGGATTTCAGGATAAGTCTAAAGAATTCATTAAACAAGGAGCGGAAGTTTATCTTCCAGACTAATTCGTGAATGATATAGAACAAGATTCGATTGATGATTTCTTTATTAGTGTACGTGCCCATATCAAAAATTCATCAGATAGAGATCGGGCAATCCGAGTCGTTGAGGCATGGAGAGCTGCCTGGGTAGGCAAGAATAAGAGTATTAGTGCCACGCACTCGGGGCATGGAAGTTTTCTCCATTTCAATTTATTTCTGAGTAATCAGTGGTGTCACGCTTTTGCTTTTAGATCTATACCTCGTCAAGGTATGAGCTTGCGTGGTCCAGACCCTGATCGGATGAGGCGTTCACACAAGATGAAGGCAAATCCTCTAAACAGAGCGTCTCTAGATCAGCTTTTTGAGGACTGGAGTCAGTATCCCGAGGGGCGACCTGCAGGTAATGCAATCGAGTTTTTCATCGATGAAACCCCAGATACAACATGGTCTGCGTGCCTTGAGGCTGTTCGGGTAAGACTTGGTTAACCACCTATGCGACTCATCTCAATTCTAGGTTGATGATTCATTTCAGCTCGCAACTCAGAATATCGATCATCTCTTTGTGACCATTGTGTAGCCATTAGATCAGTAAGAACATTCAAATCACAAAAGTTTCTTAAAGAACTTTTGAGATCAAGGCCATTAGCAGAAAATAAACAGGTATAAAAAAATCCGTCGGCAGTCAGTCGACCACGATCGCAGCCACCACAAAAGGCTTCACTGACAGAATTAATAAAACCTACCTTACCTAAACCATCTTCATAAATCCATTCTCGAGCAACGTGATTGGTAGGTTGCGGAACAGATCTTAGAGGCCATATTTCATGTATCATTTTTTGAATCTGCTTTCCATAGACAACTTGATCCTTAGACCACTGATTAGTTTGGCCGACATCCATAAATTCAATAAAGCGTAACCATAATCCCTGAGTTCGTGCAAAATGAACGAGAGGTAATATCTCTTGTTCATTTATATTTTTTTGAATCACAGCATTAATTTTTATACCTTTAAACCCAATCTGTTGAGCTGCCCTGAGTCCTTCTAGGACCTTCTGAATACTCATGGCTGTACCTGAGATCTTTTTAAAGAGGGTATCGTCGAGGGTATCTAGACTTACTGTCACGCGATTAAGACCTGCTTGATAGAGGGCTTCGGCTTGTTCCTCTAACAATAAGCCATTCGTGGTTATGGCAATTTCCTCGATGCCCAAGGATTTAAGGTTCGCAACCAATTGGTAAAGATTCGGACGCAATAGCGGTTCACCACCCGTCAATCTTATCTTCCTAACCCCAAGGTTCATGGCGCATTTGACGACAGACTTAATTTCATCAAAGGTTAAAATGTCAGCATGTTTAAGATAAGTATAGTTTTTATCAAAAATATCAGCGGGCATACAGTAGGTACACCTTAAATTACAACGATCAAGAACAGAAACTCTCAACGCAGTAATGGGTCGGCCAATTCGATCCTGTAGCATAGAGAATCCTAAAATAAATAGCAGCGTAGCATTATGTAACTTGTTTTTAGGGCTTAATAAGACCGATTTCTATTAAACGCTGTATAAGGAAATCATTTGCGAGAATTGGAGGGTGTTTTTTTACAACACCCTCTCCTAGTAATGAAGAGGGGCAATCTAAAACTACTTCAGGCCTCGGATGGGCAAAGAAAGGCATAGAATAACGAACCTCATCAGCTGACTTTGGATTTATAACGCGATGAGTAGTACTTGGAATAATACCATTCACATGACGACTTAACATATCGCCTGCATCAACAACAATTTCACCTTCAAGACCATCTACCGCATGCCATCGACCTTCCCGATCCTGAAGCTCTAGGCCGCTCTCGGTGGCAGCTGGTAGCAATGTAATTAAATTAATATCTTCATGGGCTGAGGCACGAACGCCGCCTGGAATAAACTGGTCTTTCAGGGCAGGATAATGAATAAGTCTGAGAATTGAATTTCCATTAACTACCATATTCGCTAGATGTCGATGAGGAAGACCAAAATATAACTCTAGTGATTCTAGTAACTGCTGAGAACACAATTCAAGGTCGCGATAAAGGTCCAAAAGGCTTTCTCGAAAACGAGGGGTCTCTTGGGGCCACAAATTCTGGAAATAAATTCTAGAATCGAATCCTTCTGGAGGATTTTCCTGACCGACATGCCAAAATTCTTTTAGATCCGGAATAGGATTATCTTTGGCATGTTCCTGTCCGAAAGAAGTGTAACCTCTTGCTCCGCCGGAGCCTTGGACAATATACTGACGCTTGATGGATTTAGGTAAGGCAAAAAAGGTCTTTATGTCCCGATAAGCATTCTCCAGTCGGCTTTGGGTAATGCTGTGGCCAGATACTTTAACAAAACCCGTATTTTTCAGACTCTTACCCAGTTGCCGAGAAAATGACTGTCGCTCGCTCGAAGAGCCCTCTAGAAATTCTCTTAAATCTACGGTCTGAACAACAAAAGCCAAGTATCGCTCCTTATCCCTCTATGACGAGCAGTAGACTGCTCGTCATTTTAGCGCTACCCCTTCCAGGAGTGGTGATTATTTTGTTTTAGGCTTCAAACCAAGTTTTTCACGAATCTGATTTTCGATTTCATCAGCCATTTCGGGATTATCAATTAATAATTTACGAATATTATCGCTTCCCTGGCCTAGGCGTGATTCTTTATAGCTAAACCACGAACCACTTTTTTGAATAATCTCAAGGGTAGTAGCTAATTCCACAAGTTCACTAGGTCGAGAAATGCCCTCGCCATACATAATGTCAAAGGTGATGACCTTGAGAGGCGGAGCTACTTTGTTTTTTACTACTTTGACTTTAGTTTTTTTACCGATTACTGAAGCATCCTCATCCTTTGCGGCTACCAGCGGATCAGAAGTATTACCTTTGATGCTTTGGATACTTCTTACGTCTAGGCGTACAGAGGCATAAAATTTTAGAGCATTTCCTCCCGATGTAGTTTCCGGATTGCCAAACATAATTCCAATTTTCATCCGAATTTGATTGATGAAAACAACGCAGGTATTGGTTTTGCTTATTGTTCCTGCCATTTTTCTAAGGGCCTGACTCATAAGACGTGCTTGCAGTCCTACGTGGCTATCCCCCATTTCGCCATCAATTTCAGCCTTTGGCACAAGGGCAGCGACCGAATCAATAACGATGATATCCAAGGAACCTGATTTAACAAGTTGATCGCAGATCTCTAGTGCTTGTTCCCCAGAATCAGGTTGACTAATGAAAAGATTTTCAACGTCCACCCCTAGTTTTTTTGCGTAATCAGGATCTAAAGCATGTTCAGCATCAATATAGGCTGCAATACCGCCCGCTTTTTGGGCTTCAGCAACCATATGTAATGCTAGGGTTGTTTTACCGCTAGATTCGGGACCATAGACTTCTACAATACGACCTTTGGGAATACCCCCAATTCCGAGAGCTGCATCCAAAGCAATCGATCCTGTTGAAATGACTTCGAGTCCCTCGGCAACATTTTCACGTTCACCTAATTTCATAATTGAACCCTTACCATAACTTTTTTCGATATCAGCTAATGTTCTCGAAAGGGTCTTGATGCGTTCATCGCGATTGGCAGCAGCCATAAATTAACTCCAAGTCAGGATTATTAGAATGACCCAAAAAGCGAAAAAAACAAGAAAAAGATTTCACAGTCTATAAAATGATATTAAGTTCAATTATAACTGTTTTTGAATATTACAAAAAATGATATTTTGCACTTTAATATGCATTTATTTAGGGGGTAATTCAAGAACAAGACTCATCGCTTCCTGGGATAAAACACCAAAGACTTGCCTAATCAAAATCGGGGTGAGAACCTGCGTCGGCTTTCCCGAGGCAATTAAATCTCCCCGATCGAGAAGAACTACTTGGTCCATACAGTGCGCAATCCTTAAATCATGAAGTGAAATTAGAATGGTAGTCCCTTGGTCAACCATAGCCCTAGCTTTCGTAAGGACTTCCAATTGATGTCGAATATCAAGAGAAGATAAGGGCTCATCCCAACATTGAATAGGGGCCTGAGTTACCATAGCGCGAGCTAATAAAGTTCGCTGCTTTTCTCCGGTACTGACTTGGGTTATGGCTCGACTAGCTAAATTAGATAAATCCATTGCCTCGAAATAGGGCTCTAGATTATGAGCATCGTCTCCCCATGGATAACGGCCCATTTTGAGAACTTCTTCAACAGTAAAGGGGAATTCAAAATTAGTTTCAGGGCCTACCCATGCTAATTGCTTAGCTCTTTGGGGAATAGGAATATCTTGTAGATTAAACCCATTCCAAGCCACCTCTCCGCTATAGGGGAGGAGACCAGAAACAGACTGGAGAAGTGTAGATTTACCGGAACCGTTGGGACCAATAATGGCAACTAGAGTACCTGGCTGAAATGTTAGTGACATGGAATTTAAGCGATCCACCACCTGAAGGTCTTGTGTTTTGATTGCAGAATTCATACTGTACGCTTTTGGAGAAGCCAAAGGAAGAAGGGTCCTCCGATCAATGAAGTAATGACCCCAACACGCAAGCCCACATTAAGTACTCTAGACACCAGATCGCAGCCAAGAAGAAATGCTGCTCCTCCAATGAGACAGCATGGAATCAGTCGCTTATGATCTGGCCCCAAAAGAAGTCGAAGTATGTGAGGAACAATTAACCCAATGAAACCTACGACACCTGCGACAGCTGTAGCGAGGGCTGTAAGGACTGTAGAAAGAATAATCATCTGCCAGCGAAATCGACGGACATTGACACCTAAGGTTTGGGCACCTGATTCACCTAGACTTAAAAGATTCATAGGTGCACCCATGGGAGCAATCAGAAAAGCCAAGAGAATAACAATGGGTAGGCTCATCCAAACATGTTCCCAAGTACGATCATCGAGACTACCTAGAAGCCAAAATAAAATTTGACCTGAGCGCTCGAAGGAGGAAATAGAAAGGGATAAAACAAAACTTGTTGCAGCTCCCAAAAGGGCATTAAGCGCAATACCAGCAAGGAGCAGCCTCTGTGTCCCTAGGCCGATTTCCGAGAGGGATAGTACTAGCAGCGTAGCAATAAAAGCTCCGATAATTGAAGCTCCAGGAAGCCCCCACATTCCAAATAAGTTGGAGCCAAACCCAATATAAAGTACAGCACCCAAAGCGCCACCAGTCGAGACACCTAGTAAACCTGGAGATGCTAGAGGATTTTTGAAGTATGCTTGCATCATTAATCCCGAAATAGATAAAGCGGCTCCAACAGCCATTGCAACTAAAGTTCGGGGCAATCGAATATTCCAAACAATACTTTGTGATATCGAATCTGTATGACGTAGCCCAGCCCACAATTCAGAAAATGATAAATTCACTTCACCCCAAATGATTGACGCGAAGAATAACGTTCCCAGAAGAAGCGTCAAACCCCCCAAGGCTAAAGGGTGTTTTTTCATTTAAATGACCCGGGATGTAGTTGTTGAGCCATAATCTCATAACCTCGAATTCGACGGTGCGTGACACTTGATAAAAGAGCTTGGGGGATTAAAACTACTCTACCCTCCTGAGTAGCCGATAAAACGCTATAAGAAGGGTGTTTTCTTAGGTTAATGAGATTGTTAGAAACTGCAGAACTTGAAAGAACTAAGTAATCAACTTTCCATCGCATTAAAGCTTCAGAAGGTGTTGGACTATGACCACGGAGACCCGCTTCCCCAACAACATTAATAGCCCCTGCATAGTCACATAAATCTTGAAAAGTTGTGCCCATTCCCGCCAAATAACCATTAAGAGAAGGAGATAAGACACGACTACGAGAAACACCGTTCAAGCGATTTTGAAGAACAGAAACACGCTCTTTGCATTGACGGATCAAATCCTCTGCCGCTTTGGACCGCCCTATAGCCTTACCAAGAGTGCGAATATTAACGTAGACGTCATCCAGTGTATTGAAACGATCAAATACTATAATGGGAATCCCCGCTCGCTTGACTTGCTCAACGAGTTCGGGTCTTGAATAACTAGTAAAAAGTACTAAATCGGGCTTGTACTTGAGAATTTGTTCAGCACTTCCGTCCACAACCTGCGCAAACCTTCCGGCAATCTCTGCAATATCTGAATAGTCAGGATTCCTAGATAAAAAACTTAAGGCAGCAATTCGGCTAGGCTCACACAGATCGATTAATAATTCATCAGTACCGACAGTTTGGGAAATAATTCTTTGCGGTTCAACCTGAGACCAGATCGTGATACTGAAGATTAAACTACAAAGAATATGTCGCATAAAATTATTCAAAAAAGATACCTTACTCCAATACTGATGATGGGAGATTGAGCGGGGAAACCATAAAGTTGCTGCGCATTATTCCTAAAATCATATTTTCGCAATAGCCAATCCTGAAGAGTGACCTTGGGTTGCAATATATGCTGACCTCTAAGACTGATCTCAAGTGAGGAACTGTATGACCAAAAAATACCTATGCCGAGATCTTGAAAGGGTTGACGGTAAGCTCCTAATCGAGCTGGAAACCCTCCAAAATTATCGTAGTGGCTGCCGAAATAATTCCATTGTAAATTTGCGCGTACTTGTTTCCATTTTTTATCGAGTCCAAATGAAATAATGTTAAAAGGCCGACGAATAGAAGTACTCGTAATCAATTGTTGAGATTCAATTACATCTAAATCTCTAGCTTCTTGATTACGGTAGGACCCCCTCATATTCCAGGAATCTCCTCGATAGGTCAGAATGATCTCAGCACTTTGTATTCTTAAATTCTTTCCATTGGCGTAATCAAAAGAATTAAGATCAAAATAAATTAAATTGCGGTGCAACATTCGAGATAATTTGACTTGAATATCATAACGATCCCAGCGTGTTTCATAGCCAGCGTGAATAAAAGTACCCTCTTCGCCATCGAGTTTTTTATAACGATTGGGATTGTAGCCAAAACTAGCGGGATTCAATCTGTTTTTTGCATGATAAAGATTGCTCGTTAGGGGAGCTAAGCCAAAGCCTGTCCCGAAAGAAATAAACCACTTTTCATCAGTCCCCATCAAACTTTCAATGGGCAGATAAGTCACACCTAATCGCCAAGTCCTTGCTCGAACTGATACTGGATCAATCGTGAATCCAGAAGATGCAGTTGTGAAGCTTTGTTTATCACGATCTTCACGCAGCGTGGCGAGTAAACGAATTGTTGGAGAAGTTTGCCAATGTGATTCAACCGCACTCGACATATGACTACCTGAGCCGTAATCAACTCCCGAAGGATAAGCAGGGGTCTCAGCTCGCTCTTGGAATATTTGAAGACGATAAGCAAAAGACAAATCTGTGGATTGTTGCCAACTAGCTTTCAATCCACCTTCAGTCCGTCGACTTTGATATGGATCATATCCAGAACCCCCAAATTTAGGCTCAAACCTGGATTGCGAAGAAGAGCCATAGTAAATGGATAGAGGTATCGTATTGAACAGGACTGTTTCGTAGCGTAGACCTAATTGCTCATTACGTAGCAAGAACTCTCGACTTGCATTGAAAGCTGAGTTAAGCCTAGGGCTTGAGTCTAATTGAACACTAGCAAAGGGAATAGGCACTCCTTGATAAAAATTTCTATAGTCTAGGGAAAAATTATGTTTACCAATCACTTGTCCTAATCCTAATTGACTACCAAAACTCCTATAGTTTTCTATAGTAGAAATAGGTTGGGCCTCTCTGTTGGCATCGACAGATGCTCTGAGCCAACCTCCGTTCCATCGAGAGTTCATTGAGGTTCTCAAATTTTGATATGCTTGATTACCAAGAGCTAGATCAATACTTTTTTTCTCATTTTCAGGTGAGCTCTGGTCTGTATACAGTGCAATGACACCACCCATGGCACCTGAGCCAACTATAGTTGAAGCATTGCTATCAATAATTTCAATACGTTTAATTCCTACAAGTGAAACACTATTAGGGTTCACAGATCCTAAACCTGCAGCATCATTTATACGAATACCATTGAGCAGAACAGCCACATCCTCGGGCCGGCTTCCGCCGATACGAAGAGTGGCAGCCGAACCAGGCCCCCCAGCTGATAAGACTTGTCCAGGTAGCGCATAAGATAACAACTCTCCAAGAGTTTTTGCTGCGTATCGCTCGATATCTTCTTGAGTAAGAACCCTAACATGATTGGGAGTCTTACGAAGATCAACCCGATCAAACTCAGCTGTAACTGATACGACAGCTGAAGCTTCCTTTTTGTCCATTCGTTCGATTGAGTTAGGTTCCTGACTCCAAAGAAATAGATTTAGAGACAAGTAAAAAAATATAGTTTTTCCCAAGCCATGCCTCCTCGCATGAAACTGGGGTTATGAGCTGGAACTTAATTCCAAAGACGCAGGCCCCCCGGCTAGGTTGAAAGATGTTTACGACCGGTCTCCGGACTTACACACGACAGGAATTTGATTCCTAACTTCTGTCTTCCCAAGTCAAACTCAGTGACTGAAGTTTTTAAGTCTCATAAATAAAAAATTTATGGTGCTTACCGTTGCGGGGCAGTGCTGGATTCTCACCAGCTTCCCGACATCGAAAACGTTATTGGATTGTCAATGCTTAAACTTGACCGCCCAATCAACAAAACACAAGGTTTATTTTAAAGAATACCTAGATACTGTCTTAAGGCTAAGGTAGCCAAGCCACGATGACTGAGCCGATTTTTTTCAATATCTTTCATTTCACCGAAGGTTTTCTCTAATGTACACGGCTGAAAGATAGGATCGTAGCCAAACCCATTTTGACCCCTCGGCTTATCTGCGAGAATACCTTCGGCAACTCCTGAAAATATTTTTATGCTCTGACTGGGTTGCCACCATGCCAAAACACACACATAACGTGCAGATCGCGAAGCGCCAGTTGCAATGAGGGTTAAGAGTTTGATATTTCTTTCATATGCACTTAGGCCTGGACCAAATTGTGCTGTCAAAACACCTGGGGCACCCCATAGAGCATCCACACATAATCCTGAATCATCTGAAAGGATTCCATCAACACTTAAAGTTGGTTGTTTCATGAACCAGACTTGTGCTGCTATTAGTTTTTGACGAGCATTTTCTTCAAAAAAGGTTCCTGTTTCAGGAATCTCGTCCACATCAGAGGGCAGAGTTAACAACTCAACTTCTGGTAATAAAGATTTGAATTCTTTTAGTTTTCCAACATTACGAGATGCCAATAAGATTCGAATCATCCCAAAACCTCATGGAACCATTTTTGGGCTATATCAGGCAATATATCTCCGCGAAACAACATACGACCATCTCTGAATATAGTTATGGCTATCTTGCGCTCTATGCCTTGAATAAAAAGTGGAGTGAGTTTCCAGTTTGAGTCTTTTCTGGCCTTTAATTGACTCAATAGATGAGGAAGATCGAGATTTCGAGAGGGATTCACGCGTAATTGAACCCCTGGCGCACCACAGAGAGAGCTGGTCTTTATTTGCCATGGAGTATCAAGAAATTCAGTGATTCCCTCTTTACAGAATCGACAGCGAATAGAGGGGGCTTGAATAAATTGACGCTCATTGGTCCATTGATCAAACCTTACCAAATCAGATTGAGGGGCCTGACCGATGACAAATTTTAATATTTCAACAGAAGCCCAAGAACCGATCAACCCTGTTACAGGTCCCAAAACACCTGTGGTATCGCACGTATCGACGTCAGACTGTTCAGGAGGATATTCCATTAAGCAACGAAAACAAGCTGTTGATGGGGGATGGATGGGCCAAACCATGCCCTGGGACCCAATGGCTCCGTTGTAAACCCAAGGGATATGATGACGAATGCTTACATCATTAATCAGGAATCGAGCTTCAAAATTATCTGTTCCATCTCCAATCACATGAGCATGAGCCAAAAGGTGCTCAGCATTATCCGGAACTAGATCTTGAACATGAGCATGAATATTAATCGAAGAATTGATAGCGCGTAGTTTTTTTTCGGCTGCCAGCGCTTTGGGTTGCCCGACATCAGATTCATCATAGAGTAACTGACGCTGCAGATTAGTAATATCTACAATATCCCGATCAATCAGGTGAAGAGTTCCAATACCCGCGCGAGCTAACCACTGAGCCAATATAGAACCTGTTGCTCCGAGACCCACAATAACCACGCAGGCATTTTCTATTTTTTGCTGGTTTGAGTTGCCCAGGAATAGGGTCTGTTTAGCGTAGCGGGTCATAGATTAAGAGTAGAAGGATTCTGGAAAAGAAGGCAATAAAAACGGCGCCTTGAAATGCGCCGTTTTTATTGACCAAATATCAATACAGATTTATTTCTTATTATCTTTTTCTTGAGCTTGTTCATACTCTTTTTGTAAACGTTCGCCATTTGAAATAGCGAACTTATACACGTATTCAAAACGATCAGATCCCTTAGTGAGCCCCATAATAACTTCATAGAGACCCTCGGAGTTAGCACTGAAGGGCGAAGCGATGACATTAAAGGTGCCCTCTTTTGCACCTTCGGGTATCTGAACATCTGAATCTTTAATAACATCTTTTCGAGTGCCATCGGGAGAAGCTATTGAAAAACTGAATTTGAACTGTCCGTCCATCTTCGAAAACTTAGTATAGAAACATACTTTAGGGAGGTCGAAGGGGATCTTTGGAACAATAATGTGATGATCATAAAGACCCATTAAAGATGTCTTGCCGCCCATTTCGGCGCGGATATCGTCACACAAAATTGTAAATTCGTGCTTTGGGGCATTAGCTTGATTTTCAGACATGTAAAACTCCATTTAGAATCGATGAAAAAAGTTGGTTCCGAATAGTCCTCTAGTTTAACCTTTAAGAGTATGCTTACCAAGTTTGAATTTAAAATTATCAATTAAGGGCTATATAAATGAGACTTCAGGCACTTGGTTTATCGGTTCTGATTAGTATATTTTCCCTTCAAGGCCAAGAGATACAAATTCAAATTTTAAGTACAACAGATATGCATGGGCGTATCTTGCCCACAGATACCTATTCGCTCCAGCCCATGAATCATGGATGGGCGAAGATTGCTACTCTCATCAAAGAGGAGCGAGCAAAAAATCCCAATACCATTCTTTTAGATGCTGGGGACACCATACAAGGTGAGCCCATCAATTATGTCAAGACCTTTATCTATCCGGATCTTCCAGAGCCATCCATTGAAATCATGAATGCCTTAGGTTATCAAGCGATGGCTATAGGTAATCATGAATACAATTTCGGTCTTGAAAATCTTAGGCAAGCCCAGAAGCAGGCAAAGTTTTCCTTTCTCTCAGCAAATACCTTAGTAGAGAAAACTGGACGGCCAGCTTTTGACGGTTACCGAATTTTCTTATCGGGGAATATTAAAGTTGCAGTAGTGGGATTTATCACACCCTGGGTTCCTAAATGGGATGAGCCTAGTAAATATTCAGGTCTCAAATTTGAAGATATCGTTCAAACAGCCAAGATTCTTATTCCGAAAATTAAAAACCAGGAAAAACCTGATCTTTTAATCGTCCTAATTCACTCAGGCCTAGGTGAGAGTCCTGGAAATATAGGTGACGAGAATGTAGTACTTCGTTTAATTGATCAGGTTTCAGGTATTGATGGTGTGGTGAGTGGTCATACGCATCAACCCATTGCCCAACTATATAAAAATGTACCTATTGTTCAAGCCCATGCCTATGGAAAAGCTCTGGGTAAGATTACCTTTAACCTAACGCGCCTGTCGGGGAAGTGGTCTGTGACTCGTCGTGTCCCTTCTCTTTTGAGTCCCACTGATCAAACGCCTCTAGATTCTCAATCCCTAGCTCTGACTGAGAAAATTCGCGAGCTGACCGAACGATATCTCGATACTCCGGCAACAAATTTAATAACCCCTCTCAATGCCCAATGGTCTCGCATAGAGCCTTCTTCCATCATCGACCTAGTTCACCTAGTTCAATTAAAGTCTACTGGCGCTGAGCTAAGTGCTGCGTCGTGTGTATTTCCCAAAGTTTATATTCCCAAGGGTCCTACCAGCATCCGGCAATTCTATGCCATGAATCCCTATGAAGATAAAATTGTCACTCTGAAATTGACGGGGGCTCAAGTTAAACTTTGGCTCGAACATTCGGCTACAGCTTATGGATTTAGTTATGAACCTAATCTTTTTAAAAAAGATGTGCCTTTTTATAATATTGATTTTATGGCAGGTGTAGGCTACACGATCGATATTTCCCGAGAGGAAGGAGATCGTATCCAGAGCCTGTCATATCAAGGTAATCCTATCGATCCCAAGAGAGTCTTCACAGTCGCCGTAACTACTTATCGGGCTTTAGGGGGCGGGGGTTTTACCAAAGCTGTCAACTTCGATGGAGAACCAATATTTATATCGAGCCAATCCAAACGTAATCTACTTTTTAAATATGTGTTAGAGCGTCCTAATTTAATGATTCCTCAAGTCAGTTCATGGAAAATGATTCCGATGATTGATCGCGGTCGCTTATTAACCAAATAGTTCAATTTTAAATTTCAGAATTTGATCTGCCATCATGTCGGAAGTGAGACCCACTTCACGAGCAAGTATTTTTGGATCTCCATGCTCAATGACTTGATCTGGAACTCCAAGCCTCAAAGAAGGTTTTTGAATACCTTTGAGCGACATCAATTCTAAGATGGCCGAGCCAAAGCCTCCCTCGAGAACTCCGTCTTCCATCGTGACAACAGCCCGAGAATTATTAATGGATTGTGTGATCAGTGATGCATCAAGAGGTTTAATAAATCGAGGATTAATCACAGCGCACTCAATGCCCTTAGCTGCTAATATTTCTGCTGCTGCCAAGGCCGGTGTGACTAATGTACCGAGTGGAATGAGGCACAAATCTGAGCCTTGACGTAATAATTCACCCTTACCTAAAGGAAGAGCCTTAAGTGAAGCATCTAGAGTGACGCCATATCCGTTGCCACGTGGATACCTTAATGAAACGGGTTGTCTAAGCTCAAGCGCTGTGAGGAGCATATGACGCATTTCATTCTCATCTTTAGGAGCCATGGAAATCATGTTGGGTAGACATCGTAAATAAGGAATGTCATAAAGACCATGGTGTGTGGGTCCGTCCGCACCCACGAGACCTGCACGATCCATCGCAAAAACTACAGGAAGATTTTGCAAACAGACGTCGTGCACAACTTGATCATAGCCTCTTTGAAGAAAGGTACTATAAATGGCACAGACTGGCTTAAAACCTCTCGTCGACATCCCGGCAGCGAAAGTAACCGCGTGTTGTTCAGCAATACCCACATCAAAAGTTCGGTCTGGGAATTTCTTTTGAAATAAGTTTAGGCCTGTTCCATCTAGCATCGCTGCAGTCACACCCACAATCTTGTCATCTCTCTCAGCCAAGTGAATTAACGCTTCAGCAAAGACTTTGGTGTAGGAAGGTGTTGCTACGCTTGTTGATTTATTGATCTCTCCAGCAATAGGATCAAAAGACGTTACGCCATGCCATTTTAATGGATCTTTTTGGGCAGGAGCGTAACCATAACCCTTTTTAGTTTGTACATGAATCAATACAGGGCCTTTCTTCATTTTTTCTTTGGCCTGAATTAGTAATTTCTGAGTCGCTATAGCGTCATTACCATTAACAGGGCCCATATAGTCAAACCCCAAATCTTCAAAAAGTAATCCTGGGATAAAAATACGCTTGAGCGTTTCTTCGCTCCATTTAGCTAATTTGGCGACACCCCTGCTCAAGGAATCGACTGGAATCGATTTAATGATTGATTCAATACGATCACGCCAGCGAACATAATATTGACCTGACATCAGCTGGTTCAAATAACCTTGTAGAGAGCCAACATTAGGATTAATGCTCATATCGTTATCATTTAGGATCACCAAGAAGTTTTTCAATTCTAGATAACCTGCTTGATTAAGGCCCTCGAACGCCATTCCGGCCGTCATCGATCCATCTCCGATCACCGCAATGACCGCATGATCCTCTCCGGCTAAATCACGAGCTTTAGCCATACCAACACCTGCTGAAATAGATGTGCTCGCATGCCCCGCCCCAAAATGATCGTAAGTGGGGCTCTCGGATCGCCTTAAAAATCCAGATAAGCCACCGTGCTGACGGAGAGTATGAAATTCTGATTTTCTACCCGTGAGAATTTTATGAGGATAGGCTTGATGACCAACATCCCAAAGGATTCGATCAGAGCGGAAGTCAAATTGATTAAATAAAGCAACTGTAAGTTCAACCGTTCCTAAATTAGAGGCGAAATGCCCCCCTGTCCTGCTAATACTATCGACCAGGAATTGACGAACTTCTTCAGAAAGTTGCTCTAATTGCGAATCATTTAGTTGTTGAATAGATTCAGGTTGGGATAAAGAATCCAATAGGGGATATGTTTTCAAAATACTCTCTTTGTTAAGTGATGCGCCCATGCTGTCAGGGCTTCTGGACGAGGAAGTCCGGCGAGATGTTTGAGTGCATCTTGGGTTACTTGTTCCAAGGCAGTTTCAGCTTTCTCTACGCCCATAACTGATACATAAGTTAGTTTACCTCTTTGTTGATCTTTTTGAGTGCCTTTACCTAAATATTGGGCACTAGAAGTAGCATCTAGAAGATCATCTTTAATTTGAAAAGCTAGACCCAAGGCTTCGCCAAAAAATCCTAGCGCTTCGATCTGGGTTGAAGATCCCCGGCCTAAAATACCTCCAAGTTTAAGGGCGGTCTTCATCAGCTTTCCTGTTTTTAATTGATGAATAGTCCTCAAGAGATGAAGGTCGGCCTTTTGATTTTCAAACTGAAGATCTAAAGACTGGCCCCCTACCATTCCCAGCCATCCAGCTCCACGGGCCAGACAAGCGACAGCACTCGGATTTTCGGTTTCTGCTAGAACAGCGAAGGCTTCTGTTAAAAGTGCATCGCCGGCCAAGATGGCCTGGGCTTCACCAAAGACTTTATGATTGGAAGGCTTACCTCTTCGAAGATCATCGTTATCCATCGCGGGCAGATCGTCGTGGATCAGCGAGTAGGTATGAACATATTCCAGGGCTAGTGCACCGGGCAAAGCAAATTCCGCCGCTCGATCACAAGCTTCACAAGCTAACAAGCAAAGCAGGGGTCGAATTCTCTTACCACCTGCCTGTAAGCTATATTTAATAGCAGACCGAAGATCGGTTAGCGGAATACCTTCAGGAATCTTATTAAATCTATGGACGAGTTGCTGATCAATAAGGGGTAAGAGGCGTTTTTGGTCCTGAATAACCGAATGGGCGTAATCATTCATGGGGTATCAGAATCAAGCGGACTCGCTTCTAGTTCACCACTTAAAGATTGTTTTAAAACATCAACGCGTCGCTTGGCATGTTCTAACTGAATCTGAAGATCTTTGGCTAACTTAACTCCTTTTTCGAACTCACCGAGCGATTGCTCAAGAGTGAGGCTATCAGATTCTAATTTTTGAACCACAGATTCTAGTTGCTGAAGACCTTCTTCAAAACTTTTTGGTTTAGTCTCGGCCATACGATCTCCAAAGGAATTTAGTTTATACAATTCTAGCGTAAATTAGATAAACAAAACCAAGACCGTCAGACCTGGGCTTATCAATGGACACTAGGGTTAAAGAAAGATTGAAAAAGTCAAACGGGTCTTTTTTAGATACAATTAATTTCTTTCCGGTGTAGCTCAGTTGGTTAGAGCGCATGACTGTTAATCATGATGTCGGGGGTTCGAATCCCTCCACCGGAGCCAACCTCTATAAGCCTAGTATTTTTTACTTAGCTCGCTCCATATACGTTCGATCAGCTGTATTAATTTTGATCTTTTCCCCTGACTGTATATAGGGTGGAACGCCTACAGTAAGACCATTCTTACATTTGGCTGGCTTATAGGATCCAGTCGCATTTGCATTTTTCATTACAGGCTCTGTTTCAATAATTTCGCTGATAAGAGTAGAGGGTAAATTAACAGATAACGGAATACCTTCGTTGAATTCCAATTCCACGACCATATTAGACTCTAGAAGATTTAAATCTTCTCCCATGATGTCTTTATGAATCTCGATTTGCTCATAAGTATCATTGTTCATAAAAACTAAATTATCCCCATCCGTATATAGAAACTCCATTTTGTGTTGTTCCAAGTTCGCACGCTCTATTTTATCTTGAGAACCAAATCGATTTTCTCTATTGATTCCATCTTTTAGTCTCTTCATTTTCACGACCACTCGTGCAGGAAGATTACCGGGAGTTTGATGTTCACAGCTGATGACACGACAGAGCTCTTTTTCAAAATTAATAATCATTCCACTGCGAACTTGGGTCGAAAGAATGAATGGCATAGTGACTCCTGAGGGTGGTGGGCATAACAGGGATCGAACCTGTGACTTCTACCGTGTGAAGGTAGCACTCTACCGCTGAGTTATATGCCCAAAGCAATTTTCAGTAGAGGTAGTAGTTTAACACTTGAACGAAGACTAAGGGTTAAGCCAGACGAGTGAATTAATCCTATCGTGGCTTAAAAATGGCGGCTTAGTGAGTCGACGAGTCGAGGGATTTCCTTCTCTTTTAAAGCACAAAGAGCGATGCGTATTTCATTTTTTAAGGGGATCAAATAGATATCATCTTGCTGAAGGACCTGAGTTATTTTTTCGGGATTGGAATGAGGCGTTGTAATAAAAAATCCTCCATCGAAATATGAATGATGAATATTTTTTTCACTTAACTGATGCGATAACTGATCGGCCCGATTCGTAAGTATAGTCGACCATGCCCGTTGTTCAGAATTTAATTGCATGACATGATTGGGGTCTTTATAGAGTTTTTTAGCTAGAGACTGAGGCGCCCGAGGGGCATTAGAAAAGGTTCCTCGGCAACTAGTGGCTAACGCTTTTTTTAATTGATCGTCCGTTCGCCAAGGAAAAATGAGTGCACCACATCGAGCACCATATAAAGTTAGTGGTTTTGAAATCGAGAGGCTTGCCCCCAATAAAACTGAACTAGAAGACCCCCACTGGGCATATTCATCCAAAATATTTTTCACACGTGTAAAGTCACGCGCATATTCAAGATAGGCAAAATCTAAAATAACTGAGACAGGTCCCTTTTGGGATAGACGATCAAATATTTCAAACAATTTTTTTCGATCTGAAGTTGTTATATGTTGCCCTGTGGGATTATGACAAGGATCATTGAGCCAAAAAAGAATTCTTCCCTGTTCTTTCATGACCTCACTTAATTGAGATTCAGTAGTATTTAATGAAGAGGGATTAGATTCCAAAGGGTAAGGTACTTCTTTTAATATGACTTTATTTTCAAAAGCAAGGGTCCCATAGGGAGACCAGCCAGGCGCAAAGGTGAAAAGAGTCTGACCAGGCTCGAGTAAATTTCGTAGACTTACAACCAAGGCTCCAGTAGCGCCTGGAGAGGCACAACCAAGAATAGGTGTTTTAGCTTTAGGCCAATAACGATGAGTAATGGCTTCGATAAATTCTGGATCGCCTAATATGGGTGCATAGGGATGAATATCGGACGGAGTCAATGAATTCCATACTTCTCTCACCGTCTTTAGGATGACGAGCTGACCCTCATCATCAAGTAATGCCCCAACGGAAAGGTTGATAACAGGATGGCCTTGTGACTTTCTAGATTGCGCTAATGTATTGATTCTAAAGATAGGATCGTCACCTTCAAGATTATGTCGAGAGGTAATTAGATGAGTATCCATTAAACTAGTTTAAGTTCTAATAGGGTTGGAGGCTCAATGATTATTCCTTTTCAGGGCATGGTTCCTCGAATTGGGAACCGAGTTTTTGTACCTGAAAATGCTCTAGTCCTAGGTGATGTGACCTTGGGTGATGATGTCAGTATTTGGTTTAATTGCGTCATCCGTGGTGATGTGAATTGGATCACGATTGGTGATCGGACAAATATACAAGACATGTCCTGCATTCACGTTACCAATACAAAACACCCGACCCTAATAGGTTCTAACTGCAGCATTGCTCACAACGTTATGCTTCACGGATGTACTCTGGGGGATGAAGTCTTGGTCGGAATGAGTTCAACTATTATGGATGGTGTTGTCATTGGTGATGGAAGCCTGATCGCATCGGGTTCTCTATTGAGAGAAGGTTTTCGTGCACCTGCAAACTCTTTGATCGCTGGTTGGCCAGCTGAGATAAAAGGATCTCTTTCTGATGAACAGCGAGCTCTGGTGACATCCATACCAGCTCGATACATACGATACAAGGAAGCCTACTTCAAGGACGGGTGGGCCATTGCAAAAGCACCCGAGCACCCGAAACCTCAGGTTGGCTTCAAAGACGGACATCCCTATCCTTAACTTATTTGATTCACTCTATCGACTCATATTATGCTTAGAGACGAAATGAAACGTAAATTCATGGGCCAAATTGATCTGCACTTAGCACATCACACATACGCACAGTACTACTTATGATGTCATTGTGACGAGTCGAATGCGCAAACTGGCTTGCAGGAATCTGAGGATAATCTACTCTTTATGACGCGTCGGTTAATACTGAGAATTCATATTGATCCAATTCTGGGCTTAGGACACCTAACTCGCGCTATGGCTATCCACGAAGAGTGGAGAGATCTCGGCGGAATTGTCACAATGGCGATTTCTGGGGATGATCGTGCGCGTCAAGTTGGTCGTGGCATCAACATCTTGCAGACCGGTGAACTTCCAGCAAATATTGTTGATTTAGGTGAAGATCACTTGGCCCCATTGGGAGAAAAACTTGAGGGCGATATTGTTCTTTTTGATCAATGGACATCATCGAAAGAACAAATTAAGGAGGCATTTCCGAGGAAGATTGCCCTCATGGAAGACGATGGAGAGGCTTATGAGGAGGCTGATTTACTATTTCAACCTTACCTCGAAGGAATTGTCTGGCCAGATCATCCAATCAGAGTGAAAGACGGTATTAAATTAAAACCTCATGAAGATATACGTGGCAAATGTCATGTACTCTGTGGGGCTTCATATATTGTTGCAAGTCCAATTGTTAGAACTCTTCGGTCTAAGCGCCAGCCTGAACAACCCTTAAATGCACAAAAAATATTAGTTACATTTGGAGGAAGTGACGCTGCGGGCTTGGCTCAAAAAGCTTTTGATATCCTCAAAAATCTCCACCAGGAAGGTCGATGGAGAGGCAGCAGTACTATCTTGGCACCACAAGGTATTCGAGGTGATCTATTTTCAGGATGTACAGTACACACATCAGTAACACAACTTTGCGAAAAAATTCCTCATTACGATGTGCTTTGGTGCTCAGGCGGAGTGACGCTCATAGATTCACTTTGTCTCGGAACACCGGTCATTGCCTGGGGACAAAATGAACGACAAGTTCAGGGTCTAACCGAATTAGGGCAACATGGAGCTTGCTTTGGTCTTGGGGAGGGTCCCTCAGCAGATTCACGGACTGTTGAGGATGCTATAGAGCATTGGTTAGGGCCCGAGGGGCAGGAAAGTCGTCAGGAACAGGTCGCAGCTGGGATGGGCCTAATTGATGGGCTTGGAGCCATGCGCGTTGCTAAAGAATTATGGAAACTAGGCGAAAAATAGAGGGTTCTCGGGCAATTCTAGATTGACCCAAGGGGAGGCTCGCGATAATCTTACTTTTCTGCCCTTGTGGGACCTTGAAGGCTTGTTGGGGCACTTTGTTGACTGTTTTTGGAGCAATTCATGGGTACTTTCTTCCCTAGCGCAAGCGATATTAAACGCCAATGGTTTTTGGTGGATGCTGCGGGTCTTTCAATTGGCCGAATAAGCTCCGTTGTTGCTGAACTCCTTTCAGGCAAACATAAACCTACTTGGACTCCTTTTTTAGATACAGGGGATCACGTTGTCGTGATTAATGCAGAAAAAGCCGTCTTCACAGGAAAGAAATCTACCCAAAAGATTTATCGCACAACTACCACACAACCTGGCTCAATGAAAGAAATTAAAGCTGGAGTGTTGAGAGAGGCCTATCCAACTCGAGCGATCGAGAAAGCAGTAAAGGGAATGTTACCCAAAGGCCCTTTAGGAAATGCTATGTTAAAAAAATTAATCGTATATGCGGGTACTGATCATCAACAAAAAGCTCAGAACCCCGTTGCTTTCGATATGAAGAAATAAAGGGAGTAATAAAATGGCAACTCGACATCATTACGGGACTGGACGACGCAAAACCGCAATTGCTCGTACCTTTTTGAAACCCGGCAGTGGCCAAATTACTGTAAATGGGCGTGAATTAGAAGATTATTTTCCCAATGCCGTTCTGCGCATGATGGTTCAACAACCTTTTGTTCTTACGGAAAATGTCAAAAAATGGGACATGATGATCACTGTTAAGGGTGGGGGCAGCGCTGCTCAAGCTGCAGCAATCCGTTTAGGAATTTCCCGCGCTCTCCTTCAATACAACGATCAGCTTCGCTCCATGCTTCGAGGAGCCATGCTGCTTACGCGAGATCCGCGCATGAAAGAACGCAAAAAACCTGGTCGTAAAGCTGCGCGTCGCCGTTTCCAATTCAGCAAGCGTTAATTTTTTGTTCTTTGATATTCTCTCGAGATTTTTCTTGAGAGGTAAAACTGGATCCCGCATGGGATCGAATCGGGCACTCTTGCCTATCATCCCTAGTTCCCTTTTTTGCGGGACTCACTGAGGAGGCCTCCATGGCTGCTATACAAATGAAAGAACTACTCGAAGCGGGTGTCCATTTCGGACATCAAACCAAACGCTGGAACCCCAAGATGAAGAAATATATCTTCGGGGCTCGAAATAGTATCTACATTATCGATCTTCAAAAAACACTCCGACTCTGGAATACCGCTGCTACGTTTATTACTAAAGCGGCTAGCCAAGGTAAAACTTTTATGTTCGTGGCAACTAAGCCCCAAGCACAAGAAGTCTTGGCTGAACAAGCAGGCCGATGTGGTGCTTTTTATGTCAACAATCGCTGGCTAGGCGGTATGCTTACCAATTTTTCTACCGTTAAGAAAAGTCTCGAGAAGTATCGCGAAACACAATCCTTATTAGCAGACCCAATTCGCTTGGCAGATCTCTCGAAAAAAGAGATATCAAGCATCACCCGCCAAAAAGATAAGTTAGAAGAGTCATTTAAAGGGATACGAGATATGCGAGCTCTTCCAGATATTTTATTCGTCATTGATCCTAATCATGAATCCATTGCTGTCACCGAAGCCAAGAAGATTGGTATCCCTGTAGTGGCTATTGTAGATACCAATTGTGACCCCGATATGGTGGATATGGTTATTCCAGGTAATGATGATGCAATTCGCTCCATCATGCTATTCGCTGAACGTATTGCAGATTCTATTTTAGAAGGTCGTGCTGCATTAAAAGACAAAGGACAAGCTACAGCGATGAAGAGCATGCTCGCTGAAAAAATTAAAATGGACGAAGCATCTCCGCAAGCCTAATTCAATAGGAGTTATTTTAATGACTTATACCGCCAAGGATGTCAAAGAACTAAGAGAGAAAACTGGCCTTGGAATGATGGACTGCAAGAAGGCCCTAGAGGAAAATAGTGGAGATATGGAGCAAGCTATTGACTGGCTTCGCAAGAAAGGCTTGGCTGCTGCTTCCAAGAAATCCGATCGTATTGCATCTGAAGGATTGGTTGATGCTTACATTCATCCAGGTGGTCGCGTCGGAGTCCTGGTTGAGATCAACTCAGAAACAGATTTCGTAGCGCGCAATGAATCCTTCCAAAGAATGGTGAAAGAAATCGCAATGCATATTGCTGCCGCAGATCCTGCACCACTTTTTGTCTCTAAAAGTGAAGTGACTAAAGAGTTTATTGACAAGGAAATTGAGATTGCAAGAGCACAGGCTGAGTCTACTGGTAAACCTGCTTCTATTATTGACAAAATCGTTGAGGGCAAGCTGAACTCGATCTACAAAGAAGTATGTTTATTGGAACAGCCTTTCATCATGAATCCAGACCTCACCATCGAACAGTTTGTCTCCCAAAGAACAGCTGAGATTGGGGAAAAACTTAGTATTCGTCGTTTCACCAAGTTCATTTTGGGAGAAGGGCTTCAAAAAAGAAATGAGAATTTTGTCGAGGAAGTGAATGCTCAAATGGGTAAGTAAGCCTTATTCTTGTTAATTAGAAAATAGGCGACTTTAAGTCGCCTATTTTTTTGTCGATTCATCTAAACTAAAGGAGACTTATGAGATACCAACGTGTACTTCTGAAACTCTCAGGCGAAGCGCTGATGGGTGAACAGAAAATGGGTATTGATCCCCTCGTGGTTGCCATGGTGGCTGATCAGATTAAAGATATTCAAAAACATGGTGTAGAAGTAGGTCTCGTGATTGGTGGTGGAAATATTTTTCGAGGGGTCGTCGGAGCAACTAAGGGAATGGATCGGGTGACGGCTGATCAGATGGGTATGTTGGCCACCATGATTAATGCCTTAGCCCTTCAGGACGCCCTAGAACAAAAACAAGTACAGACTCGTGTTCTCTCGGGCATTGAAATGCCTAGGATTGCAGAGAGCTATATTCGTCGTCGGGCGATACGTCATCTTGAAAAAGGTCGGGTTGTTATTTTCGGAAGCGGAACAGGTAATCCATATTTCAGTACAGATATGGCAGCTGCCCTTAGGGCTAATGAAATCTCCGCCCAAGTTGTCCTGAAAGCTACCAATGTCGATGGAGTTTTTAATGCAGACCCCAAAAAGGATCCCCAGGCAAAGCGATACGAAAAAGTAACCTTTCAAGAAGTTCTCGAAAGGGGGCTTAAAGTGATGGATGCTTCGGCGATTGCACTCTGTATGGATAATGAATTACCCATATTGGTTTTTAATATGATGAAGCCAGGAAATTTAGTTTCCGCCGTCTTGGGTGAGCCGGTTGGAACATTGATTCACTAATTCCCAATGCCTTCCCTATTCGAACATATTCCAGATGCTACTTTCATTCTTGATCACCAAGAATTGGGGCTTTATCAAAAAGATGAATCACACATACAAGGCATATTACCTTGGGCATGTGTTCGTCCTCGAAGTCCAAAGGCTCTGAGAGCTTTGGTGAAATTTGCCCAGCAAGAAGGTTGGGCATTAATTCCACGTGGATCAGGAACCGGAAAAGCTGGGGGCTGTTTAGCAGACCAAGAACGATCCTTGTTGGTCGATTTTGCCGAGTGGCCTCAGGAACTGACGATTGATCCTATAGGAATGCAACTTACGGCGAGTTGTTCAGTCTCTCTGAAAAGAGTTAAGGAGGAAGCGGAGGCCCATCATCTTTTTTATCCGCCTGATCCTAATAGCTGGATGCATTGCTCTTTTGGCGGAAGTTTGGCAACTAATGCAGGGGGTCCCAATGCATGCAAGTACGGTATGACTCGAAATTGGATTGTGAGCATCGAATCTCTAATGAGCGATGGGGATATTCATACTTTTGGCATTCATGGAACGAAAGATAATGCTGGACTCAATTTAACGCAACTATTAATAGGATCCGAAGGAACGCTTGGGTTCATTACAAAAGCAACAGCACGACTTTTACCAAAACCTAAGGAGTTCTTAACGCTCTTAATTTCCTTCGAGAATATGAAAGATCTTATTCGACTTCCTGGAAATCTTTCTCAATCTGGATATAAGCCGTCTGCCATTGAGTTCTTCGATCCTTTTGTCCTTCATGAATTAAGGAATGGGGGGCCGCCAGAAGCTCGCAAAATTCAGGGGCGAGCTTTTGCTATTGTTGAGTTTGATCACGAAGGATGCACGTCAGATATCTTTCTTGCCTCTTGTGAATCTTTATTTAGTAATGCAACACACTTTCAAGTAGCTTCAGATCACCGACAACGAGAGGATCTTTGGGCTCTCCGGCGCCTCACCTCTACTTTTCTAAAAGAAAAATACCCTTCCAAAATAAGTGAGGATATTACGATACCACTTACTCAGTTAGAGTCTTTTTTTGATCAACTTGAACAGCTTAAGCTGGATTGTGTTACTTATGGTCACTTAGCTGATGGAAATCTTCATGTAAATTTCCTAAATCGAGAACATAAAGCGGTTGATGACTTTGATGATCATATATTGAGTCTTTTCAAATTAACCAAACAGTACGGAGGCTCTCTTTCTGGTGAACATGGTATTGGACTAGCCAAGAAAAAAGCTTTCGCTGAACTTACGGATCCTTATACGCTCAAGGCCATGATACAAATCAAACAATCCTTAGATCCGTTTAATATATTCAATCCTTCTAAGATTTTTTAATCTGAAGTTCTCCAGCTATACGAAGGAGATCGCTTTCTCTTTGTTACAATTACATTTCTGCTTGTAGATGACTACAGTCGGTAAGATTGAGGCTATGAATCCAGTATGCATTCATCGCATTGCCAATGTTAGAACGTGTATAAAACAAAAAACGCAGTTGACAGCTAAATCAGCTAAGTAATTAATGCGAATAAGTAACGAGTTGGCAAGCTGGTTTGGGGCATTTTTTATGTTCAATATGATGAATAAATTCATGTCTGAACTTATCCAGAATCGAATCCATAGGAGCACACGCAGCATCCCCTAGGGCACACAGGGTCTTACCGGCAATACGAGGAGTCATGCTCTTAAGGACCTCTAAATCTTCGAGTCGACCTTCGCCATTTTCGATACGTGTAAGGATCATTTCCATCCAATTGCACCCTTCCCGACAAGGAGTGCACTGCCCGCAGCTTTCATGAGCATAAAATCTGATCAAACGAAGACATACCTGAACCATACAGGTATCCTCGTCGATAACAATAATACCCCCTGAGCCTGCCATGGATCCGCGATCACGAACAGTATCAAAATCGAGAGGGCAATCGAAGTCACTCTCAGTAAATATTGCGGAACTAGCACCTCCAGGTATGATCGCTTTAATTTTATTTCCATTAGGAGTGCCGCCAGCTAAATCTTGAACAAGTTTATTTAATGGAAAACCTAATGGTAGCTCATAGAGGCCCGGCCGCTTGACATGTCCGCTGACACAAAAAATTCGTGTGCCTGTATTTTTAGGTGTACCAATCTTGGCATACTCAGAACCCCCCATGCGAAGAATGGGAGCTGCAGCTGCCAGAGTCTCAACGTTGTTGATGGTGGTTGGTTGGCCAAAAGCACCTTTAGATGCTGGAAAGGGTGGTTTGATCCGAGGTTCACCTCGACGTCCCTCTAAGGAATTGAGAAGAGCAGTTTCTTCACCGCAAATATAGGATCCAGCACCGCGATACAACATAAGATCGAAGTCGAATCCAGATTCTAGAATATTTTTTCCTAGCAAATTAGCTTTTCGAGCTTCTTCGATTGCGGCTTCTAGTTTCTCAATCAACCAAAGATACTCACCACGAACATAAATGTAACCTAGGGCACACTGCATGGCAAAACCAGCGATGATCATACCTTCGATCAATTGATGAGGATTGTATTCCATGATCGCTCGATCTTTGAAAGTCCCCGGCTCACCTTCGTCTGCATTACATACTAAGTAGCGAGTGAATTTTTTATCAGCAGTATCTTTTGGCATGAATGACCATTTGAGGCCGGCAGGAAAACCTGCACCGCCACGACCACGTATACCTGAGGCTTTCATTTCATCAATAACTTGAGATGGCTGCAGAGCTAAAGCTCGCTTTAAGCCCACATAGCCTTCATGCTCTTGTTGGTAAACCTGTAGTTTCCAGTTGTCAAGATTACCAGCGCCCCTAAGCATGAGGTTAGGAAGAGAGGGGGTTCCAAACCCTTCATATGTATATTTTTGTGGATCCTTTTTTTGTCGAATATTCGTCATCACTTGGCCCATCCGCGATATTGACCCGATCGACATGCATCGAGAATGCGATCAAGCTCTTTTTCATTTACAAATTCATCATATATATCGTGATTAATTTGTAGACACGGTGCTGAACCACAAGAAGCGAGGCACTCGACCTCTTCGAAACTCCACAAACCATCAGCACTCACTTCTCCACGCTTTGAGATACCGGTCTTCTTTTTCACAAGATCTAGAAGCGCGACAGCACCATTGAGAGCACAAGAGATATTGGTACAAACTTGGATATGAAAAGCCCCTACAGGATGTTTTTGATACATCGAATAGAAACTAGCTACCCCATAAACATGGCCCTCGGGAATACCCAGGACATTAGCCACAGCTTTCATGGCTTCAAGACTTACAAAGCCGAATTCTCGCTGAGCGATATGCAAGGCTGGCAAGGTTGCAGCTAATCTATCTGGAAATTTTCCAGCAAAATCAAGAATTTCCTTAACCGCTTCAGGACTAAGGCTTGATACCGAACTGACAGGTAATCTTGTTCCTGGTGCAGAGGTTGATGAGGAGACTGGAGAGCTGGAAGATGAACTCATATCTCTTATAGTTTAACGGCTTAACACAATAAGAGTTAGGGCTCAACTATATGTCAAAGTTAATTGCAGCTAAAGAGACCTTACCAAGCCAAATATGTGCATTGTGTGAGTTACCGATCTAGTTCACCAGCAATTACATTCATTGAGCCTAATTCTGCAACAGCGTCGGCTATTAACCGTCCTTTTACTTTGGTTTCAAAGCTGGAAAAGATCGGTAAACAGGGTGGACGAACTCGAATACGGTAAGGATTTTTACCGCCATCAGATACGATATAAAATCCGAGTTCTCCATTCGCTGCTTCAGTTGATGAGTACACTTCACCCACTGGCATCTCCATTCCATGCATAATTAATTTGAAATGGTGAATGAGACTCTCCATTCGTGTATAAACTTTTTCTTTTGGTGGTAAGGCAATCTTATAGTCATCAATGATGATGGGTCCTGATTCTAAAGTTTTAATAACTTGACGGATAATTCGGAGTGACTGCCTCATTTCTTCGACGCGAACTAAATAGCGGTCGAAAACATCACCGGATGTTCCTACTGGGATGTCAAATTCGTATTGATCATATCCCAAATAGGGTTGCTTCACTCTCAAATCATGAGCGAGGCCGCATGCACGAAGACAAGGCCCTGAATACCCCCAATTAATAGCTTCTTCTACAGATAAGGCGCCAACTCCTTTGGTGCGGTCATGCCAAATTGGATTTTTTGTTAAAAGTTTTTCAAGTTCATCAATGGCTTTAGGGGCATCTTTGAGAAATTGCTCACAAAGCGGAATAAACTCTGGTGGCAAGTCTCTGAAAAGTCCTCCGACACGAGTGAAACTTGTGTGAAGCCGCTGCCCAGCTGCCATTTCGAAAAGATCATAAACCGTTTCGCGCTGACGAAAGAGATAAAGAAAGGCAGTGAAAGCTCCAATGTCCACAGCATTGATACCAAGACAAATAATATGGTCTGCGATACGTGCGAGCTCACTGACTAAGATTCGAATCTGTTCAGCACGCCTAGGAATTGAAATACCTAACATTTTTTCGACGGCCATCGTGTAACCAACATTATTCATCATGCTGCTGGTGTAATTAAGTCGATCAGTTAGTGGAATAAATTGCTGGTAACTCAGGTTTTCACCTAGTTTTTCAACACCCCGGTGAAGGTATCCAATTTCGGGGGTCGCATGAGTAATAATTTCTCCCTGGAGTTCTAAAACAATCCTGAGAGTTCCGTGAGTCACGGGATGAGAGGGACCCATATTGATGATCATGCGGTCGCCATCTAGTTGCGTCTTGGTAATCGCTATGGAATCCATAATATTAAGATCCTAATGGGTAAAGGGTGAAGTGCTATCAGACATACAAAAGGGATCCCCACCATCAAGTGGAAAGTCTTTTCGAAGGGGGTGTCCTGGAAAATCACTCCATGTGAGGAGTCTAGTTAAATTGGGATGCCCTTCAAAATGAATACCAAACATATCGTAGACTTCGCGTTCATACCAATCGGCGGTTTTAAATCGAATAGCTAAACTTGGTAAATATTCATTTTCTTGTAGACGAACTTTAACGCGTAAGCGTTCTTGAGAGCCAAGATTAAGCCAATGATAAACGACTTCAAATCGGGTTTGATGTTCTGTTTTACCAAACCAATCTACCGCTGTAACATCTACCAAGAAATGAAAATCTTGAGAGGCTAACGAATCAACAACAGGCATAAGAGAAGCAGGCGCTATGACAGCTGTTTGATCCCCTCGGAATCGATAAGAATCTAATATCGAAGTAGGGTGGTTTTTCAAGAGGGTATCTAAAATGGACACGAGTGAGTCTCTTTAAAAAATACTGGCAACTTTGTCCTTCGCAGCTTGACGCAACATATTCTGAATGGTTTGCTGACCGGTTAAGCCCTGATCATTCTGAATTTGTTCTTGACGATCGAGGCTTTCATAGAAACGGCGAACGTGATCTTTTCGCATACTTAAAGATTCTTTCTCGATTTTTTCCTGTAGTTTGATAACGCCATAAATCATACTCTCTGGACGTGGCGGGCATCCGGGGACATAGACATCTACCGGAATGATTCGATCAATTCCCTGAAGTGTTGCGTAAGTTCGATACATACCCCCTGAACTTGCACATACGCCGACACTAATTACCCACTTTGGCTCGGCCATTTGGGCATAAATTGTGCGAAGAACCGGTGCCATCTTATTCGTTACGGTACCTAGAACCAGCATCATATCGCTTTGGCGGGGACTAAAGCGCATGGCTTCGGCTCCAAAGCGGCTCATGTCATATTTACTAGCCATGACACTCATAAATTCTATGGCACAACATGCCGTTCCAAAGGGCATGGGCCAAAGACTATTTTTTCGTGCCCAATTAACAACAGAATCTAGGCGGGTGGTGACTACAGCATCGTTTAGGCTTAATTCGCTCATCTTACTTTTCCCAATCTAGAGCGCCTTTCCCTAGGGCATACACATAACCCAAGAGAAGGGTGGCGAGAAAAAGGACCATAATGCCGAAGGTTTCTGGAGCATTCCTGAAATTAGCAGCCCAAGGAAATAAAAAAGCAGCTTCGACATCAAACAATATAAACAGCATGGCCACAAGATAAAACTGAACACTATAACGATGACGTGCACCTTGCTGCTGGGGGGGCACTCCGCATTCATAAGGTTCTAATTTTGAACTTTGGGGATTATTTGGCTTCAATTTAGAAAGAATAACTCCCGACAGAACTAATACAGCTGTTGCGATGACAATAGTAGCGATTGCTAGAATAAGGAGAGGCAGAAAGGGGATGGCGGCATTCATAAATGATTTAGGATCCTGGTTGCTATTAAAGTTAATTCTATCGCCTTTGTGGTTGTAATTTCCTAAAGACTTGCTCCTAGTGAGTACTGTCCTTATTTTTTTTAAACCACTAAAGTAAAGTTATGTTGGAGGGGTTTTGGTTTATCGACAAGTATTGATTACAGGCCTGATTTTATTGATCAACCAACTGCAAGGCCAAGACTTGCTTCTAGCTGGGCGGGTTCTTCACTCAGACGCCGACAAGCCTTCTCTCTTTTTGATCCAATTAGTAGACAATACCAAGTCCCTCAAGTCAGTTAATTTGAATCAAGGCAGTAGCTATCGTTTTCAAGGCCTATACCCAGGTAATTATAAACTTTATGTCACCAAGATAGATAAAGTCATATTTACAAAATCTATCCGACTATACTTACCGATTACCAATTTAGATATAGATCTGAATTCGCTTCCATCAGCTGAAATTGAGATCGCAGATTCTCTTTACATGGCAACAGATATTTCCCTGGGTAAATTGAAGGGTTCTATAAAAGATTTTCCTCAAACAATCATAATGATTCCCTCTTCCGTTATTGAAGAAACAGGATCGCGACGCTTAGACCAAGCGCTTGTTAATGTTAGCGGTGTCGTTCCTAGCTCGTCATCAAATTCTGGTTTTTTTGATCATCAATTAATTCGAGGCTTAAATGCTACTTACACAAGAGAAGGCCTAATCGATGGACCCACATTTATGGGATATACACGATCATTAGCGGACGTTGAACAGATTGAGGTTTTGAAAGGACCGGGCAGCGCCCTATTTGGTAGTGCCAGTGGTGGTGGCACCATTAATCTCACGATGAAAAAGCCAAAAAAACAATCGATGACGATCGGCGATTTTTCCCTAGGTAGCTTCGACTCCTTTAGGGGTATTGTTGATTCAACTGGACCTATTAATGAGCGTTGGTCGTATCGTGTTATCGGCAATATCGGGAAATCGGATGGATTTAGAAAACTACCATCTTTAACAAATGAATGGACTGGTTCTTTACTTTGGTTGCCAACGGAGGTTCAATCTATTTTGTTGACTATAGAAAATCGATATTTGAAATTAGTACCAGATGCAGCGGGTATTCCTTTTCACATGAGCTCATATCGAGATTCATCAGGAAATTATCCATTCCATAATCCAACAATTATAGATGTGGATAAAAATACTTCGTACGTCTCCCCTATGGCATCAAGTGTCACTAATATTTTTAGGATTTCACTCAGTTATAGTCATCGCCTAGGCACCCATCTTAAGTGGGAAACAAATCTAGCTTATGGAACACGCTCACTCAATTTATATCGAAATTGGAGTATTCCTGATTTTAAGGATTCCACCGGTGCTCCCATTCTAAGCAATCGATATCTACGAAATCAACATGATCGCTTCGCCGATAAAAGCCTTCAAACATTTGTTACTTGGCAAGGAGATCTGGGGGGGTATGGTCACAAAATTCAATTGGGAGCTGATGTATTTAAATCTGATATATCAACTAATAGAAGACATGCTAAATTTGCGCCTATCTTAGATGCTTATAATCCGATCCTTCCTGAGACCGGAGCAGATCTCATAAATGCTTGGGCATGGATATTTAATCGATCCATTTCTGCTAGACAATCTGGTTTCTATGTCACAGATCAATGGACTATTAGTGATTTTTTAAAAATACGAACTAGTTTACGCCAAGATCACTATCGCATGATAGACGATGGATCATATAACAATTTAGGTAATAACTCTTTCACGGCGTTGCTCAATTCCGGAGGACAGTTTTATACTCCAATAATTGGCCTTAATAATTTGAATACGGCCCTAGCCAAAGAGAATCCATTGACCACGAATACTAATTTTAATAACGGGCAGATTGGTCTAGTTTTCGACCCTGCGCATAATACGAGCTTCTTTATAGGTACATCTTGGGGAAGATTGGCCAATCTAACCACAAAAGATCCACGGACAGCTACATTACCCGAAAGTAATCGGCAACTCGAACTAGGTAATCGATTGCAATGGTTCGAAAATAAATTAAACCTTACTCTTTCGATATTCAGGACAATTAGATTTAATGTTGATAACTTAACTCTTGTCTCAGGAAATTTGATCGTCACGCAAACACCAGAACAGCGTGTAGACGGCTTGGATTTAGATTTTAGGGCACGACCTCTTTCCGGATGGTTTATTCTTGGGGCTTGGTCTTGGATGAAGCCCATTTATAGCGAGCCATCAACTTCGGAGTCGTGGCTAAAGGGACAGCAACTTGCAGGTGCTCCAAAACGAACCGGACGACTATGGTCTAGTTACGAGATCCAAGAGGGAGATTGGCGTGGATGGGGGATTGGTTTAGGTTTTCGCCATAGAGATAACATCAAAATAATTTTTAGAGACGGACCTCCAAATAGTGTTGGTACTATCCCTGGGTATAACGTATTGGATGCAGGTATTTTTTATCGAGCACATTCATGGGATATCCAGTTAAATCTTAAGAATTTATCTGACCAAACTTATTGGTCCTATGGCATCATCAATGCTGCAGTACCTGGAGAAGGCCGCAACGTCACTCTAGATCTTCGTTATCGCTTCTAATATCGAAAAGAATTAATATGGCTCCAAACGCTTTTGAACCCTCACGATCCAAGTCAAGCCTTTTGGTGTCCCTTGTGGCAGCAGCTCTGATTTGCCTATCATTCGTTATAGGAGTTCAATTCGGTAAGCAATCTAGTTCACCTGACCCAGATAATCATATTACGAATCATGATGACCCCTTGGGTAACCAGTTGAATGATGCTTTCCGCGATATCTATGGCACTTCTAATTCGAGCGTGCCTTCACCGAACCAGACTTCTCCTGTCATAAGTTCGGCCGAATCTTTGTTCATGGTAATCATTGGCCCCCCAAGCGGCCTAAGAGACTCCGAAGCCAAACTTCTTATCAAAAAGATTAATAAAGACCTTAATTTGACAGCCTATACCATCAAATATAAAGGTAATTCTTTTTGGATTCGCCTCGTTCCCTCTTTTAGCGAGGCTGACGGAAGATCCCAAATTCAGGAACTACAAAAAAAGGGCTTTACCGCAAGTCTTCAACCAGAAAAGAAATAGAATTAAGAATAGGTTTTTATCTTTGGGAGTGGTTATGACTCATCCGCGACTGAGGGAGCGATTCTCAATACTTGATCATTCCACTTTTTTAGTGTCTCATTCGATGGGAGCTGCTCCATCTGGAGGTCGACAGAAGATATTGGAGTATTGGGATAATTGGAATAATACTGGTATTTCAGCCTGGGATCAATGGATGCCCTTTGTTGATGAGTGTCGCAGAGATCTAGGTCAAATCATCGGTGCTCCAGCAGGGTCTGTAGCCTTTCATCAAAACGTAAGTACACTCATCCACTCCGTTTTAGGTACTTTCGACTGGACAAGCTCTCGCAACGAAGTTCTAGTCTCTGAATTAACCTTCCCTACTCTAAAATATTGTCTTGAGGCAATGTCGGGGTCTGGTTTACATTTTATTCGTGTCCCTAGTCGTGATGGAATCGGTCATGATTCATCGGATTTTACGTCTCGCATAACAGATCGAACTGCCTTAGTGTTGATTGACCATGGTATATATCGATCATCTGCTCTAATTGAGATTCCCCCAATCGTCAAAGTAGCCCATGAGCTTGGAGCACGGGTTCTAGTAGATACTTATCAAACAGCGGGAATGTATCCACTGTCGGTAACTGATTGGGGGGTAGATTTTGCAGTGGGAGGATCTCATAAATGGCTATGCGGAGGACCGGGTGCTGCCTATTTATATATCCGCCCTGACTTATTGGGAAAATTAAGGCCACAGCTTTACGGCTGGATGGCGCAAAGGGAAATTTTTGAGTTTGCTCCTGGTGTCCAGCCTGCCGATGATGCTCGAGCTTTTATGACAGGGACGTTTGGCATTTCTTCTCTTTATGCTGCCAAAGTCGGATGGGAAACAATTCTAGAGGTTGGTATTTTATCAATTCGAAAACACGTTCTATTCATTAGTCATCAAATTATTCGTTTAGCACAAGAACGAGGGCTCAAAATTAATTCACCTCTTAATGATGACTTCAGAGGAGGTCAAGTTTGTGTTGGGATTGAGAATGCTCGGGAGATTGAATATCTTTTAAGCAAAGAAAAGATTCTTTTAGATTCCAGGCCCTACTGTGGATTGAGGATTTCTGGACACTTTTATACCGAAGAGCGCGAGGTTTTGACCTGCTTTGAGGCGCTAGACTCCATAATAAAGAGATAATGAGAGAAGTATGATGATGGACTTTAAACAACCCAATACTTCAGATAGTTTTTTTCTTATCTCGGGGCCTTGTGTCATCGAGAGTCGAGAGCATGCAATGATGATGGCAACGGCATTAAAAAAAATTGCCGCTGATCGAAAAATACCTTTTATTTTTAAGAGTAGTTTTGATAAGGCAAATCGAACTTCAATGTCGAGTGCTCGTGGCCCAGGTATGCAAGAGGGTCTAAAAATACTAAAAGAAATAAGAGATGTCTTAAATATTCCTGTTCTGACCGATGTTCATGAGTCCGCTCAATGCTCAGAAGTTGCTCAATATGTTGACGTTTTACAGATACCAGCTTTTCTCTGTAGACAAACAGATCTACTACTTGCAGCAGGTCATACTGGGAAGGTCGTTAATATCAAAAAGGGTCAATTTTTAGCTCCCTGGGATCTTCAATATGCGGTAGACAAGGTTCGGTCTGTTGGGTCATCTCCCATCTGGGTTACCGAACGCGGGACAACATTTGGCTATGGAAATTTAGTGGTTGATTTTCAATCTTTCCCGCATTTGAAGCAAACAGGATGTCCCGTGATCTTCGATGCAACACATAGTGTACAAAAACCTGGCGCACTTGGGGCTCGCACAGGTGGCGCACGTGACATGATACCTACACTTGCTAGAGCTGCAGCTACTTCAGTGGATGGGTTCTTCTTTGAGGTTCATCATGACCCAGATCATGCCCATAGCGACGGCCCGAATGCCATGCATTTAGCAAAGTTTCCAGAGCTCTTGGATCAGTTATTAATGATTTGGAGAACTTCACGTTCAGTCAATATCTAATTAATCGAGACCTGCAGCATAAGTTAGATTAAGAAGCGCCATCATTCGAGTAACTTTCCCAATACTGTTATGGCTGATATCAGTGTGAACAATTCTGCGAGATTTGAGCTCATCAAAGTTGAAATTTCCTAGTCCTGATAGGTCGAAACAGAGTGCATGATCTTGAATGAGGGATGTATCAATATGATAGTCTTCTACGGGGACCGCGGATACGATCACGTCGGCCATTTGTATAAATTTCTCTAGGTGACTAACTGAAGTATTTTGGTGGCAAAGAATAGGGGTCGCTTTCAGATTGGCGATCATAGCGGTGAGGGGTCTTCCAATACGTAGCGAATCATTGATGACTAGCACGGTCTTACCTGATAACCATTGATCTCCAAAACCACGTTTAATAGTTTTAACAACTGCGCGCGCTGTACAGGGGGTCATACATCGATGATCAGAACCGTCCATGCGTTTCCTGAATTTATTGAGGTATCCAATATTGGTAGAATGCAGCCCCTCAATATCTTTTTCGGGGTCCAAGAGATCCATAATTTCGTCATCTTTGATACCAGGATATTTCAAAGGGTAGAAAACAAAGATGCCATCGTACTTGGGATCTTGATTGAGTCGCGAGACTGTTTTAACCAGCTCCAAGCCGCTATCTACTTCAATATCTTGAACGCGAATGCCGAGATCGAGACAATCCTTTATAAGAAAGCGATGATAGGTGATACACCCTATCTCGTTGCATCCCAAAATCACCGCTAATCCCGGAGATTTCCCTAGTTTTTGAATATTTTTCTCAATGACACCTCGATAATGATCGGTGGTTTCCTGACAATTAAGACTTAATGTTGGATTAGACAATTAATATTCCTTCTTTATCTATTCTAATCAATTATTCGCTAATAATCTAACCTAGACATATGACCCGAACCTCAGAAGATCTCAAAAGTATCCAGAAAAGACTAGGCAGTCTCTATCCTGAAGCGATTTGCATGTTGGATCATCGTAATGCTTATGAACTAACAGTCGCAACTATTCTTAGCGCTCAATGTACAGATGCTCGAGTAAATAATACAACTCCTCTCTTATTTAGAATGTACCCAAATCCTAAAGATCTATCTTTAGCTAAAGTTAAGGACATCGAAAGGGTGATTAAACCCACAGGTTTCTATAAAAATAAATCTAAGTTTCTTATCGCAATGGCTAAACAAGTGGTTCAATATCACCAAGGTAGCATTCCAACACAAATAGAGGATTTGATTCAACTCCCTGGAGTAGGGAAAAAGACAGCCAACGTTATTTTAAGTGTTGCCTTTGGGGTACCCGCCATGGCGGTTGATACCCATGTTGGGAGATTAGCTCGTCGACTGGGCTTAAGCAACTCGATGAACCCTAATCAAGTAGAAAAGGATTTGTGCGAGCTTTTTGATAGACGGACATGGAGTTTACTCCACCACCAATTAATTACTCATGGGCGTTCAACGTGTAAAGCTCAGTCACCTTTGTGCCATAGTTGTAAACTTCGGGCTCTTTGCCCAACGGGATTGCGTGAAAAAAAGGACCCCCATACGGGACATTGGGTAAAAAGTCGAGAAAGAATTGTAAGCCTCGTTCCATCTATCACAGAACTTCTATGCAACTGGGGCATGGTGACGTCGTTAGTAGGTCGAACAAATTACTGTATTCATCCAAGTAGTGATTTACAAAAGATACCTAAAGTGGGTGGTACTAAGAATCCAAGGCTCAAAAATATTTTAGCTGCCAAACCTACCTTAGTCATTTTGGAGCGTTCCGAAAATACCCTGAAGATATCCCAAGAACTAAAAGCAGAAAAGATTCCTACCCTCACTCTCGATGTGACAAATTTCAGGAGTTGGATCCAGTCATATCAGCTCTTAGGGAGTCGACTAAACCAGGAGCCGAGATCTAAGAAATCAATTTCTGAACTTAGGAAATCTATTCGTGGTCATCGACACAAAAATCTTAAGGTTCTCATCTTAATTTGGAAATCACCGTGGATTGCAGCAGGTTCACAATCATACTGTGGGGGCTTAATTCAAGCCTTAGGAGGACGCGTATTGGGGGATACTAAAAAATCAACCGGTTACCCGCGGCTTAATTCTGCCGAGTTAGTAAAACTAAAACCCAATTTAATTTTATTACCTACCGAACCCTATCCCTTCAATGATAAACATCTTAAAGAACTACAGCGCCTTTTCCCGGATAGTGATGTGAATATTATGGATGGCGAACTAGCCACCTGGTACTTGAGTAGGACATCTTCGGCACTTCGTTACTTAAGACGTCATTATTTTGACTGATTTAATTTTATAAATTTGAGCATGTCCTTGGGACTGCGATAACCTAATGATCTTCTGATTTCCTGCCCATCTGCATCTAAAATTAGTACTGTGGGATACCCAATTATTTGGTAGCGCTTTGCAAGGTCGGGTCGGATTTTGTCCGTATCAATACGTATGGCAATATAGTTGCTCTGAATATATGCACGCAGATCTTCATCGGGCCAAGTCTTTTCATCCAGTTCATAACAGGCGGCACACCAATCAGAGTATATGTCGACAAGAATGGGTCGATTTTGTTTCTTAGCTTCTAAAATGGCGGTCTCTAAATCCTGGTTTCTCCACTCTTTCTTGAAGCTTTGATCTAAACCTAATATTTTCGCAATAGATCCACGAAAAATCGTGACATTAAGGTTTACTTCGACAAGACGAAGGGTGAAATAAAGTACAAATAAAGTAATAAAAATAAAAATAACTTTTCGAACTAGATTCAAATACGCAGTCTCAATATTCATTTTTAAATATATTAAGAAAGAGATGATGGTCAAAATCAAGCACATCCACAAAATCGCAGTGATGGGGAGGACGGTACGAAGTGTCCATAGCGCAAAAGCGATGACCATAAATCCCATGGTCTTTTTCATGAATTCTAGCCATACCCCGCTTTTGGGGAGCCGTGTTCCTAAAACGCCCACCATCATGAACGGCACGCCCATACCAAGAGCAAATATAAAGAGCTCAATAGCACCCAGCAAAATGGTCTTGCCTTGCGAGATGGCTACCAAGATAGTTCCCAAAATTGGTCCTACACAGGGCGCTGATATGGGACCCAAAGCTACGCCTGTTAAAAATGGGCCCCATACTCCTGAGCGGCTAGTCCATGATTGGAGTCGAGTTTGGGCTTCACTAGATAAGCTAATTTCAAAGAAGCCCAAGAGTGAAATACCAAAAATAATGAATAAACCACTTATAGTTGTGATGAAAGCGACTGATCCTAAGATAGATCCAAATACGTTTCCCGTAAGGGCAGCAATAACTCCTAAGGTGGAGTATGTTAAGGCCATACCTATAATCAAGGCGAAGGTCAAAAGAGCGGCTTGTGTTCTAGTAATGTCGCGAATTCCAATAACTGCTAATGTGATGGGGATAGTCGGATATACACAAGGTGTGAATGCAGCCAGAAGGCCCGCGAAAAATATACCCACAAAAGACCACCACGAAAAAGACATGTCGGTGACCGATGAAGAAGAGGTCACGGGACGAACTTTGATTTTCTGCTGGGTGGGTGGATAACAAATGCCTCCGGGGCCTTCAGTGCAGGGTTGATAGGTAACTGTCAGTTCGAGTTCCGAAGCGGACGTATCAAAAATTAGAGGTAAAATTAACTCTTGTCGATAAATATCGTCGCCTAACTCATCTTGCTCTGTAGCTTTGGGTAATCGGCCCATTCGTACAGCCTTTGGATCTTCAAGAGATTCAACCTTTAGAAACGCTTTTTTAAGATGCGCTATAGGGGGGGTCTGTATGACTATACGGTTTTCATCTTGTTGAATACGTATGGATTCAACCGGTCGAAATTCAATCTGAGTCTGGCCCAATAAAATTGAGGCAGAAAGAAGGAATAGAACCAAAGTTTTTTTCATGTCTCATATAGTATAGGTTTATTAAGGTCGTCTTTTCTACTGTAAGCACATACAATTAAATTATGTCTATTGTTTTCTCAATTAATCGTCCATTTGTGTCCGATCATTTTCATGATCTTCCTGGTTTCATCGAAGCGAGGCATGGTCATAATTGGCAAATCGATGCATCTTTCGAAATTGAACACATAGAGGATCGAAGTATTGCGGATAACGATATGCATGCATGGATTAAATCTGTCGATTATACGCTTTTGAATGATTCGGAAGAACTCTCGGGGCGTAACCCTACAGCTGAACTTTTATCTCAATGGGCTTGCGAATATCTCATGAGTCGTGGACATCGTGTAATGGAAATCCGAATCCAAGAGAAGGCAAATTATTGGGCGCGGTGTCGACCCTAAATATTATAAAGTTTTCAGCTGGACCCACGAGTAAACTGATGAACTTGGGCTAGTTCAGGGTTAAACTTGATGTACTTTGGGAGTTCCGCTTGACTATGTCTGGAAAGAAGAATTTAAGGTCGCTAGCGTGGCCTTGGATCATTCGTCTTGCCGGACTAGCTTTTGTACTTATACTTATTTTTTCCTTAGCGAGCTTCAACTCAGCAGATCCAAGTTTTCTAAATACCTCTAACGGACTCGAGGTTATCCATAATTTAAGTGGAAAATTAGGAAGTTACTTAGCAAGTACTCTTTATGCTGGGTTCGGCCTAATGGCATGGCTTATTCCTTGTTGGATTTTATGGGAAATTTGGCCCGACACAAGCGAATCACCGAGATGGGTCAAACGCCTAGCTTGGCTCGGACTATTGTGTTCACTTTCGGCTATGTGGTCTTTCTCCCCTCAAATATTTTCATTTAGGATGGGGGGGTTCTTAGGAGCCATTTTTCAGCCTTGGCTTCAAAAATGGTTTGGCATAACGGGGCTCTACATCATTAGCTCGGTCCTTTTTGCCATCAGTTTATTGATTGTTTCGCCGTCGCTAGCAACCTGGCTAGGCCATCGGATAGCGACCTGGGCAGAAAGATATTTGTGGCCTAAATTGCAGACTCTCCCTATTCAAAGTCTGAGAAATCTCGGGGTTAAATTTACTACCTTTTTAAATTTTATACGTCGAAAACGCGAGGAAGCATCGGCTCGTAAAAAGATTCAGTCGCAAATTAGCTTTGATGAGCAGCGTGAGGCACTCGAGCGTGCTCAGAAAGTACATGAAGAAAGTAGAAAATCACCGTCGGCAGTATCTCCCCAGGATATTCTTCCAGTTATTCATTCCATCAATCTAGATGCACCCTCTACAAGCGTACCCACAGAATTCAAGAGTGATCTTCTTCAGGGAGTCTCGAGTCCCGAAGAAGAATCCTATTTAGAAGAATCTCTAAAGGGTGTTGATGGCCAAGGAAGATCAATAGTACAGCCTCCTCTGCCCATTCCTGCCCTGCCTGAATCTTCTAAGCCGAAAAGAGTCACTCCAAAACCCATTAATCGATCTTTACCACCAAAAGATCTCTTCGATCCACCACTAAGGTCTGAAAAGATAGATTCATCGTCGATTAAAAATACTCAAGAAGCCATTCTTCAAAAACTTCTAGAATTCAAAATCTCAGGTCAAGTCATAGGAAATCGTCCCGGTCCTATTGTTACGGTCTATGAGTTTCAGCCTGATGCAGGTATTCCTCTGTCAAAGATTTTAAATATGGAAGAAGATCTTGCCATGGCGCTTCAGGCTGAAGCGATACGTATGGATCGCATCTCTGGTAAAAATGCAGTGGGAATTGAGGTTCCGAATCCGCGACGCGATCTTATTGTATTTAGAGAAATTATCGAATCTGATGCCTTTCTACAAACAAAGAGTTTATTAACTATGGCACTTGGTAAGGATATTTCAGGATCTCCTTTGGTTATGGATCTTGCCCGCATGCCTCATCTATTAATTGGTGGTTCAACTGGAAGCGGAAAAAGCGTAGCCGTTAATGCTATGATTTGCTCCATCTTACTTCGGGCC
This sequence comes from Acidobacteriota bacterium, assembly GCA_005788175.1. Taxonomy (GTDB): domain Bacteria; phylum Acidobacteriota; class Holophagae; order Holophagales; family Holophagaceae; genus Acidiparvus. The sequence goes on from SXYX01000014.1 coordinate 200,937, forward strand.
ACTTCAGATCAAGTAAAGCTTATTCTTATCGATCCCAAAATGGTAGAGATGGGTATTTATGAGGATATACCTCATCTTTGGTCACCCGTAGTTACTGACATGAAAGAGGCGGGTCGTGTACTTCGTTGGGTCGTAGCACAAATGGAGGAGCGCTATAAGTGCTTAGCTTTATTAAGCGTGCGTAACTTAGAACAATATAACGAAAAAATAGAAAAGCATGGTGGAACTTTTACTCTTCCTGACCATACACCTAATTCAAAATGGCCTGATCGTCCCTCAACCCTTGAGCTCATACCTTATGTCGTATTGGTTATCGATGAATTAGCTGACCTGATTATGGTAGCTCGTACTGAAGTTGAGGATAGTATTGCCCGTATTGCTCAGAAAGCCCGAGCTGTAGGCATACACCTCATACTAGCAACCCAACGCCCTTCTGTTGATATTTTGACGGGAGTTATCAAAGCTAATCTTCCCAGCCGATTAAGCTACCGAGTAAGCACCAAGATTGATTCGCGTACTATATTAGATTGTTCAGGAGCAGAAAATCTTTTAGGCCAAGGCGATGGTCTTTTCTTGGCACCTGGAGCAGCACGACCAAGTCGCATACACGCGCCTTTTTTAACCGAAACAGAAACTTTACGCCTCGTTGAATGGCTAAAAGATCGCGGTCGACCTGACTATAATCAACAATTGATCAAAGTGATTGAGACCGATGAATCAGAAGAGGCTATGGGTGTCGGAGCTGATTCTGGAAGCGGGGGTGATATTTACCAAAAGGCCATCGAGGTCGTCATCCGAGAGGGTAAGGCTAGCACCAGTTTATTGCAACGCAAATTAGGTCTCGGCTATGGACGCGCAGCACGTATCATTGATCGTATGGAGAACGAAGGAGTTATTGGTCCTGATCGTGGTGTTGGTAAGCCAAGAGAAATTTTCAGACAACCTTGAGATAAAGTATTTATAGGAACTTTTGTGATTACACAACTAAAAAACAATCTTCGTGAATCGATCGATCTTCAAAATGGTTTTTTAACTTCTGAACTTGGTCATATTATTCAGTTAGCGAAAGAAATACATGGTGTCTTAAAAGCTGGTAATAAGATTCTTATATGCGGGAATGGAGGTAGTGCTGCTGATGCACAACATTTTTCTGCTGAATTGATCGGTCGATACTTCAAGGAACGTCGATCCTATGCCGCCCTAGCTCTCTCAACGGATACGTCATCCCTGACGGCAATCGGTAATGATTATGGTTTTGATGCTATCTTTTCCCGACAAATTGAAGGCTTGGGTAACGCTGGAGATATCTTAATCGCCATCAGTACGAGTGGTAAAAGCCCAAACATTATTAAAGCTGTAGGAGCTGCTAAGTACCGTGGTATTCGTACAATAGCCCTTTTGGGGCGCGATGGAGGAGCCCTTAAAGATCTCGTAGATGATTCATTCATAGTTCCTTCTACGGTCACTGCTCGTATTCAAGAGATTCACGAAATGATTCTTCACTTTATTTGTGAATCCCTAGATGATTTGTCTTAAAGCACAATCATGGAGCTCAATGAATTTGAAAAGCAATTTGGGGCTGATCTTAAATTGTCAGGGGGGCAAAAACCATTAGGTCTATATCTTCATATCCCCTTTTGTAAAGATCGATGTACTTATTGTTCCTTCGTCAGAACTCACGAAGAAGAATCCCGTGAACCTTTTATAAATATGTTGATAAAAGAAATTGATCAATGGGGGCAAATATTAGAACGGCCTATTCTGAATACTATCTATTGGGGTGGTGGCACACCCTCGGTTTTATCTTATGAGGAAGCCTCACAGATCTATAGAACTATTCAGACATCCTTTACTATTGCTTCCAATGCGGAGCAAACTATTGAAGCTAATCCTGGGACCTTGTCTTTGGAGTGGTTAAAATCGATCAGGCAACTTGGATTTAATCGAATCAGCTGGGGAATTCAAACGCTGCAAGACGATCTCTTAAAATCTTTGGGGCGTATTCATTCCTCAAAAGAGGCATTGCAGGCTCTCGACTGGTCTCAGGAGGCAGAATTTAAACATGTATCGGGAGATCTAATCCTTGGACTTCCAAATCAATCGCCTGAATCAGTCTATGCTGATGCACTAAGAATCATTGATTGTGGAATTGATCACATCAGCATCTACTTGTTAGATCTTGATAAAGCATGTGGTCTCAAAACAGAGGTAGATGCTGGGCGACTTATTTTACCGAGTGAAGACGAGGTAGCTTCTCTCTATGAAATACTTCAGGATAAATTACCTAATTTGGGATTTACTTCCTATGAAATAAGTAATTATGCAAAGGAAGGGGCTGAGTCCCAGCACAATTTGAAATATTGGCGTCGATATCCATATCTTGGTCTAGGTCCCAGCGCAGCAAGTCATGTTGGTCATCTTCGTTGGACTTCTGATGTGTCAATTCCTACTTGGACCCAAGGAAGTGGTCGGTTAACAATTCAATCCCTCGATCCTATTGATGAATGGATGGAAATTCCTCTTCTTGGCCTTCGACTCGATGAAGGTATTGATTGGAACGATTTATCGATACAATCAACATTATTAAAAGTAGAACCCTTGTATCACGCATGGACAAATAAAATGAAGGAGTTCGAAACAAATGGTCTGGTTGTCTTCGAGGGTCCTAGATTACGATTAACAACCAAGGGTAGGCTACTTTCAAACCAAATTTTTCAAATGTTTGTCTAACTCTTCTGTTCTTTTAAAAAACGCCCCTGGGCCTCGGTAAACTTAACACATGACCGAAGATTTAGTGAGCAATCGAAAAGCAAAATTCCAATACCATCTTCTCGAATCGTGGGAAGCGGGTCTTGCTTTGCTTGGAAGTGAAGTCAAATCTCTTCGCAATGGCCAGGGACAGCTTCAAGATGCTTATGTAGATCATATTCGTGGTGAACTTTGGCTTCGACAATGTCATATAGCCCCATGGATAAGTGCCTCGTGGACTAACCACGATCCGTTGCGTGATCGTAAATTATTATTGAAAAAAAGTGAGATCTTAAAAATATCAAAACATATTGAACGAAAGGGACTGACGCTTATTCCTCTTTCTATTTATGTTAATGAGCGTGGCAAAATCAAGATACGTATCACTTTAGCAGAAGGTAAGCAGGCACCAGACAAGAAAGCAGCCCTCAAGGCGCGTCAAGTTAAAAGAGAAATGGATCGTATTCGAAAGGGAGATCGAGATTAATTTAATAATCTTCCAATATCGAGAAAGATAGCTGTACCCATAATCGTTACTAATAAAAAGAATCCTCCCATAAGAATTCTCTGTTTAATTTGCCAACTAAATCGACGACGGGCTATAACTTCAGCTGTCATCATAGCGACATGACCGCCATCAAGTAAGGGAATGGGTAGCGCATTCAGGATCCCTAACTGGAGGGATATCGCAGCTCCCATGATTAGAAAAGTTGACCAACCTATTTTTGCAGCCTGGGCTCCTTGCTGGATGATACCAATGGGTCCTGCTAGTTGATCCGAGGAGACATCCCAATTTATAACTCGACCAAGAAAGGCGAATATTTGTGAGCTCATATCCCACAATGTATGCCCAGCGTACACTGTACCTATTGGCCAATCGGCCCAGGTATATGGACGACGAATTTCAGTAAATTTTGTTGGCTGGAAGAGAATACCTAATCGGCCTTGGCCACTTATATTTTGGACTGTAGCTTCTAGCTTTATATTTTTTCCATTACGATCAACCAAAAGATAGAGTCGTTCCCCTTCTTTTTGTCGAATATAGTTTACTGCTTGGCGATCATCAGATCCTGGGAAGCGAAGTTCATCGACAGCGAGAATTTGATCTCCTTCTCGGAGTCCTGCTATCTCAGCTGAGCTTCCTTCAATAACTTGGGCTATTAAAAGAGGGGAAGATTCTGGGGTACGGGATACGATGCGATGATTATCTGCCCCGACGATTGCAAGAAGGATAAATGCCGTGAGAATGTTGGCAATAATACCGCCAGAGTAAAAAAGGAATTTCTTAAAATAGGGTCTCTGTTCAAAACCGTAGGGATCTTCGGCCTCGGGTTCTTCTGGGTTATAGCCAGCTAATTTCACATACCCGCCTAAGGGAATAGCCGATAAGCGCATATCAGTTTCATTCCATTTGAAGCCGACGAGGCGAGGGCCCATCCCTAAAGAAAAAGTTTCTACTGGGAGTTTCAGCCATTTTGCTACCAAGAAATGTCCCATTTCATGGATAAATACCAACCCCCCTAATAAAAGAAAGGGGGCTAACGTAGAGAGTTGCATCATGAATCCTAAATAATTAGTTTAACGTCTCGCAACCTTCTAGGCTACCTATGGGCTTCGATCCATTGCTTGGTATCTGTTCTGACTGCTGCATCAATCTCGAGGACATGATCGAGATTATGAGGTTTTTGCAGGGGTATTTTATTCAACATTGATTCATTACATTCTGAAATCAAACCGAAGGTGATTTCACCAGCCAAAAAGGCGCTAACGGATACCTCATTAGCTGCATTGAGAATAATAGAAGCACTTTGTCCAGATTGTAAGCTTTGATATGCCAAGCGAAGGCATGGGAACCGTTTTTCGTCGGGGGGATGGAAATCCCAGGTTCGTGATTGATCCCATGTAAAGGGGGGCGCAGGAGTTTGAATTTGATGCGGGTATAGAAGTGCATATTGGATTGGCAGACGCATATCATTTACAGAGGCTTGCATCTGAAAAGTTCCATCATGCATCTCGATCATGGCATGCACGTGACTTTGTGGATGAATAGTGACACCAATTTGTTCGGCGGAGAGACTAAACAAATGAGAGGCTTCGATGACTTCGAGTCCCTTATTCATAAGGGTTGCGCTATCGATAGTAATCTTGGGTCCCATCTTCCAGGTGGGGTGATTCATCGCTTCAGTAACCGTTGCTTTTTTTATGCGATCCAGCGGCCATTCACGAAAGGGACCACCGCTGGCCGTTAGCCGAATACTTCTAATTGAACTCGATTCCTTACCTCTAAGAAGTTGATGAAGCGCGGCATGTTCACTATCAATAGGGAGGAGTTCGCCTTGGCCCTTGCGTAGAGCATCGAGAATAATGGTCCCTCCAACGACAAGAGACTCCTTATTGGCAAGACATACACGATGCCCTTTGCGGAGAGCAGCTTCAGTACTCCTAAGCCCCGAAGCTCCCACGATAGCTGAGACAACCGTATTAATTGGGGTGTCTTCCACGCAACGCAATAGACCTTCTTTGCCAAAAGAAAAGTCTGGTCGATATTCTAGAGAATTCAGGATCCACTGGATATCCTCTTCCGTTTCTAATGAAATAAATTCAGGCCCAAAGGCTCGACATTGTTCCAGGAATTTGTCTTTATTTTTACCTGCAGCTAGCGCAACCACCCTTAGTTTATCAGGGTGACGTTTGACAACCTCAAGTGTCGATTGGCCTATCGACCCTGTAGAACCAAGAATGGCTAGAGTTCTCATAAGGGCTAGTTAAATCCATGAACATAGTGAAAGTAGAAATAAAAAACTGGGGTAGAGAATAAAAGACTATCGATGCGATCCAAAAGCCCTCCATGTCCCGGAATGATAGGAGTGGCTGATGAATCTTTAGCTCCCGCCCCCCTTTTCCAGGTACTCTCGACAAGATCTCCCATTTGGGCAGCGAATCCTACCAGAATACCTATCAAAATAACATCTATCCAAGACCAATCCGGACAAAAAGATAACTTCGAAAAACTTGCAGCGGCTAAGTTTCCTGCAAAATTACCCACAAGCCCTTCCCAGCTTTTTTTGGGACTAACGCGTTGAGCCAATTTATGTTTTCCGAACCACGAACCCACAAAGTAAGCTGTGACATCTCCTAGCCAAGTAATTAAATAGAGACTTGCAAGAAGTCGACTTCCAGTTTTAGGTAGTACGCCATCTAGCATAAATATTTTCCACTGTAGCCCCATTGCAAAACCAATTAGAAGTCCGCTCATGAGAGTGATCGATTGATTTGGAAGTGCGCGCTCTAATGATTCTCGGCTCCATAAGCTTCCTATACACACAATCATTAGCGCGACCATGAGGGCTAGCCAGAGGGGAAATACAAAAGAGCCCCTGTTAAGGTCGGCAGTACTTAGCGCAATAAGAAGACCAACCAAAGTACTTCGAAATAAAGAAATAGAAAATCCTTGGGCCTCTGCGAGGTGAGAAAATTCTTTGGCTGATAAATAAATGACACCTACAAGGAGGGCACCAAACACATAGGGAGACCATAATCGACCATCCCCTAAGTCATATCCACCTACGGTTGTAGGACCACCTCCTACATAAAGAAGTGTGAGAATAACTATCGCTAATAAAATAGCCGAGGCCGCTCGTTGTTTAAGATTATTTATATCAAGGCTCATGCTAATCCACCGAAGCGCCTTTCTCTTTGCTCAAATTCATTGAGACAGTTTTGCAAATGTAATATTCCAAAATCAGGCCAATAAGTATCAAGAGTAATAATTTCAGCATAAGCGGATTGCCATAATAAGAAGTTTGAAATACGATTATCTCCCCCCGTCCGAATCAATAAATCAACATTGGGAGCCGTGCCGGTCCACAGTGTACGCTGAAAAAGATCTTCATTAATGTCATCTATAGGTGTCTGGTTTTTGATAAGTGATTTTGTAGCTTCTACAATTTCAAGACGTGAACCATAATTGACAGCTAGATGAAAGGTCATGCGATCACAATGAGCCGTCTTATGTTCTAAGGCTTTAATTTCTTTCTGAATACTAGGGGGAATCCCCTTTAAAAGACCTAGATGATGGAAACGGATATTATTTTTTAACAGCTTGGGCAGAAACATTTTTAGATACATTCGCAGCATTGCCATCAGAGTATTAACTTCGAAGGCTGGGCGTTTCCAATTTTCTGTGGAGAATGCATAAAGACTTAGATGTTTAATACCCAGTTCGACGGCAGCTTCAACTGTCCGATCCGCAGCATCAACCCCCGCCTTATGGCCTTTAGACCTAGAACGCCCCCGCTCTGAAGCCCAGCGCCCATTTCCGTCCATAATAATGGCAACATGCTGGGGAAAGCCCATAAATGAAGTCCTTAAACTAAGGTTTATTCTAATCTGACCTATTAAATATCCCTTATTATTTAGACTTCGGACCAAATTGGTAGCCAATACTTCGATAAGTATGGATCCAACGGGGTTCCTGAGGGTCATCTTCGATCAATTTTCTTAAGCGAACAATGAAGTTATCAATAGTGCGCGAAGTTACAACGGCACCTTCTCCCCATACTTTATCCATAATTTCTTCTCGGCTTACAGCTTTGCCTGCGTGCTCCATTAAAAATTTCATAATCATAGATTCCTTAACACTGAGTTGAAATTCTCCTTGTGGACCCTTCCCGGTAAAATTATCAAAATCGATCCAATTATTTCCAAAATATTTTTTTCGATCTAAGGCCTGATTTTGATACCAGGCCTCTCGGCGTAGAATAGATCGAATACGAATCAAAAGATCCCGAACCTGAAAAGGTTTGCCTAAATAATCGTCGCCTCCTGATTCAAATCCCATCAAACGATCATCTTCTGTATTTTTTGCTGTGATGAATAATACAGGAGTTAAATTATGTTGTGATCTCATTTTCTGACAAATAGTTAGCCCATCCATTCCGGGAAGCATAATATCCAGCAGAACAAGATCAAAAGATTCTAGGCTCATGCGAGTTAGAGCATCATCTCCGTGGGAGACCCATACGCAGGACAAATCCTCCATCTCGAGATTGAGTTTTATTCCCTCTGCTAAATTCTCCTCGTCTTCTACAAGTAGTATTTTAGGGTTGACCATTACAAGGAGTCCTCAAGTGTCTATGCTACTAGAATAGAACAAAGGAGACAGCATGGCTTCACCCACTATCAGTGTTGTCATTCCCGTTTTTAACGAAGAGGCGAATCTTGCCATACTTTGGGAACGTTTGCGCCAATCTTTAACTCCATTTGAAACTGACGGTTGGGAAGTCATTATGGTTGATGACGGCTCTAAGGACCAAAGCCTCCCGCTCCTGAAATCTATATCGGAACATGATGAACGCTTAGTTGTCATAGAATTTAATCGCAATTATGGCCAACATGCTGCCATCATGCAAGGCTTTGAAACCGTTTCCGAAACAACGAAGTATATTATTACACTTGATGCTGATCTACAAAATCCACCTGAAGACATCCCTCTTTTAATTGCTGAGCTTCAAAAAGGATTTGAGGTTGTTGGTGGTGTTCGAAGAACCCGAGCTCAAAATGATAGTTTTTTAAGACGATGGCCGAGTAAATTAGTCAACTATGTAACCCGAAAAACTACCGGTGTGGCTCTCACAGATTATGGTTGCATGCTTCGTGGATATAGCAAATCTGTTGTAGAAGCCATGCTGTCGTGCGACGAAAAGAGTACATTTATTCCTGTTTTAGCAAATACCTTTGCGAGATCGATTACGGAGGTTGATGTGGGTCATGCTCCTCGACTTCATGGTGATTCTAAATACGGATTTCTGGCTTTAATTCGCCTTCAATTTGATCTCACCACCGGTTTTAGTACATTTCCCTTGCAAATGCTTTCAGCGATTGGTCTCTTCATTAGTTTGGCGAGTCTTGGTTTAGGAGGCTATCTATTAATCGAACGATTTAGGGGTGTCCCAGATAACACCAATGGAGTCTTTACTTTATTTGCATTGGTATTTCTCATTCTAGGAATCATTTTTCTGGGATTAGGAATTTTAGGTGAATACATCGGACGTATTTATAGTCAAGTTCGGGTGCGTCCTCGGTCGATCGTTAGACGTATTCATCGGAAAATGAACTAATTCAAGAGGTTACTGCGCATCCTCAATGCATGATCGATATAGCGACCCATAGGATCGGCTTCTAAATTAACCTGCTGATTCAAGCGATAATCTTTGAGGGCAGTTTGGCGAAGTGTTTCTGGAATTAATGAAACCGACAACCAATCTAGACCACACTCCACGACGGTCAATGAAATACCATCAATTGTAATACTACCTTTGGGGGCCGTCATAGCTCCGATAAACAGCGGCATCGAAAACTTCCAAAGCCCTTCCCCGTCAGTTCGCTCAATTAAATTACCCAATCCATCTACATGACCAGAAACCAAGTGGCCATCTAGGGAATCGCCCAGACGAAGACTTGGCTCAAGATGAAGTGAGGTATTAATTTTCAGGGTCCCAAGAGAAGTTTTTTTAAGAGTTTCATCGCTTAATTCTGCAATCCAGCTCTCTCCGTCCACATAGGTTGAAGTCAAACAAACACCATTCACACAAATACTTGACCCTACCGTCGCACGAAGCAGCAATTCAGGTGAGGCCGTAATTTCTAAACGGGCTCCTTCTTTACGCTTTTCTCGGCCCTTCAAGCTACCTAGTTCTCTGATCAAACCTGTAAACATTACTGAGTACCTTTAAGGTGAGCTGAGCGCGCATGATGCACTCCATAAACAAAATATAAACCCAGGCCAATGGCTAGCCATATGAAAAATCGCTCCCAAGTTTGGGTAGGCAAGCCCCAAGCGAGCCAAAGGCAAAAAATTATACCCAGGGGTGCTACAAGCCAAATATAAGGAACCCGAAATTTACGTTCAGCTTCAGGACGCTGAATTCGGAGAACCATAATGCCACTACACACTAAAATAAATGCAAAAAGAGTACCAATGTTAGTGAGTTCAATAATTTCATCAATATTCATTAATCCTGCGGGCAAGATCACGGCAAATCCGGTCAATAAGGTTGAATTGAAAGGTGTTCTATACTTGGGATGAATAACTCCAAACCAAGATGGCAGTAACCCATCGCGACTCATGACCATAAAGATACGCGGCTGGGCCATTTGAAAAACTAAGAGCGCGCCCCCTAGTGCTATGACAGCGCCCACGCTGATCAAAGCGGATATTTTAGGCATTCCAATGGCTGTGAACGCATGGGCAATGGGATCTGCAACACCATGATAAGACGTATAAGGTAGCATGCCTGCAATCACAGCACAGACGCCAATGTAGATCACCGTACAAATGATGAGGCTTCCAATAATACCTCTGGGTAAATCACGACCGGGATCTCTACATTCTTCTGCGGTCGTACTGACAGCATCAAAACCAATAAATGCAAAAAAGATGATGGCTGCTCCGGCTTGTATTCCGCCCCACCCATTGGGAGCAAAGGGGCTGTAATTCACAGCTTGAACGTGAAAGGAGCCAATACCGATAACAAAAAGCAACAAGATGACTTTAATAGCGACAAGAATATTATTGGTTCTAACGCTCTCTCGCACGCCCCAAATACATAGAAGGGTGATCAGAAATGTAATGAAAATTGCCAAAATATTGATTCCGATCGGTATATTTTGAATCGTAGGGGCCGCATTAACAATATCCCAATATTTGAAAGTGTCACTTCCCGAAATAATGCCGGCTTTGGCTTGTGAGAGCAGGTCAATTTTATCCGCGAAGGTAATTCCGGGAAGGCTCTCTGCTGTGGTTAACATAGTTCTAGAATCGATGCATAACCACCTAGGAATAATAAGGCCAAAACTCTGAAGGAGATTATCCATGTAACTTCCCCAGCTGATGGCAATGGCCACATTGGAGACAGCATATTCGAGGAGGAGATCCCAACCAATGATCCATGCCATAAGTTGGCCCATCGTGGCATAGGTATACGTATAAGCGCTGCCAGATACGGGAATCATGCTAGCAAATTCAGCATAACAAAGAGCCGTAAAGCCGCAGGCAATGGCTGTAATGGCAAAACTTATGATCAGGGAGGGTCCAGCAGCAGGCCGGGTTAAACCAAAAGTAGTATCCAGCCCTCCCGCTAGGCCTGTTCCTAGTGCCGACAAGATGCCCGCTCCAATAATAGCGCCGACACCTAAAAGCGCTAGATCCCAAGCTCCGAGTGTTTTTTTTAATTTTGGATGATCAGAGGTTTCAGAGCTAGCCAAGATATTTTCCAGACTCTTGACCTGAAACATTTGTTTAAAAATCGGATGCATATTTTTCCAGATTTGATTAGATTATCAGTAGAACATCATTTTTTGATTAGTTTGTTAAGAGATCAAGAGTTGTTTTTGCCCCTGATGCCCCCATGGTTGTAAGGCCTGAAGAGCCCCTTGAATCCCTTTACCCGGACGCTGAAGGGATACGATTTCGACAGCATTCCCATCTCCCCCTGTTAGCCATGCTCCTTCCGCATGAGACCAAGTGATTGTTCCTGAAGGAAGTTCGGAGGGCTTTATCAGTCCGACAGATCTGATTTTTAAAGTCTCAAGATCAAGATCGAATTCTACGCTAGGCCAAGGCTGAAGAGCGCGGACTTGACGATGAATATCTAGGGCTTTTTGTTGGGGTAATAACATAGCGCAAGCTTTGGTTAATTTCGGCGCCCAAGTAACTCTATTCTCATCTTGATCAGTTAAAGAACAAGATCCCTTGCGCAAATCTGACCAATGCTTCTCGATAAGCTTTGCACCATCTCTGGAAAGAATATCGAGAAGGCCCGGAACATTAGAAGCTAGGGTGATGGGTCGTTGGAGGCAATCTACAATCGGTCCCGCATCTAAAGCGTGAGAGATTTTCATTAGTGAAACTCCAACTTCGTCATCGCCTTTCCAAATTGCATAATTGACTGGAGCAGCACCACGCCAACGAGGGAGTTGGGAGAAATGGAGATTCCAAACTCCAAGACGACAGCTTTCGATCATCCAAGGAGGCAGAATATATCCATAGGCAATAACAATGGCTAGGTCGATTTTAAGCGCAAGCCATGCATCCTTTGTATTCAGACTATTCCAGTCTTCTGGCTGGAGAGTAGGTATACCCAATCTCAAAGCTTGGGTTTTAATTGGGGATGGTACATGGTTTTGTCCCCGTCCCGACGGCTTATCGGGTGCCGTGATCACTACATCGATCGATTGAAGAGAGGCTAAGGCGTCTAAAGAAGGGACCGCCACACTGGGTGTCCCCAGAAAAGCCACACGGGGGGGCGCCACTTAGATCACCTGAAGTTGTTTAATAAATCTTCTCTGAATTAATTTCTTTTTAATGGGTCCAAAATACTCAACAAAGAGACGACCTCGTAAGTGATCAATTTCATGACAGAAGGCGCGAGCTAGAAGATCTTCCCCAACGAGGTTATGCCATGACCCATCTTTACTTCGATTTCGAATGGTCACACGCTGGGGCCGCTCTAGAACTTCATGGATCCCAGGGATAGAAAGACAACCTTCTGGTCCCACCTGCTTACCTTCCTCTTTAATGATGGTGGGGTTAATAAGAATCATTTTTGAATTAGGGTCTTCGCCGCACGAACAATCAATGACTGCTAAATTGAGATTGATACCAATTTGAGGAGCGGCAATACCCACTCCATCTTCATCAAGGGCCGTATCAAAGAGATCCTCAACTAATTGGTCTAATTCTTGGGTCCAAAGACCCACGTCGGCACTCTTGATTTTCAGTCTAGGATCACCCCAATGGATGACCTTGCGAACAGACATAATGACCTCAATTTCTATTATAGAATGCGGGTATTTAGTTGGTAATCTAAGAGTTCGGAGAATTGAGGACTCATGCTACGTAAATTCAGAAATGCTGTCAAATCTAACCGAACTCCTGTGGCCACTATTATGATTGTGCTAACCCTGGGGCTGCTTGCTTATTTGGTCCCCTCGGGTAATGCCGGCGTCACTCCAGAGACAGTTTTTGGACGTGTCTATGGTCGAGAAGTGAAGCAAGCGGATATTAACCAAGCTTTGACGGATTTAATGCAGCGGTTTGGTGGAAATGAGGATCAACAAGCTCAGTTACTACCTCTATTAAAACCCCAGGCGATCCAAACAGTGATACAAGACAAGGCCATAGAAGAACTGTGCGAGCGTGAAGGGGTCAAAGTCAGCGATCTTGAAATCAAAAACACCCTTGAATTAATTTTAAAATCACAGGCTAAACAGCAACCTGAATTGCTTGGTCTTTTTGATACTACAGGTCGTTTACGCAGTATGGATGATCTCGTAAAAACCTATCAAGAACCTGTTAGGAATTTTATTAATACAGTGGAGCGTGTTGCTCGTAAAGAAGCCGTGCGCCAAAAGCTTTTCCAAATCTACGCCCTCAAGGCACCCGTATCGCCTGAACGTCTTGCCCTAGAGCATCGTTTAAAAAGCGAAAAGATATCCCTACAGTCCATCGCGGTGACACCCTCCATTCAAGATATTGGAGATCCCGGAGATGGGCCCCTGGGTATTTATCTCAAAGCGGAAGGCTCCTTCTTTAAACAGGGCTTACGTCGCACAATCCAAGTCGTCGTCGTTACAAGAGACATGGTTGGTGACTTAAAGATCGATGAGGCCGCTCTTAAAAGTGCCTATGAAAGCCAAAAGGCTTCTTTTGTAAAGTCTCCTGAAATAAAAGGCCGTCATATTCTTTTTGACGCTATCACTCCAGAGCAATTAGTTGAGGCCAATAAGAAAGCTATGGAAGTACGCGCACAACTTATCAAAGGTGAAAGCTTCGAGGCGTTAGCCACAAAGTTTAATAGCCCCCAAGCAGCGGGGCCCGGCGGTGATCTCGGCTGGTTTGATCGTTCTCGTATGGTGAAAGAATTTGCTGATGCTGCGTTTAATCTCAAGGTGGGAGAAATCAGTCAGCCTGTTAAAACTCAATATGGTATCCATCTCATACGTATTGATAATCAACGAGCCGAACGGGTAACCCCTTTTGATGAAGTCAAAAATCGATTGCAAAACGATTTAACTGAAGAACGCTACGCTCAGAAAGCCAAAGAGAGATTGGAGCTTTTACGTAAGAAAGCGAATCAGGGAGATCTTGAAGCAACAGCTAAATCTCTGGGGCTTAAGGCTGTGCGTAGCCAACCTTTTGAAGCAATGGACAGCCCGAGTATCGAAGGTGTTTTCAATGTAGGTGATTTAGGGACGCGCGTTTTTTCTAAAAAGGTGGGTGAAGTATCTACCCCTGAATTAATCGGTTCTTCTTATATGGTTTATCGTATTGAAAAAGAATTTGAACCCAGTGTTCCCCCTTTGAGTGAAATCCGCGCAAAGGTTCTTTTGGCGTGGCGCCAGGAGCAAGCTGCAAAAGCAACTCAGATTCAAATGCAAACCCTGCTGCAGTCAGGAAATTTCAAGGCCCTCAGGGTCCTTGGCTCCATCACTGAAACTAAAGCGGTTACGATCGTATCGAAGCAAGAATGGGTTTCGCAGCCTTTGATTCGCCAAGCCCTTCTTCAAATGCCCCTCAACAAGCCCACGCCTATTATTCTTCAGGAAGATGGATCCCTTTGGTGCGGTCAAATAAGTCAACGTGAAACGCCAAAGCCTCTCACGATAGAATCCCGATTAGATCTGATTAACGAAATTCAAAACCGTGAAGCCGGCCAAATGCTTCAATATGAGGTTCAAAGACTCATTGAGGTTGGCAAGTCACGTTCGGGGCTTCGATCGCTTTGGGGTATGTGGGATGGTATTTGGATCGATGAGAAAGCCTTGGGGATTACAAAGTAATTCGCTCTAAACCACCCATATAAGGCACGAGGGCTTTAGGTAGAACAATGCTGCCATCAGCTTGTTGACCATTCTCAATAATAGCGACCCAAGTTCGACCAATAGCCAAGGCCGAACCATTCAAAGTATGCAAGTGACGATTCCCTCCTTTGGGGGGGCTGGTTCGATACTTAAGCCCTATTCGACGAGCTTGGAAGGTTCCAAACCAAGAGCAACTGCTTATTTCACGGTAGGTCTGCTGTGAAGGCAACCAGACCTCAAGATCATACGTTTTGTGGCTACTGAATCCCATATCGCCCGTGCATAACAACATCCGTCGATAAGGCAGCTCCAACATTTCTAATATATTTTCCGCATTCTCAGTTAAACGCTCTAGTTCCTGCGGGGCATCCTCTTCTCGGGTAAAACTGACTAATTCCACCTTATGGAATTGATGTTGACGGATAATACCCTTAGTATCCTTGCCGTAGCTTCCGGCCTCACTGCGAAAACAGGGTGTCAAGGCACAATGTCGAACAGGGAGTTCTGTTTCTTTGAGGATTTCATCTCGATAAAGGTTTGTGATCGGAACTTCAGCGGTAGGAATAAGATATAAGTGGCTCTCGCCGTGAGGAACCTTAAATAAATCATTCTCAAATTTAGGGAGTTGGCCCGTTCCATACATGGATTCCGGATTAACCAAGTAGGGGGGGATGACTTCTGAATAGCCATGCTTCAAATGAATATCAAGCATAAAAGCCCCTAAGGCACGCTCGAGTTGGGCGCCGGCGCCCTTGAGGACGGCAAAACGTGACCCCGTAATTTTAGTAGCCCTCTCGAGATCTAAAATACCTAAATGGACTCCAAGATCGATGTGATCCTGGGGATGGTCTAAAACACGTGGGGTTCCCCAGGTTTTGATCTCCTGATTATTCCCGGATGTCTGGCCTAGGGGCACAGAGACGTGAGGTACGTTCGGTATGAGTGAAAGAAAAGATTCCCACTCAGATTCAATATCTCGCATTACCTTTTCGCATTGGGCCAGATTTTCAGAGGAAGCTTTTTGTTTTTCGAGGAGATCGGAGGTATTCTCTTGAGCTTGTTTTCTAGAACGAATTTGATCTGTGATTTTATTTCGATCGGCCTTAAGCCCTTCAAGATCCTGAATAGCCTTTCTGCGGGCTATTTCCAATGCGCTCCAAGCTGAGCGATCGAATTCAAAATAACGGTCTCGAAGACGCTGAATGGTTATATCTAACTGGTCTCTAAATACGTGAGGATCGAGCATATGATAAGTTTACTTGGAGGTCGAAAGAGGTCCGCATCTTTCCGCACCAGAACATACTAAAAAGGGCCCTTAAAGGGCCCTTTTTAGTCACCTTCAATGAAGGTTAATGAAAGCGGTAAACAGCGCCCACAGTAATCCATGAGGGGTTAAAGACTTTATTCATTTCGGTCTGTGTGAAATTAACACTGACAGACCATTGTGAAGTAATAGGTCGCTCAATACCAACGCGGAATCCCCATTTTATATCATTTCCAACCGTGTTATTACCACCATTTGGATTGGTGGCCGTTGTGCTCACAGCAGTTGTGTTATTAAAGAGGTAATTTGTGTTAGTAAGTGTATTTTGTTTCCAAGCTGTGCCAAGAATTCCGGCGTAAACATAGTTACCACGCCATTCTTGGTATAGCTCGAATCCACCTTGAAAACTAGGTCGTGACACGTTGTCAAATCCCGTACCCTTTTGTCCTTTGATACCAAACAAGGTTGCATGGAATCGAAGATCTAAACCAGCCATCACCGGCTTATGTAGATTGACGCCAACACCGTAGCCAGCAATGTTATTACCTGAGACAACTTTATTAAGGTCGCCATTGGCAATGATTCCATTGAAGGACATAGAAAAGGGCGTTGGTGTTTGTGCCATCAAGGGTATGGCTAGCAAAACCAGTGAAGATAATTTTTTTAAGTTCATTTTATAACTCCAAATAAGTTTTTTGTTAACCGATTACCACTTGAAACCAGCGGAGATCCGAACGCTTCGGCCACCACCAAAAGTACCAGCAGATGTTGTACCCCAACCTAAGGGTGTTCCCAAAGGAATAAGTGAGGGGTTAACGCCTGCAGCTCGGAAGGAGGATACAGCAGGTACAAGGGCTGCAGTTCCAGTCGAACCTGCAATACCTAAGGTTGAATAACTGCTGTTCTGCCAGTGATTGAAGAGTCCAAACACGTTGACTTCAGTAAAGAATCGAACTCGTTCAACTAAGGGATATTCCAAGCCTAATTTGAAGTCGAAGGAGTAGAGATCATTGAAGCGTCCTATTCCACGGCCACCATAAAACTGCGTATATGTATTAGGATACAAGGTTGAAATCGTTGAACCTAAAGCTGCGGCTCTTACACGACCATTAAAATACTGTGTACGGGTCAAACTGTAGATACCGCCACCAGTGTAATTGAATGTAAGGGCAGCATTGAGCGCGGCACCCTGTGCTGACCTATTGGTATAGGTTAGTGCTAGCAAGGCACGATGACGCTGTTCGCCTGGAAGGTATCCATAGGGAGCATAGGCATCTCGTGAAGTGCCATTGAGTGCATGGAGATCCTCGTAGAAACCAATAGGCTCACTTTGGACGGGAGGATTACCTCCTTCACCGCCAGTCGCATTGCCCAAGAGTTGAGACATCGTCCAATTACCGCCAAAATTCCAATTGCGATCTAGGCGGGCATTGAATTCCATTTCAACGCTTGTGTAATCTCTTTTGATGTCATTGTTAGTGCGCCATCGTTCCATAAGTACGGCTGATGTTAATGTCGTATTTGGAATCGTGAGGTTGATTTCATTACGAGATAAATTAAAAGTTTGTTCTCGTGAGAAGAAGTCGCCACTCTTACGCATGTTGTAAGTAATGTTGAGGAAAGAGCCGTCGTCCCAATTATGACGATAGCCTAGCGATGTTTCATCGCTATAAGGGGCTTTCGTGTTTGGATTAGTTGAACGATTCGCGGGTGAAGAGAAGAAGCCTAGGCCCGAAGCAAGGCCAATTTGCCAATTAGCGCGATTCACCAATTGGGCGTAGGTAATATTAGCAAATTGATAAGCGGGTCCATATCCAATCTGTCCCCAGACAATTGCATTGGCGCCCGTACTTGAGGTTTGATTCACATCGTTGAATTTCCACATTGTTGTGATGGGGTTGCCAGCACGAGTAAAGCGATTAGTGAATCCATCACCTAGCTTTTCAACAAAGCGAGCATAGCTTACTGTAAAAAGATGCTTCTGATCGCCGTTTAAATCATATCGGTATTGAGCACGAGGGCTGAAGGCGTCCTGTGAAGTGACGGGGGAGCCCAGGGTGTCAGAAGCGGTTGATTTATCGTATCGAACACCAAGCATAACTTGATGATTTTTGTTAATGGTTAATAGATCATTAATGAAGTAAGAATCAAACGCGTTCTTGGCTGCTCCACGATCTGTTGAATAGTTGTACAGTTCAGCATCCCCATCCCATGTGCCGTTATCAACGACAAAAGTACCGTTAGCGTTATAACCAGCATTATAAATAATAGAGCCGGTAGGTGATTGATCATTGGCGGCGGCGCGACTTTGTCGAAGCATTTCAAAGCCAACATCTATGCTGTGGCTACCGAACAATCCATCGTTGATGAAATGATTCAAAACACCGTAGTAGGTTTTAATGATGCGCGAATCTCCACCATCGCTTTTATTGAAAATACCGTTGTGAGAAAAAGCGATCGAGAAACCTGCGCCATAAGAGCTACCGATCACATCACCTAGTGTAGGATCTCCACCAGCTGATAAATTCTGATTTTTATTTCCGTAGCGTAACTCTAGAGTTGTTGCGGGACCAAGAATACCTCGATAAGCAAGCGTTTGGTATTCATTCAAGTTCGTTTGAGGAACCAAATTACGAGGGTCCATGGTGTTGGTATAGTTTCGATTTTGTTGATTATTAACCGCACGACTACCTGCGAATTCAAGGCTGTTATCTTGATTAATGGCATAGGTCAATTTCAAATCATAGAATTGACTTGCAGACACAGTGTTAAATTGTTGGCCAGCTGTGGGGAAAATATAGGCGGCGCCAGAAAGACCACCGGTGTATCCATAATAAGCGAATGCTGAGGTACTAAGTTGCGTACCCGTAGGGGTAAAGTATGTACCAGTGCCATAAGCAGCGGGAGATAAAATCGTTGAAGCTGTGAACCAAAGTTTATCTTTGATAATAGGTCCACCAATGAAGACGGTGTATTCAACAGTTTGTAGATCAGTTCCTGGAGCAGGTCGGCCGGTAGAGGGGGCAAATCGTTGTCCCATGGGCGAAATAGATGACCAGGCAGTTCGACTAATATTGGCCCGTATTGTTCCCGATAAGGTATTGCTTCCAGATTTGGAGATGGCCTGGATAAGACCTCCGGAGAAACCGCCGTATTTGGCATTAATTGGTGATTGAATTACTTGAATTTCCGCGATGGAATCATCCACGTAGTAAGAGTTACGTCCGTTGGTTCCACCGAAAACGTTGTCGGCGATATCCACACCATTGAGAAGGAATCGTGTTCCGAAACCTTGTTGACCACGAATTGAGATTCGACCACCGTCGGTGAATCCACCGGCAGCAACTCCTGGAGATCTTAGAGCAGCATCAGACAATCCTCGAGTCGAACCAGGGAGAATATCAAATGTCTCAGAAGAGAAAGTCGTACTAGCTGAAGTGTTCGTCTTATCGACACTTTCTTTACTTCCACTCACTTCTACAGTTGCGCTACTGTCACTTGATTCCATCAACATATCTTGACGGGAGGTCACAGAGACGTTTACGGTTATGCCTGTGGCAGGAGCACTAATGTATCCGTCTTTTCTAACGGTTATCGTGTACTGATTGCCAGGAGGCAGGAGAGGAGCGCGAAACTGACCTTGAGAGTCTGTGAGAAGAGTGCGCACGCCTTGAAGAGTGGGGGCAGAAATACGGACTTCCGCACCTGTAACTGCACGACCTTGACGGTCTCTGACGGTTCCCGTGAGGGCTCCGGTGGCTTCTTGAGCAATCAAGACAGGGCCGGCTACCAATGCTAATGAAAGCATGGTTAAAGATGTTTTAAATCGGTTCATTGTTTACTCCAAATAGTCGCGGGTGCGATTAAAATTTAATTCCAAAACTGAGTTCAGTGATAAAGCCGGTTTTGCTTCCAGCGTTAGGAAATTTAACATTAGATTGAGTAACGTTTAATTCACCACTGTAGCGTTCATTAAAACGTTGGCCAATGCCAAAAGTAGGGTTTACCGTCATATTTTTATTAACTGATGAAGTTGCAATGGCACTTGAGCTTACAAGAGTGTATGTTGTCCCAGCAAGAGTCCATGTTTCAGTACTACCCGTGTCAGTTTCTTTAACGTTCCATGCTTGTGCGCGAATTCCAGCCTGCCAATACATACCAGGGCGCCCAAAATTATCGCGATATAAAAAATTGAGATCATAACCAAAAGATTCAGGCTTACGAATCCTGTTCGAATAGGTACCTGCGGGGGTTCCAGCAACTAGTGAAGTACCGGCTGTAGACAAGTGAGGAATGTTACTTACCTTCCACCACCGACCTGGATTAATACGATAGTTGATTCCCACAACCCACTTGTCTTTAGTGAACTCAAAACCTGCAGCAAAAGTATTCAGAGCTTCGGCATCATTGAAACCCGTTTGGTTCGATAATGCACCGGATACATTTCCGGTATTCATTTTCACAGCTATATCCCAACCGGAATATAAACCAGAAGTTTGAGCTGACATTATGCCCGTGGTTAAAACAGACAAAGCAGTGGCTTTAAAAAATTGTGTGAAACGCATCACGTGGTGTCCTCCGCGACCGAAATAGTCGCAAAATATACGAGAAAAGATTCTCGTGTGGGTTTATAAGCGAAAGGGAAAGATCCAAAAAGACTTGGCCAAAGCCTAGTCTTTTTAAGCATAGGAAAACTTTAAGCCATTTCGGCTTAAATGTCTTGAACAAATTCACCAAAAAGTTTCAAATTATTTTCAAACACTTACAAGTATAAATATTTCAATACTTAAAGGTTACTTTCCTATGAATAATCTTTTGTTAGGGAAACTAAGTATAAAGATATTAATACTTAAATATCTTCCAAGCGCGTCATGCGCTCAACACCCTCTACTTTACGGGTTCGTGAGGCTCCCAAGCCTCCTATAACGAGTTTACAGCCCTTGGGTAGACGCTCTTGTAAATCCATTAAGAGTTGGCGAACACTTTCTCCAGCCGTCAGGATGGACAAACTCACAGCTACTCTGTTAGCTCCTACTTGTCGAGCCGATTTTGCAATGTTGGCGACCGGGACATCCATACCTAAAACTTCAGTCTTATATCCTTTGAAAGTATAAATCAGAGCGGCCATTAATAATCCTAAGCGATGTCGTTCACCGGGCAAGGTGGTCATCAACACAACTTCGCGGGGTCCTTGAGCTTGTTGATTAAGTTCGGTGCGAAGTCTTCGAAGAAGATCTTCGATAACCTCTGTTAATAACTTCTCGTGATGAATATCTAGTTTTCCTTCGGCCCAAGCTAGGCCTACGCGGCCCAGGAGAGGAGAGATGATATTGATAACAAAGTCCCTCAAGCCTTGTTGAGACAGGGCATCAGCTAAAAGGTTTTTTATTTTCTCGGAATCCGAAGACAGCGTGGCAACCATGAGGTCGTCGAGAATCTTATTTGTTGATATAGAGAGCGCGTTCTTGAGAACCATTGTTTGTAACTGAGCAGGGGTTGAGACCACAGCGGTCGAAGGTCGATGACCAGAGGCAACTGCTTCGGCGATGAGCCGAAGACGATTAAGATCTTCCGATCGGTATCGACGATGACCTGAGGGCAACCGAACAGGCATCGGAAAACCATAACGTCGCTCCCAAACACGAATGACATCTGAAGAAAGTCCGGTTTCGGTGCAAACATCACCAATACTTAATAATTGAGCGTTCATTTATTCTCCTTGTCTATATATATTACTAGACAATAAATTTTGTGTCTATATAAATATCTAGACAATAGGTCTCTTTTTGTTCCACGCCTCTAAGATACTCTGAGCCTGCTCCTTATTAATCTTTTCTTCTAGGGTTTCAAGCAAAATAGCCACTTCCACATGCCACGCTCCCCGATCCTTGAGCGCCCACTCTAATTCCTGAAAAGGCGAACTGGGGAGTTTTGAGGGTGGGCTTACATCGATAGGTGCCTTTAGGCCTGAACTCAAAAAGCTTTTTAAGAACGGGGTGACCGATATAGGGATCTTGGTATTACGGAGTTGGTCCACCCAGGGGACCAGACGGCTGAGTTCGTGAGGTTTTACCAGTATGCCAGCTATGCCCACCTGATCTTCCGGGGTCCATCGAGATAGTTCGAGGGCTCCATACATTAACCACGTTTTAGGGATGAGATGTGGAAAATCTTTTTGAAGCAACGTTAAACATTCCTGACTACGATCATCAACTAGATCGTGATCAAGCAAGATGGCTTCGATCTCGAATCCTTTAAGACACGAGTGGGCCTCTGCTACATAAGTTACACCATGAAAAACAAGATCCTTGCGTCCGGAAAAAAGTCGCTCCAGCGCGCGGACTAAGCTAGCATTGTCGTCGATGATGAGTAAATGCATGGGGATTAGGCCTCTAGGTTCAACGAAGCCAAGCGCGTACCGCTCTCGTCGTTGAGGTATCTAATAACTTGATGAGATGAATTTGATCCCCCACCCAAACCCAGGCTTTACCGTGAGATTCGAGAACGTGAACGGCTGGGCCCTGAGATAAATAGGGTTTAAGTTCTGGACGAAGCGAGATTATACGTCGCGTCTCACTGGCATATGTTTTCCTGAGCTCATCGATCCACAAAGTAGGAGGTATTTTTTTTGCAGAACCCCATCGTTCACCTTCATAAGATACAGCACCATCAGATTTCCAAAACCAACGATCGTAATCATCAGGAAGCGATTTTAATGTCAAATTAATATCCTTGATAGTCAGAGGAGCTCGATCTGCAACTTCAACATATCCAAGAGGTATTTTGGAGGATGTATCTTGGATCAGAAAGTAATCGGGGAAATGTGGAGTCAGGCGACCAGCCCCTCCTTGTGTTCTTTTCCAGCCTGAAGGATACAGACGCCAAAGAGTCCATAAAAATCCGTCGCTCACCCACATTTGATCACCTTTGGGAAACCACAATTGGTGTGATTTAGACCAAATTAACATCAACCGATCCCCGGTGAAATCTTGGCCGGTCTCTGAGAGATTCTGAGGGAGCGTGATCACATCCTTAGGAACTTTTTGAAAATCAGGTTCTTGATATGAGGCCAAGGATGATCGAGGAGATGATTGATCAACTGAACGCGAACTCACCAACAGTCGATTCGTTTTTTCGAAAAAGCCTAAGAGCACCGATTGTCCGTTCCAACTAAATCGACTCCACGGACCGGAAGGTGTGGACCATCGGACGCGATTTT
Organism: Acidobacteriota bacterium; assembly: GCA_005788175.1. GTDB lineage: Bacteria > Acidobacteriota > Holophagae > Holophagales > Holophagaceae > Acidiparvus. The sequence goes on from SXYX01000014.1 coordinate 224,030, forward strand.
CAGGATAGTCAATCAGTTGAGTTTCATAAAGATTTCTTCCGTATTGAAAAGTGACTAACGCTTGTTTAGCATTTCTGGGATTAAAACGAAAAGAAACAATAGGGACCTCATAGGTATAAGTTCGCCAATCTAAATTTTTCCAAAGATAAATTTTACTTCGACCTTGGGGTCCATTGAGAGCAAGTCCATTGGGGCTTGCGAGAGGCGTAGCGGGCTCCCAGGGAAACCCGAAATAACGAGAACCCAAGGGATCAATTTCGGGTTCAGCATGATTTTGAAAAACTGGTTTCCAACCTCGTTCTAAAGTCAGAGTCGCCTCGATAGGAAGATTTTCTATCTTTAATAAGGCCGGCTCCTCGGAAGTGCCAAAAATAGTCTTGCTACGCTCTCCCCAAAAACCCTGAGCAAAGGACACTAAGAGCAGGAGGCCTCCAATAAATAAACTAGCTATAAGATAGCGTTTGGGAAACAGAGGGCCACCTTCCTTTATTTAGTTTAAGAGGGCTTAGGTTGAAAAGATTTAACAGTTGAAACATCTTCTAGTCATGCAAAATTCCTAGTCTATGAAAGTTTTGTTGGTAAGCCAATAAAAAAGGACCCTTTCGGATCCTTTTTTATTGAGACTAGGTCCTAATATTTAGAACTGAACCTTCACTCCAAAACGAATTGATCGGCCTTGATTCCAGCCTGTTTCAAATCCGTAGAAGGGATTGACTTGACTGGATGAGGTCGTTCCATAGATATTCGTTGTCGTGGCGGTACGTCGATTGAAGACATTGAATATCGTCGCTTCTGGCGAAATACGATAACCCATGTAATTCATCGAGTAATTCATCAAAAGATCGAACATCATATTCTGAGGAGTTCGGCCTTCTGTGCCATATTGGAAGTTTCTAGGGACGGCATTACCGTAGCCACCAATATCTAAACCAGGATTACCCGAGGCGGTACCGTTGTCAAAGAGACTCTTAGGAGTTCCAGATTGTATGAGCCCCCTGAGACCTAATGTGAGCGGATTACCATAGAAATCCATCGTGTAGCTTCCAAAAAGTTTTAATATGTGCGTACGATCAGTCGGGAGGAAACCTTTACCAACATAGGGCCAGTGGTCGAAGGTGGAGGTAATAAGAGCATCTGCTTGACCATTACTAGTTTGACCAAGTCCTTCATAGGTTCCAAAGAGTTTGCTCCAAGTATAGGAAGCGTTTAAGTACCACGCACCCTCTTTCTTATCGGCCTGAACGATGATGGCATCGTAATCGTTGTAAGCTTCTACTTTGAAAGGATTTTGTGCTGCAGTGAAACGAATCTTGCCTGCTGAAAGAAGAGGATTAGACGCACTATCTAGGGTGGGGTGAGGTGTATAACTCACAGCTCCTGGTTTTGGATTCCAAAGAACAGCATACTGACCGGTAACTTCGTCGATAACAGAGTCCTCAATAGGATTACGGAGTTCGCGCCGAATATATTTCGCGCCCATAGTCCAACCATCAAAAGCACCATTTTTGAAGATGTGATCGACGCCTAATACCCATTCTTCCCGAGAGGTTAATTTTGTTCCATCCGCAAGAGGGGGGGCCGTAAAGTAAACACCGTAGTCGATAATTGTAGAAACATTAGCGAGAACATTGGTGGGGACATTAATGCTGAAAGCGCCTGTCCCGGTGTTATAAGTGGTGTTAGCAGCGGTGTAGTAATTGCGGACATAGATTTCTGTTCCACCCGTTCTCATAACCGGTTGCATCGGAATGGCAACAAAATACTTTGCGTAGTTGAGCGATAACTTGGTTTGTCCGTCATTATTAGGATCCCAGGTCAAGCCAGCACGAGGCTGAAATAGATCTCCCATGTCATCAAATTTGAGGGCTGTCACACCGAAGTTATTTTTAATTGCCTGACTTTCAAAACGGCCACCATATGAAAGACGAAGACCTGGAGATATTTCCCAAGTATCTTGCGCGTAGAAAGCATTATATTCCGCTGTGATTTTCGATGCGGCGGTGTAATACCATTGGCGATAAATACCATTCCACGTCGTTCCACCACCAGTACTGCGAAGGACAACAGTATAGGGCAACGAATTGGTGGAAAGCACTTGGAGACCATTAAAGAATTGAGCGCGCGCACCCGAAGCCGTATCGTTCTTACTGTAAGAAGATTCCATTGAAGAAATACCGGCCTTGAATTGGTGATTACCAAGGTACCAAGATAAATCAGCGCGATATTGAGTGGTTTCATTTTTATTTAGGGCTGTATAGACACCATAGCCGCCACGATAGAAAGCAGCGCCGGCAGTTGTATTGGCATTTCCGTCATAAGCAGCGCGCATGAAGTCAGTGACTAAATTAGCAGTGGTGTTAGTTGGATTGACAGTGCTAGACAACGTGCTCTGACCTGCTTTTATAGATAATTGGATATTCGATGCGATGTTCCAATCGTAGATCAAGCCAAGGTTTTGAGTTTTATCCTTGCTGGTTTCTCCCCAATTTGCATCTCCAAGAAGTGGGTAATCGTTCACCTGGGTGAATGTAACTTGGCGATCTTGGATCGTTGCCGTGAATTGTTGATCAGTGGTCAGGAAGAAATTAACCTTGGCATAAAAATTGGTATCTTCGCTAATCAGAGGATCGCTCGTAAGACCAATTAGATTGGTTTGACCGGGTTGATTGGTTTTAGTTTGGTTCACACCAATAAAATAAAAGAGTCGGTCAGGAAGCAAGGCGCCACTAACAGTCGCACCGTAGTCGTTACGCTCAAAGGGATTGCCTTGTTGAGCAGCTAAATTTTGCTTAGGGGCCGCTTGATATTTATAAAGATCAGAATTGACCCAAGCTGAGCCTTGGAATTGATTCGTACCAGATTTAGTAACGGCAGAGAACACTCCACCAAGAGCGCTGAATTCTGGTTTGAAACCACCTGTCTGAACTTCAATTTGATCAATAAAGTCTGTAGGAAGGCCTCCGCCTTGAAACCCTTTTCGCATATCTTGGCTACTGAAACCGTCGATATAGTAGGAATTTTCTAAGCTAGAAGCACCTGAAATCGAAGGGCCTCCAAGGGCTCCTGAACTGGTAACACCGGGGGCCAACTGAACAAGGTCATTGAAATCTCGACCTTTGGGAACAGTGTTAAGGTTTTCCATAGATATGTTAAGGCCCGTGGTGTTGCTCGTAAAATCTACAGCCGCAGCGGTGCCAGAAACAACCACCGTGCTTGCGCCCATTGTAGCCAAGCGAAAACTAATATTTTGATTTTCATTTGTTGTTACGAGAACGGTACCTTTTGAGTTCTGATATCCATCGGCACTAATCTGAATGGACCAATTACCAACGTTGAGAAGACCAAAACGGAAGGTGCCGCTACCATCTGTCATTCCTGTTCTTGAAATTTGCCCAGAGCTCACTTTAATTGTGGCGCCTGCAAGCGGTTGTCCGTTTGTACCCGTTATGGTACCTGATAAACTTCCTGTAGTAGTGGTCTGAGCTATAAGAACTGAGCTGGAAACCAAAACAAAAGCGGTAAGCCCAAGACGGGCTGAAATACGACTCATGGTGATGCTCCAAAAGAGTCCCGAAGTGTCAGGACGAGTTAAAAACTTAAGATTGATGGTGCGAGATTGTGTGGATTGGTTTCACTCTAAGAATTAAAGAGCATAGAGGGAATTTACACCTTTGTTACGTCGCATGTCTATAAATTTATTGATTTAAAATCCAACTTCAGTTGCACAAGGAGAAAATCTCTAGCTTTAAGTAATAGCAAATAAAGGCTTTAGGCATTTTCACAATATTGCAGTCTGTTATAACTATATCTGATTTAAAGCATATATATATTTAGACTTAGGAAATTAAATAACGTTTTAAAAGCTCAATTTAAACCCGTGCTTTAGAATCTTGAGGCAGACATTTAATTACGTATTTGCAACCTCATAATACCTATGCAGTAAATGGTCAGTTCTCGCAAGAAAAAAAATATATTTTCATCCCCGTAAAGAGGGTGCATCTGAGTCTAGTTAAAGGATAGAGCGTCTCAATTTCTTGATGATCTCATCCCCTTCTGGGAATGCTTGACGATAAAGGTCAAGATGTTTTCTTGCCGAGGTCACATCACCTTTAGATTGATCGATCATTAATTGAATTTCCCAGTAAGCTTTTGCCCATGATGAAGGAGTTTTAGCTTCAGACGCAAGGGGGGTTAACCAATCCTGAGCCTCTTTTAATTGGCCCAAAAGTAGTGCCTGGTTAGCCTGCTGAATACGCTCCCAAGCCTGAAGAGATGCTGGAGTTTCAGACAAGGGAGGCTTGCCAGAAACCAATCGCCAACTATTGATCATATTAATGAGGGAATTTCTTTGACTGGAGGGTGCTTGGGTGAGAAGCGCTTCGATTTGAGGCAAATACAGGGCGAGGGATTGAGAAAGGGCGTCGCCTTTTTTGGGTTCGAATTCAGTTCCCAAAGCTTCAATTCGAAGCGCACTCAATTGAGCCTGAAAAGCCAGAACCGTATTCTCACGAGATTGCCTTATAAAATAAATCACTAATAAAAGAAGAACAAAAATACCGCCTGCTAATAAGACTTTTTTAAATACTTTAGATGGGTCTTCCTTAGAAAGACTTTTTTGAAAATGATCTAAACTAGGCGCTGGTTTTTGGACTTGAATAATCTTTGGCGTATCTTGTTGAGTCATAGTGTAAGTCTCTATTTTATTAAGGTTACTGGTAGTGGTGCCTGGAGAGGGAATTGAACCCCCGACACAAGGATTTTCAGTCCTTTGCTCTACCAACTGAGCTACCCAGGCAAACGCCTTCAGACTAGGCAGAATATCATTGAAGTTAAGGCTTAGCAAAGGCCCTAGAGGGAAGCGCCATGGAACATATTAACCAATTAAAATTACAAGTTTATTCAGGGGATTGGTGTCCAGACTGTCGAAGGCTAGAACAATGGCTTGAGTCAGCGGGAATAATCTATGAAAAAGTCGATATAGAGACTGTTTCTGGAGCCGCCGAAAAACTAGAGGCCGAAACAGGAAAAAGAGCCATTCCATACATTTTAGTTAATGGTCAAACTTGGATTCGCGGGTATCACAAGGAGTTACCTCAGCGCTTTAGTCCTGACCTATTAATTCAAGAACTCCAAAATATACCCTAGGCAATCGATAAAAATTGCGTAACTCTATCCTTTCTACATTTTGATGGAAACCTGATTATGGTGCCTTGGCTTAAGACAGATTTCTGGAGCAATTGGATCTCGACCGACCTTGCGATCGATTTGGGTACATCTTCAACACTCATCCACGTCAAGCAACTCGATAAAGTTGTAATTTTCGAACCCAGTATTGTGGCGATCAACATTACAACAAACCAAGTAGAGGCTGTGGGCGCTGACGCCAAGGAGTTAATGGGTCGAACGCCACAAGGAGTTAAAACAGTGCGACCTATGCGTGATGGAATGATTTTTGAAGTTGATGCGGCAGAAAAAATGCTGGAAGCTTTCATTCGTAAATCCAAATCGATACAGAGCAGATTTCATTTAACCACTCGTATTTGCGTTTCGGTGCCACCACGAGCTCATCAGGTATCAAGACGAGCGGTTCGTGCGTGTTGCTACGACGCGAAAGCCAATGAAGTTTTTCTTGCTGATCAAACCATGGTAGCTGCCATAGGAGCAGGTTTGGCCATAGGTGAAAAACGAGGCTGCATGATTGTGGATATTGGAGGGGGTACAACCGATATCGCTGTGATGAGTTATCACGGTAAAGTCTACTCGGAGTCCATTGTCATTGCAGGCGATGAAATGGACGAGGCTATCGTCAAATATATTAAAGACAAATACAATATGGTCATTTCGGAAATCGGAGCCGAAGAAGTCAAAATGAAACTCGGGTCGGCTTATCCGTCTAGCCAAACGAAAACTATGGAAATATCAGGGCGCGATATGTTTGAAGGCCTGCCTAAAACATTGATATTGAATGATGCTGAAATTCGAGAAGCTCTCGGTCCACCTATCAATGCGATTTTAGATTTAATCCGCAAAGCGCTAGCTGAAACGCCTCCTCAACTTTCAGCGGATCTTATTACGCGAGGAATTTGTTTGTCGGGAGGCGGCTCGTTGATCATGGGTCTCGATGAGCGTATTAGAAAGGAAACACATCTTCCTGTTTTTAGAGCAGAAAATCCTCGTTTTAGTGTGGTGACAGGAACCGCGCAGTTATTAAAAGACATCCCTCTCCTGCGACGCATTCAGATTTTAGATTAATTTCATCGAGTGGGTCTATGGCTTACACTAGCGGTCTTAAGTCAAAGCCCACACGGATTCGATTATCCTCAGTCCTCATAGTCACCATTTGGGCAGTTCATTTTTTTTGGGTTGTCATAAGTCCCCTGACTGTCCGTCACCAGACCTTTGACGTAGCGCTTTCAAACCCTTTATTAAGATGGGTGAACGAACGTCGTTTGCGAGCAGTAGCTCAAAAGGAATCGTCTCGTTTGTTATCAGATGTGCTTCTTGAGAATCAACAGATGAAAGTCCAAATCCAAACCCTGACAAATCAACAACGCCAATGGGGTCAGGATCGTGAATCAATGGAGGGGTTAGCGCAAATGCTAGATCTCCAGAAATCAATGTCTCTTAATGCGACCGTGGCAGAAGTAACCTATCATGCGCGCCCACGTTTTTTTGGAACGTTGGTGATTAATAAAGGGACAAGGGAAGGTCTTGAAATAGACCAGCCGGTCATCTCACCTCAAGGTGTCGTCGGACGTGTATGGTCAGTCGGACTTCATCAATCTAAAATTCTGCCTGCAGATGCTCCTAATATTGGTATGGCTGTTTACATGTCGGCTTCAAAGTCCACGGGGATTCTTCAGGGTTACAGCGATAACCAAGCTGAGATCCTATATCTTAGATCTGAGAAAGCAGTTCAACCCGGCGAATCGGTTTTTACATCAGGGCTCGACAATCTTTACCCTCGGGGTCTTCTCGTTGGGCTCATCAAGGAGGTTCAAAGAGAAGGTGGAGCTTCTCGCGTTGTGGTTCAATTATCGTCTCGCCTTGATCAGCTTCGCTATGTCTTAATTTTGCCCAAGCGGACACCTCTTGAAAATCTCAACGATCCTATCAGCCAATAGAGGACCCAGATGTACTCCTTGAATGTCAATTTGTCAGTGATCACCTTGAGACGAATTTTGGCTTTTTTAGCTCTTGTGAGTCTTTGGATCCTAAGTGCACATCCATCAGCACAATGGCTTATTCACACCTTGCTTGTTCATGCTCTCGCTCTAGATCCAACCTCATCTTTACTCGCTACACTGTGGCTGACGCTGAGTGGCTGGTGTGTCGAGGTTCCCCTTCGAACGACGCCTTGGGTTGGGGCACTGCCTTTTGCCAATCTCACGGTGGGTCTTTTTTTTCTTTTTATAAATAGAAAATATCCTCCACGCACTTATGCTGGAAATCTTCTAAGATTTATAGGGGTCTATGGAATACATTTAATGTGGTATCTCTTTTTTAATTGGAGACTAAATCATGTATGGGCTTGGGACGATATGTATCTTAACTCCTTTTTAGCGAGCCCTTTTCTCGCCGCCTTATCATGGCAACTTATCAAGCTTGAGAGACGTAAGAAAATATGAATCCTCAAATTCGTTGGCTTATCGAAAAAAGTAGTAGAAAAATAAAATGGCTTTTCATTGCTGGATTGATATTCAATTTTATGTACTATGGATATGTTCAAATCTTTCAGCGTAGCTTTTTTCAAGATCGCGCCGAGAACCAAGCTATCAAACTTCGTCTCATTCATGCCCCTCGTGGCATTTTATATGACCGTAATGGTGCTCGTCTTGTTGATAATATCGATTCCTACCAACTTGTTATTAATCGGGATGAATTGCCGAGAGATAACCAGATCTTGATCAGTTTTGCTGAGGAATTTGGTCTTGATGGAGATGATTTTATAGAAATTGTTCAATCGTATCGAGATAAGAAATCGGGTGTTGCGCCGTTGATCATACAAAAGAATTTAACGGAACCCGAGCTCGCTCTTACCGAACGACTTAAGGCAAGGTTTCCGTTCTTATCAATTGAAAATTCAACACGGAGAGCCTATCGAGACAATGAATTAGCAGGACATGTCTTGGGGTATATTGGAGAAGTTGATTCAAGAGTCATCAAGAAAAAAGGTGGCTCGTTGCGATTGGGCCAATTGATAGGTCGAGTAGGTATCGAAGCCCAATGGGACAGTTATCTGAGGGGCCAAGATGGGGCCAAACGAATTATGGTTAATCGATCGGGAGATGAAATTGCTATTCTAAAAGAAGAGGCCCCTATTAAAGGCCGCAGTCTTGTATTGACGCTTGACCTAGGCATGCAAAAAATATTACAGGAGAGCTTCAAGGGGAAAAAGGGTGCTGCGGTTGTTTTAGATACGCAGGATGGTGGAGTCTTGGCGATGTATTCGTCACCGAGCATTAATCCCAATCTCTTTATTGATCGCATGTCACAAGCCGACGTTGACGCCACTTTTAAGAATGTGGATAAACCCATGATGAATAGGGCAATTCAGGGTATTTATCCCCCTGGATCTACCTTCAAACTTCTAACCGCAATAGCAGGCCTAGAAAAAAAAGTCATCACTCCAGAGACTGTTTTTTATTGTACGGGCAGTAAGAATTTTTACGGTCGTGATTTTCGTTGTGATGAAAAATCAGGACATGGGCCCATAAGTCTTACCTTAGCGATTGCAAAAAGTTGCGATATATATTTTTATGAAGTTGGAAATCGTTTAGATGTAGATGATATTTATGAAATTGGGAATCGATGGGGATTAACTATAGATACTGGAATCGATTTACCCAATGAGAAAACATCACGTATCCCCAACCGAGAATGGAAAGCAAAGACAAACCCCCAGGATCCAAAGTGGTATGCAGGAGAAACGATCAGCGTTGGAATTGGCCAAGGACAAGTTGGATTGACACCTATTGCACTCGCAAGGTTTTATGCAGCCCTGGCTAATCAAGGTCGTCCTGTTACGCCTCATCTTTATTACGGTATAAAGAACGAATTGACTGGAAAGATTGAAATGAAATTTGTACAACCCGCTCCTCCTATTGCTTTTGATCCTAGCTATTGGTCAGCTTTGAATGAAGGCTTATTACAAACTGTCCGATCCGGAACAGCAGTCAATATTCGATTGAGCGATGTAGATATTTTAGGAAAAACTGGCACCGCACAGGTGGCTAAGTTTGTGAACCGATCTCACTATCTTGGTCAGGCAAAATCACTTAGAGATCACGCATGGTTTGCCGGGTTTTCGTCCAAAGATCGCCCTGAGATCGCCTTTGCTATTTTGGTTGAAAATGGAGGCTTTGGAGCAGAGAACGCAGCGCCAATTGCCTCGAAGTTAGTAAAATATTGGATGGTGGATCGTCCCAATCTGGATCGTTCAACTAATCTATCCTTGTCGTCCTCTGATCGCTAATCTTTCGAGGCATATATTATGTCGGGTATGTCATCCCCGCTATCTACGCGTAATATTTTTTTTCCTGCCATATTTTTAGCATGTCTGGGATTAATGAATATTTATTCTGCTGGGCGTAATACACCTTTTGATTTTCTATGGGTCAAACAGGCTATTTTCCTTGTGATTGGATTTGGCCTTGCATTTGTTATACGCCAACGCGAAGCGGGTCTCGCTTTCGATTGGAGTCTTCTTCTTTACACATTATCAATCCTAAGTCTGATCTTAGTTTTATTAATAGGTAAAAATATAGGCGGCAGCACGCGTTGGTTTGATCTGGGTTCATTAGGAACACTTCAGCCTTCTGAGTTTGCCAAATGGACTACCCTTCTTTTGGTTAGTCATATTTGGGGGCAGTATCAGCCCGATCGAACACCCAAATATTTAGCAATCGCAGTGTCTTTTATCATTCTATTACCGGCAGCACTTGTATTTCGACAGCCGGACCTAGGTATGGCTGTCGGCTTTTTACCTATTTTTGTTTTGATTCTGCTTATAAGAAGGTTGCGTTTCAGGAGTATCGTTGTCGCAATGATCTTGTTATCTTTTTCGGGCTTTTTGGGGTGGAAATATATACTGAAACCCTACCAGAAGGAACGTGTCATATCCTTCTTAAATCCATCAAAGGATATCCAAGGGCTAGGTTATCAAGTTAACCAAAGTAGAATTGCCATAGGAAATGGTGGCTTGTTGGGTCATGGAATTGGAGGAGGCACTCAGACACAACTTAATTTCATTCCAGTTAAAACAACCGACTTTGTTTTTTCTGTTTGGGCTGAAGAGCATGGTTTCATAGGTGTTTGTGTTGTACTAACCTTATTTGGTCTTTTGATTACTAGAATGTTAAATATTGGAATGCGGGCCCAAACCCTTTCTGAATCTTATTTCGCCATTGGGGCTGCCTGTATTTTTGCATTACATCTTTTTATAAATGTAGGAATGGTGATTGGCGCTCTACCCAATAAGGGTATGGCGCTACCTTTCTTTACCGCTGGGGGCAGCTCCACGTTGGCTTTTAGTATTGTTATAGGATTATTAAGTAGGATTCAACATCGAGGGGTAACTAAGTCATGACCCGCGAGCGTATGAAAGTTCTGTCGGATCAAATTAAAGACCATCGATACCGCTATTATATTTTGGATCAGCCAGTCCTATCGGATGAAGAATACGACGTACTAGAACGTGAACTCATTGTTTTAGAAAGCGAGCATCCTGAATGGAAAGACCCTAATTCTCCTACGGGACGACTAGGAAGTGAGCCTCTGAGTGTATTTTCTAAAATCGAACACGCTCCTGCGATGTATAGTCTCAGTAATACTTATTCTTTTGGCGAAATACAAGAATGGATAACGCGCATGGGGCGTTGGATCGATACCAGCGAATTGAACTTAGCTTACGAGTTAAAGGTAGACGGGCTATCTTTATCGTTAGAATATGAAAAGCGAAAACTGATTCGAGCTATTACCAGAGGGGATGGAACTCTGGGTGAAGATGTCACAGAAAACGCAAAAACGATCGCCGATATTCCTTTACAACTTCCCGTTGATGCTCCAGAGTATTGCCTAATCAGAGGGGAAGTTTTTTTATCGCGTAAACGATGGGAAGAGCTAAACCAAGATCGTGATCTTCAAAATGAAATACGTTTCGCAAATCCTAGAAATGCTGCGAGCGGAACCATGAAACTTCTAGATAGCGCAGAAGTGGCGCGACGACGTCTTCAGTTCATCCCATGGCAATGGATTTCTAGCAAAAATCACTCTAAAAGTATGGAGATTTTGAGCCAATGGGGTTTTGCTAGAATGCCCCTCTATGGATCGGGGAGCCTTGAAACCTTATCCCACTTTATCGATCGCGTCCAGCCCATTCGGGGTACTTTGGGCTTTGATATTGATGGCATCGTGATTAAAGTGAACGATAAATCACTTCAGGAACAACTAGGATTTACAGACCGTGCGCCACGATGGGCGGTGGCTTATAAATTTGCAGCTGAACAAACGACCTCATGTGTTCGAAATATTATTTGGCAAGTAGGTCGGTCTGGAAAATTAACGCCTGTTGCAGAACTAGATCCTGTTCAACTAGGAGGATCTACGGTCAAGCGAGCGACTTTACATAATGCAGATGAAATAGATCGGCTTGGACTCAAGATTGGACATCGGGTTTTTATTGAGAAGGGTGGCGATATTATTCCGAAAATAATTGCTCGAGTTCCAAATGATGACCCTCCAAATCTTACTCCATCTGTGATGCCCACATCCTGCCCGGTCTGCGCGGGTCCTCTTGGTAAATCGGAGGAAGATGATGTCGCTATTCGTTGCCTCAATTTGCGTTGTCCCGCTCAACTTGAGGGTCGCTTGTTACATATGGGATCGCGTGTTGCCCTTCAAATTGAAGGGCTCGGAGATGCTCTAGCCAGACAGTTAATTGAGAGCGGAAGATTCCAGGAGCCGTGGGATCTGTTCAGATTAATAGATGATCCGCAAGCAGAGTCTTTTTTAACCGGACTAGAGCGTATGGGAGCAAAAAGTGCTCAAAATCTCTTGGAACAATTGAAAAACTCAAAAAATAAATCCTTAGCTAAATGGATTCATGCACTAGGCATTCCTTTTGTTGGTGTACGAACGGCTGAAATATTAGCTGATCATTTCGCCTCTTTCGAGCGTTTCTCACAGTGCTCTTGGGAGGAACTTCAAACCATTGAAGAGGTTGGACCCAAAGTAGCTACGACTATTATTGCTTTCTTGAAAACTTATCCCGATTTGGCCCAAACCTTCGACGACTTAGGAGTCAGTCCAGAAAATCCCATCTCTCGACAAAAATCACAATCGCTTGCCGGGGAAATCATTGTAGTTACAGGAGTATTAAGTCAATTCTCAAGAGAGCAAGCTGAAGAATGCTTGAAAAATAATGGCGCTAAAGTGACCCAAAGCGTGTCGGCTAAAACGACCATTCTCGTTGCGGGAACTGGTGCGGGATCCAAACTTGATAAGGCGCGAAGTTTGGGGATTACAATTGTGGATGAGGCGTGGCTTTTAGCTCGCATACCCTCAAAAAATTTCTAAACGTAGCTTTTAGAGGGAGACGAGTACATCATGAAAAAAAATTCACAATATTTTGCTACAAACTGTGTTCATGCGGGTCAAGAGCCAGATCCCACAACTGGATCCGTTATGACTCCGGTCTATTTTACTTCCACATATGTACAAGAAGGTTTTGGTATACACAAAGGCTATGAGTATGGTCGAACACACAACCTGACTCGATCGGCTGTTGAAGCAAACCTAGCAACACTTGAGGGTGGTAAGTACGGAATTGCTTTTGGCTCAGGCCTTGCGGCTGCTCAAGCTATTTTAGAATTACTGTCTCAAGGTGATCACTTGATTCTTGGTAATAACGTTTATGGAGGTACCTATCGCCTCGTTGATAAAGTTATGACACGCTTAGGTCTTTTATATACTCAAGTCGATACCGCCGACTTAGATGCCGTGAAAACTGCTTTAAGACCGAACACGCGTTTAGTGATGTTGGAAACGCCGACCAACCCCATGCTTGGATTGACAGATATCTCAGCGGTTCGTTCCATTTTAAAAGAAGCCCATTCTGACGCGATCCTAGCGATCGATAATACTTTTGCTTCTCCTTATAATCAATTGCCCTTAGATCTCGGTGCTGACCTGGTTTGGCACAGTACGACTAAGTATCTCAATGGACATAGTGATTCAATCGGTGGAATAGTTATTACCGATCGTGAGGATATTTCAGAAAAAATACGTTTTCTTCAGAATGCAGGGGGAGCCATCATGTCCCCTATGGATGCATGGCTTATTCTCAGAGGTACCAAAACACTTCATCTACGAATGGCAAAACACAACGAAAATGCTCAGAAGATTGCTAACTGGCTGTCTCAACGCTCAGATATCCCCAAGGTATATTTCCCGGGGTTACCCTCCCATCCACAATACGAACTTGCTAAAAAACAAATGAAGGGTTTTAGCGGAATGGTCAGCTTTGATACGCTCGATAACGAAAGAACCCGGCGTATAGGGGCAGCGTTTAAGATTTTCACTTTGGCTGAGTCACTCGGGGGGGTTGAGAGTTTAGTCTGTCATCCAGCGACGATGACGCATGCTAGTGTTCCGTTAGCAGACCGAACGAAACTTGGTCTTACCGATTCGCTTCTGCGACTTTCAGTTGGCGTTGAAGATATTGAGGACTTGATCGCAGATCTTGAACAAGCCCTCAAGGCATAAAATTTTAAATCAAGGGCCGCCGCGACGACGGAATCCCGGAGTGTCTTCTGGAGTTTTTGCTATTAACAGGGGTACTGTTAAAATTTGATCCCCATACTCGATCAGGAATTTATAGGTACCCGCAGTGGCAAAGGGGCGCCGTCCCGGTGGCAAATTTTTCAGAGTTGTGGGATCTACCAAATAATCCCATGCGAGATGATTCAACCCCGAGACCGCTTGAATATCCCACGTTTTAACCACTTTGTCGTCTGCATTGATCAATCTCAGTTTCACAAGGCCGGGGTTCAAAATATGGAAGTATAGATCTAGAGGCTCTTCGACAACAGGATTGAACCACGTTGGACGATCATTGGCCCACCAAGTGCGAGCAGTAATCTTAGGTACATCAAAAAGATGTACTTTCTTCTTCTGAATTACTTCGGTATAGCTTTGAAGAATATTTATGGGGGCAACATAAATACTTCGTCCGTGAGTACCCAAAACAAGTTCTTTGGCTTTTGGTTGAATGATCATGTCATGAACAGGTACTCGTGGAAGCCCTTTACCTAAAACATTCCATGATCGACCTCCATCTAAAGAAGCGTAAACACCTGTATCTGAACCTGCATAGAGTATCGATGAATTAGATGGATCTTCGCGAAGAACGTTAAAGTTTTCTTCGGGCAAATTACCCTTTATAGATTGCCAAGTGATGCCATAATCCATAGATTTATATAGGTGTGTTTCTTGCGTATCATTTCGATAGGCATTTAAAACAATAAAAATGGTTCCTTCCTGAAAATAACTCGGCTCTAATCTTGATACCCACAGACGTTGAGGTAGGCCCTTGGAAATATCTGTCCAAGTGAGCCCGCTGTCTTTTGTCATATGAACAAGCCCATCATCTGTTCCCGCGAAAAGAAGGCCAAATCGCTTGGGGCTTTCGGTCAGCGCAGTAATGGTACCAAAGGGAACATCGCCCATAAGGGGCCTACGGGTCAAATCGCCACTAAGTTCAACCCAGGTATCACCACGATCCATACTACGGAGTACCTTTTGTGTCCCCGTATAAACTACGTCAGGAGCATGTGTCGAAATTTTGATCGGTGTCATCCAATTAAATCGATAAGGTGCATCTTTGAGGGCCGCATAGGGACGTATCGATTTACGCTCTGTGCCCTTAAGACGCGACATGAATCCAAATTGACTTTCCGTATAAATAGTCTGATTATCTTTAGGATTGACTTGAACAAATCCTCCGTCGCCTCCATAAATAGATTTCCAAGTATCTTTGCTTTGACGAGGCCGAAGAGCTCTAGCAGGACCCGTCATGACACCATTGTCCTGGAGCCCTCCATAAATTTGGTAAGGTTCAGCGTGATCTACTTCCACAGTATAGAATTGGCCGACAGCCAGATTTTCAATTTCTCTCCAGGAGCTACCGCCATCGGAGGAAATGTTTAAGCCTCCATCATTGCCTAAGATGATGTGTTGGGAATTCTTGGGATTTATCCACATCGCATGATGATCAACATGAGGGATGGCGCCATCTTCACCATTAGCACCTTCAAAAGTTTTACCGCCGTCTCGAGTTTGAATAACAGGGACGCCCATCAAATAGATGTGGTTATCATCGTTAGGATCAACCGATAGTTGGCCAAAATAATACCCATAGGTAAAAATGACATTATCAATACGTTCGTTATGGGTCTTATTCCAATTCTTGGCACCGTCAATCGTTACGTATAATTCAGGACCTACAATATTAGTTTCGAATAACGCACTATTACTGTCATTAATAGCGCGTAATAAATCAGTGACCTGAAGTTTATCTTTAGAAATATCCTCAAGGATAGTTTCGGCTTTCAAGGAAGAATCTAAATCATTACTTCGAAGAAATTCTTGAAGGGACTTGGGATCAATTTTAATAAATTCGTCTTTTGACATAGTTCGAATTTTCTTGGCTGTTAATCGACCGGTATTCTCGAAGGGATTGACTTCATTGCTAGGTCTAAGATTCTGATTATCAATAAAGGCGTATATCTTTTGGGGATTTTGTCGACTTTGTCCAAGACCCACTCGTCCCATCCCGGCATCTCGAGGCAGTCCATCGGTCACTAAACTCCAGTTAGCCCCAGCATCACTAGTTTTATAGACTGCGCTTTTGGGTCCGCTTTCTAAAAAATTCCATGGTTTTCGATCTTTTTCCCACAGAGCTGCATACAATATATTTGGATTACTATAATCCATAAGTAAATCGGATGCCCCCAACCGATCACTTCCCGGAAGACTTTGAATCCATGTAAGCCCATTGTCCGTAGTTTTATAAATTCCTCGTTCACCGCCATCAGTATAGAGAGGTCCTTGGGCAGCTACGTAAACTGTTTTAGATTCTGTGGGATGTAATATAACCCGCGCAATGCGATGGCTATTTTTCAAACCCGCTCGTCGCCACGTAAGCCCACCATCTTGTGAATGATACATGCCGGCTCCCGCATAAGAACTTCGGCTTGCATTAGGCTCACCCGTCCCTACCCAGATTTCCTGAGGTTTGCCGAGGTTTCCCCATCGAACAGCGATGGCACCGATAATGCCTGTTTCCTGGTCATCAAAGAGGGGTTTCCAACTAGCACCATCATTATGGGTAATCCAAAGCCCTCCGGTTGCAAAAGCAACAATCCAGTTTTGTGGGTTTTGGTTGTCGACCGAAAGATCGACAACTCGTCCCCCTTGGGCCATGGGGCCAACAGATCGAAATGGAATACCACTCAAAGAGCTAGTACTAGCTAATTGCTTACGCACTTCAAAAGATTTTTCTCGAATCTTTAAATCTCCTACCGGTGCCTTAGGATGAAAAGTTTTTAATTCTTGAATCTTAGGATGAGTATTTTGGGCAACCAGATAAAAAGCAACAAAGAACAACAGTATTTTGCGTATCATTTAAACCTCACATTTGATAAGTTTAGTCTCGGCAGAGAAAATTAGAGGGCATCAATTATTTAAATTCCACAGATAGATTTAATTTGAGGCGTAACAGATCGGCTTACTTCAAGTTCAACACCTTCGGAAACACGAACAGAAATTCGACCACTGCCAAGAGGGCGCACGCCTAAAATAGCCTGAGCTCTCAAGAGTAGATTTCGTTGAATTCGCACAAGTCCTTGATCACTAAAATGATCTTCAACTTCAGATAACGTATCCCATTGAGTACGAAAACGCTCGAGCCCCTGCGGTCCTATCTGGACCCAGGCCCAGACCGCTTCATCTTCAACTTGGAAATAAGTTGTACGTTTTAGATCCATAAAGATATAACCGTCTCCTGCTGTTACAGGATAGCGAGAGCCCAAGGAAGGCTTTGATTGAGTTTGAGAATCTATTTTCTCCACTGCAGCGAGACGTTTAAAACATGCTTCGAGGCGCTCTTTTGAAACGGGTTTGAGAAGATAATCTAAAGCTTCAAGATCAAAAGCGCTCACTGCATATTGATCAAAAGCCGTAACGAATACAACATTCAACTCTTTGGGCATCTCGGCAATAATTTCAAGACCACTGAGTCCTGGCATCTGGATATCGAGAAAGCATATATCGGGTTTGGGGTTTTCATTAAGCCATGAAAGGGCACTCCGCCCGTCGGCGCAGTCTCCAGCAACTTCAACGCTCAGCTCCTCAAGGAGTCGACGGAGCCGCTGGCGCGCTAGGGGTTCATCGTCAACAATTAGAGCTCTCATCGGGACCACATTGGGTAATGATCTGGAATAGTTATTTCAGCCAAAGTCCATGTTCCATCCGTGGATAATTTCAGAGACGCTAGTTCTCCATAAATAAGCTTCAATCTTGAATCTAGATTAGTCAGCCCTATTCCCCAAGATCGAGTCGAGGATTTATTTAGTGGAGCTCCAGAATTTTCTACTCTTAGCACAATACGATTATCAGGTATCCGAGAAGCGTGAATCCGAAGTACTGAGGGTTGCAAGAAAGGTGTCACACCATGTTTGATTGCGTTTTCTACAAGCGGCTGAAGAATCAAAGGAGGAACCTTTATAGCGTTTAAATTTTCATCCCATTGCCATTCGACCTGGACTCGAGAACCTAAGCGTAATTGCTCTATAGATAACCATTTTTGAATGAGCGTGCTTTCTTCACCAATCGAACTGTAGCGCTTAGATGTTAAAACGAGAAACTCGCGGTATAGGGATGAAAGATTCAGAATCCCCTGTTCGGCTTTATTGGGATCTAGGTGAACTAACTCAGCAAGACCATTAAGTGAGTTATGAAGAACGTGCGGGGATAGTTGTACTTGTAGGCCATGAAGTCGCTCTTGATTCAAAGATTTCATCATCGAT
Organism: Acidobacteriota bacterium; assembly: GCA_005788175.1. Classification (GTDB taxonomy): domain Bacteria; phylum Acidobacteriota; class Holophagae; order Holophagales; family Holophagaceae; genus Acidiparvus. Next base: position 242,116 of record SXYX01000014.1, read on the forward strand.
TCTTTTTCTATTTTTTCAACTCCTTGGTTAGCGATTAGACCCCCAATAATAGTTGCAATAACTACATTGGCCACACCACCTCGAATCCATTGCCAATATTTGATGTGTTCATCAATTTCACCACCTATATAAGGTCCAGGGATACCCTTGGCATCATCCATAAGAATCAAGAACGTGATGCTATAGGCAATAGCAAGCCACGCTATATTGAAAGGGAGCGACTGTAGCGTGCCTCTGAAAACATTGGCTCGAAGTTGGTGATTCCCTGAATAAAGCCATGGTAAAGGAGACAAAAAGCCAATGCCAAAGGCAACAGACGAAATGATACATACAATTCCAAAGTAGACTCTCAAAGAATTTAAGGTAAGAAGATATTGATTTCTCAGAAAAATTATGAGCAAAAAAGCCAAAGTGATAACCAAGATAGTAATCCACGTGGCGGAGCGCCGCATATTGTCTTTAGTAAAGTCGTTAAGGCCCTGAATATCCATGAATTAAGGATGACAGATCAAGCAGCCGAATGGCTATGAGGGGGTGAACGTACGAATTTGGTAGGCCAACGAAAGGATTCCGTTGATAAGAAACTGCATCCCCACTCCAGCCAAAATGAACCCCATCAATTTAGTCAGGATTTTTTCGCCAAGAGTGCCGAGTTTTTTGAAAATAACGGTCGCATTAATAAGCACAAAATATGTAAGGGTGATATTGACTAAAATAGCGATGAGCACCAATACATAATCACGGATGGATACTTGGGTCACAAAACCCATCACCGTACTCAAGGTTCCGGGACCTGCTAAAAGAGGAATACCAAAAGGGATAACCGCATAGTCTTCTGGAAGACGATGCCGAGCGGCATCTTGCTCTTGGGGTGTTATTCGATCTTGACTATCGCCCGATAGCATATCAAAAGAGCGAGATAAAACCAAAATGCCTCCTACAAATTTCATAGCTAAAGCTGTAAACCCAAAGAAGCTAAAAATAAACTGGCCGAGAACAGCGAAAACAATCATTGCAAGACCCGCAGTGATGCATGCACGCCGTGCCATTTTTTTCATCGCAAATGTATCTACATTAGTGGTTGAAGAAGCGAATATGACAGAGGCGCTAATAGGATTCAGAACAGAAAACAACGAGGCAAGAACTCCAATTAAATAGGAACTATCGACAAATAAGGCGCTTAGTCTCATAGTTATCTCTTTGATTTTGGAAGCAAAGTTAAGACTCTACCGTCAACTAATTCTGTGGGTTTAATACCCAATACATGAGCAAGAGTGGGGGCTAAATCTACTGTTTCAACCGCATCTGATATAACTTGATGTTTCCAGGGACCCCAGAAGATGAGTGGTACGTGCCGATCATATTTTTCAGGAGTGCCGTGCTGTGATCCTCCCATACCCCACGTTATATAAGGCTTAAAACGAACAAATATATCACCGGAGCGTTCCTTGTTGGTACTCAGGCTGAACCGCTCAACCATAGTTAAAGTTCTAGGATCTTTATGAGGAGTGGGTCTCGCTTGTATAACCTCTTCTCGAGTGTATACCTCGAGAACATGTGGTGCTTCTTTAAGAATTTTCAATAACTTAGGCATGAGGTCCTGTCGGCTTTCAGTGTGACCCTGTAAGAACATCGGATTTAGATAAAGATCTATCGGCGAGCCCCCTATTGTTAGGAATGGCTCAACAATATTTTTTTCAGATTTTGATAATTCTTTTCGAACTCTTTTATTAACAGCCTGGAGCCATATAGATCCTTGTTCGCGTTCAGATATAAATTTTTTTTCATTGAGTCGTTCGGAAAAATCAGGAGCTCCGTGATCGGAGCTCAATACAATCGCCACATTAGGGTCGCGAGATTGTAGAAACTTAATGAAGGACCCAAGTGCTCGATCAAGCCTTAAAAGTTGATCGCGCATCTCCGGTCCACCCGTCCCGTAACTATGGCCAATGTAGTCATTGGCCGCAAGCCCGACAGCCAAGATATTCAAATGGTCTCCTTGCCCTAATTTTTCTTCCTCGATAATCTTTTTTGCATATTGAAGCAACAAATCATCATAAAAGGGGGTAGCAACAAAGCGTTGATAAAACCCACGGTCAAGAGGCGCGTCGTCCTGCTTAATCATTTTAGGAAGACCCGTTTTGATAGTTTTTTGGCCGAGATAATTTCCGTCTAAAAGATAGGTACGATCACTGAATGTTGAACTTTTGGGTTTAGATGCGGACCAAATAATTTCTTGCTGCTCGATTGACTTTAGCCAATCTTTATTAGCTTCCCGCAACCACTCGGGTAACTCTAATCGATAGCTAGTGGATGTTGTGAAACCAACAAAGGGCTCAAACCAATAAACATCAGGGTTGGAGGAGCCCGCCATAAATATGGCTGAGCGAGCCTTTCCTCCGAGGGTAACCAAACGAGCTTTGGGATCATGTTTCACTAGCCAATCGCCAAAACTAGTGCCTACAAACCATCCATTACTAGACGCTTTCACACCTGCGGGAACATCCAAAGCAGTAGCGTAGTCGTCATCTGTACTGTTTACGCTTTTGAAGTCTGAGCTGAACCAATTATTACTAACGATTCCTGTTCGATAAGGATGGCGACCGGACATCAAAGTGGCATGACCCGGTGATGTCTCCGTAGCAGCATGTGAATGATAGGCTTCAGCGAAAACAACTCCCTCATTAAAAAGTGTTCGAAGACCCCCTGTCCATTCACTTCGATAGCGAGTCGATAACTCGTAGGCAAACTGGTCTATGACAATAACGACCACAAAACGTGGTTTTTGAGATCCCTGCAAAAAGGAACAGAAAATAAAACTAGCAAAAAAATGAAATAGATATTTTACAGTTTTTTGTTTCATTTAACCTGCCCTATTGGAATCGAGAGATGAAGCAATGAGTCCTGAGGTTGGGCTACTGGCCTGAGCAACCGATCGGAGAGGCATACGCCCAGCCTCAAAAGCAGAGCGTCCCGATTGGACTGCCGCATGCATAGCTTCGGCCATTAAAATAGGATTTTGAGCTTCTGCGACAGCCGTATTCATTAAAACCCCGTCAGCTCCAAGTTCCATGGCAATACATGCATCACTTGCAGTCCCTACACCCGCATCAACAATCATAGGAATCTTATAGGGTCTGAGTACCTCTCGAATAAGCTTCAACGTGGAGGCATTCTGAACTCCTTGGCCTGAACCAATGGCACTTCCAAGAGGCATCACTGCGGAGCATCCAATATCAGCTAACTTTTTAGCTAAAATGGGATCTGCGTTCACATAAGGCAAGACAATAAATTTTTCCTTTACTAGCTCGCGAGCTGCAACAAGAGTTTCTTCATTATCGGGATATAAAGAATGAGGATCGCCGATCACTTCGAGCTTGATCCAATCGGTCTGAAGGGCTTCGCGAGCAAGTCGCGCAACTCGAACAGCGTCTTCTACGCTGTAACAGCCCGCCGTGTTAGGAAGAATACGCATATGCGGCGAAATCCAATGAAGGATATTGGCTTCTCCTTGAGCACTCAAATCAAATCGTCGGACAGCTAGGGTTATCATTTCTACACATGCAGCCTTGTGACAAGCTTGCATAACATCAAAAGATGGATATTTGCCCGTTCCTAAAATGAGACGGTTTGAAAATTCAAGTGGTCCCAGGTTCCAAGACATTCATACTCCGCTGAGATATACAGTTTATTTTGCCTATTTTATAAGATTACTCTGAGTTTGGAATCAAATTGAAATGTTCAAGAATTTCTCCCACGAGATACAGTGAGCCCATAATCAAAACTGGTTCGCCCTGATGGCTTTTGAGACGGCCCTCTAAATCGTTCCATGAGGAGAGATTTGTATAGTCAACCGATATACCTTTAAGAAGATTTCCAAGTGCTTCGAGAGTGGCAAATCGCTCTGCAGTTCCCTGAATTAAAGTAAGTGATTTCTTGGGAAAGGCCTTCAGTATCTTTGACATCGTTGTCAGATCTTTATCTTTCATCACGCCAAAATATAGATGAGGGGTCTTGTTACTCATTGAACAATGTGCTTTGAGAGCCTCTAGGCCTTCTGGATTATGAGCACCATCAATCCAAACATTTTCAAATCCAGGAAGCGAAGAAAGCCGTCCAGGCCAGTGAAGATAGGCCAAACTTTTTTGGCATTCATGAGCAGGTAAATTAAAGCCTAATCCCCTCAAGCAATCGAGAACTTTTAAAGCACAGGAGAGGTTGTCTAACTGATGTCGACCGGCTAGACCAAACCGTTTACCGTCAACGATTGAGTAATCCCACAAAATATCGACAGGGACGTCTAATTTAGAGGTTGTGTAAACAGAAGGTACACACTCTAAAAGTGGTTCAACCCAAGCCCGAGATAACGTAGGTCCGAGTACGAGAGGTCGTTGTGAACGACCGATAGCTAATTTTTCTCGGCAAATAAGTTCTTTTGTATCTCCGAGATATTGTTGATGATCAAGTCCTACATTCGTTATGACACTTAGAATTGGATCTGTTGCATTGGTTGCATCCCATCGTCCGCCCATACCGACTTCGACGAATGCAAGATCAACCTGCCTCTCTGAAAAAGATTGTAGTGCAGCGGCTATGATGGCTTCAAAATAGGTTAGACTGATGGCCAAATCTTTTTCTTCGTTGAAGATTTTATTTAGAGTTTGATCCATATTTTCAACATTGACTAAATCTCCGTCAATCCAAATCCGTTCTCGAGGATGTCTCAGATGTGGGCTTGTGGTCCATCCCACTTTTAGACCGGATGCCCGACACGCATGAGCCAAGATAGAGCCCGTACTACCCTTACCGTTGGTTCCACCAATTAAAACAATGGGGTAGTTACGGTCAGGTCGACCCAGTCTCTCAAGTATTTTATGAGTATTATCAAGACCTTTTTTGATACCAAAAAAAACTCTTTCACTTAATTGCTTAAACCCATCTCCTGCGGGAAGAGGATCTCGCAAAGGAACAAAACAATTTGCTGAATGTAGGTCCATGGTTTGAAAGCGAGTCTGTGTCAACTTAGAGAAGATACCTGGTGAGATTCATATTTTTTTTGAGGGACCCATTTTGAGACCCTCATAAAGACGGTCTAACTGTTCGGCGTCACTGTAATGAAATAGGAGCATCCCTTTTTTTCCATGGCCTTTGATCTCAACCCGCGTAGACCAAGATTGAGTTAATTTTTCGGCAGCATCCTTCAAAAATACGGTATTAGGATTGAGTTTCTTTTTTTTCATGGTCTTCGAAGATTGGAGTTGATTAACGCGAACTTCTAGCGCACGCACGCTTAAGCGCCGGTCGATAACCTCTCGAGCAACCTGTTCTTGGAGTCGTGGACTTTCTAAGCTCAACAAGACTTTTGCGTGGCCAATCGATAACTGCAATTCAGAAACCATATTCTGAACCGCTGTGGGCAACTTCAGAAGACGGAGCGTGTTGGCGACTTGTGGCCTAGATTTACCTACGCGATCGGCGACTTGCTCTTGTGTATATTTCAATAAATTACCTAAATTCCAATAAGCTCGGCCTTCCTCGATGGGATTGAGTTCTTCTCTCTGAATATTTTCGACAAGGGCATACTCGAGGAGTTCTTTATCTGGGACATCTCGAACTATAATAGGAACATTAACAAGACCTGCTTTTTTTGCTGCGCGCCAGCGACGTTCTCCAGCAATAATTTCAAACCGCTGACCTACCTTACGAACTACTATGGGTTGTATAATCCCATGCACCTTGATACTTGCAGACAGTTCATCCAAGGCTTCGTCATTAAAAACTATTCTGGGTTGTGCGCGATTCGGCGTCAGAAGATCAATTAACACTTCTTGAGAATTAGCATCTCCGATGGAGGTGCGCTGTTGCATTAAGGCTTTAAGCCCTTTACCGAGAGCCGGTCGTTTAGAAGAGTTCATAAGATATCCTTAGCAAGTTCATTTTTTTTACGGCGTAACCATTCCTTTGTGAATTGTATGTATGCCTGAGCACCTTTTGATTTCAAATCATAAAAAGCTATGGGTTTGCCGTGACTAGGCGCTTCAGCGAGACGAATATTTCTTGGAATGGTTGATTTGAAAACCTTACCCGGAAAATTTTTGCGAACTTCATTGGCGACAGCTGACCCAAGATTGGTTCGTTCTTCAGCCATTGTGAGTAAAATACCCCCAAGTTGAAGATTAGAGTTCGATTGTTTTTGGACCGCATTCAGAGTATCGACTAATTCTATTAACCCATCCATAGCTAAAAATTCACAGGGCATGGGAACAATCAATTCGTCGGCAGCTGTGAAAGCATTCAGTGTCATAGCGCCAAGAGCAGGAGGTGAATCAATCACGATGTAATCGTATGTTTCTTTGATAAGATTCAGGGCATTTTTTAAATTGTAAAGTTGGGACTCATCGGTCAAGTCGCTAAACTCCAAACGTGCAAGATCTTTCCCTGCAGGGATGATCTGTAGGGTAGGAATTTCTGTATTAAGGGCTAGAACATCTGCGGGTGTGCCCGTTAAAAGAGCATATGCTCCGGCTTGATCATTAGGCTTTTCGAAACCAAGGCCTGTAGTGGAATGTCCCTGCGGATCCAAATCTATCAACAGAACCATATGCTCGAGGATAGCCAGTGAGGCTGCAAAATTGATAGAGGTGGTTGTTTTTCCAACACCCCCTTTTTGATTAGCAATAACAACAATTCTTGCGGTCACGATTTTGAGCACCTTTTCTTCTATTGATGGGCGTGGAACAAATAATATTTTACCTTGTTCCACACCTAAACTATCATGATTGCACATCTTCAAGTGCTGATTAAACGGGTCTTTGTGGAAGACCGGCTAGTGAAGTTCTACGTCGATGGGTTCTTCGACTTGAATAGGCCCAGAAAGCCAAAGGTTATCCCAATGGCCATTCCGGACAGAAGACATGGTTATACGAACAGGGTCGTGGGCGGTTTGGAATTCCCAAGAAATACACTGGGTCATTTCAGATAGCCAAGCACCGGCTACAGCACAACCAGTGCCACAGCAAGAAGTTTCTCTTTCAACACCTCTTTCGTAGGACCGAATACTAGCTTCTCCTAAACGATTTATTTGCACAATATTAATATTTGATCCTTCAGAGAAAATTTTATTGTATCTCAGAGCGCGAGCCCAATTTTCTAAATTGAAAGTAGAAATGTCTTTCATTAAAATTACTAGTTGCGGATTGCCGATGTACCCAAAGCGATATGGATAAGGGAGATCTATCGATAGGTCTACTAACCCCATGCGTTGATCCTGAGGAAATTTTAGAGAGACACCATCGGAATCCTTCATCAAAAAAACTTGTTCCTCATTCGAATAACAAGTGATGGTCTCCGAGAAAGGAGTTTCAATAAGTGCCATGGCTGCTCGAGTTCCATTAGAGCAAAAGGTCTCAGATCCGTCTGTGTCCCAATGTTTCATGACCCATGGTTGACCCGGGATATAGGGGCTTAAAATGAAAAATCCATCAAATTGACGGGAATTTATTCTAAGAGATCGAGCCCAACGAGAGCCATCCTCTGAAGTGATGCCTTCTTGATCGAAAATATACGCAAACCGATTCCCGCTTCCAGATGCCACGTGAAGTTTCATGTAAGGAAGTACTCGTATGTTCTATTTTTGCTTAGGTTCTTGAAAAACATAAACGCGTTCGTTGGGCATCTGCATTCCGCGCTGCCGAGCCATAATTTCATAAATTAACTCGTTCTTCCCTTGCTCTAGAGATAATTTTAAAAGCTTATTTTCACTCCTGAGTTTATCAAGGCGCTGCTCATCTTGAGCAAGCTGTTTTTTACTCCGCTGAAGATTATGAGACTCTGGTCGAGCAAACAAAACATACAAAGTGAGGGCTAATGAGAACAACAAAAACCAGCCTAAATTAGCCTTACGAATGATCATTTGCATAAATTTATCCATAAATCTACCTTACCTCAAAGTTAAAATTTCTTGTCCTGCATAACGAGCTTGGGTACCCAGTTCCTTCTCTATCTCCATCAGCCGATTATATTTAGCTACACGGTCAGTTCGTGCAGGCGCTCCAGTTTTAATCTGTTTCGCTGAAGAAGCTACGGCTAAATCAGCGATAAACGTATCTTCGCTTTCACCACTTCGATGACTGATAATGCATCGATAGTTTGCACGATGAGCCATATCTATGGCTTGAAAGGTTTCAGTAAGGGTTCCAATTTGGTTAAGTTTGACCAACAAAGCATTCGCAATTTGATCTGAAATACCTTCTTGGAGTATGGCGGGGTTAGTCACAAAAACATCATCGCCTACTAATTGAATTTTTTCACCTAGTGCGGCGGTAAGTTTTTTCCAACCGTCGCGATCATCTTCCGCCATACCGTCCTCAATACTAATAATTGGAAATTGTCGGATGAGTGACTCGTAATAGACCAATAGTGTTTCTGATGTCAGCGATTTTTCGTCTAGGTGATACTTACCATCTCGATAAAATTCTGACGCGGCGCAATCGAGCGCCAAGTAAACATCTTGCCCCAACTTAAAACCTGCTTTTTCAATTGCTTCAGCGATGCAATGGAGGGCAGCTTCATTATTGTCAAGATGTGGGGCAAACCCGCCCTCATCACCCACGCCCGTTGAAAGGCCTTTATTTTTTAAGACTTTTTTTAAGCTATGGTAAATTTCGGCACCCCAGCGAACCGCCTCATGAAAACTAGGTGCAGCCACGGGAACAATCATAAATTCTTGAATGCCTACGTTCGTATCTGCATGAACGCCCCCATTCAAAATATTCATCATAGGAACCGGTAGATAGGATAATTCGACTGATCTCAATTGACGATACAAAGGGACTTTCAGTGAGTGGGCCGCGGCTACTGCAGTAGCCATGGATACCCCTAAAATGGTATTGGCACCCAAACGTGATTTATTAGCGGTACCGTCCAAATCAATCATGAGTTGATCAATATTTTTTTGGTCGTAAGGATTCTGATTTTTTAGATGGGGGGCTACAATTGTTTCAACAGCGTTGACAGCTTGCAAAACCCCTTTGCCTCCATATCTCCCAAGATCGTGGTCACGATGTTCGAGTGCTTCTTTAGAACCCGTGGAGGCTCCCGAAGGGACATTGGCTCGCCCTCGATGTCCATCCGATAAATCTACGGTCACCTGAAGGGTAGGATTCCCCCGACTATCTAAAATCTCAAGGGCTAGAATATTTTCAATATGGGGCATGTGATTAACTTTAGGTTGGATTCCTAAGTTTATAAAGGAAAACCCCCGTTTCCGGGGGTCTTCTTACAAAAGAAAAGCCCTTTTCGGGCTGCGATTTAACGCTTTTTCTTTTTTGCTGCTTTTTTCTTGGTGGCTTTTTTAGCTACTTTTTTAGTAGCTTTTTTAGCCGCTTTTTTCTTAGCCATGATTGGCTCCTTTTTGCCCTTGCGGGCTGTTGTGGAAGGGGTGCGGCGAGCCGGTGTTCCAGACATTCTGGACCCGGTATCTTTCCGCGGGGAAGAAATTTTTTCTTTGGCTGCTTTAGTTGCTGCCGGCACAGCCGTTACTACCACGGGGGTTGGAACAGCCTTTACCTTAGGAATCTTTTTAATTGGGGGTGCTTCACCTTTGAGTAATGACGCTAGTCGCTTGCCAGGATAAAAGTCATCCAAGAGAGCGTCTCCGATAATGACGCCGTGAACGCCGAGGGCATGCAAATGCTTCACTTGAACTAATTGGTTAATGCCCGCTTCGAATATGATAAGTGAATCTTTAGGAATCTTTTTAATGAGCACAATAGCTTTGTCATAGTTGGGATGCCAGTTCTCTAGATTGCGCCCTACGATACAAAATAATTGAGCACCTACTTCTATGGAGCGTTTAATTTCATCGTCATTGGTAACTTCGAATACGACATCTAAACCTTTGGCAATGGCTAACTTATTCAAATCAACTAATTTAGATTGGGTCAAGAGAGCAGGCATGAGAAAAATAGCGTCTGCGCCAAGGATCTTGCTTTCTTCGACTTGGTATTCTTCAAAAATAAATTCACGACGCAATAGTGGAACCTTCACTTGAGATCGTGTTTCAGAGAGACCTTTATCATCACCAAAATAAAGAAATTTATCTGTGGCGACAGAAAGTGCTTTGGCCCCATTTTCTACTAGACTTTTAGCGTGCGTTGAAGCTTTAAAATTTGAGCGTGTTTTACCTAAGCCAGGACTACCGCCTGCAATCTCAGCGATGATAGTAATCGTTCCTTGGCTCAACTGTTCTTTTAAAGAGTGATGGCCGCGGTAATTTCCTTTTGCGGCGACCGAACCACGTTGCTTTTTAATTTCAATATCAAGAGCTTTAAAAATAGCAACACGTTTTAACATTTAAACAAGTCTCATGGGTTTTATTGTGTCCTTTATATTACTAAGGTACTGGTTAGCCTTTACACAAACACTTAACTCTATGAAACCCAAGGTTCTTCCGAGAGTCAATTGGTTTTTTTTATATTTTGAGGATTCATCCTCACGCTTTCTTCTTAAAATAAATTCATGGCCTATTTTGGAAATGATTTCCTGTCTTTATTGATAAACATCGAATGTCAAATAATCCCAATGAAATCAAGGACTCGTTGGGTTTTGAAACTACAAATATTGGAAAAGATAGCCGTTTTTAGTCCACACTATTCACTATGCGACTAGCCGACACAGAATCACTCGTACAACTTATTAAAAAACATGCTCTCTACGAGTTTGCCAACCCTAAATTGCTTCAAGAAGCACTCACGCATCCTTCAAACTCGAGTCTCAATAATCAAAAATTAGAGTTTCTTGGAGACTCTATTTTGAACTTTGGAGCAGCACTTTTAATCTATCAATTGCGCCCAGATCTTAGCGAAGGTGAGATGTCAAAACTAAGGACGCTATTGATTAATACCGATGCACTAGCTTCTTGGGCTTCTGCCATGAAACTGCCCTTGGAGATGAGTGGCCGACAGTTAATCGGTGAGCGCTCTCGAGCTGATGCACTCGAATCTCTTTTGGCGGCGATCTATTTGGACTCAGCCCAACAAGGCCAGGAGGGCTTTTCACACATTATGGTTTTGTTAGAAAAACGCTATGGCAATTTAGTCAAAAGTGCGACAGCAACTCTTTGGGAGGCTAGTGATACCAAAACAACCCTCCAAGAACGAGCCGCAAAATTAAATCTTGGCTTACCGGTGTACCACTTGATATCCAAAACAGGTCCGGATCATGCTCCCGAATTTTTAGTTCGGGCCGAATTAGGTGATTTGACTGCACAAGGGACTAGCAACACATTAAAAAAAGCGGAGGCGGAGGCGGCGGGGATTCTCTTGGGATTAATGAAAACACTCGGCCCCTGACCCTTGAAGTAGTTACTCTAACTTAAAGGAAGCAAACACGTGAGCCCCCTCCAGCGTTTTATTCGTAAACACCTCCGTCCTTATCTTTTAGGAACCCTTGGGGGAGGCTTAGTTTTAGCCCTAGGTAGCAGTTTACAAGCTTTAAGTATTGGCATACTTTCGCTTGTTTTTGATCGACAATTCGGCGCAGGCCAAAGCGCTTCTTCTGTCAAACCCTTGAAGGCTCTTGCCCTCAAATTTGCAGAATCCCTTCCCTCATTTGAACCCAGCTCTATGGCCACATCCATATGGCTACTACCTTCGGCGCTTTTTACGATTTTCGTTCTTAGGGCTTTGTTTCTCTACTTGGGTAGTCTATGGGTTGCTCGATCCGGAATGAGGGCTGTTCGAGATATGAGAGAAATGCTTTTTGATCGAGTGCTTATTCAAGATCCCGTCTTTTTTCAAAGACACCCTGTAGGCGAGTTGATGAATCGAGTTCTTGGAGATGTCAATGCGGTACAGCATTTAGTATCCAATCAAACATCCGATTTCATTAAACAAGTGGCAACTGCAGTGTCAACACTAGTGGCTATTTTCTTGGTTGACTGGCGTATGCCTTTATTCGTTTTACTCTTATTTCCGCTGGTTTATTTTCCTATACGTTTAATCACTAAAAAGATTCGTCAAAGGGGAAGAGAGAATCAGAAATCAGCAGATAAACTCTTGGCTCGTCTTAAAGAAGTTTTATCTAATATGAGAGTTGTTAAAGTATTTGCGCGTGAACAGTATGAGAGTCAGCGCTTTAAATCCCAGGGTGGCGAACTTTACCGCATCAACATGAAAGTAGTTCGCTCTCAACTCTTGGCGCCTCCCATCATGGAAGTTATAGGGGGCTTGCTCCTAGCTATTTTAGTGATTTATGGTGGATTACAAATCAAGGAAGGGGGATTGTCGGGTGGCGATTTCATAGGACTTCTCCTTTTAATCTATGCGCTCTACGATCCCATTCGACATCTAACCAAGATGTATACAGATATTCAGGTCAGCCAGGTGGCCCTTGAGCGGATTTTCAATCTCTACGATTTAGAGCCTACGATTCAAGGCCCCGTCCGATCAAAACCTGTACCCACGCGACCCTCTCTTATTGAATTCGATCAAGTATGTTTTGCTTACGAGCAAGGGCAACCTATTTTAGATGGGATTAGTTTGAAGATAGGCAAAGGTGAGATTGTAGCCTTTGTTGGTCCTAGTGGAGGTGGCAAGTCTACGTTAGTGAATTTATTACCTCGTCTATTCGATCCCTTGGAAGGTCGCATTTTAGTGGACGGGACAGACATCAAAGAGTTCGATCCTAAAGAGCTGCGCTCTCGCATTGGTGTCGTCACTCAAGAAACACTTCTGTTTATGGACACCATACATGACAACATTGCTTACGGATTGAAAGTGAGTCGAGCTGAAGTGATGGAGGCCGCACGCCGTGCGCATGCCCACGATTTTATCTCTCAATTACCCAAGGGATACGAAAGCAGATTGGCGGAAACAGGATCGAGCTTGAGTGGAGGTCAGCGCCAAAGAATTGCTATAGCTCGGGCTATTCTTCAAAATCCACCTGTTTTGATTCTGGACGAAGCGACAAGCGCTCTTGATACCGAGAGTGAATCCGTCGTTCAACAGGCCCTCGATGAACTAATGAAAGATCGAACCACTTTGGTGATTGCCCATCGATTGAGTACGATTCAACGTGCCAGTCGAATTTACGTGATCGCAAGGGGTAGATTGATTGAGCAAGGGACTCATGAAACCTTGTTGGCTGCCAAAGGTGAATATGCTCGTCTGCATAGTTTTTCAGTACTTTAAAAAATGACGCTTCGATCTAATTTTAATTTTGACCTACCCCCACATTTAATTGCGCAAAGGCCCCTAGAAGACCGGGGGGCCTCGAAATTATTGGTCGTTCATCCGGATCGTGGAATTGTTGCACATAGTCATATACGCGAACTAAATAGATGGATTTCGCCCTGCAGTTTGATCATTCCGAATGAAGTACGCGTTCGAAAAGCGCGTTTATTACTAAGGCGGTCCACGGGAGGAATCGGAGAGGCTTTGCTTTTCCACCGCAACCAAGATGGTTCTTTTGAGGCTTTAGTAAGACCTGCAAGTCGTTTAATATCGGGGGTTACCTGTGACATTCTTCATCCTGTCACCCAAAGACCTCTCGGATCACTAAAAATTCTCAAGGAAGGCGAACAAGGGGAGCGAAGTGTTCGTCTTAATCCTGAAGAATTATCAGAATGGACGCAAGTAGACCAAATTGGAAGCCTGCCGCTACCTCCTTATATCAACCGAGATGCAGATCAAAGTGATGACCTAAGATACCAGACCGATTTTGCTTCCGATGAAGGCGAGGCGGTAGCTGCCCCAACAGCAGGTTTACATTTTTCCAAGGCATTTATTGAAGAGCTTAAACGAAGCGGTCACGATTGGGCACCTATTCGCCTTGATGTGGGGTTAGGTACTTTTCGCCCGATCTTGGTGGAGAATATTGATGACCACCATATGCATCGAGAATCTTTTACTATTGGAGTGGAGACTTCGGAAAAGCTTTTACGAGCCTTGCACAAGAAACAACCCATCGTCTGTGTTGGAACAACAAGCCTTCGTACGATAGAAACTGCTTGGGACGGTAGCATATTGACGCCCAAGGGAGAGAGTAGTTTATTTCTCAAGCCAGGTAACTCTCCAAAAATCACTTGTGGCCTAATGACTAATTTTCACCTTCCGGAAAGTTCTCTTTTTGTCCTCGTTTGTAGCCTATTGGGAACCGAACTAGCTCAAAAAGTCTATGCAGAGGCTATTGAGAAATCTTATCGTTTTTTCAGTTACGGTGATGGGATGTTAATCCAGCAAAAGGAGTCCTGAGTTATTTTGATTTGGATGAAATCAAGCATAGAATAAGAAATAGAGGTGAACTTCATGTTTCTGCTTTTATGTACAGAGCTCACAAAAAAATTTGTGCTGGTTCTTGGTGTCTCGTTTTTAATTAGCTGTGGTGGTGGAGGTGGAGGAGGATCTGCAAGCTATACTTCACCAGGACCCTCTCCTGGTGTTTCAGTGTTTAGCGTAACGAATAATGGTTCAATTTCTTACATTATCAATGGAAGTTCTAATCCAGATTTAACACTAACAAGAGGACAAACATATACATTTAATATAAATGCAACGGGTCATCCGTTTTGGATAAAAACATCACAAGTTACAGGAACAGACAGTTCATACAACAATGGTGTTACTAATAACGGAAGGGATAGTGGTACTTTAACTTTCACCGTGCCTAACGACGCCCCATCTACTTTGTTTTATATTTGTCAATTCCACTCATCACAGGTAGGAAGAATTATTATTATTAGCGCAGGGGGAGGTGGAGGCGGAGGCTATTGAGGGGTCTTATCGTTTCTGCAGTAGCAAGTGTTACTGTGTAAATTACTTACACGTAACTGAATTTTTAAAAAAATGTAAATATGGCATCTCTACCCGTAGCTCTCCATCCAACAATAAACCCCATGCCAATTCGGGGAAGATCATTTTTTAATAGCTCTTCTGATCTAACCCTTAAGTCCGATTACATTCTCATGACATCAGGGTATGAACCGGAAGATTCTATTTTTTCCTAAAAATGAATCTTTGAAATTTTCCAAATTTTAATTTGGTAATAGGAATGTCCGGTATCGATGGTTTTACAAAGTCTCAATATCACGGCCTAACTGAATTAAATAATGGGATGTTCATCCAGTAAAGGAAATGATGGGTTTGATTTACTATGAGCCTCGATTAAGTCTAAAATATTTTA
This sequence comes from Acidobacteriota bacterium, assembly GCA_005788175.1. Lineage (GTDB taxonomy): Bacteria > Acidobacteriota > Holophagae > Holophagales > Holophagaceae > Acidiparvus. The sequence goes on from SXYX01000014.1 coordinate 257,296, forward strand.
TGTAGTAAACAACTCGGTGCGCTTCATGTTTATACTTTTATGGTCCAATCTCACAAAAAAATCTTCGTTCATCCTTGGGGCGTCATTTTTAGTTAGCTGTGGTGGTGGGTCTGTAAGCAGTATTTCACCAAGCCCAACTGACCCCTATGCTTCTACCACATGCCCTATTGCCACGACGAAGGCTAACCCAAGTTTTTCTGCAGATATCCTACCGGCCCTTCAGCTGAGTTGTGGTTCGAACACAAGCAGTTGTCACGGAGGGACAAACCCAGCAGGTAGAATTGTTTTTGCAGGAACAGCCAATAGTGTATACACACAACTCCGCGCAGTCACTCAAAGTGGGCCCTCTTGGTATCGGGTTAACCCTGGTAATGCAAATACATCTTGGTTGATTGAGAAAATAACAAAAGATAACCCAGGACTAGCGGCGTTTGGCCAAACCTATGGCGTGCGAATGCCAATAGGTGCTCCCATCGTATGCCAGCCTACGGTCGATACAATTCGCGCATGGATTAACAACGGCGCACTCAATAATTAAGGTTAAGATTAAGGTTAAGGTTAAGGCTATGGCTAATCTTACATCTATCACATCTTGGTCAATGCTTGATGTTCAACACTTTGCCCGGCGAGCGGGCTTTGGGTTAACTCCGGAAGCGGCAGCGACCGCAGCAGCGACTAATCCGAGCAGTTTCATTAATGCTTGGATCGATGGGGGGCAGTCGTCTTCTCTTTTTGATGCCGTCTATGCTAATCGATCGGATGTTGTGGCGATCAGTGCCATTGACCCCACAACGGGCAATGCTGCCAACGTGCTTGTTCCCGCTATCACGTCAGCGCATGGTTTTCTTTGCGAGGGGCCTAATACGTGGCGGAACCGGTTGAGCGTAGCCCAGGCAGCATGGGCTTTCCGAATGCAATATGCGCCTGATTCATTTCGCGAACGTTTATCTCTTTTCTGGCACCAATTTTTTGCTACTGGTTACGATAAAGTCCAAAATACGGCGCTCATGCTCGAACAGATTCAATTGTTTCGAGACCGAGGTCTTGGAAATTTTACAGACCTTCTAGTAGCCGTTAGTAAAAATCCGGGGATGTGTGTTTGGCTAGATTCCGTTACCAACTCTGCTGTAGGGTCTGCTGTGCCAAATGAAAATTACGCACGCGAAGTGCTAGAGCTTTATTCATTGGGTGTCGACAATGGGTATTCGCAACAAGATATTACAAGTCTAGCCAAAGCACTTTCGGGTTGGAGTTTTTATGTAGTCTCATCGGATATTGTCACCGCACCTAATAATGTAACTAATAAATACGCCAAGAGGGGAACAGCGGTGGTCGCTCAGGGCCAGACAGTTCCGGCAGGATCCCTTTCATGGTTCATGGGGGCCTTAAGCAATAATCGACTCCCCAACCAACACCCTACTTCAGCAGCCAACGCTTCGGGAGGATCTGCAAGCATTACTTTTCTTGACCGGACTTTTAATTACACGGTGACGCAAGCAGGAATGGTCCCAGGAGAGGATGTGCTTCGCTCCATCACTACATCTCGTGCTACTCAATGTTCTGAATACCTCGCGGCGAGAATGATTAGTCATTTTGTCACTCCTAACTTTACTTCGCAAGATATTCAAGATTTTGGGCTAGTGATTCGAAATAACGACTTTAATATTGGTGCTTCCTTAAAGGTTTTGTTTAAGTCTCAGTTCTTTTTTGATGCCTCTCATCGATTCGCACTTATTACCTCCCCTATTGTTTGGCTTGTCTCTTCTTGTCGCATGTTGGGGTATAACCTGAGTGAGGCAGATTCATTAGCAGTTAAGGGATTCCCTGCGTGGAGACTCTTGGTGGGGACATCGGATTCTGACTCCTCCACTCTTGACAACCTCGGGTTAGCGCTACTAGACCCCGCAGGTCCTAATGGATGGGGTGAGCATGATGTTTGGGTCAATGCCAATATGATGCGCTATAGAAGTTATTGTTCTTCTGCAGTGGCCCTAAGCGAGACTTACCGATATGGCCTCTATCAAGGCGCAGGAACCATATCATTACAATTGACCGTCACACTTGTGCCAACAGATCTCAATAAATGGTTTCCAACTACACCAATTACTTCACTTGATATCTTCAACCGTCTTGCGAATCTGCTGCAGATCGCTCCGACACCAACCAGCTTGAGAGATGCATGGCTCAATGCTTTATTCGGCGGTAACGGGAGCGCTATAAACCTAACCAATACAACTCATCAAGTTAAGATCAGAGAGTTAGCTTTCATGATGATGAGTACACCAGCTAATCAATTGCACTAGGGGAGAGCATGAAAAAAGCGTTGTCGCGTCGCACTTTTATTCAATCATCCCTAACAGCCGGCGCTTCGGTGGCCGGCTTAGTAGGCTGCGGTGGTGGGGGCAGCTCAGCTTCCTCCTCTTTAGACTCTTCTGGGGGCGGTACCGGTGGTGGTGGGAATGCAGGCGCTTTCACAAACCCAATTTTAGTTGTCATTAATGTGGATGGAGGATGGGACTGGCTTAATGTTATTCCCCCTGACAGTGGGGCTAACCTGACGGCTTACCAAGCTAAGCGGAGTACGCTAAGAATTACTCCCGCTACCACATTAGGAAGCGGCGTGGGGCTCAATGGTGATTTTATTGGTCTCGATGTTTTACAAGCTCAAGGTAAAGTGGCTTGGATCACCGGATTAAGTATGCCCAGCCCTAATTTATCTCATTTCACTGCAGCAGATTTATGGGCCCAAGGAGGAACCTCGGGCTCGAATCCTTCGAGTCTAAATGGAACGGGTTGGTTAGGACGATTTGCTGATCAGGCTTTCGATGCAGCCAATGCAATTCAAGGGGTTACTACAACAAATTCTGTGCATCGCATGATTGCGGGAGCCCGGAGATCTTTTATCCCAATCACGAGTACCAACGGATTTAGATACCCAGGAAGTTTACGGAACGCCACCCTACAGGCTCCTTACTCGACCGATAATATGTTGCTTCAATCCGCCTATAATTTAGCAGCCAGCTCTATCAGTTCCGACAGTGCCTCTAGAGCCGCGTATGAACTGATAGCGAAATCACAGAAGAGTTTCTATGACTCGGTGCAAGGGATTTCGACCCTAACCACTCGAACGCCGAGTGTACCTTACCCTGGAGATTCCAATTACACCAATACGAATGGGGCGGTGCTCTCAAATGCCCTCAGTGTTCAATTCAAATTGATTGCATCCATGATCTCCGCCAACCTTCCAATCCAAGTTTATTACTGCCGGCTAGGGGGTTGGGATACCCATAGTAATCAATTGATCGCCATGAAGAATCTTCTTTCAACGCTAGGAGGATCAATTAAGTCGTTCTATGAAGATTTGGGAGCGATCACGACATCAACAGGGTTGGCTCAGAACCGCGTGATGATGATGACGTGGAGTGAGTTTGGTCGACGAGTCACAGAGAATAGCGGGGGGACTGACCATGGCACTAACTCTTTATCGTTATGTATTGGTAATAGCATTAAAGGGGGGCTTTATGGCACTTACCCCAATTTGGCGAACCTAGATAATAACGCCAACATGCGCTATAGCTCCGATAGTGATTTTAGAAATATGTACGCGACAGTTTTAGATCGGTGGCTAGGGCAAGCAACGACGTCCACTAACGCCCTTCTAGGAAGTAATTACACACGGATGAATTTTCTCTAACTCCGTAAAATTTCCCTTAATTTCTCGGTATATCTTAGGGGAAATCTACCTCTGCGTTTATCCTAAAAGATATGCATCTTCAAATATTCGATGATTGCCTAATGGATAGCCGGCGTGCGCTTTGGTTGTCTCGCGCACGAACATTGGTATTATGTGATTTCTTTTTTGGCCTTGGGGCTGGGCGACGTCGGGCAGCGGAAGGGCTTCCTTTGGCGGCCCACCTAGATCCCTGGGAGCGATTAGTAAGCCTTTTATCCGACTACCAACCTGATCAAATTGTAGTTCTTGGGAATATTAAACCTAATCAAGGTCACTTGGTGGGGGAAGAGGCTGAGGAATTGAATGCTTATATTTCTAAATTAACAGGCAAATCTCGCCCCGTAATTCAAGTCGTTGGGCAGTCCGATCGAAGCGAAGGACCTGCCGTTAATAATCCTTTACTCAAGGTTGTGGATCATTTACAAATAGAGAGTTATCACTTTATGTACCGCCGACATATTTTTGTATACCCTCGATTAGAAAATCGGGAGATTTGGATTAATGGTGGGGTTCATCCGGTCTTTGCCATACCGGTAAAATCACCCAGCGGTAGTGAAGACTGGATGCGTGTCTCGGCTTTTCTGTATACAGGCTATGCAGTTGTTATGCCTCCGTTCATGTCTTATGCACAAGGCCATGAAGTATTTCTTCCAGATCGGCTCCCCAAACAGGCTAAAGCATACAAGTTACTAGCGGATCGCATATCTCCGATTGACCTAAGCGCTCTATCTCTGCCGCCGGAGCATCTGAGACAGATTGCTCGATTTCCTAAAAAAGGTCGTGCGAGCTCAGGGGCAGTTAAAGATCTCTACGTCTAATTCTATAGCCAGATATTTTCATTAGCCTTGCTTGGGTAGCTGAACTCGACGCCCATCGTCAAGAATGATATCCCAACTCACCCGATCGCCTACTTTCAATTTCAGGCGTGCGATAGTTCCCGAAGAGAATTCAACAAAGTATCGTGCGATAAACTGATCGCCATATGTCGGGCAGTTATCGCCTTTACTAGGTGGGCATGGCGGAATATTTGCAATCAACCCAACAATACGACCTTCTCGATCAGTCCATACAACATCCAAAGGAATTAAGCAGTTTTTCATCCAAAGGGGTCTCGGCTCATCATTATCATACAAAAAAACCATACATCGATTGCTAGGCAGGGACTGACGGAACATCAGTCCGCGAGCTTGTTCTTGAGGAGTCACGGCTACTTCTGCAATAAATTTTTTATTTTTAACAATTAAAGTTCCTCCGCTCGCTATTAAAGAAGTTGTGACCGCAGTAGCGAGAATCAACTGGCGCAAGAAGGGGTGGGCAAGAATCATGAATTAAGTTTATCCACTCATCGTAATTTTCATACCATTGACCGGTGAGCGCATACTAAATAGCAACCAAAAAATAAGGAAAGGCTTTTTCTCATAGGATACTGATTTATCTGTTGAGGTTCACCAGGGCTAAAATGACGAAAATAATAAAAAAAGGTCTTCTGGTGATGGGTTGCTTTTTCTGGGTGGGGATGTCAGCTCAAACGATATCCTTGCCTGCACACCAAGCTTCTCGACGAGGAGACCTCATTCTCCTTGACGGGAAACTGAATGAACAGGATTGGCGCGTCGCCTACGTAACAGAAGGCTTTCGGCAGACATTCCCAAACTATTTAGAACCGGCACAGGGTCTCACTCAAGTTCGAATTCTGTTTGATGACAAATATCTTTATGTAGGAGCTCGACTTTTAAAAAGTGCTCCCACTCAAAAAATTATGACGCGCCTAAATCGTAGAGACCAGCGTAATGAAGGTGCCGATAGTTTCTTTATCGGCCTAGATCCCATTTTGTCTCGACGATCAGCGTATGTGTTTGGAGTTACTGCTGCGGGAGTCCAATTTGACTTCATCGCAAATGATAGCCAGCAATATCGAGGAATTGATTTCTCCTGGGATGCTGTTTGGGAAAGCGCAGTATCCGTTGATGATGATGGATGGTCGGTTGAAATGCGAATCCCGCTCTCAGCGATGAAAATCCCTGTCGGCAGCAATGCCCCATGGGGCTTTAATCCATGCCGAGCCGACAATGGCCAAAGTAAAGAAGAAAGTAAATGGTATGTGGAGCCCCGAGATGTAGCAAGTGGTATCGCAAACTACCCCTTCCTCCGGGGGATCGAGCAACTGAGTATACAAACCAAGCAAGAATGGGTTCCTTTTATCGTTGCCAAGAAAGATATTTCGCGTTCAGCGACCAATCGTGATTTCCAGTCCTTTATTAATTATGGTCTTGATGCTCGACTGAGTCTCCCCAATAATGCGCAGCTAGACTTGGCTATCCAGCCCGATTTTGGGCAGGTCGAAGTGGATCAAACTGTATTCAACTTGTCGGCACTCGAAACGTCCTTCCCAGAAAAAAGACCTTTCTTTACGGAGGGGTCCGATATTTTTCAAATCGGCGGGCCTCCTTTTTTATATAGTCGTCGTATTGGTCAAGCTACCCCAGCCGCCACCATCCTCCCGGGAGAACGACTACTCAGTTGGGATAGTTCGGCAGTGATTACGGGCGCGGCTAAATATACATCGAAGAGCGAAAGGGGCCTTAATATTGGCATTCTTGGAGCCAACACAAAAACAGCGGAAGCTTATATCCGCTCTGTTGATGGATCCACTCGGAAAGAAACCCTTTTACCCTCGACTAATTACGGGGTTATGCGAGTCTCGCAGGCCCTCGATGACCGCGGAAGCTTTATCGGTGGGTTTGCCTCGTGGGTCAATCGTTCGGGTCAGCAGAATGACGATGCTTTGGTCACTTCAATTGATGGGGTATGGCGCAACCAAGATCAAACCTTCGAGGGGACCTTGTCGAATTCAAGGGTGGGTCCTCCTGGGCAAATTCTTAGTGACTGGCGAGGTCGATTAAATTGGCGTAAAAGGTGGTCAAACGGAGCTTTTCTTTCCATTAACCCGGTATATGTTGGTCCTCGTTTTCAACTGAACGATCTGGGCTATCAATCTCGAACCGACGAGAAGCGTTTGAGTATCTACAGTGGTCGAACTTGGGACCAACCCATGGGTGGCGCCCAGAATTTAAATATTGATCTTCAATTGAATCACGCTCGCGATAGTGCTAACCATGTGGTTCAAAATAATTTGTCTACCGCCATACGCTTTAATACCAAAGACTTATACCGCATTAAACTCGATGGATTTTTCTTCGGACCTAGAGAAGATGATTATGAACTTCGAACTTTTTCTGATGCCCGAAAAAAATATTTACCTCGAGGATCCGGTGCGGGCTATAAGTTGGAATTAGAAAGTCCTCAATATGGTGTATGGCAGTGGGAATTTGAATTATTTAATATTGGGGGCGATGAATCAAAAGGGGGGTTCGGAGTTCAAAATGATTTTCAATTAACGGATCAGTGGAAAATCGAAATGACTCAATATCTCACGCAAAGCCAAGGGGACTACTGGTTCGAAACACAATCGAGGACCCCTGTGGGTTTTGTAGCGGGAATGTCGAATGCCACCCCCATCGTGGGCTATCGTACATTGACAGAATTTGGTCATCTACTAAAGGTCAGTTACGTGGCTAACCCTCGTTTAACGTTTCAATTAAGTACCGAATGGCTTGGAGTGAACTATATTTATAGCGACCTTCGGTCTTATGTTAGCGATGGGGTCTACTCACCTGCATCAATCACCACGCGTTCCCCAAATGGTAGTTTCCGGTCATTGGTGGTCAATATGATTACTCGGTGGGAATTCGCTCCTGGCTCTGCATTCTTTTTGGTCTATGGAAAAAATGCTAGGAATACTGATCTCATTAGCCCGCAAGGTGGCATTCGCCCTTTCAATGACTTGACGATGCTTCAACATGTTCCTTCTGATGACACTATCCAAATTAAAATATCTTATTTATTCCGCTAAGCTTATCCAACGTCCGTAGAAAGTAAAGCCTCCAAGCTGGCAGGGAAGACTTTTTCTATGAGCTCCCGGACAGCGTGAGCATACTGTTGGATCTCCCATTGGGAGTGGGATTCAGAGCGGAGGCGAATAAAATGAGCGACGGCTTGTAGGGATGATGTCCAATAAACCTCTGAATAAAGCCCTAGCGGTAAAATACAGCGGGCTTGCTCTCTACAAACACCAAGAGAAAGAAGTTTTTTATATTCGTCCACAGCATGTCTGCAGGCCGCTTCATACGCGGTCCGAGCTGCTATTCGATGCTCGGACTCGATCTCTCCTTGGCTTCCTTGCTTGTTATCTTTAGACTGTTGACGGAAAAGGCTTGGAATGAAAAACTCATCATCCGGAAATTCCACATACCTCCCGCTAATTTCATTCCAAGAACAACCGACTTGATGTTTCATCCACTGACGAAACACAAAGATGGGTGCCTTGATGTGGAATTGAACGTAGGCATGACGAAAGGGAGAGGTGTGTTCATGCTTGGCAAGATATTGAATAAGTTTTTTATCTTTTTCTTCGAAATGCTCTTTGCGCTTCCCAAAAGAAACGCGCGCAGCATTGACTACCGATAAGTCATTTCCCATCATATCTACGAGGCGCACAAAACCTCGGTCAAGCACCTTAATCTCTGCATCTTGTGGCATTGTTTTCTCCGGACTTTAAGGATGCCTGAGAGCCTGAGACAATGGAAGAGGGCAGTCGAACTTCCTAGGAGAACTGATGAGATTTTTTATCGATACAGCCAATATTGCTGAGATTAAGCGCATCAACGCTTTGGGTATTCTTGATGGGGTCACAACAAATCCTTCGCTGATCGCTAAAGAAAGTGGTCGACCCTTTGAGGCGATCATCGAAGAAATATGCTCGATTGTAGATGGTCCCATCAGCGCTGAAGTTATTAGTCTTGATGCAGACGGAATGATAGATGAAGGAAAGAAACTAGCCAAAATTCATCCCAATGTTGTGGTGAAAGTACCCATGACTTTTGATGGCCTTAAAGCTGCTAAATCTTTTAAGACCATGGGAATTAAAACTAATGTGACCTTGTGTTTCAGCGCGACGCAAGCGCTCATGGCGGCCAAGGCCGGTGCTACTTATGTATCGCCGTTCGTTGGGCGCTTAGATGATATCAACCAAGATGGTATGGAGTTAATCCGTCAAATTGTTGAAATTTACGGGAATTATGGTCTCGAGACTTATGTGCTGGCCGCATCAATGCGAGGGCCCATCCATGTTACTGAGGCCGCACTCGCAGGGGCTCATGTAGCCACCATCCCAACCAAAGTTTTTGATCAAATGCTCCAGCACCCTCTTACTGATAAGGGTATTGAAGGGTTTTTGAAAGATTGGAAGAAATCTGGGCGGTAGTATGAGCCTTATATAGGAGATCTTAATGAATCTAAAAAAGAAATTTCGGTTACTTGAGGATCAGCGTACTTCATCTCTTATAGGAGGCGGTGCTGAGCGAACTAAAAAACAGCATGATTCAGGAAAACTCACAGCACGAGAGCGTATTGAAATATTAGTAGATGAAAATTCTTTTGAAGAAGTTGATGCATTTAAAAAGCATCGCCACGCTCCAGAAGAACAAATATTAGGGGATGGGGTTATCGCGGGTTTTGCTAAAATTGATGGGCGGCCAGTGGCACTTTACTCACAAGATTTCACCGTTAATGGCGGTTCTCTATCTGAGGCTAATGCACAAAAAATTTGTAAGATAATGGACCTTGCTATGAAGGTGGGCTGTCCTTTTATCGGCATAAATGATAGCGGCGGAGCCCGCATCCAAGAGGGCGTTTTATCGCTTGGAGGATTTGCTGATATTTTCCTTCGCAATACCCTTGCTAGCGGCGTAATACCTCAAATCTCTCTCATTATGGGACCTTGTGCGGGCGGCGCAGTATATAGTCCTGCCATTACTGATTTCATCACAATGGTTAAAGGTACCTCATACATGTTTGTGACAGGACCAGATGTGATCAAGGCAGTGACTCACGAAGAAGTAACCAAGGAAGAATTAGGAGGATCAGCAACACATAGTTCAAAAAGTGGCGTAGCTCACTTCGTCCGAGAGAATGATGCCGAAGCCCTGGCCCATACTCGAGAGCTTCTTTCTTTTCTACCAAGTAATAATCTCTCTAAGGTACCGAAATTCCCTGTACCGAGTCACCCACCGTCCATTAATTCTGTATTAGATGATTTGATCCCCGCCGACCCTAATAAACCTTATGATGTTCGCGATATTATCAGAGGTATTGTAGATGAAGAGCATTTTCTCGAGGTACATCAAGCCTTTGCCCCGAATATTGTCGTAGGTTTCGGGCGGATGGGAGGTCAGTCTGTGGGCCTCGTAGCCAATCAACCTTGTTATTTGGCCGGGGTATTAGATATTTCAGCGAGCGAAAAAGCTGCCCGGTTCATTCGCTTTTGTGACGCCTTTAATATTCCATTAATTGTATTTGAAGATGTCCCTGGTTTTATGCCTGGCGTGCAACAAGAGCATGGGGGGATTATTCGCCATGGTGCCAAATTGCTATACGCTTTTGCAGAAGCTACAGTTCCAAAAATTACCATCATTACTCGCAAAGCATACGGTGGCGCCTACTGCGTAATGGCTTCAAAACATTTAAGGACTGATTTCAATTTTGCTTACCCTACGGCTGAAATTGCCGTAATGGGCGCCGAGGGCGCAATGAACATCCTTCACTCCAAAACGATTAAAGAATCTAAAGATCCCCAAGCTAAGAAAAATGAATTGGTAGAGGCTTATAATGAAAAATTTGCCAACCCTTATATTGCAGCTGAATTAGGGTTCGTAGATGAAGTAATTTTCCCCCGTGAGACTCGCGAAAAGATTCTCAAAGCGCTTTCCTTTCTTGAGACCAAGCGCGATATCTTGCCCGCCAAAAAACATGGCAATATACCTTTATAGGTAAGCTTTAAGGAAGTATAATTATCAAAAGGGGCTCTAGTGTTTAAAAAAACTTTTTTATTGTCTTTATTCTTCGTTTCCCTCATGGGCCAAGAGATTCTCATAAAAGGATCGTTGGCTCGCTTCGCTAGCGGCAAACCCGCACTAGAAGATTTTAAAGTGGGCAGCCCTGTCGAAGGCGCTGTTATGCAACTCGAACTTCAGGCAGATTTTAGGATTCGCTATGTGGCGGCTCAATGGCTTCTAGCGGCGCAAAAGTTACGATTACAGAACCCCTCTCTTGGTGCTGGCAATCCTCAGGCCTTATTCGAACGAGCCTGGGCGCTAGGTTGGGGTAGTTATTTAAATGCAATGGGAACAACGGAGCGGGAACTTTCAGGAGCTGAACGAGCCACTCAGTATCGAGGATTTGATACGCAAAAAGGAGGTAATGCAACTAATCCTGAAGTACGCATTATGCGGCAACAAAGAGGCTCAGAATTATTATCTATAAGAGATTTGGATCCAGAATTCATCATAAAGATGCGCAATCTTAATCTTGAAATTGCGATGGGAATGGAAGATTGGAATAAAGCAACTCAAGCCCTCACTGCCATGGAAGGTGATCTCGGTTTACCAGGCGTGGATCTGCAGGCGGTATTCTTCGCATCCGCTCATACTGGCCGTATCTCTTCAATGGCAAAAGTGGCCAAGGGGATGTCTGAGGCTTCGCTGAAAACTTTTCATACGAGGTCGTTAGCAAACCCAAATGAGGTCGATTATAGTGTGCTAATTAAGTTAGCCGACCAGCCTCTGCCGACAGTGGGACAAATTCCCTCTTATCTGTCTTTCGCTGTTGACAATTACCGCGTACGACTGATCAATGCAGAGGGTACAAATGCGGGTCGAATAGAGGCCGCAAAAAATACTCTGGGTTCATGGCAGAGCCGAGACGCTAGCGCTTTCGCCGACCACCCTTTTCTTCGCATTGGCGCAGTAGCGCATTGGCTTAGGCCGGGGCAAACTAATCTTCCTATGACTGGTGTTTGGGGTGAAAATAGTATGGTGCTGATGGGTTATGCCGACCTAGAAAACGGGGAATCCCGTAGAGAGACCTGGGCCCTGAAAGCCTCGGGGACCTCGGGTCTGTGGACAGGAACGCTCACCCAAGAAACCATCTCTAAATCTGGGGAAAAATTGGTTCTAACCCTAGAAACAGAATTAAAGCTCAAGTAGAAAAGGGCTACAACTCATATATGTTTATGGGCTGTAGTTTCTAAATAACCTCACAATAGGTTAATGGATTATGCTTCTCTAGCTTCAGGCTCAAAGGGTAATTGCCACGCCATACGTCACAAGGACTCCATTTTATTAGTTGATGCAGGACTTTCTCTTCGACAAATAGAACGAAGGATGATCCTGATTGGCTGGGATTTTTCTTTCATTAAAGGTATGGCCATCACTCATGAACATAACGATCATATTAGTGCCTTACCTGTTCTCTTAAGAAATACGTCCTGGAAATTCCTACTCACGCCGTTAACAAAAAAAGCGGTTGAATTGAAGTTGCATATCATCATTCCTGATAACCGTTGGGTGCCCGTTGAAAGCGGATCTCAGTTGAAGTTTGACCCATGGACGATTAGGGCGTTCCCTTTGCCTCACGATGCTGTCGATCCTGTTGCATTTCGATTCGAAAATGAAGATCGATCTTTGGCGGTAATCACAGATTTAGGCCATATTTCACAGGCGGTCCGACAGTGCTGCGATGGTCTTGAAACTCTCGTGATTGAATCCAATTACGATGAACAAATGTTGATCGATGGAAACTATACTCCAGAACTTAAAGCAAGAATACTTAGCAAAGTAGGTCATTTAAGCAATGAAGATACGGCGGGTCTTCTTAAAACTATGAATACCTCTTGTCTGAATCGTGTGGTATTAGCACACCTCAGCGAAGAGAATAATCATGTAGATCTAGCCCGCGCGTCTGCCGCACTGGCCCTGTCTGATACTCGTGCTCATATATGTATTGCAGAGCAGCATAACCCCGTGCTGCTATCGAGCTAGCTGTCTATGATTATTGTTTGCCCGAGTTGTTCTGGTCGTTTTTATTATGATGAGAATCGTTTTCAAGGCAGTACGAGTAAACGCCTAGGGTGCCCGAGTTGTTCCCATGAATTCGATATTCTCAGCCCACACCAGCCCTCACCCATTGTGCCTTCGAGGCTAAACCCGCTTATACATAACCGCTATGTACTGCTAACAATTTCAGGAATGCAAATGGACCCCTTTGTGATTCAACAAGCTGTCATCACAATCGGACGATCGGAGGGTGAAATCACAACTCACGACCCACAATGTAGTCGACGCCATGCACAAATAAGTCTTGAGCAGGATGGGTCGGTATGGCTAGAAGATCTTGGATCAACTAATGGCACCTTTATAAAGAGCCGAGCCATTAAAGAAAAATGTTCGCTTGAAAATAACTCAGAGTTCACATGTGGGCATACCCGATTTCAACTTATGATTCACCCTATAGCACGAAGCGGAAAAGCTATATGATTACCGATCCATTTATACCAAAACTTGAAGAGGCAGAGGCATCTGCTCGTCGAGGTATGTTTGGCAAGGCTATTGCAATTTACTCTGAAATTCTCCACCGAGATCCCCGTCATTTGGGTGCCCAACAAGGCTTAGCACGACTAAGGCCATATTTAACAGACTCCATTGATCAAACTATGGCGACCGATTGCACTAATAAAAACTCAGAGAAGGCGACCAAAATTTCTCGGTCGGCTCCACCAATTGGTTTAACAAAGTTACCGAGTCGCCTAAACTCCAATTTTTTCTTACGACAATGTGGGGAGAAGGGGTTTTTTAAATATGGCTTATCTATTCTTGTAATATTTATATGCGCTTGGTGGCTACTTCAAGGATATCGATCAGAAAATATAACTGCGCGTGCACAAGAACAAACTTTAACTATTAGTAGAAATCAATCCCCTTACGTTATTCCTCAAAACGAGCCACAGGCTATTTGGGAAGAGGTTTTATATTTTCAAAAAGAAAACCGCCCGCTCTATGCTTTTTATAGAGCCCGTCACCTAACTAAATTAGATCAACAACACCCCGAAGCCGCGACATTAGTAAAAGCATTAAGAGACCGTTTGAGCAAACAAGACCCAATAAAAAAAACAGCGCAAGATATTGATAAGTATATTTTGAATCAACAGTTTACAGAGATACAAGCTTATACTGAAAGCCTGCTGGGGCGAAAGCCAAACGACCCAACTGCTTTAGCCCTTCACGCGTACGCTCTGACTAGATTGTCCCGTGCGGCGTTCAAGGCTGGAGATGATAAAGCCACGGAGGCCTTTCTGAAACTTGGACGAGCTATATTCCCTGATGATCTTATCTGGGATGTTCGATTATCTATACTTGAAGATCTTCGAAGAACGAAGTCTAAAAAAAGAGAGGCTATGCTTGATTACTTCGGTTAATTTATATGACCAATAACTGCGAACAGTGCGGTACAAAAAAACCGAAGTATATATTTGAATGCCCGCGCTGCGGCGCACATCCTAGCGTTGAGCCTACGCCAAAATTATTGTTCGATGTGTCGGTATCGCTACATCATGATCCAACTTCTTCTCAGAATAGATACACGGTATCCTCGGCACAATCTGAAGGTCCTAAAATGCTTGCAAGTCCTTTATGGGTTGATTACGAGTCCATAAAACCTAGCCCTGACGGGCCACCGACACAGGATATTAAGGACTCGGCCTTGCCGGATAGGCGGCAGGAGCTCGTTCTAATTTCATCATTTTGGCCTATAGTATCCGTGTTATTTATCGAATCAATTTTTGTATACATGATTAATGTTGGCCTCGCCATCGTGGTGAGTGAAGTATTGTTAATACCTACAGAAGATCTCTACGACGAAAAAGTACGGTGGATGATGTATGCGCTTCATTTTATATGTTCGTGGGCAGTGCTTCTTGCGCCACTTTTATTTTTTGATAAAACACCTTTTATGTCTTCGTATCGCCTGAGTATGCCATTTAAAAATAATGGACAACGGATGTTCTTTTCTTTGTTATATTTACTCTCCCTGGTCTTATTACCAATTACCGTTTTGTTTATTCTCACCGACCGAAATCACCGTACACCGTCGGAGGCATTATTGGGGCTGCCTATTCTGCAGTCGAATTGAAAATCTAATGTGGCTAAGTCTAATTTGGTCAGTAATTTATAAGTGATACGGGACCGAAACTATAATAACCTGTCGCAGCGATAGCAGCTTAAGTTTTATAAAGAATGCAGTTTGATTGTGCAGAAGTTTATCAAAAAAACCATGGGTAACAAATTCTGGGATGATGACCGTAATGGTACATTCGGGTTCTGCTTCTGTCATTTTCTTAATGGAATTAATAATAGGTGTAACAATCTGCCGATAGCGATCTTCGATTGAGTGGAGTTTGATACCTTCTCCATATTTAAACCAATTATCCTTTAATGTTTCTATGTCCGGGTTATGCCGCCCATTCTCATCAATCAAATCAACAGTGAAGGCTTCAATTTGATCGTGTGGTGCGATGGTCTTGGCATAATTCAAAGCAGATACCACACCTACGTGCATCCCCGACACCAATATAATCACGCGATGTTTGCGGTGTAAATCATAGCCCTGGGTGCTTGCTGAAAGCTTTTCTTCGATCTCTACATAGTGAGATCTAATGCCCCGAAAGAGGAGGAGAAGTCCAAATATTAGGATGATTACTGCCCAAACACCATTTATAAATTTAGTAAACAGGATCACCAACAAGACAAGTGAGGTTGCTATGAAGCCTAATGAATTCAAAACTAGTTTTACTTTCCAATAGGGTCCCTGGATCCGTCGCCAACGAACAACCATGGCTCCTTGACTGATACAAAAACCCAGAAATACACCGAAGGCGTAAAGGTCGAGTAAGTAGTGTTCGCGTGCGTTGAATAAATAAACTAAAATTATTGCGAGAAAACTAAGAATCAAAATTCCATTAGAAAAAACAAGACGATGACCTTGTTGCGAGAATTGACGCGGTAGATATTTGTCTTTTGCTAGCATGGCCGACAGTCTTGGAAAATCTGCATAAGCCGTATTGGCCGCTAAAAACAAAATGGCCATCGTGAGCCCTTGGATCAATAGATAGTAGAAGTAAGATAGCCCCGATGAACCTGGTACTAACGAGATAATTCTCTTGGTTAGTGCCGATAGCAGTGTTTCTGTATCTTGGGGGTGATGGGTAAGTTGGTAATGATTAGCTAGATAAGTAATACCCAAGAACATACTCGCGAGAAGAAGTGTCATCATGCGCATGGTTTTGACTGCATTCTCTGCCGCGGGTGGCTTAAAGTTTTGAATCCCATCAGAGATTGCTTCAATACCCGTTAGCGCTGTACATCCAGCAGCATAGGCCCGAGCAAATAACCAGACAGCTGCAATCCCCGTAAATTGATCAAGGCTAGGAACTACCCGTACTAACGAATCTGGAGCAACAACAGGAGCCCCAGATAAAACGCGATACGCCCCTATGGCGAGGAGAGAAAAGATACCGAGGACGAAGCAGTAAGTTGGTACTGCAAAAAATAATCCACTTTCTTTAACGCCGATTAGGTTGATGTAGGCCACAAACAGAATGACCAATGAGGCGATGAAAATACGGTAGGGATCAAGCAATGGAAAAGCGGATGTAAGTGCTGAAACACCTGCACTTACGCTAACTGCTACTGTTAAGATATAGTCAACTAAAAGGCTTGCTCCTGCTGTTTGAGAAAAGTTTTCTCCAAGGTTATCGCGCGCAACTAAATACGCACCGCCGCCAGATGGATATGCGCGAATTGTTTGGTTATAGCTCACGAGTAAAATTATTAGCAGCAATACAATACCTAATGCTGCATACCACGACCAGGCAAATGCGCCGAGAAGCAAAGCGCCTGATAAGCCAACCGTTGGGCCAGCTACAGCGATTGTATCCATAATGGACTGCGTAGCATAAGCTACAGAACTTAGGGCATCCGAACTAAAAACAGCAAGCCCGACAGGTTTACCGACCTTGGTCTGACGGGTGTTGTCATCAGAATATCGTTTGCCTAATAATAAGTTTTTTATGTCGATCATTGGTGGCTTCTTGATGCGTGGCTTAAGTCTTAAGGGGTTTCTAGAATGGTCTAATCGTATCACCTGTCAGAATAAAAATAAGGGACTAGCGCATGGGTCGTTTTCCAAAAAAGAGTGGGCGTGAGGTTCTTGATACCCATGAAAGGCTTCCCTCTTGGATCTCCAAAGAAAAAACGTCATTAAGCCAACTTCACGATCTGAAAGTTGGCCTTCGAGAAAGCCATCTTCATACTGTCTGTGAAGAAGCTCGTTGCCCCAACCGAACCCATTGTTTTACACATGGCACAGCAACATTTTTACTCTTGGGAGACATCTGCACTCGTGCCTGTGGGTTTTGCTCGATTAAAAATGGGAAACCGTTGGTTCTCGATCCCCACGAACCTGAAGATACAGCCTCCCGCGTAGAGGCTATGGGATTGCGCTACGCGGTTTTAACAAGCGTGAACCGCGATGATCTCCTAGATGGCGGCTCAGCCCAAATTGCCGAGACGGTTCGAGCCATCCGACGCCGGTGCCCTAGTGTGTCAGTAGAGGTTTTGATTCCAGACTTTATGGGAGACCTAGAATCTGTATCATCAGTGATTTTATCTGGCCCCATTGTATTAAATCACAATGTCGAAACAGTACCCCGTCTTTACCCAATAGTTCGGCCAGCGGGCCGTTTTGAAAGATCATTATCTGTACTAAAAAAAGCAAAAGATTTAGGCCGAGACATTTTTGGCGATCAGTTTAAAACAAAAAGCGGATTGATGTTGGGACTTGGTGAAAATGAAAAAGAACTTCTAGAGGTCTTCGAAAAACTTCGTTTAGTTGAGGTGGATATTCTGACACTTGGTCAATATTTGAGGCCTACAAGATATCAACTCCCGGTCACTCGATACGTCCCCCCGGGGGAGTTCGAACTGCTTGCAAAAAGAGCAAAAGCTATGGGGTTTTCAACCGTTTACGCGGGGCCTTTGGTCCGAAGTAGTTTCAATGCGTTTGAAGTAAGCCAACAAGATGGGATTGCTATCTTCTAAGTAAACTCTAATTGAATTTTTGCTTAGGAATAATTTTAATTGCAGAAGGATCTGTGGGGCAACCAAACACACACAATCCACAGCCTGTACAAAATTCAGATACAACTTCTGGGTGAGCATGTGTTTGGTCTAAATTAGGTTTCATCTTTATCGCAATACCTGGGTAGGGGCACCGGTCTACGCATACCTGGCATGACATTGGTGTACGATTCGGCGCTTCATAGGTAAGACAAAGTTCTGATGAAATTTCCGCGGTGCCAATGAAAACTGCCGCAGGTCCCGATCTACTAAACCCCCCATTAGTAGCACGAGTCGGCCAAATTAGGGCGCCTTCGGGGCAGGCTGTAATACAGGGTAATTCTGTGCATAAGTAACAGGGTGTTGTTCTAGGGTCGATGTAAGGAGTCCCAATAGCTAGCCCGGTTTTCGCATCTGCTTTGATCAGAGAATCTTGGGGGCATGCTTCAATACATTTGTCACAACGCGTGCAACAACTTAGGAAAGAGAGTTCATCGAGAGCACCAGGGGGACGAATTAAATCCGAGCCAAGCCCGATTGCTAATGTCTCAAAACGCTCTGCGAAGAAGCCTAGGGCTAATTTTTTAGCTGAACTAAAAAATTCTGAGCGCCCTTGGTGTTCATCTAAACGTGAAGACATAAATACTAAACCTTGAGAGATAAGAGGCGAACCATCGGCTGAAGAACGCCCCATAAAATAGGGTCAAACCCTATAACTAGCGTTACATATTGTCCCGAAGAATCAACATCCGCATACACAAGGACTTCGCTACGTGTTGCAACATCTCTCGAAGTAGGAGGTGTGTCAACCCATAAAACTTGTGGGGGGGCATCGATTTTTTTTGACATGGTTTTTTGTAAATTCACGAGATGCAGAACTAAAAGATCGCCATAAAAAGTGGGGGTTAAAATATCTATGATTCTGCCTTTTGGTTTTTGAGGTACAACTTCAAAAGCAGCTCGATAGCCAAGTGGTGTTATGTCCGGCTCTTCGCCTTGAAGAACCGCAACGCTTTGTTGATGAAGCTCCATCAACCCTGATTCACCTCGATGCGATACAGATCTCAAATATACCCCGCTAATGCTGGCGAGATTTTCAACTAATTGGGGCAGCAGCAATAAAATTTGCTCTACCGCAGGACGAACAAACACTCTCTTATCGTCGCCCCATGAACCTGTCAGCGGCGCAGGAACCCCGCGAGATGCACCCGCCGTTACATCAAGAATGCGCCCAGAGAATTGATCGAGTAAGCCGGTGGGTTCAGGTTTCGCTAGAATAACCGCGTCGTAATCTTGAATTAGTTCGGGGGTCGGGGCAAAAGCTACAATATCGTTTTCTTCTTGCTCTTTTGTCAGTGGCCCAGAGGCGAGTGGGAGTACAGAACAGTGGTGCATCTCGAGTGTACGGACCAGCTCCTGCCCTAAGATGTCTTGTGCGCCGACAACAGCAATTTTTAACATTCTTTAGCCTTACACGCGAGGAGTTTCGGGCGGTAGCGGCTCGAAACTGAACAAAATAGGGTCGATAATTTTTTCTATAAAAACCTTCACTTGTTCGGGGGCCCGTCCTACCAGTCTCTCTGGCTTTAATAACACTTCTATATCACTAATCTCTAAGCCCCATGATCGGTCTTCGGCAAGCAGTGATGTAAGGGGATTGGGTTTCCCGTGATGTATTTCTTCCATGGCTTTGAGGGCGCTTTCTCTAAACCTAGCGTGTAGGGTTTGTCGATCACCACCTCTTTTTGTAGCCTCCATCAATAAGATTTCGGCGCACAAAAAAGGTAGTTCGCGACGCAGATTGGCATCAATCATCGGTGTGTGGACCAAGAGGCCCTCGGCAATATTTTGGTAAAGAATTAAAATCGAGTCGACTGCGAGAAATCCTTGAGAAATTGTCAATCGGCGGTGCGCGCTATCGTCTAGGGTTCTTTCGAGCCATTGATTAGAAGATGTTTGATAAGTACTTGGCATTAGGCCTGTAATAAAACGCGCTAGACTCACAATGCGTTCTGAACGCATAGGATTGCGCTTGTACGGCATCGCGCTCGAACCCACTTGTTCTTTGTCAAAGGGCTCTTCAATTTCTCTAAGGTGTTGTAAGAGGCGGATATCATTTGCGAATTTACTTGAACTGCTGGCGATACCACACAAAATTTGTCCTATGCGATCCTCGAGTTTACGCGTTGAGGTTTGCCCGCTGATTGCGATGATAGGCAGTCCAAGTTTTCTAGAAAAAAGATCTTCGAGATCTTGTGTTTTCTTTTTGTCCCCACCAAAGAGTTCTACAAAACTGGCTTGTGTTCCTGTAGCCCCCTTAAGACCCAGCAGAGGAAGTGTGGCTAGGAGATGGTCTAGATCTTCTAGGTCAAGAACGAGATCTTGTATCCAAAGCGTAGCCCGTTTCCCAACAGTTGTAGGTTGTGCAGGTTGAAAATGGGTATACCCAAGAGTAGGCAAGGTACTATGAGCTAACGCAAATTTACGTAAGGCCGAGATAACTCCTAACAATCGTTGACGAATAAGATTTAGGGCTTCTCGGTTAATAAGCGTATCCCCATTGTCTGTGACAAAACAACTGGTCGCACCTAAATGAATCACTCCACGCGCACTGGGTACTTGTTCGCCCCAGGCATAAATAGCTGCCATAACATCGTGCTTCAATATCTTTTCGTGTTTAGCGATAGCTTCCAGATCTACCTGATCTTGTGTCGACCTCATTGTGTCGACCTGAAGAGTCGTAATAGGCAGCCCCATTTCGATCTGGCATTCTGCTAATAATACCCAAAGTCTCCGCCATGTTTTTTGTCTGTAAAGTGTTGAAAATAGGGCACTCATCCCCAAACTAGCATAGCGAGAGGCCAGGGGATTTTCAGCCCTAGAAAGGGCACCTTTGTCGGGATCTGGAAGAAAGGGCATACTTCTATTATGA
>SXYX01000015.1 GCA_005788175.1 Acidobacteriota bacterium
CTGCGCCCTTAGCTCAGCTGGATAGAGCTTCAGGCTTCGAACCTGACGGTCGGGCGTTCGAATCGCTCAGGGCGCACCATCAAAATTTGACAATGCGAGTGTGGTGGAATTGGTAGACACCCAGGTCTTAGAAGCCTGTGCTCACAAGGCGTCGCGGTTCGAGTCCGCGCACTCGCACCAAATCCCCTCCCTAAAATTTCTAAGAGGTCATCATGCAATACACCCTAAATACCCAAAGCAGCACGCGACAATCTCTCGACATCATAGTTCCTTCTATCCACGTAGATGAAGCCTTTGAGCGCATAACGAGTCGTATCTCTTCGACCGTTAAAGTGCCAGGATTCCGAAAAGGTAAGGTTCCAACTAAATATGTCATGGAGCGCTTTAGCAAAGAAGTCCACCAAGAAGTCGCCGAAAGTCTTATCCGAGATTTCTTTTGGGAAGCCTCTCGAAAAGCTGGTGTGACTCCCATCTCAACACCCTCCATCGAAAAATTAGAACTCAAACAAAACATGGATGCCAAATTTTTAGCTAGTTTTGATGTAGCTCCTGAACTTAAACTCCCCGACTATCAAGGCCTATCGCTCATCAAAAAGAAACGTCGCGTCGATAGCGATCTGATCGAAGAACAACTTAAAGATCTTCAGGTGCGGTCCGCTAAATTGAAATCAGTTGATACGCCAGTAGCTTCAGGGCTTCTTGTTACGTGCGATCTTAAGGTGACCCCTTTCCGTGTTGATGGGAAACCTGAAAAAACTCGATCTTTTAAGGAACAAGTCATTCAAATTGATGAAAAGCGACCTTTAGATGCGGCCTTAATAGGTTCACAAGTGGACGCTGTAAAAGAATTTACACTCGAGCACACCGAACAAGATACCAATACCAGTCTGGCAGGTAAGTCTGTCAAATATCACGTCACGATAAAGGATATTCGCGAACGGGTACTAGCCGAAATTAATGATGACTTCGCCAAAGATGCCGGACCGTTTGAAAATCTGCAATCTTTAAAAGATCGTTTAGCAAAAGATTTGGAAGAATCTTCCGAACGTGATGCCAATGGCCGACTCAAGGCTGATCTTTTAGATCTTCTCTTAGAGAAAACAAACTTTGAAATTCCCTCCACGATGACCGAACTACAACTAGATGACTATTGCCGAGAATTCTCCCAACAATTTTCTCAACAAGGCATGGATCCTAAACGTATTAATTGGCATGCCTACCGCGAACATCGGTTTAAGGATGCCCAACGAAGCGTCAAATGTGGATATCTGCTAAAACAACTCGGTGATACAGAAAAGATTGAAGTATCAGAAACAGCTGTTGATGCAGATATTGAAAGATTCATGGCCGAGAACCAAATTAAACTCACCTTAAGTCAGGTAAGGGGCGAATTAGAGAGGAGAGGTGCTCTGTCTGAGATTAAGGGGCGCCTCCGGACAGAAATGATCTTTAGCCGCTTATTTGAACTTTCAAAGATTGAGGAAATATTTTTAGACAAAAAGAGCTTCGATGAACTACTCGAAGCAGAGCGTACCCAAGACCAAGCCTCGTCACTGGATCCTTTTGATGAGGGAGAGGGCGCCGATGGACGCACCGCGGATTCCCATGACCATCATCACCACGGAACTCATGAGGGGCATTCGCACTAGCCCTTTGTTATTCTGAAAGCCATAAGGAGTCTTATGTCATCCCTCCCTGAAAAAAATTACTATCCTCCGATTGTCATTGAACAAACTCCCCGAGGAGAGCGCAGCTACGACATATACAGTCGCCTGCTCAAAGACAACATTATCTTCTTAGGGACTGCCATTGACGACAATGTTGCTAATGCCCTAGTTGCTCAAATGCTTTTTCTTGAGAGTGAAGATCCCGATAAAGATATTCAGATTTATATTAATAGTCCGGGCGGCAGTGTCACCGCTGGGTTAGCCATCTATGACACCATGCAGTTTGTTAGAAACGATATTGTTACCTATTGTGTGGGTCAAGCCGCCAGCATGGGTGCTCTACTTCTAGCAGCGGGAACCAAGGGTAAGCGTTTCGCTCTTCCTAATGCGCGCATTATGATCCATCAACCTAGCGGAGGAGCCCAAGGACAGGCAAGTGATATCGAGATTACCTACAAAGAGATTCAGCGATTAAAAGATATCTTGAATCAAATGCTGGCGACACATACGGGTCAACCTTTGAAAAAAATTCAAAAAGATAGCGACCGAGATTATTTTATGAGTTCACTTGAGGCCATGGAGTATGGCTTAATTGATAAGGTACTTAATAATCGTCCTATCGTATAAAGCGAGGTCCTTTGTCCCCACGCCTTGACCTGATTGCCCTTGATGGTCCCTCGGGATCTGGAAAATCGACGACGGCTAAACGGACTGCTGAGCGATTGGGATGGTCTTATCTTGATACAGGAGCTATGTATCGCGCGACATCTCTGGCTCTTCATCGTGCTGGAGTCCATTTATCTGATACAGATCATGTCAAAAATATCTTAGCTAAAATCGAAATCAATCAAGAGGGAACTTCTATCTTTCTTGATGGAGAAAATGTAAGTGATGCCATTCGTACGATGGAAATTAATCAAATGGTGACGCCCGTCAGTGCCGACGGTCAAGTTCGAGAAGCCATGGTCAAACAACAACAACGCCTGGGTCGGCGGGGTTATTGGGTAGTCGATGGTCGAGATATTGGAACCGTTGTTTTCCCTGAAGCCATAGCTAAGATCTTTCTTGTGGCGTCAATTCAAGTGAGAAGTGAACGTCGATTAAAAGAGCTCACCGATAAAGGTATCTTAACTAATCTCGAGGAAGTAGCGCTAGATCTTGAACGTCGTGATCTTGCTGACAGTACTCGAAGTATCAGCCCACTTCGTAAGGCAGAGGACGCCATAGAATTAGATACTTCTAAGCGAACAGTGGATGAAATAGTAGATCTGATCGTTGCTCATTACGAGCAGCGTCGAACTTCACTCTAAACGATCCGAGGATCCCGCTCCCAGGGTCCGAGGTTATAAACCTCTTTGAATCCTTGTTGCGCCAAAAACATTTGGGCCGTTCCACTTCGACCCCCACTGCGACAGCAGAGTAAGAGGGGGCGATCGGGGGGCACTAGATGAGGATTTTCAATGAGTTGGTCGAGGGGACAATGCAGAATAGGTTCGGGTCCGTGTCCCTCAAGCCATTCAGCTTTAGTTCGAACATCGACGACTAGAGCGTTTTCCGCCAGGAGGCGTTGGGCATCTTCGAGAGGAATAAAAGGAGACATGTTGTTATTCTGACCTAAATCCCTCTAAAGGTTAACTCATGAACTTACAATTACGAGCCAAACAAATCAAACTAGTTGCGACAGACGTTGATGGAGTTCTCACTGACGGGAGACTTCACTACCCAATCGAAGGGGGTCCACACTGTAAGGCGTTCCATGTTCGCGATGGCGCTGCTATTAAATGGCTTCAATCACAATCGATCCCCGTATCTTTTATTACTGGCCTTTCTTCTCTTTCAGTTAGTCAACGGGCCCAAGACCTCGCCATCACCGACTGCTTCATGGGTATTCGAGATAAAACTAAAAGTATCGAGCAACTTCTTCTTAAATATCGATGTGAGTGGGAGAATGTTGCTTACCTAGGAGACGACCTTCAAGATATTCATGTTTTACAGCGTGTAGGGTTAGCGGCTTGTCCGACTGATGCATGTGATGAGGTTAAAGCAAGTGTTCATCATGTATTTACAGACATAGGAGGTTCGGGTATTTTGCGAACTTTAGCCGAATTGATTCTTAAATCTCAGGGTTCATGGGATGAAGTTGTTCAACGTTATCAGGTGAAATCTTAATTTCAACCATGAAGATGTTGAACAAGATCGTCAGCGATTCGTTCCATTGCACCTGAAGATCCTAAGCGTTCTCGCAAGAGGGTCATTTCGCCTATTTGAAGTGCACTACCCTCTGGGCTTAATAATTTTTTTAGTTCTACCCATAAGGTTTCTGACTGGACTTCATTTTGTAAAAGTTCCGGAATAATTTTTGCGCCCATAACGACATTTGCTAGAGCAAAATAGGGGAGCTTGACAAGACGTTTGGCCATCCAAAAACTAAATGGGTGTAAACGATAAATTGAAAAAAAGGGAACTTTAAGAAGAGCTGTTTCCAGGGTCGCTGTTCCCGAGGCGACGACCGCGGCTTGCGCATAAGCCCGGGAGGCATAGGATCGATCAATCACAACATGGATAGGTAGTCCTTGTATCCAGGGATTCACTAAATCAGGTGAGATAGTCGGAGCTAAAGCCAATATCCATTGAAGATTCGGCATCTCTAGTCGAGACTTTGAAACCATCTCGACCATCGGGGGTAGTAATCGACGAATTTCTTCTGGTCGACTTCCAGGGAGAAGCGTAACGATAGGTCGATAGGAGTCGAGTCTTAATTCTTTGAGAAATTCCTCGCGACTGACTTCGGGTTTAGCCAAATCGAGTAGAGGATGACCCAGACAAACAGCTCGAACTGGATAGTCTTTAAACATAGGAACTTCAAAGGGAAATAAACAATAGAGAGTTGTGAGGGTTTGCCCCAACACGGGAATTCTTTGGGGTCGCCAAGCCCAAACCTGTGGACATACATAATGATGTAATCCCAAAGTAGGGAAAGAGCGACGAAATGATCGAGCTAAACGTAAATTGAAACCGGGATAATCAATGAAGAGGACATCCTGAATGTCGCCCTGGTTTAATCGCCGGTGAAGTTGCTTTTTTAATCGCCATAAACGCGGCAAATGTCTCAGGATTTCCAGAAAACCTACAACACCGAGATCTTTTAGGTCTCCAATTTTCTCATCCAGGTAAGGCGTCATTGATGCGCCACCAATACCTACTAGAGTCAAGTCAGGTCGGCGTTTTTTCAATTCATGAAGAAGATGACCCCCATGCAGATCACCAGAAGCCTCACCAGCAATGACTAATAGTTTATTGACCATACGCTCTATCTTACTTAAGGTCCCAGTGTTCTCCGAGAGACACTTCGGGATCCGGTGGTACGTCAGGTAATCGCTTGGGAAACAAGGGGTCGGGATACTTCTCCTTTAGGTGTTGGTGGGCGATTTTGAAATGATCGGGACTCGTTACGTCGAGTCCTATATCCCACCGATAACCTAACTCATAGAGAGACTGAAAGGAATCCTCGGGAGTTCCAAAAGCAACAAAGAGGCGATCGGTAATGGCATCAGGATTTGTATTGTGTGCATCCCAACAATAACCAATGGCATCCGCGTGGATACTTTTAACCAAAGTTACTAGGGCTTCTGTTTCAGCTTGTGGGTGCAGAGCAATTTTAATACCCCGACCTCCAATAACTTCGAGCAAGAGTTCAAGAGTGGAGAGTAATTCAAATTGGATAGCTCGGCTTGCCAAAGAAGGGATCGGGAGTACAAGAAAGTCTAAATCATAGGGTGGCTGTAATATTTGATGGACTAAATCCAAAGAGAAAGTCTTCGAATCCCATATAGGAAGATGTAAACTATGTACTTCAAGGCCCTCGCGAATCGACTTTGACCATAGAGAAGTATCAGAGTTATTGTCTAGTCGGAGTTCGAGTCGAGGAAAAGATTTCCATAATTCTGGAGATTGATGAGATTTGATACTCGGAATGAATTGCATATGTCTATGATGATAGAGGGAGTGAGTTAATGGGCAGAGTATTCAACATAGAAGAAGCTAGAAAATTGACCCGTGAAGTCCGAAATATTACTGCACCCGTGACCCATCTAGCGGAAAGTATGGCTAAAGAGCTACAAGAAGCCGAATTACAAGGCCAATTAGCTCTCGCTGAAGACCTTAAAGAAAGACTGAAAATCCTGGTCGAGAGTTGGACGGAGAGCGTTGAACAACTGGGCGGTGAAGTCAAAGGACTTTGGCTAGTAGATTTTGAAGCAGGCCATGGTTACTGGTGTTGGAGTTGGCCTGAAGTTGAACTAGAATTTTGGCATACTCATGAGGGCGGATTTAAGTCTCGTAAACCACTCAAGGATAGAAAAGATTCATCGGTAGCTTCAGATCAAGATAACCAAAGTTGAAGAATCTTTAGATTGAGCACTACCCTGATCGGGCTAATTATTTTGCTTATCTTGGAAGGTCACGACATGATCAGCACCCAAGCGGATACCAATTTTTTCCCCGATGGCATGATTGTGATGACTGGGTACAAAAGCAAATACTTCTTGTCCTGAATTGAGTTTGAGGGTGTATAAAAAATCTGCGCCTCTAAAAGTCTTACGGACCACTTCCGCTTGCATCGGACTTTGATCGTCATGTTGGATATCATCGGCTCGAAGGAGAACATCAATCTGTTTGCCCGCAGGTAGATGCATGCCCTCATCGAGTTGCATTTGTCCCAACTCAATATGCACAGATCCCCCCGCTTGGGTTTGTCCCTGGATGAATACTCCACGACCAATAAATTCAGCGACATAGCGATCGATCGGCTTGTGGTAAAGATCGTAGGGGCTATCCCA
Organism: Acidobacteriota bacterium; assembly: GCA_005788175.1. GTDB lineage: Bacteria > Acidobacteriota > Holophagae > Holophagales > Holophagaceae > Acidiparvus. Next base: position 6,506 of record SXYX01000015.1, read on the forward strand.
TTGAATAATCCTGCCATTGTTCATAATGCCGATATGATCTGCGATTGCAAAAGCTTCGAATTGATCATGGGTTACAAGCAAAGCAGTTACATTATTTGCTTTGAGAATATTGCGCATTTCGTCGGCTAGCCGCTCGCGCAAGTCAATATCAAGATTTGAAAACGGTTCATCTAGCAAAATTAAATCCGGTTCGGGCGCCATTGCTCTTGCTAAGGCAACTCGTTGTTGCTGACCCCCTGAAAGTTCATGAGGATACGCTGTTGCTTTATCTTGTAATGAGACACGCTCTAACCATTGCATCCCCTTTTGTTTGAGATTAGGAAAGGAGCCCACCCGTAAACCAAAGGTGACGTTCTCAAGAACGTTCAGATGTGGAAAAAGGGCAAAGTCTTGAAAGACCATGCCAACTTTTCGCTCTGCAGGGGAAATTCGAATATGTTTGGAGCTAACGATTTTGCCATGTATCTTGATCTCACCAGCCTGTAGGGGCTCAAAGCCACAAATGGCCCGCAACACCGTTGATTTGCCGCATCCCGAGGGACCTAATAAGCAAGCAATATCGCCCTGAGGGAGGTTAAAACTCAGTCCTTTTGCAATATCAATCACACCAGAACCATCTTGACGGGGGAACTGAATGGCAATGTTCTCAAGTGACATTAAGGTTGGATTGGAATTCATCTCTTTAATTTTCGCATTGAATTGATTAAATACACAAATAATGTACAACATAGTAAATGGATACCCGTCAACCCCATGGAATACGTGCCACCGCCATTGTTCTTTCTTTATTTTTGGCTTTGCCAATTATTGGCTTATTTCTCCCCATATTTTTAGGGACAGGTCAGCCTTTATCTCCAACCGAATTAGGAGAAGTCAAAGAAAGTACGCTTATGTATCTGTGGAACTATGTCTTAAAAGACTATGTCGTGACTACTTTTATATTAGTTTTTGGCGTTGGCATGGGTGTTTTTACTCTAGGTGTGGGTAATGCGTGGTTAGTGGCGAATTATCAATTTCCGGGTAAGAAAATATTTGAGTGGGCGCTCATCCTACCTCTTGCAGTCCCTACGTATGTGATGGCTTATCTTTTTGTCGACTTTCTGCAGTTCTCCGGACCTTTGCAAACGATGATGCGCAATAGTCTTGGAATCAGTTTGATCTTGCCGGATCCTCGCTCTTTGGGCGGGGCTATTTGGACTTTTTCGCTGTGTTTATATCCCTATGTATATCTAATAGCCCGTACTTCTTTCCTAGATCGTAGTGCGCATTTAATGGAGGCGGCAGAAACCTTGGGCTATAGCAGCGTTCAGGCCTTTATCCGTTTGGTATTACCGATGACACGACCCGCTATCTTTACCGGCATTGCTTTGGCTTTGATGGAGGTTTTAGCAGACTTCGGAGCTGTCTCATATTTTGGTTTACAAACTTTTGCTACAGGAATATTTAAAGCTTGGCTTTCCTATGGAGATCGAATTGCTGCCGTTCAATTATCCCTAATATTATTGGCTTTTGTACTCCTAGTATTTTACTGGGAACGGCATAATCGTTCACGCCAGCGCTATGGATCGGGAAGTACGAATACCCAACCTGCAGTCCCCAAGCACTTAAAAGGTTCGCATGCATTCTACGCATCCTCATTCTGTGGAATGACTTTACTCCTCGCATTTTTATTACCCATGTTCGTATTACTGCGATTACTAATCAGCGAAGGCGTCAGCATTGATCCGCGCTATTTTTCTTGGTTGCAGAATTCATTAGGTTTATCTGCATTGACTGCCGTCTTGGCAGTAATGATTGCAGTATTTTTAGCCTATGCAGCACGTTTAACCGAAAGCAAAATATTGCAGAAAATCAATCGTATTCTTAGTGTTGGGTATGCATTACCCGGCGCTGTATTAGGTGTTGGAATTTTGTCATTACTAGGCTTTCTAGATGTTGCATGGTTTATATCAACTAGCGTTGCTGTTTTGATTTATGCCTATTTGATTCGTTTCTTATCCTCTGGATTGCAAAGTATCGAAACAGGACTAATGCAAATTACTCCAGCGATGGATGGCACTGCTGCGCTCTTAGGAGCTAAGCCATGGGAAATGATTCGACGAATTCATTTACCATTACTTCGACGTAGCGTGCTAACCGCTACGCTTTTTATCTTTGTTGATGTGATGAAGGAGTTACCGGCCACTTTATTATTGCGGCCCTTTAACCTCGATACCTTAGCCGTAGTTACCTACCAGCTTGCGGCAGATGAACGACTTTCTGAACTTGCTTTGCCCGCCATCAGCATCGTATTGCTAGGGCTATTGCCCGTTATCTTGCTTTCTTGGGCCATTTCTAAAGGACGGTAAGTAGCTCGGAGGTTAATAATACTCATGTGGTTACTTCAACTTGCAATGGCAGTTCTATCAAGCCACCCACGAAGAAAAAGAGTAGCGATATTACGTCTAAGTCTTCAAATTAAACGAGATTTAAGCTTGTCGAGATAGGCACTCCTAACACTAGGGTAATGTTCCGCTAATATATACCCAAAGGCTAATCTTTATATAGTCCTATAGGAGTTTTCATGTTTCAAATTCTTGCTGCCCTTGTGCTGCTCAGCACACCCGCAACTAACACTATCTGCCCCGTCATGGGCTCACCTGTCAACGACAAGAGTCAAATTGTCAAAGTCAAGGACGCCGAGTACCGCATCTGTTGCGGTTCCTGCGAGAGAAAGTTGACCGGCTCACCGGAAAAGTACCTAAATGCCGACGGTACCCCCAAAAACGCCCCCAAGAAATAAGGGCCTCATGTTATTCACAAAAAAAGCGGGCTCTGCCCGCTTTTTTTGTATTCCTAATCTAGACTAGTAGTCCTATGAGTTTTCAACTCTTCGAAGGGGTGATAATCCCCACCTATCAATCTGCTATTCCTGGCTCAGTGGCAATGATGCTGCATCTAAAAGTCGAACATCATTGGTCGAAGCTGGATGATCGACCGATCCTCTCAAGTGCTCATCTACAAGCTCGTGCCCGCGCGTGTCGCGAGCTCATGGAGCAAGGTCTCTTTCCCTTGTTCTTGAAATCTCTTGATCTAACTCTAGGAGAGGTCAGCGACCCACACTCCTTGGCAGCTTTGATTCGTCATTTAGAAAGTTATCTTCAAGAAGTCCATCAATCGTCCTATGTGGAGATTCCCGATGAGCTTTGGACCCGTTTTCAAAAGCCCAGCGATGCAGATACTGTTTGGACAGACCGAGATGCTGAAGTAGATGGAGCTATTGTTTTAGGGCTCGATCAGATGCAGCCAATCTATCTCCAAGCAGTGAGCAAATTAACTCAATTCAAATTTCGATTCGAGTTGGCTTTGGGAAAAGATAAAGAAGCCCGCCAACAACCCTATCTCATTAAGGATATTTTGGATCCCATCGAGGGTTATTTAGCGGATGCTAATCATGTCCATATTGAAACGCCTTCGATGTGGGGAGTCAATCCTTGGGGCCAAAATCTCTCTGATCTTTTTGAAGGACCGCTAAAACTTAGTCCAGAAGGTCAGCTTCATTTACGACGCGGAAAAGTAGCCAGCCCTTTTGGAGCGCTTCGTGCCGCAGTCGATGAAATTGTGTATTGGGTTCATCTTCACGAACCTAGTAAAGATCGTGTGCCTTCGTCGGCGATTACCTTAGTTCATAGCAACCCCACAGAAATCGCTCCACTGTTGGAGTCGATGCTCAATGCTGAAGGGATTACCCTTAGAGCGGTTAAGGGACGTCCCTTAATTTATGCACCCGAATGGTCTGCGTTACTGACCATGCTCGAAGGCCTTGCCGAAAATGATCCCATTCATGTCGCCCACGGATTGAGTTCCACGCTAGAGCCGAGTGAAACTGCCGAGATAGATCGACAAGGCCATCTTCAGAATCTCATTCGTAAGCTCCAAGATCATGACGAGATGGCCGACCTTAACGAATCCTTTCTCGAAAAGACTCTCCTGACCCACGATACAGAGTTGAAAACTCTGTGGCTGAGGCTCGTTGAATTAAAAAATAGCCCCCCGATGCCCTTGGGAACCGATCATCCGGAGGATAGTTGGGCTTGGTCGCGTCGCATTCGCGAATTAATCTTAACGCTGGAACTTATTCACCATCGTGGTCGTTATTTCACTACTCAGGGATTGTTAGATGAAGCCTGGCGTGATTTGAAAGAGCCCGTCCCTTTTGAATATATGCTGAGTGCGCTCAAACTTTTTCTCGAGACCGCACTTTCGGACTCCATTGTGCAAGGTAAAAAGGGGGTTCAACTCATCACCCCGTCCGCCCTCCTTCGCCATTGGCAGGGCAGCGAGGTCACGGTGATTTTAGATCTCGAAGATGGAGTATGGCCGTCGAACGCGGCGCCCAATCCCTTTCTGGACTGGGATCGTAAATTTTTAATCAATCAAGCTTTGAGACAACATTATCGTCGTACCCAAAACCTCCTGCATTTAGTTCAAACCTTCTGGTTGCCCCGTACCGAAGAACAAGAAACGATGCCTCGAGCTTATCAACGAGATGCGTTTGGTTTCAATAAAGTACTAGCCTTAACTCGGCGTCATCTCGTGGCTTTGTACTCAAGTCGAAATCATGCGGAACAAAAACAATCCTCGAGCGTTTTCTGGAGAAGCCTAGAGGGTACCGGAGATTGGCAGGCGGTATCCAGTTCACATTTAGCGCATCGTTGGTCAGGACATACCCAACACCCTTTGACGCAACAACGCCAAACACAATTCTTCTCTAGCGAGAGCACTTCTCAAGACCGTATTCAAGAATCCTCTTGGGTTAAGGGCTTAAGCGCAAGCGATCCCATCTCACCCACCCAACTTCAAAAACTTGCCGGCTGTGCTTTCCGCTCTTTTAGCGAGGAGATGCTTCAACTTAAATCTCCCAAAGAGAAAAACAATCTGACTCTTAAAGGTGGTACGTACCTCCATCGTCTCCTCAGCAATCTCCATGAAGATCATCCAACGGCCGAGGATTGGACCGCTGCGCAGGTCGCTTTTCTCCGAGGCAAGGGTCTTGACCCCACGTCGGAACTATCGATGCGTGAGCACTTTGAAATACTATGGGCAAAACGGGGATCTGTATGGATGGCTGAGGATGGATTTAATCGCATTCAGAAGTCCAATATGGATTTCTTCATTCGAGAACGACTTTATGAATTAGCTCGTTTTGTCCTCTGGGATCTTGGAGGGGGATTAGATGTTCCCACGGAAGACGAAGTGGCTCGATTACATCTCCCAAATGATGCAACGTGGCTGAGACAACAAGTTCAATCCGAAGTGAAATCTGAAGCCATTCCGATCGCTATAGAGGGTAAAACCTATTGGCTTGGGGGACAACTCGATCGTTTAGAAAAAATGGTCTGTTCCGATCCGAGTCATTCTTTTTATCGCATCTTAGATTTTAAATCCTCTGCCATGAGTAGTCTTCGGTCAAAAGTAAAATTAGATTCCGAGGGTCCGTGGGGAACCTTTATGCAAGGGTTTGTATACCAACTCATTATTCAACATCAAAAGTCCTTAAAAACCAGTGCCGCGCTTGTTCCGCTCAAAGACTTTAACAAACAGATTGTCTCTTCATTCTTCGAAGACGACGAGGAAGGTCTTAAACATCGTGAGCGTCTTAAAAAAGTGATTGCTCACCTTGTTACTGAAGCTCAGTCAGGTCATTATCGAGTCACCCCGAGCGATGCCTGCGAATATTGCGATTTTTCGGCACTTTGTGGACGCCCTGTGGATCTTTTTGACCCAATTAACGAGGACGATGATGACAGCGATGATTCAGGAGAACCCTATGAAACTTCCTGAACTC
>SXYX01000016.1 GCA_005788175.1 Acidobacteriota bacterium
TATTATTTTTCATGTTGATAATACTTGCACCAGCACTTGGTTTCTGGCGATCGGGGCCGAGCGGTACTCCACCCCAACCAATAAAAATACGATCGTCATCAAGAGGTTGTACCGAACCCATAGTTAGACGTCGTTTATTATAAGGCTCGATATATTCAAATAAGAATTTACAATTACCTGGGTTTTCCATGTCAAAGGTATAAACGACAGCTCTCGATGGCAGGCCTAATTGCATATTGGCATTATCAAAGAGATACAATTTATTTTTATACACTCTGGCATCATGCTGATGAGAGAATCCACCTCTTGGATCTCCAACGACTCGATTTTTAGTAAAGGTACTATAAGGGCCCCCTAAAGACCAAATAATCGCACCACTCTGCGCCTCAATAATAAAAAGAGCATCAAGATTTCTTGCTGAAACTAAAATATATTTCTCATTATTTAGATACTGAATTGAGTTAGCGTGAATATGGTCCACATAACTTACTTGATCATCAAGTATCTGGATTCTACGACTTGGAAGCGGAAAATAGATATTGACTAAGAATTGAAATATTTTTGTACCAAAAATTTCTAAAATAAAGTTGCTGTATAAGAGTCTAATGTCCTTAAGTTTCTCTTTCAGGGGTTTTATTTCAGTCGCACTATTTACTGGTTGCTTGATAAAGTGTTCTCTTGAAATATATTGATTACTATTCCATACCCATAAAACTTGCCCACGACTGGTAAGGCGTTTCAATTGCAGATCTAAGGTCCCATTCTTCAAGTTGGGTACATACTCCATAAGAGTATAGGTTCCATCTTGATGTATGACTTGATCGTGCATATCTAGGTACTTACTAACTTAGATGTTCAGACCATCAAATTTAAATATAGTTTTATTATCTCGAAGAGGATCGATGAAGAAAACTGAATATTTAGAACCGTACTTTTCGATATTAATTGGTGAAACATTGCCAACATTAATGAAAGAAGATTGATTATTAGTCCCTACTTCAAGACCGTAACTGCCCATCGGCAATACAAAATTGGCTGATTTAAACGGTTGCTCCAGCGTTGGCGTTAATACAATAGTCTCCTTGGCATTGCCACGAATAGAATCTATTGCTGTAGATGGATCGATTATTTCAGTCAACACAGATGCATTCTTCCGATCTTCAGCTATATATATAAGTATAAAAATTACGGTATAGAAAAATAAAGCAATTGACGCTATCTTTAGAATAAATTTCATTATTTAACTTTAATATATTTCATACAAAAATATATTTATAAAACGGTAAGTAATCTAGGCCGACCGCAGCATATAATTTATGTGCTTGAGAATATTATCCTTAAATGTCTTCGCATGGTCTTTACCTGAACTAAGGAATTATCGGACAGACAGGACATCTGTAAATAGATTCATAAACCTCGAGAAGTTCTTTATCTTTTTCTTTAGCTCGTTGCCAAAGAAAAAACCATAGTGTTGTCAAACACAGGACAACGCCATAACCAGGGAAGATTGATCGACCAGGGGTATCTATGGCGAAAGCCGGATAAATGATGGATATCCATACCCAAAAAACCAAAATATATAGTTGAATCGAAGATCTAAGAATGGGCGGTGCAATAAGTGCTAATTTTTTTGCATCTCGATCTATTTTTTTGACTTCATGGCGATAGATTTCTGATTGTGATATCAACTGACTTCCGCATTTTGAGCAATTCAAACTACTTCCCTCCTGTCGGTGGTTTCATCAGTGATATTCGAGGTACCTGACCAATCACCCATCCAAGCCGAAGGGCAAATTCTGCCTCCTGGACCATACCGGTCCAGCTGAAATAAGGTTGCAGTTCATCTGTGACTTGATGATAAACCTTGTTGTTATAGTTAACTTGTAAAGATCTCTTCTTAGCAGCATCAGGCTCGAGAAAATCTTGGCCTGCTTCGATAGAAAACGCGGGGATTCCAACTTTAGCAAAACTGAAATGATCACTTCGAAAATAAAATCCTGCGAGATCAGGTTGAGGAGTTGTGATTACCATATTCATGGATTTAGCTACCTGTTCAGCTAAAACACCTAGGCCACTTCGCTCGCTTCCACGCGTACCTATATCGCGTGTAAGTCCCAAGTAGTTCGTGCTATCAAGATTGAGATTGGCGACTGTTTTGTCAATTGGCCACAAAGGGTTTTCTGCATAATGGGCTGAGCCTAAGAGACCTTGTTCTTCGGCACAAACCCACAAAAACATTTGGGTGCGCTTGGCTGGGTAAGCCTTAGCTGTCTCTGCCATGGCAAACAAAGATGCAATACCGGTCGCATTATCAATTGCTCCATTATAAATTCCATCTTTCCCTAACTTGATCAGATCATCATTTTTACCTAAATGATCCCAGTGCGCTGAATAAATAATGACTTCCTTAGAAAGTTCAGGATCTGTTCCAATTACCAGGCCACCCACATTGAACTGTTCAAATTGTCTAATATCACTAATTAATGAGCCTTTAATCTTGGAGGATAGAAGAACGGGCCTGAATGATCGTCGTTCGGCTTTGGCTCGTTCTTGATCTAAATTAAGACCCGACATGGCAAAAAGTTTTTCTGCTGTTTCATTGGAAATCCAACCTTGTAAATCAGTTCCACCTTTACCGGTTGCCAACTGTGATCTTTCTTTTAGCCAACTATTTTCAACAACATTCCAGCCATAAGAAGCGGAAGGTGCTGTATGAATCAAGAGAACTCCCAAGGCTCCTTGGCGTTTCGCTTCTTCAAATTTATACCTCCATCGACCATAATAAGTTAGCGCCTCCCCTCCAAAACGATCGGGTTCAGCTTTTGTTGGTTGTGGATCATTGACCATCATCACTACCACTTTGCCTTGATAGTCTAATCCCTTATAGTCATCCCATTTTTCTTCAGGAGCCGTGATTCCATAGCCTACAAATATTAAGGGGGCATTGAAAATAATTTCTTTCTCCGTGGTGCCTGTCCCATAAACAATTTCATCGCCGAACTTTGGTGACCAAAAGGTTGAGCCTTCGAATGAGATCCTGCTCGTAGGTGATGTTTTGAGGCCTGCGATCTTTACTGACTGACGGTAACTCATACCATTGAAAGGCTTGAGGCCCAAGAGTGCGCTTTGGGTTTCAAGATATCGAACGGTTAAATCACCCCCCCGTTCTCCAGTACCTCGGCCTTCAAAGAGGTCGTCACTTAAAAACTCAACATGTGCCTGAAGAACCCTTGGGTTAATAACCAGATTAGGCTGCTGTGCTATTAGCAGGCTACAGATACCACCGATCACAAACAATAAGCGGCTTTTCATGCTTCACCCCGAAATACTAGAATACTCTTGCTGTTACAAGCGACTCAAGGCAAAGCCCTGAAAACCTTCTCCTTCCCACTGTATGGGTTTAGGTTGAAAAATAGATCCGCCCATGGAAATTGGCCAAATCGGAACAGCCTTGATCTCTTTGTGATTTTCTAGAATTTTTCTTTGATGTCCAAGTCCTTCTTGTGGGAACCAAGAACAAACCGAATAGACCAGAAGACCTTCAGGGGATAAATGGTCCAGCGCAGCGTATAGAAGCTCTTCTTGGGTTTTGCAAAGAAGATCACAATCTATTTCATCGCCTATCCATGTTAAATCGGGGTGCTTCTGAAGAGTTCCACTCGAAGAACACGGTGCATCAATCCAGATAAGATCAAATATGTCATCTGAGTCTTTGAGCCAAGATCGGCCATCGATAGCTATTACTTGAGCATGTATCTGGCGCTGCTTGAGGGTTAACCTGAGTCGCTCCGCTTTTTTAGGATGCTTTTCGATACATATTAATTGGGCTTCAGGATATTTGAGATGGAGGCCTGTACTTTTCCCCCCAGGAGCAGCGCAAAGATCGAGAATACGACGAACGGGTCGATCCCAGACAAAGGAAAGAAGTGCCTGCGACGAACGATCTTGCACCATTCCATGATTTTGAATTAACCAGTCAGTAGGAAAATCTGCTTTTTCTTCTAAAGTCCAACATCCTTCAAGAGTAGGATCTGCAACCAAACCTTTTGGAAGTGCTTCTGTTGCATCGAGAATGCGAAAATAAAAACGAGGGGGCTGATTCCATTTTTGCCAAAGTACTTGTGAGGTCATGGGGCTAAAATCTGAACCCAAGGCATGGCGTATGGTATGTTTTGTGAAAAGACTTTGATCAAGATAATGGGGATAGGCTTCTATTTTTTCAGATAGCTGAGCGCGGTCTCTCGAGGCTTGTCGGAGTATGGCATTGACTAATCCTTGATGAGCAGGGAAGCCTTTATTGGGATCGGAAATCCATATGACTGATTCATTAACTGCCGCATAATCAGCAACTCCTGAGAGCCAAGCTAATTGCGATAGCCCGAGAGCAAGACAGATACGCGTCTCCATGGGAAGGTTTTTATTAGAACTAGTAAGAGCATCGTCGACATAAGCCTGTATTTTTCCCCAGTGCCGGAAGATTTTACCTAAAATGGCGTGGGCTAAACCCGCATTGGCTGAATCAAGGGACTGATTCCAGTCTTCGGGACAGCGTGCCCCCTGTCCAAAAACAGTTTCACAAACGTGGATCACGGCCAAACGACTCGGGGCTATCATCCTTTTAGACTCCCACAAAATCGAGTCTTAGTGCTGTTCTGGCGTTCTAAACTAATGAGATGAGGACGATACTGAGATACATTGCTTAATGATCAACGAATTATGGGAACAACATTAACTATGATCACTAAAAGGTAAATCATGAAAGTAATTCAGGTAACAGCAAAAGGTCGGCCCCTTGGTGGTGTTTTAAGTCAATGGTGGCACTTTCGCTTAGTTCCTTTTTTGACCTCTGTTCTCGTAGGTTTTCTGGGTCATACTTTACGAATTCAATACGAAGGACAAGAATTTTTAGAAGAAATTCTTGCTAGTAACCGAAGATTAATTTTAGCTTTTTGGCACCGTCGCCTATTAATGATGCCCTTGGCTTATCCAACCTCAATACATCAGGATCGTCGTCGGGGTATCTCAATTTTAAGTAGCCAAAGTCGAGACGGGGAAAGAAGTGCTAGTACATGGAGATGGTTCCGTATCCATGCCATTCGTGGAAGTGCCAACGAAGATGGTGCACGCGCTTTATCTAGAATGATGAAAGCTACCAGGGAAGGATGGGACATCGGCTTAACCCCTGATGGCCCCAAGGGACCTCCACAAAAAGCCAAGCCGGGCATCATTGCTTTGGCCCAGAAAAGTGGTGCAAAAATCCTCCCCGTTTGTGTAACTTTTGATCGGTACCTTACTCTCTCTTCGTGGGATTCCATGGTCGTTCCTATGCCTTTTGCGCAATGCACTATTCGCTACGGCCCCCCCATGAAAATTGATGAAGATCTCACGCCCCATGAAGGGGCTTTAAGGTTGACTGAAATTTTAAATGATCTTGAGCAGAAGGCTCATGAGGATCAAACATAATGTTTCAAAAAGAATTAGCGGTCGTGACTTTATCAGGTGGAATGGATTCATGCGTTGCGTTAGCACATGCCCTAGATAAAGGATTTGATGTTGCCTTATTACATGCAGATTATGGCCAACGAACAGAAGCGCGTGAACGAAAAGCTTTTATGGAGATTGCCCAATACTACCGCATACTTCCGCAGCGTCAATTAATCGTCCCTTTTGGCCACTTATCCTTAATTGGAGGATCTTCCCTTATCGGTATGGAACAGTCTATCCCCGAAGGAGATCTTCATAGACAAGGCGTGCCTTCAACTTATGTACCTTTTAGGAATGGCCATTTGCTGAGCACTGCAACCAGTTGGGCTGAAGTCCTAGGGGCTTCGCGTATTTATGTAGGTTTTGTTCAAGAAGACAGCAGTGGATATCCAGATTGCACTGAAACCTTTCTAAAGTCATTCGAGAAAACCGCGGAAATCGGTACTAAGCCTGAGACTCAATTGACTTTTCACGCTCCTCTTCTTCATCAATCAAAAAGAGAAATTATTCTTTGGGGCGATAAACTAAAAGCTCCTTTTCATCTCACTTGGTCTTGTTATCAAGAAAACGAAAGGGCTTGTGGTCGCTGTGATTCTTGTCTTCTCCGGCTAAGAGGCTTTCACGAGGCAGGACTTATCGATCCCATTCCCTATACCTCTGGACCAAACCATTTTTAAGGAGTTTTATGGCTAAGCGTAAACAATCTTCATCGCCTGCTTACGTCGTCACACGACCGGTTTCTCATTTAGAAACATTCCCTAGCCCCACCAAAAATATATTTACCGTTGAATTCATAACAGAAGAATTCACTTGCCTGTGTCCCTTAACCGGTCAGCCCGATTTTGCTCATTTGACTATTCGTTATCAACCAAAGAATAAATGTCTTGAAAGTAAGGCTCTCAAACTCTATCTTTGGTCTTACCGAGATCGAGGTGCCTTTCACGAAGGGGTCACGAATCAAATTCTCGATGATTGCTTCAAGGCAGCTGAACCTCGATGGATGTGTATTGAAGGTGATTTTCTTATCCGAGGAGGCATTCGTACGGTTGTCGTCGCAGAGAGAGGCCGTAAACAGTGAAAGTCCTGATCGCACTCGGTTCAAATCTAGGCGATCGGGAGGGTTACCTCAAGCAAGGCCTTGAAATGATCTCCAGTCTAGGGGCGATGATTCCCTCGCCCCTTACTGTTGAAACACCTGATGAGTCGGGTCGAGGTCCATCTTATTTGAATACCATAGTTTTTTTAGTGGCAACAGAAACAAATCCTTGCCGCCTTTTAGAAACTCTTTTGCGCTTTGAACATAAACTTGGGCGAGATCGCAGCCTGGGTAAGAATCAGCCTCGCATCTTAGATCTTGATTTGATTGCTACTGATCAAGGTATGCTTCATTGGACATGGAAAAGCCCTGAAGATCTTTCGCACATGGGGGCGACACTGACTTTAGATCTACCTCATCCAAAGGCACTAACGCGACCTTTTGTCTTAGAGCCCCTAGCCTATCTAGTCAAACAATATCCTGAGGCAGGAATAATTAGAATTCTTGCATAAGATAACGTGCAATGACCGTACGTTGAATCTCAGAGGTACCTTCTCCGATGGCGCAAAGCTTAATGTCGCGGTAATACTTTTCTACAGGATAATCTTTTGAATAGCCATATCCGCCGAAAATTTGGACCGCTTCATTGGCAACTTCATAACCTGATTCCGATGCATAAAGTTTGGCCATACTAGCAGCCTTAGCATAAGGCAATCCCTGATCTTTTAGATTCGCAGCTTTGTAAATAAGGAGGCGTGCTGCTTCTACTTTTACTTGCATCTCAGCCAATTTATGCGCAATAGCTTGATGCTCGATGATCGATTTACCAAACGTCTGTCGTACTTTGGCGTATTTTAGGCTCTCTTCAAAGGCACCTTGAGCCATCCCAAGAGCCAACGCCCCAATACTAATACGACCGCCATCTAGCGTTTTCATCGCTTGCTTGAAACCGACTCCTTCTTCGCCTAGAAGGTGATCTTCGGAAACTTTTACGTCTTCTAAAATCAGTTCGCTCGTATCCGATGCTCGCAATCCTAATTTATCCTCTTGTTTGCCAGCACGAAAACCGTTCATTCCTTTTTCTAAGATAAAGGCACTAATCCCATCGGTTCCTTTACCAGGTCGCGTACGCGCCATAACGACCGCAATATCACCTTCTGTACCGTGTGTAATAAAGTTTTTTGTACCGTTTAATACCCAATATGATCCTTCTTTTTTAGCCGTCGTTTGTTGGGCTCCTGCATCTGAGCCAGCCCCAGGCTCAGTAAGTGCCCAAGCTCCAAGGGCTCGGCCACTGGCTAAAGGAACTAAATATTTTTGTTTTTGAGTCTCATTCCCCATAGCATAAATGTGATTTGAACACAGAGAATTGTGGGCTGCAATGCTAATGCCTACGCTTCCACACACACGGGAGAGTTCCTCCACCACCACAGCATATTCAATATAACCCATCCCTGCGCCGCCGTATGATTCAGGAAAAATGATCCCCATCATACCCATTTCCCCAAGTTTTTTCATAACTTCACGAGGAAATATCTTATTTTCATCCCAAGTCATTACATGAGGACGTATTTCTTTTTCAGCGAACTTTCTAACCTCACGTCGCAGGAGTTCAGTATTTTCTGTAAGTGTAAAATCCATCATTTATCCTTGATCTATCATTAGGGCTTCGCGTTGTAGGGTCTTTAGGCGTTCGTGATGAACTTGTGTCTCACGCTTCATCTCTTCTACCTTAACTTCATCGGTAGTTTCTAGAGCTTTAATTAATTCAGACAATTGGACTTGGGCTTTCGCTTGGGTTTCATTCAGGATAATAAAATCAAAAAGATTCGCTTGTACGAATTGATTGGCCACTTGAGCCATCCGAAGTTTGAGTTGGATTGAACTCTCGTCTCCTCGACCGTAAAGTCTTTTTTTTAACGCCTCAAGACTTGGAGGGAGAATGAAAATACTTTTAGCGGCAGGATAAATATCTTTGATACGTGCTACGCCCTCGGTCTCTAAGTCTAAGACGACCGTCTGCCCATGATTGAGTGCCTTTTCGAGTGGATGGCGAGAGGTTCCATAGAAGTGATCGTAATTATGCACATACTCGATGAAATCTTGCCGATTTATCATGTCCTGGAAAGCAGCAGAACTAACGAAATGATAATCAATGCCATCTTGTTCGTTGGGTCTTGCGGGACGGGTGGTGTGACTTACAGAAAAATGCAGATCGGGTCGCACCTTGAATAAAGATTTTAGAATAGTAGTTTTCCCACTACCGCTTGGTGCACACACGATAATCATATGGGCCGACACGGGAATAACTCCTAGATATCCCTTTAGTATAAAAGGAGGTGGGTGTTTCCTAAACTTCGTCGAAGAAAAGAGGTCGTAGTACTTGGAGTTTGGTCTCCCAGGTTTGTGGATGATGATAACGCACGGCAGCCGCTAAACTCGACAAGAGACTATTAGCATCTTGAGGGGTGAAACACATACCGACTAGTCGGCGATCATGAGGCATAGTGAGTGTCGATGTAGGAATCACGGTTTGGTTCATGATGCGTCCAAAATATCCATGATCACGACCAAAACTAAAGATAGTGTTTGAATCTTTTTTTTCTGTAGTCGCAATACGATCGTTGGCTTTGATATAAGTCATAATCTTATCCACATTAGTGGCGCGCTTTAAGCGCAAATCAAACCAAAGCGTATGCATGTACTGAGTAGGGAGCTTAACAGCTGAAGAGAAAAGCTGAAGATTAATGCCTTTTGTTTTAAAGAGATGATGAGCATCGCGGGCATGGTGCGTACCGAATTTACCGTCTTTATGAGAGCCTACCTGAGGTGCCGGCGAGAAATCTTTAGTCTGACTTATATCATTGGAACGACGCATACAGACAAAGTTACCCTCTTCAAGATTGTCTTCACCTTCAGTTAACGCAATCGTCGAGATGATGGCAGAGATGTTGTGAGTGTTACAAGACACAACTTGAATCCATTGATCCTTGGAGGGATCAATAGTTTCATCATTAATACCTCGCGCATACATTTTTCCGAAACCAAATTCACTTCCTTGAGCAATAAAACCCAGGGCATTTTTTTCATAGTTCTTATAAAGACCCTCTTTCATCTCATTGCCTTTGGGAGAGCAATCAATCACAACAATATTTTCACGAGAGAGAATTTCTTCGTGCGTATAAGAAACTGGGGTACCGTAGGCTTCAAAGGCCTTCTTTTTATCAATATCGCAGACTAGTTTGGCCCCTCGATCGATCAAGTCTTTTATCTTAGGGCGTTCAATGACACTATTTTTATGGAAAGTGACTTCATCAATACCTAAGGCTTCTCGGTAATAGGCGAAAAGGGAAATCAGCGGGAGACCGATAGTTCCCGTACCTACGACATGAACAGTTTTGGTCATGATTTGAACTCCTATTATTCCGGGATTCTAGGACACCCCATCCGGTATAGGTTGATTATCTCAAAAGGATTAGGAAATACAACGAGCGATTAGCGCATCAGGCCCTTTTCATTGACCGTCATCTGTAGTGTGACAATCACCCACTGTTTTTTTTCGTCTTTACCTGGCAATGGAATACACGAGAGCACCATGAGCTGCTTATCTTTATCTATACCTAAACCCATTTGTACTAAAGGGCGGCCGGCCTGAACCGTTTCTTCTTTGCTTATGATTTTCATCTTCTTCCACGCTTCTGCATTAAAGCCCTTAGTCAAACGATAAAGATTTGCCCCAAAAACTTTCGTGGCATCCTCTATCTTATAATTCGGCGTTTCCATTTGCGGGAGGCGACTGCTATTGAAGTTGTCATACTCTTTGACCAAACTCTCGACTTCAAAGAGCGCGGCTTCTTCGGGTGTGAGTTGAATATCTAAAGACTTGGCCATATAGGCACACCAAAAAGCATTAGAGAAAACAATATTGGGGTAGGTCGTATGAATTTGCTTTAAGTGGGAGATATCTTTTTGGATCACCACATAACGAAGACTTTGAAAGAGCGCTTCCGGACTTGTGGGAAGTTCAGGCGCTGTTTTGGGAACAGAAGGTTGGCATGCGATCAAACCTACAAGAACGATTAAACCGGCCGCCCACTTAGCTATTTTTTTCATTATGTGACTCCATGTTTCTCTATGTATGATGATTACGCACCTAATACTTATCGCCAAGGGTGATTTTGCAAGACCCCTAGAAAGGCCTCTCCTCGTGACTTATCCCATTACCCTCATCGCTTTTGGTAGATCAAAACTACCGGCCCATCGCGAGCTTATGGAACATTATCAAAGGCTGCTTAGGCGTTACGTTCGTCTCAAAATACATAAACTCGAGGAGAGTAAACATACTGGCTTAAGGGGATTATCTGATGAGGCAGCGCAATTACGTAAATACCTGAAGCCCCAAGATTATTTAATTTTACTCAGCGAAGCGGGTCCCTTACTTACTAGTGAGAAGTTTGCTAAAGAATTGTCTGCTCATCTTGATCGAGGAACATCATTAGTATTTGCCGTCGGGTCGAGTAATGGCTGGGATGAAAAGCTTAAACAAGAAGCCTCGAGTATTCTGAGTCTTTCGCCGATGACTTTTCCCCATGATCTCGCTCGCGTTCTCTTTTGTGAGCAACTTTATCGTGCTTTTTCAATTCTTCAAGGCATGCCGTATCATAAATAATGGATTAGGATCCTGCTAATCGCTCAACCGCATCATAGATAGTAAGTTCACCTTGTATAACTTGATCGATAAGTATTTGCCACTGATGATTATTCGTTCTTGCATTCACTCGACGCATTAATACGTCTGAAAGATGCCTCTCCAAACGAAGACGTACACGCGCTTCTTGTTTTATCTTTCGGTGGCCCGCTTGATCTAGCCATTGTTGGTGGGTATTTACTATTTGCTCAAGATCTTGGAGTCCTTGGCCTTCAGTTGCAATTGTTTTCACCCATGGGGCATCCCAATACCGGACATCTTTTTGTGGGGCGATGGATTTCATGGCCTGAATAGCATCGACGACCTGATCAATATCGGGTTGATCGGCTTTATTTAAAATAAAAATATCCGCAATTTCCATCAAGCCAGCTTTGATAGCTTGAATTTCATCTCCCATACCCGGTATTAGAACTACGCAGCAGGTATCGACTCCTCGAGCGATGTCTACTTCGTCTTGTCCCACACCAACGGTTTCTACGAGAATAGTATCGAAGCCAGCTACATTGATTAAATCGATTGCATCATGTGTAGATCGTGATAGGCCTCCCATCATACCTCGAGTAGCCATCGATCGAATAAAGACATTAGGATGAGGTGCGGTACGCCCCATACGAATGCGATCCCCTAAAAGCGCGCCGCCAGAAAAAGGCGAAGAAGGATCAATAGCGAGGATTCCTACGCGTTGACCTTGATTAAGAAGATGTCTTGCCCACTGATCGGTGAGCGTTGATTTTCCACTTCCGGGA